>JAJTYR010000021.1 GCA_021463505.1 Burkholderiaceae bacterium | reverse complement strand
GCGAAGTAGAAGTCGATGCACCCGCTCAGGTGCTCGCCGGCGTCACCATCGAACAGCACCGGCCCGTCGACGCCATCGCCGAAGCGCAGCTCGGCGAGCGTCGCGCCGGTGCGGTTCTCGACGAGCCGCGCCTGGCGCAGGCCGAGCCCCGCCTGCGCGAACGTGTCGGCGACCGCCGGGTCGTCGATCCGCGGTGCAGCATCGACCACCTCGTAGCGGTACGGCGGTACCTTCGTGCGCAGCAGTTCGTTCGCGCCGAAGGCGGCGAGGGCGAGTCCTGCGACGAGCAGGACTGCGCCCGGCGCGCGCCGCCGCAGCGGGTTCACGCGTCGTGCCCGGAGGCGTCTTCGCGTTTGCGCGAGCGCCGCAGCAGCAGCACGCCCGACAACGCCATCAGGCTGCCTGCGGCCGCCGCGCCGCCGCCCCAACCCGGGAACGACCCGGGCAGTGACGCAACGTGCGACCCGGCAGCCGGTCCGCCGAGCGAGGTCTTCTTCACGCCGCCGCGCGCCTCGAGGGCGGCGACGCGTTTCGTCAACGCGGCCTGCTCGCGCAGCTTCGTGTTTTCCTCGAGGATGATCGTCTTGCTCCTGACGAGCTGCGACCAGCCCTCGCTGTAGGTGAAGCCGCCGGGGTGCGCGTGCGCGAGCCCTTTGTAGTGCTTCGCGACGTGCTGTTCCCACATTTCCGCGAAGGTGCGGTCGACCACCGTCGGGTTGTTGCCGCTGGCCATGAACAACGCGAAGAAGCCGCCTGCTTCGTCCTTCTCGGGCGCGAAGGGCGCCGGTCGGTTGGTCTTCTGGCCGACCATCAGTCTGTCGTTGAACAGCGCCTGCACGACCGGCCTGACTTCCTCGACCAGCTCCATCCCCGAAACGATGCCCTTGTCCATCATCGTCAGGTACGCCTCGGCGAAGCTCGCCGAGTGGCAGTTCTGGCAGGTGCCCTTCCACGCCTCGCGCCGATCGGTGAACCACGGGTGCCCGAGGTTGTCGGCGATGTTCTTGAACGGCAGGAACCCCCAGCGCACCTTGCGCACCACGTTGTGGGTGAACTGGCCCTTGTACTCCATGTGGCAGTAGGCGCAGGTGGGTGCGGTCTGGCCCTTCTCGATCGCCTTCGACAGCGGCGCGTTCCAGTCCCAGGTGTGGCCGGTGGTCTGGAAGTTCACGCCGTGGCGCGACAGCATGAACGCCTCGAACTCGTTGTGGTCGACGCCGTTGTGGCAGGTGGAGCAGGCCTGCGGCTTGCGTGCCTCGACCGCCGAGAACTCGTGGCGGCCATGGCAGTTGTCGCACTTGTTCTGGTTCGTGTGGCACATCGTGCAGCCCTCGGCGACTTCGCGCTGCTGCAGTGCGGCCCAGGTGGCGGTCTCGACGTTCGCCTTGTAGTCGAGCGCATGCGACGGACGGCCGGCGGGCCACTGGTCCTGCGGCCAGGCGAGCGTGTCGCGCTCGGATTCGCGCTCGGCGAACTGCCGCAGGTGACAGGTGCCGCAGACCGTCGTGTCGGGCATGCGCAGATCCCTGGCGTGGTTGCCCTGCGCCTTGCCCACGCCCATGTGGCAGTCGATGCAGTTGACCTGCCGCAGCGGCTCGCTGTTGCCGAGGATGCCGTGCGAACGCAGGTTGCCTTCGACCTCGGCCAGATGCGCCTTCTTGTAGGCGCGCGAATCGGCCTGCGGCAGCGCGCGCAGCGCATCGAGGTCCGAGTGCAGCGATTTCTTCCACGCGCTCACGTGGCCTGCGGTGATCTTCTCGTGGCACGCGACACAGTCTTCGCGCTTGACGACCATGTCGAGTCCGTCGGGGGCCTTGTAGAACAGCGACGGCGCCAGATATTTGCTCATCGGGATCGGTT
Organism: Burkholderiaceae bacterium; assembly: GCA_021463505.1. Classification (GTDB taxonomy): domain Bacteria; phylum Pseudomonadota; class Gammaproteobacteria; order Burkholderiales; family Burkholderiaceae_E; genus Zeimonas. The sequence continues at coordinate 56,692 of JAJTYR010000021.1, read as the reverse complement.
CCCAGAACTTCGCGTGGCTGCCCTTGCCGTAGCCGTCCTTCTCGGACTGCACCCGCTTGCTCAGCGCATCGTGAAGCTGTGCCGGCGTCGCGTTGCGGTCGAGTTCCAGCGCCTTCAGCGTCTCGTCGGGCACCGAGTCGGGAATGGCCGCCTGCGCCGGGGCGATCCACGCCAGCAGCGACAGCACCATGGCGAACGACAGCTGCGCGAGTCTCATGTTCCCCTCCGTCCATGTGGCCGCCTTTTGCGTCGCGGCGCTTGTCGTGGCGGCGCGCTTGCGCGACGCCGTCGGCGATCGCGTGGTGCCTGCGGGCGAGTATCGGACGGGCGGGTGGCGGCGGCGAAGTACCAGTTGCCGCGTTGTCGATGGTGCCAGTGCGCTGCAGGCTCAGCGCAGCGTGTCGATGGTGCGTCGCAGCGCGAGGATCGCCTCGCTGATCGCGGTTTCGTCCAGCGCGGCGTAGCCGAACAACAGGAAGCGGTCGAGTGCGCCGGAGCGCCGTGCGTCGAACAGTTGCGCATTGGCGCTCTCGACGCCGTAGACGCCCACGCCGGCTCGCCGTGCCGCCGGTTCGATCTGCTGCGCGCCGGGCATCAACGGTGGCAGGTGCACCGCGAGGTGCATGCCGCTGTGGGCACCCGCGACGCGCGCGCCGGGAAACTGGTGCGCGATCGCGGCGCGCAGGTGATCGCGCCGCGCCGCGCAGATGCGTCGCAACTGGCGCAGGTGGTGCGCATGATCGCCTTCGGCGACGAAGGCGGCCAGCGCGGCCTGGTCGAGCCAGGGCTGGCAGTTGCTGAGCAGGGCCTTGGCCGCGCGCGCCGGGCCGACCAGCCGGCGCGGAAGGATCATGTAGCCGAGACGCAACCCCGCGCCGAGGCACTTCGAGAACGTGCCGAGGTAGATCACCTGGTCATGACGGTCGTCGCTCCTGAGCGCCGGCAGCGGCGCCTCGTCGTAGTAGAAATCGCTGTCGTAGTCGTCTTCGACGATGTAGGCGCCGGCCCTGCGGCCCCAGGCGAGCAGCGCCTCGCGCCGCGCCAGCGAGAGGGTCGCGCCCATCGGGTACTGGTGCGACGGCGTGGCGTAGACCAGCGCGGCCGATGGCGGCAGTGCCGCAGGGTCGATCCCGTCGCCGTCGACAGGCACGGGGCACAGGCGTGCGCCGTGATCGGCGAACACGCTGCTTGCACCGCGATAGCAGGGGTCTTCCAGCGCGACCTCGACACCGGGCCGCACCAGCAGTCGCGCGAGCAGGCTCAGGCCTTCCTGGATGCCGTTGGTGATCAACACCCGCGACGCGTCGGTGGCGATGCCGCGGGCTGCGCCGACGTAGGCGGCGATCGCTGCGCGCAACTGCGGCAGCCCCTGCGGATCGCCGTAGCGGCACAGCGGCTCGGCTGGCGCCGCCAGCATCCGCGCGATGAGGGTGCGCCAGGCTCTGGTGGGGTACAGCCGCGGGTCGACCTGCCCGATCCAGAAGTCGTAGTGCGGTGGCACCGGATGCGGGCTGAGCACGCGATGAGGGCGGGAGCGAAACCGCAGGCGCCGCTGCAGCGCGGCGCCGAGGTCATCCTGCGCGTCTTGCGGGTCGTCCGGCGTGTGCAGTGCGTGGCGTGGCCCGAGCGCGTGCTGGTGCGGCGCAACATAGGTGCCTGCCTGCTCGCGGGTGCGTACCAGCCCCTGCTCGGCGAGACGCTGGTAGGCGCCCAGCACGGTGTTGCGCGACACGCCCAGGTCGCGCGCCAGCGAACGCGAGGCCGGCAACGCCGAGCCGGCGGGAAGCCGCCCGTCGAGGATCAGCGTGTGGATCTGGTCGAAGATCTGGTCCTGCAGGCCGACCGCGGATGCCTCGTCGACCAGGATCGGGATCTGCATGGGGCGCCTCCGCGCACGAACCTCGGGGCCGAGTATCGCATCGACGTTCGCGTGCAGAAACGACTGCACGCGCCGGGCGGGCCCGACAGCGCGACCACGATGATCAGTGCGCAGGAATTCGCGGATCGACCGGCTGCGCCGTTGCGGCGCGCCGGCGCTGCCCTGCGGCCAGGAATTCGCCCAGCACCCGCGCCGTGTGCGTCGCGCCGGTGAGCGCCAGTTCCGCCGGGGCGCCGGTGGCGACGATGCGCCCGCCGCCGATCCCGCCGTCGGGCCCGAGGTCGATGATCCAGTCGGCTTCCGCCCAGATGTCGAGGTTGTGTTCGACCACCACCAGCGTATTGCCGGCGTCCACCAGGCGGTGCAGCACGCGAATCAGTTTCTCGACGTCGGCCATGTGCAGACCGACGGTGGGCTCGTCGAGCACGTAGAGCGTGTGCGGACCGGGTGCTGGCGTGCGGCCGGTGGCCAGCGCCTTCTTGCGCGCACGCGCGACCCGCGGGTCGTGGTCGGCACCTTCGCCGACGATGCGCACTTTCGCCAGTTCGGTGACCAGCTTGATGCGCTGCGCTTCCCCGCCCGACAGCGTCGGGCTCGGCTGGCCGAGCGTGAGGTAGCCGAGGCCGACGTCCTGCAGCAGCCGTAACGGGTGGGCAATGGAGGGGTGCGCCGCGAAGAACCCGACGGCCTCGTCGACGTCCATCGCGAGCACGTCGCCGACGCTCTTGCCGCGCAAGTGCAGCTCCAGCGTCTCCTGGCCGAAGCGCCGGCCGCGGCAGGCGTCGCAGAGCACTTTCACGTCGGGCAGGAAGCTCATCTCGATCGTCTGCTGGCCTTGCCCGTCGCAGACCACGCAGCGCCCGCCGCCGGTGTTGAAGCTGAAGCGACTCGCGCTCCACCCGCGGATGCGCGCCTCGCTGGTGTCGGCGAACAGGCGCCGGATCGCGTCCCAGAAGCCGACGTAGGTCGCCGGGCACGAGCGCGGGGTCTTGCCGATCGGCGTCTGGTCGACTTCGAGCACGCGCGTGATGCCTTCCCAGTTTTCGATGCGCTCGACCCCGGTCAGCGACGGCGCCGCCTTGCGCTGATTGCGCGCCTGCACCTGCGCGGCGGCGTTGGCGAGCAGCACGTCGCGCGCCAGCGTCGACTTTCCGGAGCCCGAGACCCCGGTCACCACGGTCATGCGCCGCAGCGGGATGCGCGCGTTGACGTGGCGCAGGTTGTGCAGGTGGGCGCCGCGCAGCACGAGCCAGTCGGAGTCTTCGGCAGATGGGGCCGGACGCGGCGCGCCGAGCGGGTGTGCGAGCGGGTGTGCGAGGAAGCGCCCGGTGAGGCTGTCCGGGTGGGTCGCGAGTTCCTCGTGGTGGCCGACGGCGATGATGCGCCCGCCCAGCCTGCCGGCGCCCGGGCCGATGTCGATCACGTGGTCGGCGCGGCGGATCGTGTCCTCGTCGTGCTCGACCACCAGCAGCGTGTTGCCCTTGTCGCGCAGTGCTTCGAGCGTATCGAGCAGGATGCGGTTGTCGTGCGGATGCAGCCCGATCGTCGGTTCGTCGAGCACGTAGCACACGCCCTGCAGGTTCGAGCCGAGTTGCGCGGCCAGGCGGATGCGTTGCGCTTCGCCGCCCGACAGCGTCGGCGCGGCCCGGTCCAGCGCCAGGTACCCCAGCCCGACGTCGGACAGGAACGCGAGCCGCGAGCGGATCTCGGCGAGCACGTCGCGCGCGATTTCCTGCTCGCGGCCGGCGAAGCCGACCTGCTTCAGCCAGCGCGCGCAATCGGCGATCGGCATCGCGGTCAATTGCGCGATCGACAGGTCGAGCAGTCTCACCGCGAGCGCGGTGCGGTTCAGGCGCTTGCCGGTGCAGGCCGGGCACGGCCGCGGCGCGGCCGCGGCGGCAGCGGTCGAGGCGGCGGCATCGGTGCCGGCCTGCGTGCCGAGCTGGTCGGCGAGCCTTTCCGCGAGCGCGCCGATCGCCTCGGTGGTCGAATCCTGGTCGGAGCGCCCCTTTGCCTCGGGTCTCGGCAGGTACGGGAGCTGCACGCCCGTGCCGATGCAGGCCGGGCACCAGCCGATTTTCGAATTGAACGAGAACATTCGCGGATCGGGTTCGGGAAAACTTGCACCGCACGACGGGCAGGCGCGCTTCGTCGAGAACAATCGCGTTTCGAGCGCTGCCGATGCGTGCGCCTGGGCCTGTGGGTCGTCACGGTCGGTGGCCGCGCGCAGTGCCCCGAGGGGCGAGGCGACCATCACGATCCCCTTGCCGAGGTCGAGTGCGCGTCGCAGCGCGCCGCGCAACCGCGCTTCGTCGGCAGCATCGACGACGAGGTCGGCCACCGGCAATTCGATGTCGTGTTCGACGTAGCGGTCGAGCCGCGGGAACCGGTCGGTGGGGAGGAACCGGCCGTCGACGCGCAGGTGCCCGAATCCCTTCGCCTTCGCCCACTTCGCGAGGTCGGTGTAGACGCCCTTGCGCGCGACCACCAGCGGCGCGAGCAGGCCGACGTGCCGGCCGCGATAGTCGCGCAGGATGCGCGCGGCAATCGCGTCGAACCCCTGCGGTTCGATTCTCAGGTCGCAGTCGGGGCAGTACTGCTGGCCGAGCTTCACGTAGAGCAGGCGCAGGAAGTGGTAGGTCTCGGTGAGCGTCGCGACGGTGCTCTTGCGCCCGCCGCGGCTGGTGCGCTGCTCGATCGCCACTGTCGGCGGAATGCCGAACACGCCGTCGACGTCGGGGCGCGAGGCCGGTTGCACGAACTGGCGCGCATAGGCGTTCAGCGATTCGAGGTAACGGCGCTGGCCTTCGCCGAAGATCACGTCGAAGGCGAGCGTGGACTTGCCCGAACCCGAGACGCCGCTGATCACGGTGAACTTGTCGCGCGGAATCTCGACGTCGATGTTCTTCAGGTTGTGCTCGCGGGCGTGGTGCACGAAGATCGCTTCGCGCGCCCGCTCGCGGAGAATGCTCTGCAGCGGTCTTTCTCCGGGCTCTTCGGCCCGAACCCCGCCGGCCACTGCGGTGCGGTGGCTGGTTTCGGGCCGAAGAGCCTTCTCGTAATTGGCGAGAGCCTTCCCCGTGTGCGTGCGCGCTTCGCTGGCCAGCTGTTGGGGGGTGCCGGTGGCCACGACGTGGCCGCCGGCGTCGCCGCCCTCGGGTCCCAGGTCGATCAGCCAGTCGGCGGCGCGGACCAGGTCGAGGTTGTGCTCGATGACCAGCAGCGAGTGGCCGGCAGCGAGCAGCTTGCGCAGGGCTCGCAGCAGCTTCGCGACGTCGTCGAAGTGCAGCCCGGTGGTCGGCTCGTCGAACATGAACAGCGTGCCGCGGCGGCCGGTCTTCGCGAAGGCATGGCCGGGCGCGGCAGGCTGTGCGAGACCCTGGCTGGCGGCTTCCGCGAGGAAGCCCGCGAGCTTGAGTCGCTGGGCCTCGCCGCCGGAGAGCGTCGGCACCGGCTGGCCGAGACGCAGGTAGTCGAGGCCGACGTCGGCCAGCGGCTGCAGCCTGGCGCGGACGTCGCGTTCGCCGGCGAACACTCCGAGCGCCTCGTGGACGGTGAGGTCGAGCACTTCGGCGACCGAGCGCGCGCGACCGTCGCGGCCGGCGATCGCGACTTCGAGCACCTCGGCACGGAAGCGCTTGCCGTCGCAGTCGGGGCAGCGCAGGTAGACGTCGGACAGGAACTGCATCTCGACGTGCTCGAAGCCGTTGCCGCCGCAGGTGGGGCAGCGCCCGTCGCCGGCGTTGAAACTGAAGGTGCCGGCGGTGTAGCCACGCTCGCGCGCCAGGTCGGTCGCCGCGAAGCGCTTGCGGATCGGATCGAACGCACCGACGTAGCTGACCGGATTGCTGCGCGCGGTCTTGCCGATCGGCGACTGGTCGACGAAGACCACGTCGCCGATCCGGTCGTCGCCGAGCAGCCGGTCGTGCGCGCCCGGCGATTCGGTGGGCCTGCCGCGCGCCTTCAGCAGTGCGGGCAGCAGCACGTGCTGCATCAGCGTGGACTTGCCGCTGCCCGAGACGCCGGTCAGGCAGACCAGTCGCCCGAGCGGAATCTCGACCGAGACGTGCTTCAGGTTGTGTGCGCGCGCGCCTTCGAGCAGCAGCTTCTGCGTCGACGGACTCACCGATCGCGGATGGCCGGTGTCGACCTGTCTGCGTCCCGACAGGTAGTCGCCGGTCAGCGTGCCGGCGGCGCGCAGCGCCTGCGGGTTGCCGTCGAAGACGACGCGCCCGCCGCGCTCGCCGGGGCCGGGGCCGATGTCGATCATCCGGTCGGCGGCGAACATCACCTGCGGATCGTGCTCGACCACCACCAGCGAATTGCCGGCATCGCGCAGGCGCTGCATGACACCGATCACCCGGTTGATGTCGCGCGGGTGCAACCCGATCGACGGCTCGTCGAGGACGAACAGCGTGTTCACCAGCGAGGTGCCCAGCGCGGTGGTCAGGTTGATGCGCTGCACCTCGCCGCCCGACAGCGTGCGCGACTGACGGTCGAGCGTCAGGTAGCCGAGCCCGACCTGCTGCAGGTAGCGCAGCCGCGCGCGCAACTCGCCCAGCAGCAGGTCGGTGGCGTCGTCGAGCGGTGCGGGCAACGCCAGCGCATCGAAGAAGCCGGCCACCCGGTCGATCGGCAGCAGCATCAGGTCGTGGATCGACAGGCCGGCGATCTGCTGCAACTGCGTGTCGCTCCATTCGACGTCCGCCGGCAGGAAGCGCGCGTACGATGTGTCGCCCGACAGCGCCGCGCGCGCCTGCGCGAGCGAACCGACACGCCACAGCAGTGCATCGGGCTTCAGGCGCGCACCGCGGCAGGACGGGCAGGGCGTGTACGAGCGGTATTTCGACAGCAGCACCCGGATGTGCATCCGGTACGCTTTCGACTCGAGCCAGTCGAAGAAGTGGCGGATGCCGTACCACTGCTTCTCCCACTTGCCGGTCCAGTCGTTGCCGCCCTCGGTCACCCAGCGCCGCTGCGCGTCGGAGAGCGCGTGCCACGGAACGTCCATCGGCACGCCAGCCTTCGCCGCGAATCTTGCGAGGTCGCGCTGGCACTCCCGGAAGCTCTCGGTCTGCCACGGCTTGATCGCGCCTGCGGCCAGCGTCTTGCCCTCGTCGGGGATCACCAGGCCGAGGTCGATGCCGATCACGCGGCCGAAGCCGCGGCAGGTCTCGCAGGCGCCGAGTGGCGAATTGAACGAGAACCGGCTCGGCAGCGGATCCGCGTAGGCGATGTCGCAGTCGGCGCAATGCAACCCGCTGCTGAAGCGCCAGCGCACCTGCTCGTTGCCGTCGTCGTCGAGCACGTGCACCGACATGCGGCCGTGGCCGCGCCCGAGTGCCGCCTCGATCGCTTCGGCGGCCCGCGCGTCTTCGACCGCGCCGGCGCGGAAGCGATCCTGCGCGACGTGCAGGATCCGGGCGTCGGCGGCGCCGTCGATCGTCTGCACGCGCGCGTAGCCCTGCGCCAGCAGGTGGGAGCGGACCTCGTCCTCGGTGAAGTTCGCCGGTACCGGAATCGGAAAGCTGATCACGAGCCGCGGATCGCCGATCGCGGCCGCGCGCGCGGCGATCGCCGCGCCGGCACTCGCTACCGTGTCGCGTCGCACCGGCCGCGCGCAGCGCCGGCAATGCAGCGTCGCTGCGCGGGCGAACAGCAGCTTCAGGTGGTCGTTCAGCTCGGTCATCGTGCCGACCGTGGAGCGCGAGGTGCGCACCGGGTTGGTCTGGTCGATCGCGATCGCCGGCGGCACGCCCTCGATCCGGTCGACCTGCGGCTTGTCCATCCGGTCGAGGAACTGCCGCGCATAGGCCGAGAAGGTCTCGACGTAGCGGCGCTGCCCCTCGGCGTACAGCGTGTCGAACACCAGCGACGACTTGCCCGAGCCCGAGACGCCGGTCACCACGACGAGTTCGCCGGTCGGGATGTCGAGGTCGACGTTCTTCAGGTTGTTCTGGCGCGCGCCACGAATGCGGATCGCGCGCCGCGGCGCCGATTGCAGCGGCCGGCCCGGCGCCTCTTCGGAGGCGGGCACGTCACGGGGGAGCATGGAGCGGTCGGGCAGTGCGGGAAGAAGGCCGGTCGAGTCTATCAGCATCGTCGACGGATATCGGACAATGGCGTTCGGGCCGTCCCTGGAATCCTGCCGATGACCGATGACGCCAACACCCGCGCGCACCGCTCGAAGACCGTCGCGGGCGCGCTCGCGCTGTTCGCCGGCCCGCTCGGCGCCCATCGCCTGTACCTGGGCGCGCGCGGGTGGTGGGTCTATCCGCTGTGGTCGCTGCCTGCGATGGCGCTCGCGCTGCGCGCCGAGCCGTGGTACCGGCACCCTGGCTTCTTCCTCGCCGCGGCCGTCGCGCTGGCGGCGATGCTCGAGGCGATCGTGATCTGCCTGACGCCCGACGCGAAGTGGGATGCGCAGCGCAATGCCGGTTCGGGACGACGTTCGGCCAGCGGATGGCCCGCAGTGCTGATTGCAATGGCCTCGCTGATCCTCGGCGCCACGCTGATGATGTCGGTGCTGGCGATCGCGCTCGAGACGGTGTTTTCGACGACGTCCGGGCGCTGAGCGAAAGACCATGCCGACCGGATCGCTGTTTCGCGACGGGGCGTGCCGGAAATCGTGCATGGCGACGCCGATCGCTTCGGGTGATCGCGGCCGGGTCGACTTCCGCTTGATACGATGCGGCCGATGAATACCCGACGCCCCCCGGAAGCGACCGACGCCGACGCCACGCTCGAGCTGTGGCTGGCCCGCGAGCGCGAGGTGCGGCTGCTGATGGCCCCGCCGGGCAAGATCCCGGCCGGGGAACTCGGACGTACCACAGGGCTCCAGTTCCTCGAGCGCATCGGGCGCGGCGAGGTGCCGTCGGCGCCGATCTTCCAGACGCTCGACTTCGTGCCGGTGGAAGCCGAGCGCGGCCACATGGTCTTCCAGGGGACGCCCAAGCCCGACTACTACAACCCGATCGGTTCGGTGCACGGCGGCTACATCGCGACGCTGCTCGACTCGGCGCTCGGCTGCGCGGTGCACACGATGCTCGAGCAGGGTTTCGTCTACACCACGCTGGAGCTGAAGGTGAACTACGTGCGCGCACTCACCGACAAGACCGGCCCGGTGCGCGCCGAAGCGCACGTCGTCAACGTCTCGCGGCAGATCGGCGTGGCCCAGGGGCGGCTGGTCGACGCGGCCGGCCGCATGTATGCGTGGGCCTCCACCACCTGCCTGATCTTCCCGCTGCCCGCGAATGCGACCTGACACCGATTCCGCCACCATCGCCGCGAGAACGACCATGACCACGACCCACCGTACCATCGTTTCCACGTCCGGCGCGCCGGCGGCGATCGGGCCCTATTCGCAGGCGGTGCGTGCCGGCGACACCGTCTACCTGTCGGGGCAGATTGCGCTGGACCCCGCCAGCGGCCAGCTGGTCGGCGGCGGCATCGAGGCGCAGGCCGAGCAGGTGTTCCGCAACATGAAGGCGGTGGTCGAGGCCGCCGGCGGCTCGCTCGCGCACTGCGTGAAACTCACGCTGTTCCTCACCGATCCCGGCAACTTCCCGGCGGTCAACGAGGTCATGCAGCGCCACTTCGCGCAGCCGTATCCGGCGCGCTCGACCGTCGGTGTCGCCAGCCTGCCGCGCGGGGCGATCTTCGAGGCCGAGGCGATCGTGGTCCTCGATTGAGGGCGGCGCGGATCGTGTGCAGTGGCGCGCCGCACTAGCGAGGTCGCCGCCGCGGCCTCGACGTCCTCCGGGGCGACGCTGTTCGCCCGGCTGGGCATCCGGCGCGAGCAGGACCTCGTCCTGCACCTGCCGATCCGTTACGAGGACGAAACCCGCATTACCGCGCTCGGTGCGCTGCGCCCGGGCGAAACGGCCCAGGTGCAGGGCGTGGTCGTGCGCCAGGAGATCGTCGCGCGGCCGCGGCGCACGCTGGCGGTCGAATTGCGCGACGACAGCGGTTCGATCACGCTGCGCTTCTTCCACTTCTACGGCTCGCAACTGCGCCAGTTCGCCGTCGGCAACCGCGTGCGCGCTTTCGGCGAGGCGCGTGGCGGCCTGTTCGGGCTCGAGATGGTGCATCCGCGCTACCGCGTCGTCGACGAGGGCGAGCCGCTGCCGCAGGCACTGACGCCGGTCTATCCCACGGTTTCCGGCCTCGGGCAGGCGCGGCTGCGCGCCACGATCCTGCGCGCACTGCGTGCCGTGCAGTGGCCGGAAACGGTGCCCGCCGCGGTGCTCGCCGCGCTGGGCCTGCCGGCGTCGGCCGACGCGCTGCGCGCGATCCATCAACCGGCGCCCGACACCTCCGCCCGTGCACTGCACGAGCGCACGACGCCGGCATGGCGACGCGTGATCTTCGACGAATTGCTCGCCCAGCAACTGTCGCTGCAGCGCGCGCGCGCGGCCCGCGCGGCGCAGCGTGCGCCGACGCTGTCCGACGACGTGCTCGCACGGTGCCTGCTGCAGGCGCTGCCATTCCGCCTCACCGGTGCCCAGCAGCGCGTCTGGACGCAAATCGCCGGAGAGCTGGCGACAGCGCAGCCGATGAACCGGCTGCTGCAGGGCGATGTCGGCAGCGGCAAGACGGTGATCGCCGCACTCGCCGCGGCGCAGGCGATCGGCAGCGGCTGGCAGGCCGCGATCATGGCGCCCACCGAAATTCTCGCCGAGCAGCACCTGCGCAGGATCGGCCCGTGGCTGGAGCGGATCGGCGTGCGCATCGCCTGGTTGTCCGGGTCATTGAAAGAGCCCGAAAAGAGAGCGGCGCGCGCGCGCGCCGCTTCCGGCGAGGCGCAGCTGCTGATCGGCACGCATGCGCTGATCGAGGATGCGGTCGCGTTCGCGCGGCTCGGGCTGGCAATCGTCGACGAGCAGCATCGATTCGGCGTGGCGCAGCGCCTGGCGCTGCGTGACCGGCTCGAGGCGACGACCACCGTCGTGCCGCACCAGTTGATGATGAGCGCGACGCCGATTCCGCGTACGCTGGCGATGTCGTACTACGCGGACCTCGACGTTTCGGTGATCGACGAGCTGCCGCCGGGTCGCAAGCCCGTGCTCACCAGGCTGGTGTCCGATGCGCGCCGCGACGAGGTCGTGGCGCGCGTGCGCGCTGCGGCCGCCGCCGGACGCCAGGTCTACTGGGTGTGCCCGCTGATCGCGGAGAGCGAGGCACTCGACCTGCAGAGCGCGATCGACGCCCACGCCGCGCTGGTGCGCGAACTGGCGCCGCTGCGCGTCGGGCTGGTGCACGGCCGGCTGCCGTCGGCGGACAAGCAGGCGGTGATGGCGCAGTTCGCGAGTGCAGCGCTGCAGGTGCTGGTCGCGACGACCGTGATCGAGGTCGGCGTCGACGTGCCCAACGCGACGCTGATGGTGGTCGAGCACGCCGAGCGCTTCGGCCTCGCGCAGCTGCACCAGTTGCGCGGCCGCGTCGGTCGCGGTTCGGGCGAGAGCGTCTGCGTGCTGATGTACCGTGGGCCGCTGTCGGCGGCGGCGCGCGAACGGCTGAAGACGTTGTACGAAACCGGTGACGGTTTCGAGATCGCACGGCGCGACCTGCTCCAGCGCGGCCCCGGCGAATTCCTCGGCGCGCGCCAGTCCGGCGAGGCGCTGCTGCGCTTTGCCGACCTCGAACGCGACAGCGACCTGCTCGGGGCCGCGCGCGAGGTGGCGGCAGCGCTGCTGCGCGATGATCCGGCGCGGGTCGACGAGCACCTGCAACGCTGGTTCGGTGGACGCGAGGAGTTCCTGCGCGCCTGAGCGGGTGATCGACCCGGGCGTGCCCGGGTGCACGGCCCGGCGTGCACCCGGTCCCCCGGCTTTACCGGGCCAGTGCCGCGGCGCGCGCAATCGCGGCCAATCCGACGGCGGCCGAGTCGCCGTCGGCCACCCTGCCGTGAAGCGCGAGCCGGTGCATCGCGCGCGCGTAGCGCGACGAGAGCTCGCTGCGCGCCACCACGGTCGGTACCAGGTCGTGCGGCGACCAGGCGGACGCGTCGCGGATCTCCGCGCCGATCAGCAGGCCCGACAGATAGGCGGGGACCTGGTGAGCCGCAAGCCCGCCGAGCAGGGTCTCGGTGCGTGCGGTGAACAGCAGGTGCGTCAGCGACCCGGGTTGCGCGCCGGCGTGATCGACGCCTTCGTCGAAGGCGCGCAGCGCTTCGGCCTGGTGCTGCGGCGAGTCGTCGGGGTCGCTGCACACGCTGGCCAGCGTCGAGCGCCGGCACAGCAGCGCGTAGAGCTCGCCGGTCATGTAGGTGCGGAAGGCGACGATCTGTCGGTCGCGCAGCTCGACCCAGCGGCAATGCGTGCCCGGCAGCACGAACAGTCCTTCGCGGTCCTGCAGCGCTCCGATCGCCTGCGTCTCGCCACCGCGCATCAGGTCGGGCGAGTCGATCTGGCCGCGCGCCACCAGCCCGGGCACGACCCTGAACGGCCGGCCCATCAGATCGTCGAAGTTCGCCAGGTGCCGGGCCAGCGCCTCGAGCCCGGCAGGCGTTCGCAGGCGACCCGCATCGCGCCACCCGTCGCGACTGCCGATCATGCCGCAGGCGATCACCGGCAGCACCGGCGCGCGCGCGAGCCAGTCGCCACACAGCGCTTCGAATGCCGCGCGAAAGCGCCCGCCGGCGATGCTGGCCACGCCGGCCGACGACTCACGACGCGCCGCGATGCCACCGGGGCCGATCAGCCAGGCGCGCAGCGCGCTCGATCCCCAGTCGACACCGATCAGCGATGCGGCGTCGGAGTGGGATGCAGTTGCGGCGGGCTCGGGCGTCGCGGGCATCCCTGCAGTATGCCCGAGCAGCCGCTTGCTATCATCGTGGACGCGCCATGACACTCACCGAACTCAAGTACATCGTCGCCGTGGCGCGCGAACGCCACTTCGGCCGTGCGGCCGAAGCCTGCTTCGTGAGCCAGCCGACGCTGTCGGTGGCGATCCGCAAGCTCGAGGAGGAACTGGGCGTGCAGCTGTTCGAGCGTGGCGGCAGCGAGATCGGCATCACACCCGTGGGCGCCCGGATCGTCGAGCAGGCGCAGCACGTGCTCGGGCAGACCAATGCGATCCGCGAGATCGCGGCGCAGGGCAAGGACCCGCTGGCCGGGCCGCTGCGCGTGGGCGTCATCTACACCATCGGCCCGTATCTGCTGCCGCGGCTGGTGCCGCGGATGATCGCGGACGCGCCGCAGATGCCGCTGCTGCTTCAGGAGAACTTCACCGTGAAACTGCTCGAGCTGCTGCGCCAGGGCGACATCGATCTCGCGATCCTCGCCGATCCGTTTCCCGACCAGGGTCTGGCCACGCTCGGCGTCTACGACGAACCCTTCGTGGTCGCGGTGCCGGCGCGGCATCGGTGGGCACGGCGCAGGGCGATCCGCTCGCTCGAACTGAAGGAGCAGACGATGCTGCTGCTGGGCACCGGCCACTGTTTTCGCGACCAGGTGCTCGAAGTGTGCCCCGAGCTGTCGCGCCATTCGCAGTCGAGTGCCGGCATCCAGAAGACCTTCGAGGGATCGTCGCTCGAGACGATCCGGCACATGGTGGCCTCGGGTGTCGGCGTCACGGTGCTCCCCCGCACCGCGTGCGCGCAGCCGCGCGAGGACGAGCTGCTGCGTTACATTCCGTTCGTGGCGCCGCCGCCGCACCGGCGTGTGTCGCTGGTGTGGCGCAAGAGCTTCACACGGGTGCCGGCCATGGAGGCGGTGCGTCGCGCGATCCTCGCCGCTGATCTGCCCGGCGTCACGCCGTTGCCGGACGAGCGTCCGGTGTTCCACTGAATCCGCGAGCGAGCCGATCATGAACCAGCGCCCCGACCATCCGACGATCGAACAGACCATCGGCCGCACGCCGCTGGTGAGGCTGCAGCGCATCCCCGGCGCCGACGGTGATCAGCGGGGCAACGTCGTGCTGGGCAAGATGGAGGGCAACAACCCGGCCGGATCGGTCAAGGACCGCCCGGCGCTGGCGATGATCGCGCGCGCCGAGGCGCGCGGCGAGATCCGCCCCGGCGACACGCTGATCGAGGCGACTTCGGGCAACACGGGCATCGGGCTGGCGATGGCGGCGGCGCTGCGCGGCTATCGGATGGTGCTGATCATGCCGGACAACCTGTCGCTCGAGCGACGCCAGTCGATGAAGGCCTATGGCGCGGAACTGATCCTGGTGACGCAGGCGCAGGGCATGGAGGGCGCGCGCGATCTTGCCGATCAGATGCAGCGCGAAGGGCGGGGCCGGGTGCTCGACCAGTTCTCGAACGACGACAACTGGGCAGCGCACTACGAGACGACCGGCCCCGAAATCTGGGACGATACGCAGGGCCGGATCACGCACTTCGTTTCGGCAATGGGCACCACCGGCACGATCACCGGCGTGTCGCGCTTTCTGAAGGAGCGCAACCCGGCGGTGTGCATCGTCGGCGCCCAGCCGACCGACGGTTCGTCGATTCCGGGCATCCGCAAGTGGCCCGAAGCCTACATGCCGAAGATCTACCGGCATGCGCGCGTCGACCGCATCGAGTCGGTCTCGCAGGTCGACGCCGAGGAGATGACGCGGCGCCTGGCCGTGGAGGAGGGCGTTTTCTGCGGGATATCGGCCGCAGGCGCGTGCTGCATCGCGCTGCGGCTGGCCCGCGAGGTCGAGAACGCGACGATCGTCTTCGTCGTCTGCGACCGCGGCGACCGCTATCTGTCTACCGGCGTGTTCCCGGGATAGCCGCTGCCCGACTTCCCCACGGATGGACGCCGACCACGCGCCGCTGCGCGCCATCGCCCTGCTGGTCGGCGCCTGCGTCAGCTTCGCACTGCTCGACAGCGTCGCGAAGCATCTGTCCCAGACGCATCACCCGCTGCTGGTCGCCTGGGCGCGCTACGTCTTTCACGTCGTCGTGATGGCGGCGATCTTCCTGCCACGGATGGGGCGCGCGCTGCTGCGCACCCGGCGCCCCTCGCTGCAGGTTGCGCGCGGCGTGTGCCTGGGCATGTCGTCGGTGTGTTTCTTCTCCGGCATTGCCCACCTGCCGCTGGCCGAGGCCACGGCGATCGTCTCGATCGTGCCGATCCTGGTCACCGTCGGCGCGGTGACCCTGATGCACGAGCGTGCGCCGCGTGGCACCTGGCTGTCGCTGGCCGCCAGCTTCGGCGGCGTGCTGCTGATCGTGCGCCCGGGCAGCGCGCTGTTCGGGTGGGCGGCAGCGCTGCCACTGCTCGCGGCGCTGTTCATCGTCGGCTACCAGTTGCTGACGCGCAGACTGTCGGGCGTCGACAATGGGCTGGCGACGCTGTTCATCGGCGCGGTGGTGGCCGCGGTGATGCTGGCCGTGGTCGCGCCCGGGCGCTGGCAGCTGCCCGGCACGTGGCTGCAGGGCGCGCTGTTCGTCGCGATGGGCGCGATCGGCGCCTTCGGCCACCTGCTTCTGGTGCGTGCCTACGAACACGGCTCGGCAGCGGCGCTCGCGCCGTTCGGTTATACGCACTCGGTGATGGCGGTGGTCTTCGGCCTGCTCTTCTTCGGCCAGTTCCCCGACGCGGTGTCGCTGGCGGGGATCGTGCTGATCGTCTGCACCGGGGTGCTGATGGCGATGCTGCGCAGGGTCGAGGCGCAGCCGTTCGAGGACTGAAGGCGTGCGAGTCAGCGCAGTGCGGCGAGCCGGCGCGCCAGCTCGTAGACCGCCATCGCGTAGAAGCTCGAGCGGTTGTAGCGGGTGATCGCGAAGAAATTCTGCGCGCCCAGGTAGTAGCTCGGCGCGGCGTCGCCGTTGGGCAGGTCGATCAGCGCCAGCGGCATGTCGGGGGAAACCGGTTCGTTGCTCGAGATGCCGTAGGCTGCAAGCTCGGCGATCGTGAACTGCGGCCGGATGCCGGCATCGACCAGCGGTGCCAGCCGTGTCTCGCTGTCGAAGCGCATCTCGAAGCGCACCGGCTCGCCACTGCGCCAGCCGTGCGCGGCGAGAAAGCTGGCGACGCTGCCGATCGCGTCGGCCGGATCGGACCGCAGTTCGACGTCGCCATCACCGTCCAGGTCGACCGCGAAGCGGCGGATGCTGCCCGGCATGAACTGCGGCAGGCCGATTGCGCCGGCGTACGAGCCGCGCACCGAGAAGACGTCGAGCGCCGACTCGCGGCTGAAGAGCAGGTATTGCTCGAGCTCGCCGCGAAAGTAGTCGGCGCGACGCGGGGCGTCGAACGCGAGCGTGGTGAGCACGTCCAGCACGCGGAAATCGCCGCTGATGCGGCCGTAGAGGGTTTCGACGCCGATGATCGCCACCACGATCTCGGGCGGCACGCCGAAGCGCTGCGCCGCGAGCTCGAGCCAGAGTTCCTGTTCGCGCCAGAAGCGCAGGCCTTCGCGGATGCGCAGCGGATCGAGGAAGCGCGAACGATACGCCGTCCACGAGCGCTTGAACTCCGGGGGCGGTGGTGCTGTGAGCCGCAGCGCCTCGTCGTTGCGCTGCACGCTGGAGAACAGTTCCAGCAATTCGGATTCGATGAATCCATGCCGCTGGACCATCCCGGCGACGAAAGTCCGGACTTCGGCGCGATCGGCGTAGCTGGCGGCGATCCCGGCCGTTGCCGCAGACGCCGCCGGTGCGCCGGCGGGCCGCCTGGCCCGCTGTTTCGCCTCGGTGCCGGCGGGCGCAGCGGCGATGGCGACGACCAGCACTGCCAGCAGCACGCGCACCGCACCTGCCGCTGGCGCGGCGTGCGCGATGATCGCGGTGAGGGGGCTGGAACGGGCCGGATTCGAAAAAGACGCAGGGGTGGACGGGCGCGGGCTCACGGCTTGAAGGCTTGCACGGACTTGTGCAAGTGTCGCACGGCGGCGCGATCGGGCGAGGTGTCCGCGTAGCGCAGCCGCTCGTAGGCTGCGACGATGCGTCGCGCCTCGGCCAGCCGGGCGTCGTCGAGTGCGCGCGCAATGCGTGCCAGATGGCGCGAGGCGGTCTCGTGCCGCGCGCGGCCGAGGCCCACTGCCGCCAGACGGAAACAGAACGATGCATAGGCCTGCACCACCGGATCGCGCGGCAGTTGCGGGCGCAGCGTGAGCAGCGCCACCGCGCCGACCAACGCGGCAAGCACCCCCGCCAGCAGCGCGGCGAGCTGCTGCCAGTCGCCGGCGGCGATGCCGAGTCGGGCGAGCAGGCTCTGCTGACGGCTGCGGTCGTATGACAGCACCCACTGGTTCCAGGCGTTGCCGATCGCGTCCAGGTTGAACCACAGGCGCTGCGCGAGCGAGCGCGCCGCCACCTCGTGGCCGGATGCGCCGTCGCCCAGGCGCAGACCGCGTTCGATGCGTTGCGGCGCGACTGCAGCGGTCGGGTCCACGCGCACCCAGCCGCGGTCCGCGAGCCAGACTTCGGCCCACGCGTGTGCGTCGGCCTGCCGCACCAGCCAGTAGCCGTCCACCGGATTGCGTTCGCCGCCCTGATAGCCGGTGACGATGCGCGCCGGGATACCCAGCGCCCGCATCAGCACTGCGAACGCGCTCGCGTAGTGCTCGCAGAAGCCGGCACGCGACCCGAACAGGAAGTCGTCGACGCCGTCACGACCGAGCAGTGGCGGCTCGAGCGTGTAGCGAAACGGCTGTTCGCGGAACATCGCCAGCGCGCGTTCGACCAGCCGTTGATCGGCCAGCGGCGCGGTGCCCTCTTCGGTGCGCCAGCGTGCGGCCATTGCGGCGGTGCGCGGATTGAATCCGGCCGGCAGGGCGAGCCAGGCGCGCAGCGAGGCCTTGTCCTCGTTCGCGCCGGCGCGAAACCCGGTGCCGGAAACGATCGTCGTGCGCAGGCGCTCGACGATCGGCGTCGGCGAGACCAGTTGCAGGTCCGCACGCAGGATGGGCCGGGCCGAATCCGACTCGGCGCTCACCGGCATCTCCAGCGCGAACAGCCAGTTGCGACCGGTGGGCTCCTGCGTCACCGTGTAGCGGACCTCCTCGCCACGAGTGTCGAACTCGAGCGGTGTCGCGCGGCCCGGTGCCGCGCGCGCCTCGTGCGCGCGCCAGGCCAGGCCGTCGAAGCTGCCGAAGACCGGGCCACGCCAGTAGAGCAGCGCGGTGGGCGGGATGGCGCGGTCGAACAGGACCCGGAAGGCGATCGCGTCGGACTCCGACAGTTGTGCGATGTTGCCGGGTGTCATCGTGTCGGACAGGCCGGTGCGCGCACGCTGCGCGTCGGCAGACATGCCCCACAGCGGCCCGCCGTATCTCGGGAACAGCAGGAAGACCGCGACGGCGATCGGCAGCGCCTGCGCCAGCATCAGGCCGACGCTGCGCAGGCGCTGGCCGATCGATGGCTCGTGCTGCCGGAACTGCATCGTGAGCATCGCCGCGAGCAGGCCGTACAGCGCCGCCGTTACGGTGAGCGCGGTCGCGATCGACTGCGAGTGGAAGAACGCGGCGAGCAGCAGGAAGAAGCAGAGGAAGATCACCACGAACAGGTCGCGCCGGGCGCGCATTTCCATCAGCTTCAGTCCGAGGAAGAGGACCAGCAGCGCGACGCCGGGCTCGCGCCCGAGCAGGGTCTGGTAGTGCGCGTAGACCGCGGCGGTACAGGCGATCGCGGCGGCCCATCGCACCGAGACCCGTGGCAGCCAGCGGCCCGAGAGCACCAGCGACAGCCGCCATGCGAACAGCACGACGAAGCCGGCGCCGATCCACCAGGGCAGGTGCATCAGGTGCGGCAGCACCGACAGTGCAACCGGCAGCATCAGGAACAGCGTCTCGCGTCGTTCGCGCTCCCACTGCGCCCCCATCGTCCCGCCGAGCGCGCGCAACGAGTAATGAAGCCCGGTCGCCATGGCAGCGGGTCGTGCGCCTCAGGCGTTCCAGGTCGCCAGCGCCTCGAGGCAGCGCGTGCGGTGGGCGGTCCCGTGATCGAAGGCGATCCGTGTGCCGGGAAGCGCCAGCGCGTAGCGCACGCCGGCCGCGTCGGCGTCGAGGACCCACCGGGTGAGCCGTGACAGGCGCGCTTCGGCGTCCATCGCGGCGGGCAGCGCCGACCACTCGAGCGTCAACTCCCCGAGATCGCCGCCGTCGAACTGCTTGCTGATCAGGCTGTCGGCGGCGGTGCGTGCGATCGCCTTCCAGGCGATCAGCCGTGGCGAATCGCCCGGCACGTACGGGCGCAGCGCCGCGATGTCGTCGCTGCCCGAACCGCGCGCGCTGCCTTCGCCGCTCGCCGCGAGGCGCGCCGGCAGCGGCGCGGCAGGCGTCTCGGGTTGCGGGTAGACCAGTACGCGCAGCGCCGGGCGCCAGCGCGCCCAGGCGCGCCAGATGCCCATCGGGAACGTCGTGGCAAGCGTCAGGCGCGGCACCTGCATCCACCCGCGCCGGTGCGCCGGCAGCGCGATCGTCACGAAGTGCTCGGCGTCCGGTGCCACGTCGAAGTACTCGGGCTGTGCCATGGCTGCGGTATTCAGGCACAGCGCAAAGCGCTCTACCCTGGTCGGGTTGCGCGCAATCAGCGTGAATTCCGCGATCTGGCCGGCGAACACCGGCTCGGCGCGCCCGGCGCGCAGCGTGAGCGTCGCCAGGTTGCGCCAGGTGTGCAGCATTGCCACGACCGCGATGGCCCCGACCAGAAAAGTCAGTGCGTGGCCGAGCGACAACTGGTAGTTGATCGCCGTGACCAGCATCGTCAGCACGACGGCGGCGAGCAGCAGCCCGGCGCGCGTGGGCAGCATGAACACGTTGCGGCGGGCGAGCCGGTAGTCGCCGGCGCGCGGGCGGCTCATGGCACCGCCACCGCCTCGAGCAGGCCGGCCACCATTTCGGCGCGTGCCCGATGCGAGACGCTGCTGCCCTTGGCCGGGCGCAACCGGTGGCCGGCCACCGCGGTGAGCACTGCCTGGACGTCGTCGGGCAGCACGTGGTTGCGTCCATCGAGCAACGCCCACGCGCGCGCGGCCTGCAGCAGCGCCAGTCCGGCGCGCGGACTCAGGCCCTCCGACAGGGCCGGGCTGCGTCGACTGAACGTAAGCAGGTTCTGGACGTAGTCGAGCAGCGCCGGCGCGCAGCGGATCCCGCACACCATCTGCTGCGCCTGTTGCAGTTGCGCCGGATCCATCCGCGCGGGCAGGCTGGCGAGCATGACCCGCCGGTCGTCGCCCTCGAGCAGCGCGCGCTCCGACCTGGCGTCCGGGTAACCGAGCTGGACGCACATCAGGAAGCGGTCGAGCTGCGATTCGGGCAGCGGGAACGTGCCGACCTGGTCCTGCGGGTTCTGCGTGGCGATGACGAAGAACGGTTCGGGCAGCGTCAGCGTCCTGCCGTCGATCGAGACCTGGCGCTCCTCCATCGCCTCGAGCAGTGCGGACTGCGTCTTGGGCGACGCGCGGTTGATCTCGTCGGCGAGCAGCACCTGCGAGAACACCGGCCCCGGGTGGAAGACGAACCGCGAACTGTCGCGGTCGAACACCGACAGGCCGACGATGTCGGCCGGCAGCAGGTCGTTGGTGAACTGCACGCGCTTGAACTGCAGGCCGAGCGACATCGACAGCGCGTGGGCGAGCGTCGTCTTGCCGACGCCCGGCAGGTCTTCGATCAGCAGGTGGCCGCGGGCGAGCAGACAGGCGAGTGCGAGCTTGATCTGTGGCTGCTTGCCCACGACGACGGTGCCGACCTGTGCGGCCACCGCCTGGATCCGCTCGAGCATGTGAGGCCCGGAAGTCGTTGGGTCCGATCGAGTGTAAACGAACGCGCAGCGGCATCTGCCTGCTTGCGTGGCCGGTTTGGACGATCGGCGCCACGCGCCGATAATCGGAGCCGTGAGGCGGGCGGACGGTTCGCCCGTCAACCGCCCGATGGCCGCGAGGGCGGCCGTGCACAGGAGGATTCGTGATGTCTGCCGTTGCACAAAACGCTTCGTCGCCGCAGGGCGACTCCCTGGTCGACGTAGCCCGCGAGGGCGGCGTCGTACGGTTGACGCTGAACCGCCCGGCGCAGTTCAACGCGCTCTCCGAAGACCTGATGCGCGCGGTGCAGGGCGAACTCGAGCGCGTGGCAGCCGACCCGCTGGCCCGCGTGATCGTGATCGCCGGCGCCGGCAAGGCGTTCTGCGCCGGCCACGACCTGCGCGAGATGCGTGCCAGTCCTTCGCACGACTACTACCGCACGCTGTTTGCCCAGTGCGCGCGCATGATGATGACGATCCAGCAGTTGCCGCAGCCGGTGATTGCGCGGGTGCACGGGATTGCGACGGCGGCTGGCTGCCAGCTGGTGGCGATGTGTGATCTCGCGGTGGCCAGCGCCGACGCGAAGTTCGCTGTCTCGGGCGTCAACCTGGGTCTGTTCTGCTCGACGCCGTCGGTCGCCCTGTCGCGCAACCTGTCACGCAAGGCGGCCTTCGAGATGCTGGTCACCGGCGAGTTCATCGACGCGCCCACCGCGCAGGCCAGGGGGCTGGTCAACCGGGTGGTGGCGCCCGAGGCGCTCGACGCCGAGGTCGACCGGCTGGCGGCGTCGATCTGCGCGAAGCCGGCGGTCGCGATCGCTGCCGGAAAGGGCCTGTTCTACCGCCAGCTGGAAATGGGCATCGATGGTGCCTATCAGCTCGCTGGCCAGACGATGGCCTGCAACATGATGGACGAGTCGGCGCTCGAAGGCGTGCAGGCGTTCATCGAGAAGCGCCGCCCCGACTGGAAGTGAGGGGCCGCGCCCGCGCGGACGGACGATTTCGCGAACTCCCTATAATCGCTCTTTTCCCCTGTCGAAGATCGTGAGGCCCCGATGAAGATCCTCGTTCCCGTGAAGCGGGTGGTCGACTACAACGTGAAAGTGCGCGTGAAGAGCGACCAGAGCGGCGTGGACATTGCCAACGTGAAGATGTCGATGAACCCGTTCGACGAGATCGCGGTGGAAGAGGCGATGCGGTTGAAGGAAAAGGCCGTGGCCACCGAGGTGGTGGCGGTGTCATGCGGCGTGCAGGCCTGCCAGGAGACGCTGCGCACGGCGCTGGCGATCGGTGCCGACCGGGCGATTCTGGTGCAGACCGACGCGGAGTTGCAGCCGCTGGCGGTGGCGAAGATCCTGAAGGCGCTGGTGGACAGGGAGCAGCCGGGTCTGGTGATCCTGGGCAAGCAGGCGATCGACGACGACGCCAACCAGACCGGGCAGATGCTGGCGGCGCTGGCCGGGCTGCCGCAGGCCACCTTCGCTTCGAAGGTGGAGATCGCCGACGGCCGGGCCACGGTCACGCGCGAGGTCGACGGCGGACTGGAGACGGTTTCGGTGTCGCTGCCGGCGGTGGTGACGACGGACCTGCGGCTGAACGAGCCGAGGTACGTGACGCTGCCGAACATCATGAAGGCGAAGAAGAAGCCGCTCGACGTGCTCAGGCCGGAGGATCTGGGGGTGGACGTGGCGCCGCGGCTCAAGACGCTGAAGGTGAGCGAGCCGCCGGGACGCAAGGCGGGGGTGAAGGTGCCCGACGTGGCCACGCTGGTGGCCAAGCTGAAGAACGAAGCCAAAGTGATCTGAAAGGGACCGACCGATGGCAGCTCTGGTACTGGCCGAACACGACAACGCGGCGCTCAAGCCGGCGACGCTGAACACGATCGCCGCCGCGGCCAAGGCGGGTGGCGAGGTCACGGTGCTGGTGGCCGGTAGCGGCTGCGCGGCGGTCGCGCAGGCGGCCGCGCAGGCCGCGGGCGTGGCGAAGGTGCTGCTGGCCGATGCGCCGCAGCTGGCCGACCAGCTCGCCGAGAACGTGGCCGCGCAGGTGCTGGCGGTGGCGGGCGGGTTCACGCACATCCTGGCCCCGGCCACCGCACACGGCAAGAACGTGGCGCCGCGCGTGGCCGCGAAGCTCGACGTGGCGCAGATCTCGGACATCATCGGCGTGGAGTCGCCCGACACGTTCACGCGGCCGATCTACGCGGGCAACGCGATCGCCACGGTGCAAAGCGCCGACGCGGTGAAGGTGATCACGGTGCGCACCACCGGCTTCGACCCGGTGGCGGCCACGGGCGGCTCGGCGCCGGTCGAGCCGGTGGCGGCGGTGGCCGACTCGGGCAAGTCCGCGTTCGTGGGACGCGAGATCGCGCGCAGCGACCGCCCGGAGCTCACTGCGGCGAAGGTCGTCGTCTCCGGTGGGCGCGGGATGGGCAGCGCCGAGAACTTCCACCTGCTCGAGCCGCTGGCCGACCGGCTCGGTGCGGCGCTGGGCGCCTCGCGGGCGGCGGTGGACGCGGGTTACGCACCGAACGACTGGCAGGTCGGGCAGACCGGCAAGATCGTCGCGCCGCAGCTCTACATCGCCGTGGGCATCTCCGGGGCGATCCAGCACCTGGCCGGCATGAAGGACAGCAAGGTGATCGTGGCCATCAACAAGGACGAGGAGGCGCCGATCTTCGGCGTGGCCGACTACGGCCTGGTCGCCGACCTGTTCACCGCAGTGCCCGAACTGGTGAAGGAACTGGGCTGAAAGGGGCTGGTTCCGGCCCCGTGACGGAGGATCCGCCATGTCGTACGTCGCACCGCTGAAGGACATGCTGTTCGTGCTTCGGCACCTGGCCGGCATCGACGAGGTCGCATCGCTGCCGGATTTTGCCGAGGCGGGCTACGACACTGCGCAGGCGGTGCTCGGGGAGTGCGCGAAGTTCAACGAGCAGGTGATCGCGCCGCTCAACCGCGGAGGCGACCTCGAACCCTCGACGCTGTCCGATGGTGCGGTGACCACTTCGCCGGGCTTCCGCGCCGCGTTCCGCCAGTTCGCCGACGGCGGCTGGCAAGGTGTCCAGCATCCCGAGGAATTCGGCGGCCAGGGATTGCCGAAGCTGATCGCCACGCCGTGCATGGAGATCCTCAATTCGGCCAACCTGTCGTTCGCGCTGTGCCCGCTGCTCACCGACGGCGCGATCGAGGCGCTGCTGGTGGCCGGCTCGCAGGCGCAGAAGGCGCTGTACATCCCGCACCTCGTCTCGGGCGCCTGGACCGGCACGATGAACCTCACCGAGCCGCAGGCCGGCTCCGACCTCGCGCTGGTGCGCACGAAGGCGGTGCCGCAGGCCGACGGCACGTATCGCATCTTCGGTCAGAAGATCTTCATCACCTACGGCGAGCACGACATGGCGGGCAACATCGTGCACCTGGTGCTCGCCCGCACGCCCGACGCGCCCGAGGGCGTGAAGGGCATCTCGCTGTTCGTGGTGCCGAAGTTCATGGTCGACGAGCAGGGCCGGCCCGGCCGACGCAACGACGTCTGGTGCCAGTCGATCGAGCACAAGCTCGGCATCAAGGCGAGCCCCACCGCGGTGCTGATCTACGGCGACGACAAGGGCGAAGTCGGCGCGGGTGCGGTCGGCTACCGGATCGGCCAGGAGAACCGCGGCCTCGAATACATGTTCGTGATGATGAACGCGGCGCGTTTCGCGGTCGGTGTCCAGGGCGTGGCGCTGGCCGAGCGTGCCTACCAGCAGGCGGTGGCGTACGCGAGGGAGCGGCTGCAAAGCCGCGACGTCGCCGGTTCGGGCGCGGCGGTGCCGATCATCCGCCACCCCGACGTGCGCCGCATGCTGATGACCATGCGCGCGCACACCGAAGCGGCGCGCGCGCTCGCCTGTGTGGCCGCGGCCGCTTCCGACGCCGGCCATCACGCGCCCGACGAAGCCACCCGTCGCGAGAACATGGCGATCTACGAGTTCCTGGTTCCGATCGTCAAGGGCTGGTCCACCGAGATGTCGATCGAAGTCGCCTCGCTCGGCGTGCAGGTGCACGGCGGCATGGGCTTCATCGAGGAGACCGGCGCGGCGCAACACTATCGCGACGTGCGCATCCTCACGATCTACGAGGGCACGACCGCGATCCAGGCCAACGACCTGATCGGCCGCAAGACCGCACGCAATGGCGGTGCGGTTGCCCGGGTGCTGCTCGCAAGCGTGCGGCAGACCGAAGAGGCATTGCGCCAGGCCGGCGGCGCCGACCTCGACGCGATCGCGGCACGCCTGTCGGCCGGCCGCGTGGCACTCGAAGACGCCGTGCGATACATCGTCGAGACGCTCGGCAAGGATGTGCGCGCGGCATTTGCCGGCAGCGTGCCCTACCTGAAGCTCGCAGGCGTGGTGCTGTCGGGCTGGCAGATGGCGCGCGCGGCGCTGGTGGCCAACCGGATGCTGAAGGCGGGCGACGGCGATGCGCCGTTCCTGCGGGCCAAGATCGCCACCGCACGCTTCCATGCCGATCACCTGCTGACGCAGGCCGCAGCGCTGCGTGCGGCCGCGGTCGAGGGGGCGCCGGGCGTGCTCGCGATGCCCGAAGCGGCGTTCTGACGCCGCTGTCGCAGCGCCTGTCGGCGCGGCCCACCGGCTGCCGGACCAACGGGCGCCGGCGCGCACTGTTCGGGCAGTGCGCGGTGCGCGGCACGCCACTCAACCGACAGCGGCGTCCTTCGGCGCTTCGAGCGCCGATTCGATCGCCTGGTCGACGCGCTCGAGCCAAACGAATTCGAGCCGCTCGCGCGCGTCGGCGGGAATCTCGTCGAAGTCACGCCGGTTGCGTGCCGGCAGCATGACGCGTCCGATGCCGGCGGCAGCCGCAGCGACCACCTTCTCCTTGATTCCGCCCACCGGGAGCACGAGACCGCGCAGGCTGATTTCGCCGGTCATCGCGGTGTCGCTGCGCACCGTGCGCCCGGTGAGCAGCGAGACCAGCGCCGTGAACATCGCCACGCCCGCGCTCGGTCCGTCCTTGGGTGTGGCCCCGGCCGGCACGTGGATGTGGATGTCGGTCCTGCCGAGCCGCGTCTCGTCGATGCCGAGTTCGCGCGCGCGATGCTTGACAATGGACAGCGCCGCCTGCGCGCTCTCGCGCATCACGTCGCCGAGCTGACCGGTGAGGATCAGGGCTCCGTTGCCGGGCAGGCTCGTTGCCTCGATGAAGAGGATGTCGCCGCCGACCGGCGTCCAGGCCAGTCCGGTCGCAACGCCCGGAACCGTCGTGCGCATCGCGATCTCGTTTTCGAAGCGCGGCGCGCCGAGGATCCCGTCGAGGTCGTCGGCGCCGATGTGCAATCCGGCGGCCGAGCCCTCGGCGATGCGCACCGCCGCGTGACGCAGGGCGCGCCCGACCTCGCGTTCGAGGCTGCGCACGCCCGCCTCGCGCGTGTAGTCGCGGATGATCCGGCGCAGCGCTGCGTCGTCGATCGTGGCCTGGTCTGCAGTCAGGCCGTTGGCCTCGAGCTGGCGGCGCACCAGGTAGCGGCGCGCGATCTCGTGCTTCTCGTTCTCCGTGTAGCCGGCGAGCGCGATGATCTCCATGCGGTCGCGCAACGGCCCGGGAATGGTCTCGAGCATGTTCGCCGTGGCGACGAAGACCACGCGGCTCAGGTCGAACGGAACGCCGAGGTAGTTGTCGCGGAACGTCGAATTCTGCTCCGGATCGAGCACTTCGAGCATGGCCGCCGACGGATCGCCCTGGATGCCGCGGCCCATCTTGTCGATCTCGTCGAGCATCATCACGCAGTCGCGCGCCCCGGCCTTGCGGATCGCCTGGACGATGTTGCCCGGCAGCGCGCCGACGTACGTGCGCCGGTGCCCGCGGATCTCGGCTTCGTCGTGCACGCCGCCCAGGCTCACGCGCACGAACGGACGATGCATCGCGCGCGCGATCGACTGGCCGAGAGACGTCTTGCCGACGCCGGGCGGCCCGACGAAGCACAGGATCGGCGCCTTGCCGCGCGGCGCGAGCTTGCGCACCGCGAGGAATTCGACGATGCGCGTCTTGACCTTGTCCAGCCCGAAGTGGTCCTCGTCGAGCACGCGGCGCGCCTCGGCGATGTCGATCGGTCGCTGTCCTGGCTCGGCCCACGGCAGTTCGATCAGCCAATCGAGCCAGGTGCGCACCATGCCGGCTTCGGGGGCCGCCTCGGGCATGCGCTCGTAGCGACGCAGCTCCTTGCGCGTGACTTCTTCGACTTCCTGCGGCATCTTCGCTTCGTCGATCGCCTTCGACAGATCGGCAACTTCCTGCGACCTGCCGTCGGCTTCGCCGAGTTCGCGCTGGATCGCCGCCATCTGTTCGCGCAGGATTGCCTCGCGCTGGCGCCTGTCGAACGTGGCCTTCGTGCGCTGGCCGATTTCATGGGTCAGACGCAGCACCTCGATGCGCCTGGCCAGGAAGGCCGAGACCTTGTCCATCCGCGTGCGCAGGTCGATCGTCTCGAGGAGGTCCTGCCGGTCGTCCCGGCTCACGTCGAGGTACGCGGCGACGAGGTCGGCCAGCGCGCCCGGCAGGCTGGCCGCCTGGACCGCGGCGCTCAGTTCCTGCGGTACCTGCGGCATCAGCTCCAGCGCCTCGAGGGCCTGCTGTTTCAGGTGCAGCAGCCGCGCCTCGATCTCGGGGCCCTGTTCCTGCGGTTCGTCGATCGCGACGTGACGCACCGCGAAGAACGGGCGCTCGCGCACGAACCCGGCAACCCGGAAACGCTGCAGTCCCTGCACGACGATGTGATGGCCGCCATCGGGAAGGTTCACGTAGCGCAGGATGTTGGCGATCGTGCCGGTGCGGTGCATGTCGATCGCACCGGGCTGCGCGGTGTCGGCGTCGCGTTGCATCAGGATGCCGATCGGCCGTTCTTCGCGCAGGGCCTGCTGCGCGGCGAGGATCGAGGCCTCGCGGCCGATCGCGATCGGGAAGACGGTGCCGGGAAAGAGCACGGTATCGCGCACCGGAACGACGATCAGCAGGTCAGGCGCCAGCGTCGCCGGCATGGCGCCCGCCTGCGGCTGCGGGGCCGCGTCCGCGGCGCCTGCGCTCGCGGAAATCGGTTCGTCGTCGATCATGTCGTCTTCTGCAGGGTGATCACCAGGCATCCGTGCTCGGAAGCGACGCGTGCGGCGCTGTAGCGTCCGGGCGGCAGGGGCACGCGGCGCTCGAAGCGACCCTGCGGCAGTTCCAGCCGGTGAATGACCGCCGTCCCCAGTACCCGCGGCAGCACCCGGCGCCCGCCGACGACGAGCGTGGCGCCGTCGATCACGGCCTGCACTTCGCGCGCGTCCACGCCGGGTAACGCGACGAAGATCAGCACCTCGTGTTCGGTCTCGAGCACGTCGATCGGTGGCTCCCAGGTGGGCGTGCGGGCCTGGCGCGGCTGGAAGAACTGGCGGTGCAGGCGCTCGGCGCGACCGAGCGCAGCCAGTGCGTCGGCCCACATCCAGTCCGCGGAATCGTGGCGGCTTCTCATCGGGCAAGGCTCTTCGCAGGAACGTCGTCACGCAGATTGTGCGCCATCTGGCCGCCGGCTCGTCCGGGGCTGCACCGCAGCAATACCCTGCGCACGATGTCGGCATTCACGACGACCCGACCATGTGCTGTCATCGTGAAGAGAGGGACCGGAACAAGGAGAGGTTGCCATGACCAGCAAAGCTGCGCCCGGCATGCGTGCGCTTGCGAGTTCGTTTGCCCCCACCGTTCTGGCGGCGATCCTCGCGCTCGCCCCCGGCGTGCCGCCCGCTCATGCACAGCAGAAGCCGATCCGCTTCGGTGCGATCTACATCCTGTCCGGCAGCGCTGCCACCTACGGCCAGTTCGCCAGGCAGGGGATGGAACTGGCCGCCGACGAAATCAATGCCAGGGGCGGCATCCTCGGACGCAAGGTCGAATTTTCGCTCGAAGACAGTCAGGGCAAGGTCGACGTCGCAATCCAGGCTGCGCGCAAACTCGTGTTCCAGGGCGGCGCCGACGGGTTGATGGGGCTCGACAGCTCTGGTGTTGCCAACGGGCTCGCGCCAGTCGTGCCCGAGTTGCGCAGACCCTTCGTCATCACGCACGCCGCTTCGCCCGACGTCACCGGCAAGCTGTGCAACGCCTGGACGTACCGCCTCAGCGTCAACGTCAACCAGAACATGTCGGCTGCCGCGCAGATCGCTGCCGCGAGCGGCGCGAAGCGCTGGACGACGATCGGCCCCGACTACGCCTTCGGCCATCAGTCGTGGGAGTATTTCGGCAAATACCTGAAACAGCGCAAGCCCGATGTCGAACTGATGAAGGAGACGTCGTTTCCGCGTTTCGGCGCCGAAGACTTCGTTCCATTCATCAACAGCGTGATGCAGAGCAGGCCCGACGGTGTGCTGGTCTCGCTGTGGGGCGGCGACCTCGTCAACTTCGTGCGCCAGGCAAGGAACCTCGGGTTCTTCGACCAGAAATTCCAGGTACTTCTCACGCTGGGCGCGGCCACGGAGGTGCTGTCCGCGCTCGGCGAGCAGATGCCGCAGGGCGTCTGGGCGGGCACGCGTTACTGGTTCGCCGCCCACGACAACCCCGTGAACAACGCCTTCGTGAAATCCTACATGGCGCGCTTCAAGACGCCACCGAGCTACAACGCCGAGGGTGCGTACGCGGCTCTGTACCTGTACAAGGCGGCGATGGAGAAAGCCGGCAGGACGGACGGCGAGGCCGTGGCGAAAGCGCTGTCGGGCATCTCGATCGATGCCCCGAATGGCCGACTGGCGATCCGCGCCGAGGATCACCAGGCGGTCATCGGGCCCACCTGGGGCAGGCTCGGTGCCTTCGATCCGGACTACAAGGTCCGGATGCTCGACTCGGCGCGCACCTTCAGGGGCGAGGAAGTCACGCCGGCAGCGGCCGACACGGGCTGCAGGCTGTAGACGGCAGGCGCCAGGCGCAGCCTCGCCGCCGCGGCTCGCGATGCAGGGTGTCCTTGCCGCGCTGCTCAACAGCCTGGAGATCGGGCTGCTGCTGTTCGTCATCGCCGTCGGCCTGAATATCGTCTTCGGTGTCCTGAACGTCATCAACTTCGCGCACGGCGGCCTGTACATGCTGGGCGCGTATTTCACCTACTCTTTCGTCGCGCATGCAGGGCTGCCGTTCTGGCCCGCGCTCGTGCTCGCGCCGCTGGCGGTGGCGGTGATCGCGGTGGCGATCGAGCGCGTCGTGCTGCGCCGGGTATACGGGCGTGACGTCTCCGACAGCCTGCTCGTCACGTTCGCGCTGCTGCTGGTCATCGACGATGCAGTCCGCGTCGCCTGGGGCTCGGGCATTCACGTCGTGCAACCGCCGCCGTTGCTGCGTGGAACGGTCGAAGTCCTCGGGGTCACCTATCCGGTGTACGGTGTCTTCGTGATGGGCGCGGCGGCCGTGGCGATGGCAGCGCTATGGATGTTCTTCGTGCGCACCCGCGCCGGGCGCATCGTGCGTGCCGCCGCGATCGATCGCCGGATGGCCGAGGCAATCGGCATCGACGTGCCGCGCGTGATCACCGGCGTGTTCGCGCTCGGTGCCTTGATGGCCGGGGTGGCCGGCGTGGTCGCCGCCCCGATCCGGGCGATCGCCCCGGGCATGGGCGACCGCATCATCATCGACGCGTTCATCGTCGTCGTCATCGGCGGGCTCGGCAGCTTTCCGGGAACGCTGCTCGGCGCGCTCGTACTCGGGGCGATATACGGTTTCGGCGGGCGCTATCTGCCGCAGATCAACCTGGTGTTGCCGTATCTCGGCATGGCGCTCGTGCTGTTGTTGCGCCCGCGCGGCCTGATGGGTCGCCGGGCCGCCTGATGTCGCGCGCGGCCAGCCCGATGCGGACGCGCGCCGCGCTGCCGCTGCGTGGCGCGACGCGCGCGCTGGTGACGGCCGTGCCGCTTGCCGTGCTGCTCATCGCGCTCTACCTGCTTCCGGACTGGGTGCCGTACTTCTACGTGTTCGTCGCGACGCGCATCCTGCTGATGGGGCTGTTCGCAGCGAGCTTCAACCTGATCTTCGGGTACGGCGGCATGCTCTCCTTTGGCCACGCTGCGTTCTTCGGTGCCGGCGCCTATACGTCGGCGCTCGCGTTGCTGCACCTGGGCTGGCCGCTCGTCGCGGTGATTGCGGCGGCGATGATCGCTTCGGCGCTGCTCGCGTGGCTGATCGGCGCGTTCTGTGTCCGGCTCGACGAAGTCTATTTTGCGATGCTTACGCTCGCTTTCGGAATGATGGTCTACGCGACCGTCCACCAGTGGCGCAGCGTGACCAATGGCAGCGACGGCATTGCCGGGTTTCCGCTCGGCGGCTTTGGCTTCTGGCTCGACCTGCAACTGGCCGACCCCGCAGTCTATTACCGGGTCGTGCTGGTCGTCGTCGCCATCGCGGCGCTCGTGCTCCACCGCATCACGCGCTCGCCGTTCGGGCTCGTGCTCGCGGCGATCCGCCAGAACGCCGAGCGCGTCTCGTTCTGTGGCGTCGACGTGCGGCGTCATCGCCTGATCGCTTTCATCGTCGCCGGCGCAATCGCCGGCCTGGCGGGGGCGCTGTTCGCGCCGTTCAACCGGGTGGCGAATCCCGACATGGTTCACTGGACGCAATCGGCGCAGCCGGTGTTGATGACGATCCTCGGCGGTGCCGGGCATTTTCTGGGCCCGTTTTTCGGCGCCGCGATCTTTGTGCTGCTCGAAACCTGGATCACGACGTACACCGAACACTGGATGCTGTTTCTCGGCGTCGTGCTGGCCGTGCTCGTGATCTTCTTTCGCCGCGGGATCTTCGGCACGATCGTCGACCGCCTCGCCGGCGCGCGATGGGGAATCCGATGACCGCGGCGGCGAACCTGCCGGGCCAGCCGGGCGCACCGCTGTTGTCGGTACGCGGGCTGTCGAAGCACTTTGGTGGCGTGCACGCTGTCGACGGCATCGATCTCGACGTACAGGCGCGCGAAACCGTGGCGCTGATCGGACCGAACGGCGCGGGCAAGACGACCTTCTACAACCTGTTGTCGGGCAGGATGTCGCCCACCGGCGGCACCGTCGTCTTCGACGGGCACGAGGTCATCGGCCGCCCGCCGCACGAGATCAGCCGGCTTGGCATTTCGCGTTCGTTCCAGATCACGAACATCTTCCCGGAGATGACGGCGCGCGAGAACGTCGAGGTGGCGCTCACCGCGCTGCACCGGAAGGTACTGCGTTTCTTCGCGCGTGCGGCCGCCGACGAGGCGCTGCACCGCGAGGCCGACGCACTGCTCGGGCAACTCGGACTCGGTGCGCTGGCTGCGTCGCGCGCGGGAACGCTGAGCTACGGCGACAAGCGACTGCTCGAGATCGCGATCGTCCTTGCAACGCGCCCGCACCTGGTACTGCTCGACGAGCCGACCGCCGGCATGACGCCCGACGAAACGCGCGCGGTCGTGGCGCTGGTGCGACAGCTGGCCGAATCGACGCAGTACACGTTCCTGATCACCGAGCACGACATGGACGTCGTCTTCGGGCTGGCACAGCGCATCGTCGTCATGCACCACGGCCGCGTGCTCGCCCAGGGCAGTGCCGACGAGATCCGCGCCAGCCGCGAGGTGCGCGAGGCGTATCTTGGCCAGCCGGAGGATTGAGCGCGTGTCGGACGGGTTTTCTGGGGCGGATCATGGGGCCGCGGCGCCGGCATTGCTGGTTGTCGACGCACTGCACACGTATTACGGCGAGAGTCATGCGCTGCAGGGCGTGAGCCTGCAGGTGCGCGCCGGCGAGGTGGTCTGCCTGCTCGGGCGCAATGGTGCCGGCAAGAGCACCACGCTGAACAGCATCGTCGGGCTCACGCCGTCGCGTCGCGGAACGGTGCGTTTCGACGGCGAAGAGATCCAGCGCATGGCCGCGCACCGCATCGTGCGGCGCGGCATGGCGCTCGTTCCCGAAGATCGCCGGATCTTCGCCGGCCTCACGGTCACCGAGAACCTCGAGGTGGCGGCGCCTGCACGGCCGCCGCGCGAACGTCGCTGGCCGATCGAGCGCATCTTCGACGAGTTCCCGATGCTCGCCGCGGTGCGCGCACAGGACGGCGCAACACTCTCCGGCGGCCAGCAGCAGATGCTCGCGATCGCGCGTGCACTGGTCGGCGAACCGCGGCTGCTGCTGCTCGACGAGCCGAACGAGGGTCTGGCGCCGGTGATCGTCCAGCAGATCGGCACCCTGATCGACCGCCTGGCCGGGACGACGACGATCCTCTTCACCGACCAGCGGGCGCGCTTCGCGCTTCGTCACGCGCAGCGCGGCTACATCCTCCAGAAAGGGCGCATCGTCTACGAAGGCAGCGCGCAGGGCATCGCCGGGGATCCACAGGCGCAGCGCCATCTGGCCGTGGCCTGACTCCGGATGGCCTGACTCCGGATTGTCGGCATCGGCGGGTCGGTCTATAATGCCCGGTTTCCCGATTACCGACCTCAGGACACGCCAATGGTCGTCATCCGACTCACTCGCGGCGGCGCCCGGAAGCGCCCCTTCTATCACGTCGTCGCTGCGCATAAGCAAAGCCGCCGCGACGGTCAGTTCATCGAGCGGCTGGGCTACTTCAACCCGATTGCCGCCGGCAACGAGGTCGGCCTGAAGCTGGCAGTCGAACGTGTCGAGTTCTGGCGGCAGAAGGGCGCGGCGTTGTCGCCCACCGTCGCGCGATTGCTGGCGCAGCAGGGGGCTGCCCAACCCGCTGCGGCCTGAGGGCTGTCCGGGGGAGCGCTGCCGGTTCATGGCACGAACGTCTGCGCATGAGGTGCGCCGCTGAACCTGCCTCGCCGCGTCGGCCCGTCGGGGGAATCGGGTGCCGCGGCGGCCGGATTGCCCACCGATGCAGTCGCGCTCGGCAGGGTGGCAGGCGCCTGGGGGGTTCGCGGCTGGTTGCGCGTCACCCCGTACAACGACCCGCATGATTCGATCCTGACCCGCCAGCCCTGCTGGTGGCTGCGTGGGCCCGGCATCTGTCGTCTCTTCGGGATCGAACAGGCACGCGTTCACGGCGAGCAGATCGTCGCCAGGGCGCACGGCATCGACGATCGCGAACGCGCCCGGGCGCTCGAGGGCTGCGAGGTGCTGGTGAGCCGGGCGGCATTTCCGGTGGCCGCGCCGGGCGAGGTCTACTGGATCGACCTGATCGGCTGCGTCGTGTGCAACCTGGCTGGCGAGACGCTCGGCCTGGTGGCGGCGGTCGAGGCGTTCGGCGCCGATCCCGTCCTGCAGCTCGGGGTGCCGGGCGAGGCGCCCGGGAGCGCGCCCGCGCGGCTGATTCCGTTCGTGCCGGCGTACGTGCTCGAGGTCGATCTGGCTGGCCGGCGGATCGTGGCCGATTGGCACCGCGCTTACTGGGAGGAGCGGTGAACGAATCCCGGTCGCTGCGTTTCGACGCGATCACCCTGTTCCCGGAAATGTTCGAGGCGGTCACCCGCTACGGCATCATCGGGCGCGCGCATGCGCGCCGCCTGTGGTCACTGCGTTGCCTGAATCCGCGCGATTTCGCCACCGACGCCTACCGCAGTGTGGACGACCGGCCCTACGGCGGCGGTCCGGGCATGGTCATGCTCGCCCAGCCGCTGGCCGACGCGATCGCGGCGGCGCGAGGTGGCAGTGGCGGGGAGCGTCCGGTGATCGCTTTGTCGCCGCAGGGCAGGCCGCTGAACGACCGGCGCGTTCGCACGCTCGCCGCCGGGGCAGGGGCCATTCTGGTGGCCGGCCGGTACGAGGCGATCGACCAGCGATTGCTCGACCGCGAGGTCGACGAGGAGATCGCGATCGGCGATTTCGTCGTCTCGGGCGGAGAGTTGCCGGCCATGATGCTGATCGACGCGGTGGTGCGGCAGTTGCCGGGCGTCATGAACGACGCCTGTTCCGCCGCCTGTGACTCGTTCGCCGACGGCCTGCTCGACTGTCCGCATTACACGCGACCCGAGCGGTTTGCGGGCGTGCCGGTACCCGAGGTGCTGCTGTCGGGCCACCACGCGCGCATCGCCCGCTGGCGCCGCGAGCAGGCGCTGCGCGCGACCCTGCTGCGACGCCCCGAGCTGCTCGCCCGCGCGCGCGAGCAGGGTCGGCTGAACGCGGATGACGAGCGGTTTCTTGCGGCGTTGCATGAAGTGCTGCATCAGGCGCCTGTCGATGCGCTTTCCGATCCGGCGTCCGGTCGGTTGGCGCGCGACCCGAAACAGGCTTAAAATGCGAGGCTTTGCGGAATTCCGCATCAACTCCATCCTCTGCCCGGCGGCACACCGGCACGGCGCCCGCCCGGGCGCCGGTTGCGCAGCACCCGCGAGTGCACGAGCAACGGCGGTCCCGACAACGGCCGGCGCACGATGGACCCAGGAGCATCCGGCATGGACCTGATCCAGCAACTCGAGCAGGAAGAGATCGCCCGGCTCGGCAAGAGCATCCCCGACTTCGCGCCCGGGGACACCGTCGTCGTCAGCGTGAACGTGGTCGAGGGCAATCGCAAGCGGGTCCAGGCCTACGAGGGCGTGGTGATCGCGCGCCGCAACCGCGGCCTGAACTCGTCGTTCATCGTGCGCAAGATCTCGTCCGGCGAGGGTGTCGAGCGCACTTTCCAGCTGTACTCGCCGCTGATCGCGAACATCGAGGTCAAGCGCCGCGGTGACGTGCGTCGTGCCAAGCTCTACTACCTGCGCGCCCGCTCGGGCAAGTCGGCGCGGATCAAGGAAAAGCTTCCCGGCAAGGCGGCACGCGCCGGCGGCGGCGCCGCAGCCTGACCGGGCGAAGCGCTGCCGCGGGGCGCGATCTCTCCGGCGACACGCCGCCCGCGCGCGGCCGCTCTTCAGGGCGCCAGGCGGCGCCCTGTCGTATTTTTCGGGCATGCAGATGACATCGAACGATCGCAGCGGTGACAGCGGCGATCCGGCCGCCTCCCCGGATGCGTGGATGCCGCTGCCGAAGTTCGATCCGCGGCAGATGCCGATCGCTGCGATCGACGAAGCGTTGCCGGCGGTGCGATCCGAGCGTCTGGACCCGGCGGCGCTGCGTGGCCGTTTCGCGCAGCCGCCGGCATGGCAGCCCGAACAGACCGATGACAGGTTCCGCTTCGACCGCAGTGCGCCGCGCGATGCCGCGGTGCTGGTGCCGATCGTCGCGCACGCCAGCGGAACCACGGTGCTGCTCACCGAGCGAACGTTGCACCTGCGCCATCACTCGGGTCAGGTGGCGTTTCCGGGCGGCCGCGTCGAGGCCGGCGATCCGTCGCCGGTGGAGGCCGCCCTGCGCGAGGCACGCGAGGAAGTGGGGCTCGAGCCTTCGCGCGTCGAAGTGATCGGCCGGTTGCCCGAGTACCTGACCGGCACCGGCTTTCGCGTCACGCCGGTCGTCGGCCTCGTGTCGCCGGGTTTCGATCCGCGGCCCGATCCACATGAGGTCGCACAGGTGTTCGAGGTGCCGCTGGTGTTCCTGATGGATCCGCGCCACCACCAGCGCCGCCGCGTTCGGCTGGCCGGCGCCGAACGCCTCTTCTTCGCGATGCCGTACCGGCCACCCGGCGCCGCCGAGGAGCACTTCATCTGGGGCGCCACCGCCGCGATGCTGCGCAACCTGTATCGTCTGCTGGCGGCCTGATCGGCCGGCCGGGAGCCTGATGGGATTCGTCGCACTGATCTTCGCGCTGCTGATCGAGCAGGGCCGCTCGCTGCCGGGCGACAACCTGGTGCATCGTGCCGCGGTCGCGCTGGCCGATCTGGTGCGTGGCGTCAGCGACGCGGGCGAACGCCAACAGGGCGCGTTCGGCTGGGCCGTGGTGGTGGCGATCGGCGTGGGCGGGGTGGCGGTGCTCGAGTGGCTCGCGCGCATGCTGCATCCGGTGGCCCTGTTCGTCGTGCACGTCACGGTGCTGTACCTCACCGTGGGCTTCCGGCAGTTCAGTCACGCATTCACCGAAATCCAGGTGGCGCTGGCGAGTGACGACACCGACGGCGCACGGCGTGTGCTCGAGCGCTGGCTGAACCAGTCCGATCCCGATGACCTGTCGGATCGGCCCAGCCGCGAGACGCCGGTCAACGAGATCTGCCGGCAGGCGATCGCGCACGCACTGGTGGCCGCGCATCGGCACGTCTTCGGCCCGCTGTTCTGGTACATCCTGCTGCCCGGTGCAATCGGTCCGGTGCTCTACCGCTTCACCGAGATGCTCGCGCGGCGCTGGGGAGATGCGGTCGCCGAAGGCGCCAGGCGGGTCGACGAACCCTACGGATACTTCGCGTTGCACGCCTATCGGGCGATCGACTGGCTGCCGGCGCGCCTGTCGGCGGCCGGGTTCGCGATCGTCGGCAACTTCGAGGATGCCGTCTATTGCTGGCGCGGCGCGGTCGCTGCCGGCACCACCGACAACCAGCGCGCACTGCTGCTCGCATCGGGCGGCGGTGCGCTCGGGCTGCGCGTGGCCGAGCCCGCACTCGAGGCGCGCTGGGCCGCCGGCGAGCAGGGTTTCGACTGGCAGGGGGCCGAGCCGGACGCCAGCGGCCTGCGCAGTTCGGTCGGGCTGGTCTGGCGTTCGGTCGTGCTGTGGATCAGCCTGTTCGCGATGCTCAGCATCGCTGCCTGGCTGGGTCGCTGAACCGGGTTCGCGCGCCCCGGCAGCCGGGCTGCCGGACCGCGGTCACGAGCCCTGGTCGGTTTCGCCCTCGATCCGAAGGTACAGCCGGTAGCGCAATGGATCGATCGCGCCGCGCCCGGCCGCCTCGCGGATCGCGCATCCCGGCTCGTCGCGGTGGCGGCAGTCGTTGAACCGGCAGCGCCCGAGCAACGGCACGAATTCGCGCATCGCGTGCGCGCGTTGCCACTCCGAGAGGTGCGCGAGGCCGAAGCTGCGGAAACCCGGCGTGTCGACGATGTGTGCGGCAGGCGCGATCCCGGCTGGCACCTCGAACATGCGGCTGAAGGCGGTCGTGTGGCGACCGCTCGACAACGCGGTCGAGATCGCCCGGGTGCGCAGGGCCGCGTCGGGCACCAGCGTGTTCACGAGCGTGGACTTGCCCATCCCCGACTGCCCGACGAGCAGTGTCGTGTGCCCGGCCAGCCAGTCGCGCAGTTGCGCGCGTGCCTCGAGGGGCCGCGCGCGCGCAGCGATCCCGAATACCCGGTAGCCGAGGGCGCGATAGACATCGACGCGTGCGGCGATCGCGCCCGTTGCTTCGGACAGGTCGGATTTGTTGACGATCAGGGCGGCGCCGATGCCGGCGCAGTCGATCGCGATCAGCATGCGCACCAGCAGCGCCTCGGAGAACCGCGGCGCGCCGGCGACGACGATGCCGGCCTGTTCGATGTTGGCTGCCAGCAGTTTGCTGTGCCGGCGGTCGCTTCGCTGCAGCGCGGTGCGTCGTGGTCGCAGCGACTCGATCACTGCCTGGCTGGCACCGATCAGGCGAACCTCGGCTTGGTCGCCGACGCAGACGTCGGTGCGCTTGCCACGGGTGACAGCGACACGCTCGGCCCACGCGCCCGACGGCGAGCGCACGTAGAACTGGCGGCCGAAGCTGGCCGCCACCTGTGCGGGTTCAGTTGCCGCGGCCGAAGACGGCATCACACCTGGCCGCGCAGACGAAGTCGTTGCCGGAGATGCCGCCCACCGAGTGCGTGGCGAAGCGCACGGTGCAGCGGTTGTAGCTCACCCGCAGCTCGGGGTGGTGGTCTTCGCCGTGGACCATCCAGGCGAGCGCGTTCACGAACGCGATCGTGTCGTAGTAGTCGCGAAACGCGTAGCTGCGCTCGATCGCGCCGTCGCGCAGGCGCCAGCCGGGCAGTTCGGTGAGCTGCGCCTCGATCTCGGTGACGGTCCAGGCGCGCTCGCCGGTGATCGGCCGCGACTTGCGGGCGAGCAGTTGCTGGCGCGGAATGACGGCTTTCATCGGGCCTCCCGAAGGCGGCCGATCCGCAGCGACGCCGGCGGATGCGAGTCGTAGAACGCCGAGTGCAGCGGATCGGGCGTGAGCGTCGATGCATTGTCCTCGTAGAGCTTGACCAGCGCGCTGGCGAGATCCCCGGCGCGTGTGTGCGCGGCGGCGTACGCATCGGCCTGGAACTCGTGCCGGCGTGAAGCCCGGCTGGCGAGCGGGCGCAGCAGGAAACCGAAGACCGGCAACACGAGCAGGAACAGCACCAGCGCAGCTGCGTCGAACTCGCCCGCGCCTGGCGTGACGCCCAGCCCCTGGTAGAACCAGCCCTGGCGCGACAGCCAGCCGAGCAGCCACAGGCTGGCCAGGCTCGCGGCGAACATCAGCGCGATGCGTCGGGGCACGTGCCGATGGTGGAAGTGGCCGAGTTCGTGCGCGAGCACTGCCTCGATCTCGTCGGCGTCGAGTCGCGAGAGCAGCGTGTCGAAGAAGACGATCCGCTTGTTGCGTCCGAGCCCGGTGAAGTATGCATTGCCGTGCGCCGAGCGGCGACTGCCGTCCATGACGAACAGCCCCTTCGAGGCGAAGCCGCAGCGCCGCAGCAGCGACTCCACGCGCGCGCGCAGCGCTGCGTCCTGCAGCGGCTCGAAGCGGTTGAACAGCGGCGCGATGACCGTCGGATAGAGCACCAGCACGCCGAGGTTGAAGGCGACCCAGACGCCCCACGCCCACAGCCACCACAGGCTGCCGGCGCTGCGCATCAGCCAGAGGATCAGCGCCAGCAGCGGCAGGCCGAGCGCGGCTGCGATCGCTGCGCCCCTGAGCGCATCGATGGCGAACAGCCGCAGCGTCATCCGGTTGAAGCCGAAGCGCTGCTCGAGCACGAACTGGCGGTACCACTCGATCGGCAGGTCGACCAGCGCGCTGGCCAGCACTACCGTCACGACGAACAGGAGTTGCCGTGCAAACGGCGCGTCGGGCAGCCACGCCGCAACCAGGTCGAGCAGCCATTGCAGCCCGCCGAACAGCGTCAGTCCGAGCACCAGCAGCGCTGCGGCCAGCGCTTCGAACAGGCCCAGGCGCACGCGTGCGACCGTGTAGTCGGCCGCCCTGCGATGCGCCCGCGCGGTGATGCGCGCGGCGAAGCGCTCGGGCACCGTGTCGCGATGCCGCCTGACGTGGCGAATCTGGCGCGTTGCCAGCCACAGGCGCACGGCCATCGACACGAGCAATGCGGCGGCGAAGACGAACGAGAACGCCAGGGCAGTCAAGGTGATCGCTGTGCGAGAATCGACGGCGGAGAAGAAAATTATGTCACAGCCGTTCACGCCACCCGGCGCTGCCCCCGCGGGCGCAGGTGCCTGCGCCACGCCGATGACGCCTGACGAATCGCTGCTCGTCTGGGTCGACATGGAAATGACCGGTCTGAACCCGGTGGTCGACCGCATCATCGAGGTGGCGATCGTGGTCACGGACGATGCGCTGGAAGTCGTCGCGCAAAGCGCGGCGATCGCGATCCGCCAGCCCGTCGCCGTGCTCGACGCGATGGACCAGTGGAATCGCGCGACGCACGGCCGCTCGGGGCTGGTCGAGCGCGTGCTGGCGTCGAGCTGGACCGAAGCGGGCGCCGAACAGGCGCTGCTCGACTTTCTCGCGCCGCTGGTACCGCCCGGAAGATCGCCGATGTGCGGCAATTCCATCTGCCAGGACCGGCGGTTCATGGCGCGCTACATGCCGCGGCTCGAAGCCTGGTTCCACTATCGCAACATCGACGTGAGCACCCTCAAGGAGCTGTGCCGGCGCTGGCGGCCGGAGGTCGCGAAGGCATTCACCAAGCGCAGTGCGCACACGGCACTGGCCGACATCGTCGAGTCGATCGACGAGTTGCGCCACTATCGCGACGGGTTCCTGGCGATGGCGCCGCGCATCTGAGCCTCGTCGGTGCGTCGCCACAGGCGCGCCAGGATTGTCGCGAGCCCCGCGGCGGCAAGCGCAAGGCTCAGTCCCGAGGCGATCCAGAAGCCGCGCGCACCCGCAACCAGCGGTGCCCAGCGGTAAGCCGAGGCGCCAGCCCCGAACGCCAGCCACCAGCCGCCGCCCAATCCGATGCCCCACAGGCTGAGCACGTAGACGAGCATCGGCAACGCGGTGATCCGGTAGGCGCGCAGGACGAACGAGCACATCGCCTGCGCCGCGTCGAACAGATGGAACGCGGCGACGAGCGCGAGCAGCGGCGCAGCGGCCGCGACCAGCGTGGCATCGGTGGTGTAGAGCGCGGCCAGCGGCTCGCGCGCCGCGAAGAGCCCGGCGCCGATCGCCGCCGCGCAGGCGAGCGCGATGCGGATTCCGGCCCAGGCGCGCGCGCGTGCCTCGGCGGGTCGTTCTGCGCCCAGCGATTGCGCGACCAGCACGCTGGTGGCCGTGGCCAGCGCCAGCGGGACCATGTAGGCCAGCGCGGCGAGATTGGCCGCGATCTGGTGGCTTGCCGCCGTGGTCGCGCCCAGGCGCGCGAGAAACAGCGCCATGAAGGTGAACGAAGTCACCTCGACCATGTAGCTTGCGCCGATCGGCCCGCCGAGCGCGAGCAGCGTGCGCAGCCGCGCCGGATCCGGGCGTGCCAGCCAGCCGCTGCCCACCAGTCCCACCTGCCGGTACAGCGGGTCGGCGCGCAGCGCAGCCATCGCGAGCAGTACCGACAGCCACGCGATGATGGCCGATGCCACGCCGCAACCGGCGCCGCCGAGGGCGGGCACGAGCGTCGCGTCGCCGTGCTGCCAGCCATGCATGAACAGGACGTTCAGCGGCACCTTCAGCGCCGCACCCGCGAGATTGATCACCATCACCGCTTTCGGGCGCGCAACCGCGTTCGACAGCGCGTGAAACACGCGAAACAGCAGCGCGGCGGGCAGTCCGGCGGCAGCCGCCCACAGGTAGACCCGTGCGACTGCCGCCACCTCGGGCGGCGGGTCGCTGAGGGCGAGCCACAGGTCGGTCGATGCGAGCGCCAGGCAGCCGGGCACGGCCAGCGCCAGCGCCAGCCAGATCGCCTGGCGGGTCTCCAGGCCGATCTGCTCGAAGTTCCCGGCGCCGTAGTGCTGGGCGACCACCGGACTGAGCGCGAGCAGCACGCCCATCAGCCCGATGTAGACGCTGATGTAGACGCTGGCGCCCAGGCCGATCGCGGCGACGTCGACCGCCGACAGTCTGCCGGCCATCACGGTGTCGATCAGGCCGTTGAGCATCACCGCCAGCTGCCCGACGAACAGCGGCCAGGCGAGTTTCAGGATGTCGCGCGTCATCGCGCGCCGGTTCGTGGATCCTCGCGGCGGTACAGCCGGAAGCGCTCGTCGCGGTCGCTGCGACGCTTGCCTTCCCAGAGCAGTTTCCAGCCGGGCATGGGCGCCGGCACGGTGCGTGCGTACGGGCCGTCGTCCTGCACCAGCAGCCAGTCGCACGGCGCGCCGTGCGCGGCGAAGTTCATCCGCACGAAATAGTCGAAACTCGCGCGCGGTGCGCGCTCCAGATCCTGCGTGGCCACGCAGGCATCGCCGCCGTCGAAGGCGGCGGCGAGCCGCGCTGCGACGTCGCGATAGGTGTTGCGCTCGTCGAACACCGGCAGCCACAGCGTCATGAGCAGGAACCACGCCAGCACGACGCCACCGCACGACAGCACCATCGCGCGCCAGATCACTCGCGGCTGGCGCGAAATGCGCCAGCGCACCAGCGCCAGCCACGCGAGCGTGGCCAGGCCGCCGAGCGCGATCTCGACGCCGATCCATTCCGGCGTGAAACCGGGAGCAATCTGGCTCGCACGGTAGGCCATTCGCGGCGGGTAACCGGTCATCAGCGCGATCCAGTAGGCCCAGATCACGATCCCGAACAGCGAAAAACTGGTGACCGCGAACCAGTCGATGAGATTGACGATGCCACGCTCGAGCGTGGGCATCCCCACGGCCGCGAGCATGGCGAGCGGCACGGTGGCCGGCAGCAGCCAGCTCTCGCCGCCCGACGGCGATGCGAGCGCGCGCAGGCCCAGCGCGGCTGCCGTGAGCATCGGCAGCGCGACCGCAGGCTCGCCCCAGCGCCCGCGCCAGCGCCAGGCCGCCCACAGCGCGACCGGCCACGCGGGCCAGTAGAACCACGGAATCGTGCGTGCGAAGTAGCGCAACGAATCGACGCCGGGACCGGCCATCGTGGCCAGGTTCCACGCGGCCCATTCGAGCAGGTGGGCGCGCGCGGCCGCATCGCCGCCAGCCAGCAGCAGCGGCCATGGCAACGCGCCGGTCAGGGCGACTGCCAGTGCCGGCGGCAGCATCCGCCATCCGACCAGTCGATACGTGCGGCTCGCCAGCGGCAGGAGGCCCAGCACCAGCAGCAGCGCGAGTGCGGTGCCCGCACCCCGGCTGAGCAGGGTGGCGGCGATCGCGGCGCCGGCGATCGCCCCGCCGGTCGTGGGACGCTCGAGCGCGATCGCGCAGCCGAACAGGAACGCGGCGATCCATGCGACCTGCGCCGGGTCCGCGGTGGTCTCGTGCATGCGCACCAGCAGACCGAAAGTGGCCATCAGCACCAGCAGCGCCGAGTCGGCGATCGCGCGGCCGTAGTCGACGCTGGAGGCCGACGCGCCGAACGGGTCCGACGGCTGCACGCCCGGACGGCGCGCCAGCGCCCAGGCGGCGTACCAGGCGAGCATC
Source organism: Burkholderiaceae bacterium (assembly GCA_021463505.1). GTDB lineage: Bacteria > Pseudomonadota > Gammaproteobacteria > Burkholderiales > Burkholderiaceae_E > Zeimonas. The sequence goes on along the minus strand of JAJTYR010000021.1, from coordinate 13,554 downwards.
AGCGCCCATGCCAGCAGCGCGACGATCGCCAGCCGCACGCCGGCGTGCTCGCCCACCAGCGGCGCGAGCGCGCTGCCGATCGAGGCGGCGATCCAGAACGGCAACGGGCCTTCGGAGGGCATCGGCAGGTTGCCGATGTTCGGCATCAGCCAGTCCGGTGCGCCGCCGCGCATCATCGACAGCGCGATGCCGAAGCCGGCCGCGTCCTGCGTGCGCCACGGGTCGCGTCCGACGAGGCCGGGCAGCACGTAGAGCGCGCACAGCAGCAGCAGCGCCCAGCGCGGCAGCTTGCCTGCTTCGAGCTCGGTGACGATGAACGGTTTCATGCGCGTGCGCGCAGGGACGAAAGGCAGCGCGGGCTGCCTTCCCGATCGATGCGGCGGCGGACCGCGCGCCCGGGCTACCTGCCGGTGCGCGCGAACTTCTGGCGGAACTTCTCGACGCGGCCGGCTTCGATGATGCGCTGCTGCGCGCCGGTGTAGAACGGATGCGACTCGGACGTCACGTCGAGCTTGAACAGCGGGTATTCCTTCCCGTCGTCCATCGTGATCTTCTCGCGCGTGGCGGCCGTGGACCGGGTGACGAACCTGAAGCCGTTCGACATGTCCATGAAGACGACGTCGCGGTACTCGGGGTGGATGCCTTGTTTCATGAATGGGTCTCCGGACCCGCCGCGGCGGCGGGGTCAGGTGAAAGCCGGGGCCGGATGGAAAAGCCTTGAATTGTAAGGGATTTCGCGAAGGCCACGCAAACGCGACGGCCGCGGCCTCAGCCGCCGCGGCGCATCATCTCGAAGAACTCCTGGTTGCCCCTGGTCTGTCGCACCTTGTCGAGCAGGAACTCCATCGCCTCGAGTTCGTCCATGTCGTGCAGGAGTTTCCTCAGGATCCAGATCTTCTGCAGCACCTCGGCCTTGATCAGCAACTCCTCGCGGCGCGTGCCCGAGCGATTGATGTCGATCGCCGGGTAGACGCGTTTTTCCATCATCCGCCGGTTCAGGTGCAGTTCCATGTTGCCGGTGCCCTTGAACTCCTCGTAGATGACCTCGTCCATCCGGCTGCCGGTGTCGATCAGCGCGGTGGCGATGATGGTGAGCGAACCGCCTTCCTCGATGTTGCGTGCGGCCCCGAAGAAGCGCTTGGGGCGCTGCAGCGCGTTGGCGTCGACGCCGCCGGTGAGCACCTTGCCCGAGGCCGGCACCACCGTGTTGTAGGCGCGCGCCAGCCGGGTGATCGAGTCGAGCAGGATCACCACGTCTTTCTTGTGCTCGACGAGCCGCTTGGCCTTTTCGATCACCATCTCCGCGACCTGCACGTGGCGGGTGGCCGGCTCGTCGAACGTCGAGGCGACCACCTCGCCGCGCACCGAGCGGGTCATCTCGGTGACCTCCTCGGGGCGCTCGTCGATCAGCAGCACGATCAGGACCACGTCGGGATGGTTGGTGGTGATCGCATGCGCGATGTGCTGCATCAGCACCGTCTTGCCGGCTTTCGGCGGCGCGACGATCAGGCCGCGTTGTCCCTTGCCGATCGGCGCGATCATGTCGATGATCCGGCCGGTGATGTTCTCCTCGGCCTTGATGTCGCGCTCGAGCACCATCGGCTTGTTCGGGTGCAGCGGCGTGAGGTTCTCGAACAGGATCTTGTGCTTGCTCGCCTCGGGCGGCTCGCCGTTGATCTTGTCGACCTTCACCAGCGCGAAGTAGCGCTCGCCTTCCTTCGGCGTGCGCACCTCGCCCTCGATCGAGTCGCCGGTGTGCAGGTTGAAACGCCGGATCTGCGACGGCGAGATGTAGATGTCGTCGGTGCTCGCGAGGTACGAGGTCTCGGGCGAGCGCAGGAAGCCGAAGCCGTCGGGCAGCACCTCGAGGCAGCCGTCGCCGAAGATCGTCTCGCCGGTCTTGGCCCTGCGCTTGAGGATCGCGAACATCAGCTCCTGCTTGCGCATGCGCTGGGGGTTTTCGATCTCCAGGCCGGTGGCCATCTCGATCAGCTGCGAGACGTGCAGCGACTTGAGTTCGGACAGGTGCATCGGGTGGTTCTCCCCGCGGGGACTTTGCCGGGAATGAATGGACGGAAACCAGGGGCGCGGCTGGCAGGCCGCTGGAAGTTCGGATCGGGGTGCGGGCGGATGCAGCCCGTGGACGGCTGGGGCGAGGCTCCGGATCGACGGATGAGTCGCCGGAACCCGCCCCGGCGTCAGCCGCCGGGAGCCGGAAGGCGCGTACGGAACGACTGCGCGAACCTCCGGGCGGCTGGAAGCTTACAACGAATCAGAGATGGCTGTCCAGAAACAGCGTCAGTTGCGACTTGGAGAGCGCGCCGACCTTGGTGTCGACCACCGCGCCGTTGCGAAACAGCATCAGCGTGGGGATGCCCCGAATGCCGTACTTCGCCGGCACCGACTGGTTGTCGTCGACGTTGACCTTCACGACCTGCAGCTTGCCGGCGTAATCGCGCGAGATCTCGTCGAGGATCGGCGCGATCATCTTGCACGGGCCACACCACTCGGCCCAGTAATCGACGAGCACCGGCGCGTCGGCCTTCAGGACATCCTGTTCGAACGTGGCATCGGAGACGTGCTTGATGGTCATTTCTGCTCCCGGGATTGCGACAAACATAGCATAGACCCGGCCCATCGAACCCCGGCGGCGGGCCCCGCGCGAGCGGCTGATAGAATCGCCGCGGGCGGGCCTCCCCGCAGTGCGGCGTGGTCAACCTGGTCAGGTCCGGAAGGAAGCAGCCACAGCCACTCCCCGTGCGTGCCGGGGTTCCGGCTCGCCCACCCGTCCCACCCGTTCGTCGCGCCGGTTGCCGCTGCCATGACCCATCAGGTGCTCGCCCGCAAGTGGCGGCCGCGCGACTTCGAGTCGCTGGTCGGGCAGGACCACGTCGTGCGCGCGCTGTCGCACGCGCTGCAGACGGGGCGCCTGCACCACGCCTACCTGTTCACCGGCACGCGCGGCGTCGGCAAGACCACGGTCGCACGCATCCTGGCCAAGGCGCTGAACTGCGAGACCGGTGTGAGCGCGCGGCCCTGCGGTCGCTGCGCAGCCTGCACCGGGATCGATGCCGGGCGCTTCGTCGACTGCATCGAGCTCGACGCCGCCTCGAACCGCGGTGTCGACGAGATGACCCAGTTGCTCGAGAACGCGGTCTACGCGCCCACCGCCGGCCGCTACAAGGTCTACGTGATCGACGAGGTCCACATGTTGTCGGCGCACGCGTTCAACGCGATGCTCAAGACGCTCGAGGAACCGCCGCCGCACGTCGTCTTCGTGCTCGCGACCACCGATCCGCAGCGCGTGCCGGTCACCGTGCTGTCGCGCTGCCTGCAGTTCAACCTGAGGAACATGTCGCCGGCCGCGGTGGCTGAACACCTGGCCAGCGTGCTGTCGGCCGAGGGCGTCGCGTTCGACCGCGGTGCGCTCGATCGCATCGGGCGCGCGGCCGCCGGCAGCATGCGCGACGCGCTGTCGCTGCTCGACCAGGCGATCGCCTGCGGCGGCGGCGAGGTGCGCGAACCGGCGGTGCGCGAGATGCTCGGCGTCGTCGATGCGGCCTGGCTGGTGGGTATTCTCGACGCGCTGGTCGCCCGCGACGGCCGCCTGCTGGTGGCGCTGGCCGACGACATGCTCGCCGGCAATGCGCCGTTCGAGCGCATGCTGGCCGACCTTGCCGCGCTGCTGCAGCGGATCGCGTTGGCCCAGGTCGGTGCGATCGCCGACGCCGGAAATCCCGAGACCCTGCAGCGGCTCGCTGCGGCGATCGCCCCCGAGGACCTGCAGGTCTGGTACCAGATCGTGATCCACGGTGCACGCGACCTGCCGCTGGCGCCCGATGCGCACGCCGGCTTCACGATGGTGTTGCTGCGCCTGCTCGCATTCGGCCCCGACGTCGGCGGTTCGGCGGGCGCCGCTCGTTCGTCGTCGGCGGGCCCGGCGCAGGGCTGTCCCGAGGCGGCGCGTTCCGGGTCGGCACGCCCCGGGCAGGCGCCGCGCGCGGACGCCGGCGGCGCTTCGTCCTCCGCCGCGCCGGCCGGTCGCACATCGGTCATGCGGTTCGACGGCGACTGGCCCGGTCTCGCGGCGCGGCTGCAGGTGGCCGGTCTGGTGCAGCAGTTCATGCACCAGAGCGAACTGATCGAGGTCGACGGGCTGCGGTTCCGGCTGCGCGTGCCCATCCGTGCACTGGCTGAACCGGGCACGGTGAAGCGCGTGCGCGCAGCGCTGGGCGCGCACTTCGGCGCGCCGGTACGCCTCGACGTCGAGGTCGGCCGCGTCGGGCAGGACACCGTCGCGGCGGCATCGGCGCGCGGGCGTGTCGAGCGCCAGGTGCAGGCGCAGGCGGCGATCGACGCCGATCCGTTCGTGCGCACGCTGATCGAGGATTTCGACGGGTCGATCGTGCCCGGTTCGGTGCGGCCGATCGAGCGCCGCGATGCCATTTCTGGAGACGACGCATGATGAAGCAGCAGCTCGCGGGTCTGATGAAGCAGGCCCAGCAGATGCAGGAGAACATGAAGAAGATGCAGGAGCAGCTCGGCCAGGTCGAGGTCGAGGGGCAGTCCGGCGCTGGCCTGGTCAAGGTGACGATCACCTGCCGCAACGACGTCAAGCGCATCGCGATCGATCCGGGCCTGCTCGCCGACGACAAGGACATGCTCGAGGACCTGATCGTCGCGGCGATGAACGACGCGCTGCGCAAGGCCGAGCAGACGGCCGCCGAGAAGATGGGTTCGGTCACCGCCGGCCTGCCGTTGCCACCCGGCTTCAAGATGCCGTTCTAGCCGAGCGTCGTCGGCGATGGAACTCCGCATGCGTTCGCGCCTGCGGCCGCGGCAGCCGGCGCCCCGGATCGCCGCCGGCTGCCGCTCTGGAAACGTTGGTGGTGCTCGGACCGAAGGCGGGGCTCTTGCTCACGGACGCCACGACGGTATCGACAAAGGCGCGGGCCGGGCGCCGCGGGCGCGCCTTGTGCGCAGCCGAGAAGCGCAGCAGCACCGGCGGCGCGCGCAGCGCGCATCGTCGATCATTCTCGCGGCGACCTGTTTGAGCGGAGCTCGCGCAGCGAGCGCAGCGAGTTTCGCCGCGCCAGCCGGTGATGCGAGCATCGCAGGGCACCCCCGCGAAGCGGGGGCAAGCACCCGGCGCGCCCGCGGCGCCCGGCCCGCGCCTTTGCACGCGCCAACGGAGCGCGCGGGATGAAGGCGCCGGCGCCGCTGGAGGCGCTCACCGCCGCGCTCAGGCGCCTGCCCGGCGTCGGAGCGAAGTCGGCCCAGCGCTTCGCCTACCACCTGCTGCAGCGCGATCGCGAGGGGGCTGCACGGCTCGCGCAGGCGCTCGCGGATGCGGCGGCGCGGGTGCGTCACTGCGCGCGCTGCAACACCTTCACCGAACTGGAGGTCTGTGAAACCTGTTCGTCGCCGCGGCGTGACGCCTCGCTGTTGTGCGTGGTCGAGACGCCCGCCGATCAGCTGACGATCGAGCAGACGCTGAGCTACCGCGGGATGTACTTCGTGCTGATGGGGCGGCTGTCGCCGCTCGATGGCGTCGGGCCGAAGCAGATCGGTCTGGACCGGCTGCTCGCGCGCGCCGCCGATCCGGCGTTGCGCGAAGTGATCCTGGCGACCAACTTTACGCAGGAAGGCGAGGCGACCGCCCACTACATCGGCGAGATGATGCGCGCGCGCGGCCTGAAGGTGACGCGGCTCGCGCGCGGCGTCCCGGTGGGCAGCGAGCTCGAATACGTCGATCCGAGCACGATCGCGCAGGCCCTGCGCGATCGCCGCGCGGTCAGCGAGGCGGTCGCCGGCGATCGGACCGATCGATCCGGCGCGCGTGCGGATCACGAGGGCCGTGAAGACCCAGGCGGCAGCCGATGAGCGAGGATCGGTCCGTCAGCGTCGCGCAGGGCCCGCTGGTGGGCCTGCGCGTGCTCGAACTCGGCCAGTTGATCGCGGGCCCGTTCGCCGGGCGCATGATGGCCGAGTTCGGTGCCGACGTGATCAAGGTCGAGCCGCCGGCGCGCGATGGTCACGACGGGGGTGATCCGCTGCGCAAGTGGCGCAAGCTGCATCCCGACGATCCGTCGGGCACCTCGCTGTGGTGGTACGTGCAGGGGCGCAACAAGCGCTCGATCACGCTCGACCTGCGCGTGGCCGAGGGCCAGCGCATCGCGCGCGAACTGGCGGCGCGCAGCGACGTCGTGATCGAGAACTTCCGGCCGGGGGCGCTCGAGAAGTGGGGGCTCGGCTACGACGTGCTGGCGTGCGACAACCCCGGTCTGGTGATGGTGCGCCTGTCCGGATACGGGCAGACCGGGCCCTACCGCGACCGCCCCGGCTTCGGCGCGATCGCGGAGTCGATGGGCGGGATGCGCCACGTGACCGGTTTCCCCGATCGCCCGCCGGTGCGGATGAACCTGTCGATCGGTGATTCGCTGGCCGCACTGCACGGCGTGATCGGGGCGCTGATGGCGCTGCACCGCCGGCGCGAGAGCGGCAAGGGCCAGGTGGTGGACGTGGCGCTCTACGAGGCGGTGTTCAACATGATGGAGAGCGCGCTGCCCGAATACGATCGCTACGGCATCGTGCGCGAACGCACCGGCACCAGCCTGACCGGCATCGTGCCTTCGAACACCTATCCGACCGCCGACGGCCGGCACATCGTGATCGGCGGCAACGGCGACTCGATCTTCAAGCGGCTGATGCGCGCGATCGGGCGCGATGACCTGGCCTGCGACCCGGCGCTCGTCGACAACGCGGGCCGCGCCGCCCAGGCGCAGCGAATCGACGACGCGATCGCCGCGTGGACCTCGACGCACACGCTCGGGCAGGGGCTCGAGACAATGGACCGGGCCGAGGTGCCGAGCGGGCGGATCTACAGCGTCGCCGACATGGTGGCCGACCCGCAGTACGTCGCGCGCGCGATGGTCGAGCAGGTGCGCCTGCCCGACGGCACGCCGCTCGCGGTACCTGCCGTCGTGCCGAAGCTGTCGCGGACCCCGGGGGCCACGCGCTGGGTCGGCCCGACACTCGGCGAGCACACCGGCGAGGTACTGGCCGAACTCGGCTACGACGCCGCGGCAATCGCCGCGTTGCATGCCGGGGGCGTCGTCTGATCGAAGGCGTCGTCCGATCGGGTTCTCGGCACTGCCGCGGGTCGTGCGCTTCGGTCAGGGCCTGTTCACACTGCGATCGTCTCCGCGTGAGCCCACAAGAAGCGCACAATCAAGGCGCAAAGCGCAGCCGTGGCGGGGCCACGGCGAGCCTCCGCAATGCCGAGTGCGCACTTCTTGTGGGCTCACCCTCCTGGGCCGGGGCCCGCCGGACCGATCGACACGAGGAGACACCGACATGCGCGGACGCATCCTGACCGCCGCCCTGGGCGGCATCGTCGCGGCCGTGCTGCCGCTCGCTGCCGGCGCGAAGACCGCGCTGAAGGCGATGGCGAGCTTCGACCCGAAGGTGAAGCCCGACCAGATCGACCTCTCGCGCACCTGCACGAACGAATTCACCCGCAAGGCGCTGGCGAAGGTCCGGTGACTGGCGGCCATCACGGCGAGGCGGTTGCGGCGGGCACGCCCGGCGCTTCGGCGCCCGCGCTCGCCCTGGAGGGCATCACCTGCCCCTTCGTGTCACGCGACGATCCGTCGTAGCGCCACACCGCGGTTCGCGACGTCACGCTGGTGTTCTTCATCGTGTTCTTCGACGTCTACCAGGGCGTGCGGGAGGTGAGCCCCAGCGCGCCCGCAAACGCCAGGATGCCCGGCGCCACCCCGCGTCAGTTGCTGCGTCACGTCTACCTGTCCAGCGCGACCAGCTGGGTGTTTTCGAGCCTGCACACGTCCGCGGGGCTCGCGTTCGTCGGCGCGTTGGCCGGGGTGATCGGGAGACGGCTGATGAAGTGGCAGCCGCGGCAGGGCGAGACCGGGAGACTTCAGGGCTGGCGCGAGAACGCCTGCCGGCCGCGCGGGTCCCGCCAGACTCGCGCATCTCGTTGATTTGTCGGGAAAACCATTGCCGAAGGCGCGGGCATCGGGGTTCGCGCACGGATTCGCGACTGCGGATGCCTTCGCGCGGCGTGCCCGTCGCCGACAGTCGAGGCAGCCGGATGCTAAAATTCAACGGTTTTGCCAACGATCACCGGTCCGCGCCTGCCTGCCCCGTCACACTCCGCCGACCCCGTCCCGTCATGACCGCATCCGGTCACGGCCGCAGCTGCCGCGACTGCGTCCCGGCGAGCCGGGGCCCGACCAGGACCTTCCGGCTCCTGGGTGCGTCGGCGCGGGGCGCACCGGTGACTTCCCCCTGGAGTTGCCGTTGCCGCCCGATCAACACGCCGAGCCCGCCCGCACAGTCGATGGCGCGGGCATCATTCCCGAGTACGCGCCGGCGGTGCTGGCGCTGGCCGACGGCACCGTGTTCCGCGGGCGTTCGATCGGCGCACCGTTGCGCTCGGCCGGCGAGGTGGTCTTCAACACCGCGATGACCGGCTATCAGGAGATCCTCACCGACCCGAGCTACTGCCGGCAGATCGTCACGCTGACCTGTCCGCACATCGGCAACTACGGCGTCAACCCCGAAGACGCCGAGTCGGCGAAAATCCACGCCGCCGGACTGGTCGTGAAGGACCTGCCGCGCAGGCTCTCGAACTGGCGCAGTGTCGAGTCGCTCGCCGACTACCTGCGGCGCGAGGGCGTGCCGGCGATCGCCGGCATCGACACGCGCCGGCTCACCCGGATGCTGCGCGACCGCGGCGCGCAGGGCGGGTGCCTGGTCGCCGCTGCGCGACCCACGGAAGCGATCGACGAGCAGGCGGCGATCGAGGCGGCGCGCGCGTTTCCCGGGTTGGCCGGCATGGACCTCGCGAAGGTCGTGTCGACCCCCGAGCCGTATCGCTGGACCGAGGGCTCGTGGCGGCTCGGCGCCGGCTTCGTGTCGCAGTCGGGGCGGCGCCTGCGCGTCGTCGTCTACGACTACGGCGTCAAGCGCGACATCCTGCGGCTGCTGGCCGACCGCGGCTGCGAACTGATGGTGCTGCCCGCGCAGGCGAGCGCGGCCGAGGCGCTTGCCCGGCACCCCGACGGCATCTTCCTGTCCAACGGCCCGGGCGATCCCGAGCCGTGCGATTACGCGATCGCCGCAGTACGCGAACTGATCGACCGCGGCCTGCCGGTCTTCGGCATCTGTCTGGGTCACCAGATCATCGGCCTGGCGTCGGGTGCGCGCACGATGAAAATGAAGTTCGGCCACCACGGCGCAAATCATCCGGTGCGCAACGTCGACACCGGGCAGGTGCACATCACCAGCCAGAACCACGGTTTCGCAGTCGATCCGGCCTCGCTGCCGGCGAACCTGCGCGTCACGCACGTCTCGCTGTTCGACGGCTCCATCCAGGGTCTCGAGCGCACCGACCGGACGGCTTTCTGCTTCCAGGGGCACCCCGAGGCCAGCCCCGGGCCGCAGGACATCCATTACCTGTTCGACCGCTTCATCGCGTCGATGAACGCGGCGCGCGCGGCCGTCGCACAACCCGCTCGATGAGCGTCGCACCATGCCCAGGCGCACCGACCTGCACAGCATCCTGATCATCGGCGCCGGCCCGATCGTCATCGGCCAGGCCTGCGAATTCGACTACTCCGGGGCGCAGGCCTGCAAGGCGCTGCGGCAGGAGGGTTTTCGCGTCATCCTGGTCAACAGCAACCCGGCCACGATCATGACCGACCCGGAGACGGCCGACGTCACCTACATCGAGCCGATCACCTGGCAGGTCGTCGAGCGCATCATCGACAAGGAACGCCCCGACGCGATCCTGCCGACCATGGGCGGACAGACGGCCCTGAACTGCGCGCTCGACCTGCATCGCCACGGCGTGCTCAAGAAGTACGGCTGCGAATTGATCGGTGCTTCGCCCGAGGCGATCGACAAGGCCGAGGATCGCCTGAAGTTCAAGGAGGCGATGACCCGGATCGGCCTGGGCTCGGCGCGCTCGGCGATCGCCCACACGCTCGAAGAGGCGTGGGCGGCGCAGAAGAACATCGGCTTTCCGGTCATCATCCGGCCGAGCTTCACGCTGGGCGGCACCGGTGGCGGCATCGCCTACAACGGCGAGGAGTTCGAGACCATCTGCAAGCGCGGCCTCGAGGCCTCGCCCACCAGCGAATTGCTGATCGAGGAATCGCTGATCGGCTGGAAGGAATTCGAGATGGAGGTCGTGCGCGATCGCGCCGACAACTGCATCATCGTCTGTTCGATCGAGAACTTCGACCCGATGGGCGTGCACACCGGCGACTCGATCACGGTGGCACCGGCGCAGACGCTCACCGACCGCGAATACCAGCTGATGCGCAATGCGTCGATCGCGATCCTGCGCGAGATCGGCGTCGAGACCGGTGGCTCGAACGTGCAGTTCGCGATCAGCCCGCACGACGGCCGGATGATCGTGATCGAGATGAACCCGAGGGTTTCGCGATCGTCGGCGCTGGCCTCCAAGGCCACCGGCTTTCCGATTGCCAAGATCGCCGCCAGGCTGGCGGTCGGCTACACGCTGGACGAACTGCGCAACGACATCACCGGCGGCGCGACGCCGGCGTCGTTCGAGCCGACGATCGACTACGTGGTCACGAAGGTGCCGCGCTTCGCGTTCGAGAAGTTCCCGCTCGCCGACTCGCGGCTCACCACGCAGATGAAGTCGGTGGGCGAGGTGATGGCCATCGGCCGCACCTTCCAGGAGAGCCTGCAGAAGGCACTGCGCGGCCTCGAGACCGGCATCGACGGGCTGGACGAGCGCAGCGACGATCGCGACGAGATCGCCACCGAACTCGGCGAGCCGGGACCCGAGCGGGTGCTTTACATCGGCGACGCGTTCCGCGTCGGCATGACGGTCGAGGAGATCTGCGAGGAGTCCGGCATCGACCCGTGGTTCCTCGCGCAGATCGAGGACATCGTCGCCACCGAGCGCAAGCTCGCCGGCCGCAGGCTCGACGGGCTGTCGGGTGCCGAGCTGCGCTGGCTGAAGGCCGGCGGCTTCTCCGACCGGCGCCTGGCGCGGCTGCTCGACACCAACCCCGATGCGGTGCGCGCGCGCCGCCACGATCTCGGCGTGCGCCCGGTGTACAAGCGCGTGGACACCTGCGCGGCAGAGTTCGCCACCGCCACCGCCTACATGTACTCCACCTACGAGGACGAGGACGAGTCGCAGCCCACCGGCCGGCGCAAAGTGATGGTCCTCGGCGGCGGCCCGAACCGGATCGGGCAGGGGATCGAGTTCGACTACTGCTGCGTGCACGCTGCGTTCGCGCTGCGCGAGGACGGCTACGAGACGATCATGGTCAACTGCAACCCGGAGACCGTCTCGACCGACTACGACACCTCCGATCGACTGTACTTCGAGCCGCTCACGCTCGAGGACGTGCTCGAGATCGTGGCGGTCGAGAAGCCGATGGGCGTCATCGTCCAGTACGGCGGCCAGACGCCGCTGAAGCTCGCGCTGGCGCTCGAGGCCAACGGCGTGCCGATCGTCGGCACTTCGCCGGAGTCGATCGACGTCGCCGAGGACCGCGAGCGCTTCCAGAAACTGCTGCACGACCTCGGCCTGAAACAGCCGCCGAATCGCACTGCGCGCACCGAGGCGCAGGCGCTGGCGCTGGCCGGCGAGATCGGTTACCCGCTGGTGGTGCGCCCGAGCTACGTTCTGGGCGGCCGCGCGATGGAGATCGTGCACGAGCAGAAAGACCTCGAGCGGTACATGCGCGAGGCGGTCAAGGTGTCCGAAGACAGCCCGGTGCTGCTCGATCGCTTCCTGAACGACGCGATCGAGGTCGACGTCGATTGCCTGTCCGACGGCGTGCAGGTGTTCATCGGTGGCGTGATGGAGCACATCGAGCAGGCGGGCGTGCATTCCGGCGACTCGGCATGCTCGCTGCCGCCGTATTCGCTGTCGCCGGCGGTGGTGGCCGAGATGAAGCGCCAGAGCGCGCTGATGGCGCGCGCGCTGAAAGTCTGCGGGCTGATGAACGTGCAGTTTGCGATCCAGAGCGACGCCGCCGACACCGACCCGGTCGCCCCGCGCAATGGCGAGGGCACCGTCTACGTGCTGGAGGTCAATCCGCGCGCCTCGCGCACCGTGCCTTACGTGTCCAAGGCCACCGGCGTGCAGCTGGCGAAGATCGCCGCGCGTTGCATGGTCGGACGCAGCCTGGCCGACCAGGGGGTGGTGCGCGAAGTCGTCCCGAAGTATTTTTCGGTCAAGGAGGCGGTGTTTCCGTTCGTCAAGTTCCCGGGCGTCGACACGATCCTCGGTCCCGAGATGAAATCGACCGGCGAGGTGATGGGCGTGGGCCTCACCTTCGGCGAGGCCTTCGTGAAGTCGCAACTCGGCGCCGGCGTGCGTCTGCCGGAGTCCGGCACGGTGTTCATCTCGGTAAAGAACGCCGACAAGCCGAAGGCGGTGGCCATCGCGCGCACGCTGCACGAGATGGGCTTCGCGCTGGTGGCGACCCGCGGCACCGCCGCGGCGATCGCGGCGGCCGGCATCGCGGTGACGCCGGTCAACAAGGTCCAGGAGGGGCGCCCGCACGTGGTCGACCTGCTGAAGAACGGCGAGGTCGCGCTGGTGTTCAACTCGGTCGAGGACAAGCGCGGCGCGATCGTCGACTCGCGTTCGATCCGCACCACCGCACTCACGCAGCGCGTCAGCTACTTCACCACGATCGCCGGCGCGTTGGCGGCGGTCCAGGGCATGCGCTCGCTCGCGCGGCTGGAGGTCTATTCGCTGCAGGAACTGCACGCCGGGCTGTAGCAGGAGCGGCGCGCGTCGGGCGGTGCACGCCGCTGCGCGCGCCTGCGCACGCGGCCTCTCTTTTGCGTTACAGTGGTACCGACAGACGGACCGCCCGGCCTCGCCGCCCGGCGGTCCGAGTCGTTTTGGTGCGACCCGCGCGCGGCCGCACGCCGAAACCCCGAGGGACCCGATGGCCACCATTCCGCTCACCCGGCGCGGCGCCGAGTTGCTGAAGGAAGAACTGCAGCGCCTGAAATCGGTCGAACGGCCGGCGGTGATCAACGCCATTGCCGAGGCCCGCGCGCACGGCGACCTGTCCGAGAATGCCGAATACGCCGCGGCGCGCGAGCGTCAGGGCTTCGTCGAGGGTCGCATTGCCGAAGTCGAAGCCAAGCTGGCCAATGCACAGGTGATCGACCCGGAATTGCTCGACGCCGGTGGACGCGTGGTCTTCGGCGCGACGGTCACGCTGGAAGACCTCGAGTCGGGCGAGAAGGCGCGCTATCAGATCGTCGGCGACGACGAGGCCGACATCAGGGCCGGCAAGATCTCGGTGTCGAGCCCGATCGCACGCGCGCTGATCGGCCGCAGCGCGGGCGATACCGCCGAGGTGCGGGCTCCCAGCGGCGTGCGCGAACTCGAAATCCTGGATGTCCGCTACGAGTAGCGCTCTCAGAGGGTGTAGACGAAATGATCTACGCTGCCAGCCTGGTTGCGAGGATACGCGCTTCGGCCAGCCAGACCCAGGCCAGCGGGGCCCAGGTTGATCG
>JAJTYR010000020.1 GCA_021463505.1 Burkholderiaceae bacterium | reverse complement strand
TCTCCTGCATCGCGTCCTCGCTCTCGAAGTCATTGACTCGATACGAAGCGTCGCAGCATGACGCGGCTCGAACAAGAACGGGGATTCGCGGACTTTTACTCACCGCCTGGGGCGGCGCCTGGAACGCGACGATCGTCGCCGAGGCGGTGCACTGGGGCGAACAGAGCATCGTCGCCCACGGATTGGGCGCGTACATCGCGGTGAGCACCGAGGCGGGCGACTACGAACGCATCGCGCTCGGGGTGACGGTGATGAGCGCCATCGTGGTCGCCTTCAATCGCCTGCTGTGGCGTCCCCTCTACGACGCCACCGAGCGCCGCTTTCGCCTGTCGTGAGTGACGATCCCATGCCCGAAGAACCGCTGCTGCGCGTGTCCGGACTCACCAGGCGCTTTCCGCGGGCCGGTGGCGAGGTGCTCGTGCTCGACGCGATCGACCTGGAAATCCGCCCGGGCGAGATCGTCGGCATTCTCGGGCGCTCGGGCTCGGGCAAGTCGACGTTGTTGCGCAGCATCGCGGGACTGATTTCCCCGAGCAGCGGCGGCGTGTTCTTCGAGGGCAAGCCGGTCCAGGGGCCCGCCCCGGGCATCGCGATGGTGTTCCAGGGATTTGCGCTGTTTCCTTGGCTGACGGTGCTCGGCAACGTCGCGCTGGGCCTGCGCGCGCTCGGCGTCGACGAGGACGAGGCGCGGCGCCGCTCGCTCGCCGCGATCGACCTGATCGGCCTGGACGGTTTCGAGAGTGCCTATCCGCGCGAGCTTTCCGGGGGCATGCAGCAGCGCGTGGGCTTTGCGCGCGCGCTGGTCGTCGATCCGGTGCTGCTGCTGATGGACGAACCTTTCTCGGCGCTCGACGTGCTCACCGCCGAGACCCTGCGCACCGATTTCCTCGACCTGTGGACCGAGTCGAAGCTGAACATCCGCGCGGTCGTCCTGGTGACGCACAACATCGAAGAGGCGGTGTTCCTGTGCGATCGCGTGATCGTCCTGTCGGCCAACCCGGGCCGGGTGCAGGCCGCGCTGCACATCGACCTGCCGCATCCGCGCGATCGGCTGTCGGGGCCGTTTCGCCAGGCTGTCGAGGACATCTATGCGCAGATCACCGCGCGGGCGGGCGAACCGGTGCGCGCGGCGGAACCGCCGATCGCAAGACACCTGCGGCGCGTGTCGGTCAACGCCATGGCCGGGATGCTCGAGACCGTTGCCGCCGCTCCACACCGGGGCCGCGCCGACCTGCCGGAAGTGTCGCACCTGCTGCGTCTGGAACTCGACGAACTGCTGCCGGTGGCCGAGGCGCTGCACCTGCTCGGACTGGCCGAGGTGGCGCAGGGCGACATCGTGCTCACGCCGGCCGGTGTCGAGTACGCGCTGGCGGACACGCAGCAGCGCAAGCGCATCTTCTGCGCGCACGCGCTGCGCGGCGTCGCGCTGGTCGCGCACATCCGCAGCGTGCTGCAGGCGCGCCCGAACGGGCGCGCGCCGCGCGTGCGTTTCGAAGCCGAACTGGAGGACCACCTGACGCAGCAGTACGCGCGCGAGACGCTCGACGTGGCGATCGAATGGGGGCGCTACGCCGAGCTCTACGAATACGACGACGTCTCGGAGTCGCTGGTGATCGGCCCGGAGGCAGGCGCGCAGGCCTGAACGGCTCGGCGGCGGCCGGACAGCGCTGCGCGCTATCATCGCCGCATGTCGCTACCTCGCCATTCGGTGCTGCGCGAGGCCGGTGCGTGGGGCGCGAGCGTCTCCGACGGCCTGGCGGGACGGCTGCGCGCGATACGCTTCGCGGCGGTGGTCGTGGTCACCGCGCTGTCGCCGTCCGCCTGGACCAGGCAGGCGCGCCTGCTCGCTGCGCGTCAGATCCACTTCTCGGCGTGGCAGGCGCTGCCCGGCTTCATGCTCGCATTCGCCGTGCCCGGCTTCGTGCTGGTGCGCATCGTGATCGGCACGGCGCAGGCCTACGGAGTCGCGCAGTATGCGCTGGAACTCACGGTGCGCGTACTTGCGCTCGAGTTGATCCCGCTGTTCGCGGCGCTGTTCGTTGGCCTGCGCTCGGGTGCGACGATCGCCACCGAAGTGGCGCTGAAGCACGTCGACGGCGAATTCGAGCGGCTTGCGCGCAGCGGATGCGATCCGCTCGCGAACGAACTGGTGCCGCGCGCGATCGGCAGCCTGGTGGCGGTGCTGCTGCTCGCGCTGGTGAACGGGGTGGTGGCGCTCGCACTTGCTTACGTCGAACTCTACGGATTGTCGCCGTGGGCGGCGGGTGCGTTCGTTCGCGTCACCGGGCAGGTGTTCGGTCCGGTGATCGTGGCGGGTTTCCTCATCAAGACAGCCCTGTTCGGCGTGGCGGTCGGGGCGATCCCGATCGCCGCAGCGCTCGGCATTCGCCGCGAGCGCGCGCAGGTGCCGGGTGCGGTGCGCCGCGGCATGGTGCGGCTGGGCGCCGCGCTCGGGCTGATCGAGATCGTCTTTCTTGCGGTGATCTATGCCTGAGCCTGGGACGGCCGACGAACGGCAACGAGGTGCCGATCCGGTGCGCAACGTCGGCACGAAGGCGACGCTGCTGCTGGTGTTGACTTTCGGCCTGCTGGCGGCGTTCCTGGGTTACGTGCTCTATGCGCGCGGCACCTTCGAGGAGACGCAGCGCCTGGTGCTGATGGCCGACAACGCCGAGGGGGTGTCGGTGGGCTCCGACCTGACTTTCTCGGGTTTCCCCGTAGGCCGCGTGCAGCGCATCGAGCTCGAACGCACCGGCCAGGCGCGCATCGAGGTCGACGTGCCGCGTTCGGCCGCGCAGTGGCTGCGCGTGTCCAGCGTATTCACGCTCGAGCGCGGGCTGGTGGGCGGCGCGCGGCTGCGCGCGTTCACCGGCGACCTCGGCGATGCGCCGCTGCCCGACGGCGCGGTGCGCCCGGTGCTGCGCGGCGACACCACCGACGAGTTGCCGGCACTGGTGGCGAGCGTCAAGCGCCTGGTCGAGAACGCCGAGCGGATGACCGCGAACGACTCCGACGTCAACCGCGGCCTCGAGGGCCTGCGCACGATGACCGACCGGATGGGTGGCCGCTACGGGATGCTCACCGCGCTGCTCGGCAGCGAGGAGGAGGCGCGCAACGCGATCCACGCCATCGGCCGGGTCAACCAGGTGCTTGCGTCGATCGACGCACTGGTGCGTCGGCTCGACGGATTGGGGCAGAAGCTCGAGGGCACCCTCGCCACGGCCGACCGGCGCGTGCTCGGCGAGGGTGGGGTGCTCGACGAGACGCAGCGCGCAGTGCAACAGGTGAACGCGGTGCTGGGCGACGCGCGGCACAGTCTGGCCCGGCTCGATGCGCTGCTCGCCGAGGGGCAGGCGATTGCCGGGGACACACGCGCCGCCACCATCGACCTGCAGGCGCTGCGTACCGAGATCGAGTCGAGCCTGCGCAAGGCCGGACAGCTGATCGACGAGATCAACCGCAAGTGGCCGTTCAGCCGCGACACCGAGCTGAGGCTGCCGTGACGGCGGGACGCGCGTTGTCGGACCTCGCCACGCTGCTGGTCGCCGGGCTGCTGACGGCCTGCGCGAGCGGCCCGGCGCCGCCGCAGTGGCGACTGGACGCCCGCAGTGCACTCGATGCGTTCGAGGCGGCGTGGCTGCGCGGCCAGGCGCGCGTCGCTGCGCAGGAGTTCGCGCGGGCACGCGACGAGCTGGCCGGCACCGGCGATACGCGGCTCGTCGCACAGGCCGAACTCATCCGTTGCGCGCTGCAGGTGGCGAGCCTGGGGTTCGACGACTGTCCGGGATTCCGGCCACTGGCGCAGGATGCCGGTCCGGCCGCGCGCGCCTACGCGGCGTATCTCGCGGCCGACTGGCAGGGGCTCGACGTGGCGCTGTTGCCAACTCCGCATCGGGCAGTGGTGGTGCAGCACGGGGCGGAGTCGGTGCAGGCTGCGCAGGGCGCGGCGCTCGCCGCGATCGAGGATCCGCTGTCGCGGTTGGTGGCCGCCGGGGCGCTGTTTCGCGCCGGGCGCATCGTGCCCGCCGGCATCGACGAGGCAGTGAACACCGCATCGGTCCAGGGGTGGCGCCGCCCGCTGCTGGCCTGGCTGGGCGTCAAGGAACAGCGCGCGCAGGCCGCCGGCGACGCGCAGGCTGCCGCCGCGATACGCCGCAGGATCGAGCTCGTGCTCGGGGCGGTCGCGAAGCGCTGAAGCCTCCGGCCGCTCGCGCCTTCAGTCGGCGAGGTTGTCCGCCACCAGTTCGAGCAGGCTCTCGGTCGACCTGTCCCAGTTCGCGTGCTTTGCGCCCATCTCCAGCGTGATCCGGCACTGTCCACAACTGGTGACGAGACGCTTCGCACCGGTCGCCTCGACCTGCCGTTGCTTCAGCTCGAAAACCTTGTGGCGCAGCGGCGCGGCCCGCTGGTTCGACACCACGCCGCCACCGCCGCCGCAGCAATAACCGCCGAGCCCGTGCGCTTCGAG
The DNA here is from genome assembly GCA_021463505.1 of Burkholderiaceae bacterium. GTDB lineage: Bacteria > Pseudomonadota > Gammaproteobacteria > Burkholderiales > Burkholderiaceae_E > Zeimonas. The sequence goes on along the minus strand of JAJTYR010000020.1, from coordinate 56,577 downwards.
CTCGATCAGATCGAGCCCGAGCGCGGCGAGCACGCGGCGCGCGGCCGTTTCGAGCCCGCCGCGACGCACGATCTGGCACGGATCGTGGAAGGTTGCCGTGTCGCCGATCCGGTGCACGCGGATTGCGCCCGAGACGAGCAACTCGTCAAGCAACTCGGTCATGTGGACGATGCGCACCGGCAGTGCGTAGTCGTACCACTTCGCCGCTTCCCAGCGCGCCGCGCCATAGGCGTGGCCGCATTCGGGCAGCACCACGGTCTTCGCGCCGATGCGCAGGGCGGTGTCGATCAGCGAGCGCGTGAGCTTCTCCTGCAGTGCGAGGTCGCCATTGTTGAAGCCCACGTTGGAGGCGTCGAACCCGCCCTGGTGCATGGTCCAGTTCGCGCCGATGCGGTTCAGGATCTTCGCCGCGTCGGCCAGCGCCTTGGTGTGCTCGAGCAGTTCGGCGGGTGCCGCGGTCACAAGCACGTCGGCGTGTTCGAGGTTGCAGGGAATCGGTACGCCGTACTGCGCCGATACCTCGGCGAGGATCTCGGGCAGGTCTTCGCCCGGCGTGGCCGTGCTGCCCCACTGGCGCGCTGCCCGATCCATCAGCGCAAGCCGTTCGGGCACGAGACCGGCCTCGAACATGCCGTGGCGGGCCTCCTTCACCAGTTCGGCGATGTCGATGCCCATCGGGCACGCGAGGGTGCAGCGACCGCACATCGTGCACGAATCGTAGATCAGTTCCTGCCACTGCCCGAGATCCCCGATGGTCGGCTTCTTCATCAGGCCGAAGGCGCGCACCAGCGGCGCGAGCGGACTCGCCTCGCGGAAATAGGCGCGGCGAAACGGCTCGAGCTTGTGGATCGGTGTGTACTTCGCGTCGCCGGTGGTGACGTAGAAGTGACAGGCGTCGGCGCACAGCCCGCAGCGTACGCACGACTCCATGTGCAGCGCTGCCGTCACCCCGAAGGAGCGGGCAAAGCTGCGCATCGCGGCGTCGAGTCGTGCCTGATCGGTCTGCGTGCCCTGCCGGTCGGGGGCGTACGCGGTCGTGGCGGCGGCAGTCATGGTGTCACTCCCCGGTGGCCGAAGCGCATGCCGGTGGCGCTGCGCGAGAAGGCGAACAGGATCGCGTGCATCAGCTTGCCGAACGGGAACCACAACAGGAGCAGCTCCACCGACAGCAGGTGCACGGCCAGCGGCGTGCGGTACAGCACGAGCTCGCGCGCCAGGACCGCGGACGACGGCTCCATCGTCACGGCCATTCCGGTGAGCAGAGGCAGGAAAGTGACGGCCCAGGTGACGAAGTCGTCGGGGGTCGAGATCCGCTTGCGGACCGCGTCGCCCAGGCGCATGCCCAGCGCGGCGAGCAACGACACGATGGTGGCTGCCGCGGCCAGGTACATCACGTAGTCGGGCAACGCCGGCCAGGACAGGCCGGTGAGCCGTTGCACGAAGGCGATGTGCGGTGCATAGCCGAAGAACACCAGCGCGAGCCCGACGTGAAACAGGTAGCCGTTGAGCGCAACGACGCGCGCCGACGGCGCGAACGCCTGGCGTGGCCACATCGCGCGCAGGTTTGCGTGCCAGGCGGCAGCCAGCTTCGACGGCGCGCCAGGGCGGGCCGGCGAGCGGTCGACGTTGCGCGGCAGCCGCAGTACGCCGGCCAGTCGCCAGACGGTGCCGATCACGAAAACGGCGATTGCGAACCCCAGCGCCGGGCCTCGGGCGAAATCGAGCAGGTCCATGATGCGTTCCTCTGCGGAAGTGAGCAGGCTCTCGGGGCGATGGTAGCCTCGTGCAGGCCCGCCCCCGCAGTGGCGCAGCGGCGCGTCGTTGACTCAGATCACTTCTTCACGCCACGACCGCCCGGCGGCGCTGCCGCGCCACTTGTCGGACCCATCGGTGACCGATTTCCTCGGCGGGTGCCGCGCTGCGTCGAACAATGACGCATCCGGGAACAGACATGAGCCACCACACCGTCAAATGGACCCACCCCGATGGCACCGGGGGGCGGTACGAGTTCGGCGAATACGAGTCGGCCTTCGCCTATATGCTGGTCGTCGCCGGGCAGTCTCCGCAGGCGCGGGTCTGGTTCGACGACACCGTCATTCAGGCCGGATTCGACGACAGGATCGACAGGAGACAGTCTTGATTCGCTGGACGCTGATTCTCTACTACGGTGCGCGGATCGCCTATCTCGAATCGGTTCATCGCCGGGTGCTGCAGAGCGCGCCGCACCACGCGGAGGTCAGCGTCACCTGGCTGGAGTTGCAGCGCGCGCGCGGCCAGTTCGCTCTGGCCTGGGGGCCGCGCGCCTTCGCACACTCGCGCTGACTTCATGCGCTGCGCGGCCAGCGCTACCCGGCCAGTCGCTTGCGCCAGCGGATCCTGAACAGGTCGAGCACGATGGCGAGAATCAGCGCAGCCGCCGCGGCCAGCGCGAGGTCGCGCCAATGGAACACGCCGAAGCGGAAGAGGGCGGTCGCAGGCGGCCATGACAACGCGAGCGCGATCAGGCTGCCGGCGACCAGGATCACCCAAAGCAGCGCCCGGTTCGGACGCGTGAGCTGGCGGATCGGGTGCACGCTCCACGAGCGGTTCACCAGGATCAGCGCGAGGTTCGCGAGCACCAGCGCCACGAAGGCGACGGTGCGCACCTCGGCGTCGGAGGCGCCGGCGCGCGCGGCAGCGAGATAGGTCGCCGCGACCAGCATGAACGCGAGCAGCCCCTGCAGCAGACTCCAGCCGATCACGTCGCCGGAGAGGATCTGGCTGTCGGGTTTGCGCGGGGGCCGGCGCATCACGTTGGCCTCCTCGCGCTCGGCCTCGAAGACGATCGAGCACACCGGGTCGATCACCATTTCCAGGAACGCGATGTGCACCGGCCAGAAGACGATCGGCAGGCCGGTGACCAGTGGCAGCAGGGCCATGCCGGCGATCGGCACGTGGATCGCGAGGATGTAGGTCATCGCCTTGCGCAGATTGTCGTAGATGCGTCGTCCCAGCCGCACGGTGCGCACGATCGAGCCGAAGTCGTCGTCGAGCAGCACCAGCGACGAGGCCTCGCGCGCCACGTCGGTGCCGCGCCCGCCCATCGCGATGCCGATGTCGGCCGCCTTCAGCGCCGGCGCGTCGTTGACGCCGTCGCCGGTCATCGCCACCACTTCGCCTGCCGCGGCAAGCGCCTGCACCAGCTGCAGCTTCTGCTCGGGCATGATCCGCGCGAACACCGACACGCGGCGCACTGCCTCGCGCAATGCGGCCGGCTCCATTCGCTGCACCTCGGTGCCGGTGAGTACCGCGCCGTCCTCGATGCCGGCCCGGGCTGCGATGGTGCGCGCGGTCCGTGGATAGTCGCCGGTGATCATCACCACGCGGATGCCCGCTTCGCGGCACTCGCGCACCGCTTCGGGAACGCTGGCGCGCACCGGGTCTTCGAGCCCGACCAGACCGACGAACTCGAACGCGAAGTCCTGGGGCGCATCGGGCAGCTGCCCGCCGTCGTGCTGCGCTTCGGCCACGCCGAGCACGCGCAGCCCGTCGGCCGCCATCTCGTCGAGCTGGCGGCGCAACGCCTCGACGCGCCCGGCATCGAGCCCGCACAGGCCGGCGATCGCTTCGGGCGAACCCTTTGCCGCGACCTGCCAGCCGCGGCGGCCGGGCGCCTGCCAGGCGTGGGTGACGGCGAGCAGTTCGGGGCGAAGTGGCCAGGCGCGCGCGAGCTGCATCGGCGGCAGTGCGACCCCGTTCGCAGCCTGCAGGGCGTGGAATGCCTTCTCCATCGGATCGAAGGGCTCGGCCGCGCTGGCGAGCGTGCCTGCGGCGAGCAGGCGCTGCACCGCTGGCGGCCACGGCGCCGTTGCGGCTTCGGCCACGCGCAGCCGTGCCTGCGGCGCGCGCAGTTCGACGATCGTCATCCGGTTCTCGGTGAGCGTGCCGGTCTTGTCGGTGCACAGCACGGTGGCCGCGCCCAGCGTCTCGATCGCCGCTGCGCGCCGCGTGAGCACGCGCGCCTTCGACAGCCGCCAGGCACCCATCACCATGAACACGGTGAGCACCAGCGGGAACTCCTCGGGCAGCATCGACATGCCCAGCGCGATGCCGGCCAGCAGCGCGTCGAGCCAGGAGCCGCGCAGCCACCCGAACAGCAGCACCGCGAGCGCCGTGCAGACGAAGCCGACCAGTGCCACCGCGCGCACGATACCGCGCGTCTGCTGCGCCAGACGCGGCGTGGCGCTGACGATCTCGCCGAGCGCCTGGCCGATGCCCCCGATGCGGCTGCGCGCGCCGGTGGCTTCGACACGCACGACCCCCTGTCCGCGAACCACCAGCGTGCCGGCGAACACCGTCGGCAGATCGTCGCCGCCGGGCGCGACGTCGAAGGTGGCGGCGTCGAAGGTGGCGACGGGCGAAGTCTCGGGTGGGCGGTCGGGCGCGGCACCGGCATCGGCTTGCGTCGTCGCCGCGGTCTTGCGCACCGCCACCGATTCGCCGGTGAGCAGCGATTCGTCGACCATCAGGTCGGCGCAGTCGAGCACGGTCGCGTCGGCGGCGACCCGGTCGCCTTCGCCGAGCACGATCAGGTCGCCGCGCACCACTTCGCGACCCGGGATGCGCAGCCTCTGGCCGGCGCGGATCACCAGCGCGCGCGGGCTGGTGAGATCGCGCAGCGCTTCGAGCACGCGCTCGCTGCGATGCTCCTGCACCACCGCGATCGCCACCGAGATCGACGCGAACGCCACCAGCAGCAACGCCTCCGCGAGGTCGCCGAGCAGCAGGTACACCGCGCCGGCCGCCAGCAGCATGCCGAACATCGGCTCGCGCACCACGTCGGCCACGATGCGCCCGAGGCTGCGCACGCCGGGGCGCGGCAACTCGTTGGGCCCCTCGGTGCACAGCCGTGTCGCCGCCTGCGCAGGCGTCAGACCCTCGCGGTCGGTCGTCGCGTTGCCTGTCAAGCGCGTACCGCGCTCAGTCGGTGGCGCCAAGGATGACGCTGGAGGCCTTGAAGATCGCGCTCACCGGTTTGCCCGGCTGCAGGCCGAGCCTGTTCGCGCTCTCGATGGTGACGATCGCCGCCACGGTGCCGCCTCCGGGCAGGTCGACGATCACCTCGGCGTTGACCGCGCCGGGCTCGACGCGCGCGACCTTGCCGGCGAGCCGATTGCGGGTGGAAAGCCGTGTCGTCTCGCCGTCGACCATCAGGATCACCGACGAGGCCTTCACCAGCGCGAAGGCCTTGCGCCCGGTCGTCAGACCGAGGTTCCCGGTGCTCTCGCGCGTGATCGTCGCGACGATGCGCTGATCGCCGGCGATCGCGAGTTCGATTTCGTCGTTGACGGCGCCACGCCTGACTGCGACGACGGTGCCGACGAACTGGTTGCGTGCGCTCGTCTGCATGAGGTTCAGCCTCCTCGGAAACGGGTCTTGCCGGAGATTCCTTGTAATGCCCACCAGGTGGTTCGTCGCGTCGAGCGCATCCCGGAGGGCCCTGTGACCCGGGCATCGTCGATCGCGCTATCGGGAGGATAGGGCGAAAATCGCCCCATGGGCATCGCGGTCGGCCCCGCGCGCCGCATGTATGATGGCTGCAGCAGACCCGAGGTGCGTGGTGAGTTCCCTGCGGATGCGAGATGGCCGCGGCAGGACGTTCCGGATGCTGTTCCGGGTGGGTTTGCTGATGCTCGGTCTGGCGTTCGCCGCGCCCGGGCAGGGTGCGGACGCCGGCGCGCGTACGGCACTGGTTCTGAACCTGGAAGGCCCGATCGGTCCGGCCAGCGCCGACTACGTGATTCGAGGCATCGCGGGCGCGCAGGCGCGCGGTGCCGTGCTCGTCGTGCTGCGGATCGATACGCCCGGCGGCCTCGACGCCTCGATGCGCGAGATCGTGCGCGCGATCCTCGCGGCGCCCCTGCCGGTACTGGCATTCGTCGGGCCGGGTGGCGCGCGCGCGGCCAGTGCCGGCACCTACATCCTGTATGCGAGCCACCTGGCGGCGATGGCACCGGGCACCAACCTTGGCGCGGCCACACCGGTTGCGCTCGGCGGCGCGCCGAAGCCCGGCGATGCGCCGAGGGATGGCGACGCCGCGGAGCGCCCGTCGGACCAGGCGCGACGTCCGGCGTCGACGATGGAAACCAAGGTGATCAACGACGCCGTGGCCTACATCCGTTCGCTGGCACAACTGCGTGGGCGCAACGCGAAGTGGGCCGAAGCGGCGGTGCGTGACGGGGCGAGCCTGTCTGCCGAAGAGGCGCGGTCGCGCGACGTGATCGACCTGATGGCGAGCAGTGTGACGAACCTGCTCGAACAGGCGAACGGGCGCGCCGTGACGGTGGGCGAACGGCGCGTGGTGCTCGAGACGCGCGGAATCGTGCAGGTCTCGCTCGATCCGGACTGGCGCACGAGACTGCTGGGTGCGATCACCAACCCGAACGTGGCGCTGATCCTGATGATGATCGGTCTGTACGGGCTGTTGTTCGAGTTCATGAGTCCCGGAGCGATCTATCCGGGGACGATCGGCGCCATCAGTCTGCTGCTCGGTCTGTATGCGCTGTCGGTGCTGCCGGTGAGTCATGCGGGCATCGCGCTGATCGTGCTCGGTACCGCGCTGATGGTGGCGGAAGGCTTCACGCCGTCGCTGGGTGTGCTCGGGATCGGCGGGGCCATCGCGTTCGTGCTCGGTGCCACGATCCTCATCGACACCGAGGCACCGGCGTTCAGCGTGTCGTGGCCGCTGGCGGCGGGGATCGCCGCAACCGGCCTGGCGTTTTCGCTGCTGGTGGTGCGGCTGGCCTGGCGCTCGCGCCGCCGGCCGATCGCCACCGGCGCGGAGAGCCTGCTCGGCGAACAGGCAACCGTGCTCGAATGGTCGGGGCGCCGCGGGCGCGTGCTGGCCGCCGGCGAGCGCTGGACGGCCGAGTCCGACCTGCCGGTGCAGGTCGGGCAACAGGTGCGGGTGACGGACCTCCACGGTCTGGTGCTGCGGGTCGAACCCGGGCCGGGCCGAACATCCTGACGGAGACGCGTGATGCTGTTCGATTGGGTGTTCTACCTGCCGGTCATCGCGATCGTGGTGGTCATCGTCGCGATGTCGGTGCGCATCCTGCGCGAATACGAGCGCGGGGTCGTGTTCACGCTCGGACGCTTTTCCGGCGTCAAGGGGCCGGGGCTGATCCTGCTGCTGCCGTACGTGCAGCAGATGGTGCGCGTGGATCAGCGCACGCTGGTGCTCGACGTGCCTACGCAGGACGTGATCTCGCGCGACAACGTCTCGGTGAAGGTCAATGCGGTGATCTACTTCCGGGTGGTCGACGCCGGCAAGTCGGTGATCCAGGTGGAGAACTTCCGCCAGGCCACCAGCGAGCTCGCGCAGACCACGCTGCGTTCGGTGCTCGGCAAGCACCAGCTCGACGAGATGCTCTCCGAGCGCGACAAGCTGAACAACGACATCCAGGACATCCTCGACGCGCAGACCGACGCCTGGGGCATCAAGGTGTCGAACGTCGAGATCAAGCACATCGACCTCGGCGAGAGCATGGTGCGCGTGATCGCGCGCCAGGCCGAGGCCGAGCGCGAGCGGCGTGCGAAGGTGATCAACGCGGAAGGCGAGGAGCAGGCGGCGCGCAAGTTGCTGGAGGCCGCCGAGATCCTCGCCAACCGTCCCGAGGCGATGCAGCTGCGCTATCTGGGCACGCTGAACACGCTCGGGTTGCAGAACAACACGACGATCCTGTTTCCTTTCCCGCTCGAGTTCGGGCGGCTGCTGTCGGGGCTGGCCGGCGCACCGGGCGGCGACCCGGCGCCGGGCAGCGAACCGGCGGGCGGCGCAACCCGTGACCACGGATAGCGCGATGCGCGCGCGGCCTGTCGTCAGGCGGGGATTCCCGGAATGATCTCGTCGCGGTGGCCGAAACCGACCGAATTGTCGATGAAATACAGGCGCTCGGGCACGAGCCGGTACCAGCGGATCTTCGCGAGTGCGGCGGTGATCGCTGCAGGCGCCTGCGCCAGGTTGCCGAGGAGCGGATATTTCTCGCCGTAGAGCCGGCGCGCCCGCTCGGCGTCCGCGCCGGCCAGTTCGCGGGCGGTGCCTTCGAGCTGGATGCCGCGGATCTGCGGCCAGTCGGCGTAGTCTTCCTGGATCGTGGCCGCCACGCGCGCGTTGGCCGCGATCGCGATGCAGTGACGGGTGGACGGCGCCGAAAGGAAGTACAGCGTGAAGCCGTCGCTGGCGTAGAAGACGGCCGCCGCCCACGGGCCTGCGCTGCCCTGGGTGGCGAGCGTCATCACGTGATGTGCGCGAAGATAGGCGTGCGCCCGCCGACGCGGCTCTCCGGTCATCGGTCCGGCAGGCTCGGCGCTTCGGCGCGGCCGGGCGCCGCCACAGGCGTCGCGGCGGTTCTCGCAGCCGGCCCCACCACCGGTGTTGCGGCCGGCCTCGCTGCCGCAGTCGCGGCCGGTTCCACAGCCGCGGCGTCGGCACGTGCCTCGTCGCCTTCGTGCAGCCGCTTGAGCCGGTAGGCCAGCTGCGGGCGGGTCAGGCCCAGCATGCGCGCAGCCGACGACAGGTTGCCGCGCGCCTTGTCGACTGCAGTCTCGAGCAGCATCGCCTCGACCTGGTGCAGCGTCATGACGCCGTTGAAGACCGCCTCGCACAGTTCCTTGCCGGTCGTCCAGCGACTGGAGTCGAGTCCGCCGTGGCTGTCGAGCCCGAACTCGCGGGCGCGTTCGTCGGCGCACGACTGGAACAGGTGGACGACCTCGACGCGCGTGCCGGCAGGCGCCAGGATGACGCCGCGCTCGACGGTGTTCTGCAGTTCGCGGATGTTGCCTGGCCAGCTGTAGTTGAGCAGCGCCCGCTTGGCCTTGTCGGTGAAGCCGCGCAGTTTCTTGCCGTGGATCGCGCAGTGCTTCTCGAGGAAGTGCCTGGCGAGCGGGCCGATGTCTTCCTTGCGTTCGCGCAGCGGCGGAATGTCGATCTGCCAGGCGTTCAGCCGGTAGTAGAGGTCCGAGCGGAAGCGCCCCTCCTTGACGAGGCGCGGCAGTTCGTTGTTGGTCGCGGCCACCAGGCGAACGTCGATGCGGCGCGTCTTCTGATCACCCAGTCGCTCCACCTCGCCTTCCTGCAGCACCCGCAGCAGCTTGCTCTGTGCCGGCAGCGGCAGGTCGCCGATTTCGTCGAGGAACAGCGTGCCGCCGTCGGCGCGCTCGAAGCGCCCTGGACGCGACACCAGCGCACCCGTGTAGGCGCCTTTCTCGACGCCGAAAAGTTCGGACTCGACCAGTTCGTGCGGAATCGCCGCGCAGTTGACCGCCACGAAGGGCCGTGCAGCGCGCGGCCCCATTTCGTGCAGCGCGCGTGCGAACAGCTCCTTGCCGACACCGGTTTCTCCCAGCAGCAGCACGGCGATGCGCGTGTTCGCGGCCTGGCGCAGCAGGCCATAGGCGGCGCGAAACCCCGGCGAGTTGCCGGTCATGTCGGCTGGCAGCTGGTCCTTGTCGCCGATGGATGAACGCAACTGCGTCACCTGCGTCTGCAGATCGAACAGCTGTTCGGCGATCGATTCGCGGTTGAAGAAGTGCTTGTGCGCGTCGGCGTCGGGCCATTCCTCGATCGGCTTGCCGATGATGCGGCAGTGGTTGTTTCCCATGCCGACGCACTCGACTTCCTTGTAGAGGATCGGGCGCCCCATGAACGCCGACGTGTAGCCGCAGGCGTAGCCGATCTGCGTCCAGCAGACCGGCTCGGAATGTGTGCCGTAGAAGTGCCGGTGCCACTGGCCCTCCCAGGAGTTCTCCCAGATGAACTCGCCGTAGAACCGGCCCGCGGCGCGATCCATCTCGATGCGCACCGGCACGACGCGCACGATGCCTTCCAGGGTGTGCAGGCGCGGACCGGTCATGAACGCTTCGAGGTCGTCGCGGCTCTCGGCGCGTGCGCGCGCCAGCTCGGCGTCACGCACCCCGGAGGCGTAGCCCATGCGCGTGAGCAGGCCCTGCGCCCGGTCCATGCCGAGCGTGTCGATCAGGTCCTTGCGCAGGCTGGCCTGCGCCTCGGCGTGCACGAGCAGCATCCGGTGTTCGTGCAGCCAGATCTGGCCGGTCTCGGCGCAGAAGTGCACCTGCGCGCGCAGATCGTCGTTGTCGATGTGGTCGTAGCCACGAAGCCTGGTCATCGCCTTGCTTCCGGCGCTCGGGTGGGTCAAGCGATCATTTCTAGGCGTCACCGACGTCCGGTGCCTTGATCGACGTCAATCGATCGGGCGAGCCGCGTCGCGCGTGCTCCCGGGGCGTGCAGCGACGGTTCATCAAATGATCAAACAGGCGGCGCGGGTGTCCGCGGGATTGCCCAAACGATCACACGTCGCCTGCGCCCGTCGCACGGACGGGGCGCGTCGGCAGGGTGTTGCCAGGGCCACGATGTGCACCCGCATCAACGGGCCGTGAACCGCGCCATCGGCCGCTCGCCGGCCGATCACCGGGCGCACGCACGGGACGGTTGCTGCTGTGCGCCAACGGGGGCTGGCACGGCGATTGCATCGAAATCGTCGTACGAGTCCCGGGCGCGCTGCACGCCCGGCCGCCCCGACGGGCATTCACGAGTCAAGGGAGCAGGCAAGCGATGAAATTCCCAGTGCCGCACGATGTGAAGGCGAAGGTCATTCCGGGCACCGAAGGCTGGGAGCGGATGTATCCGTACCAGTACCAGTTCGTCACCGACGACCCCGCACGCAACCAGTACGAGAAGGAGACGTTCTGGTTCTACGACGGGCTGCACTATCCGGAGCCGCTGTATCCGTTCGACACGATCTGGGACGAGGCCTGGTACCTGGCCCTGTCGCAGTTCAACAACCGGATCTTCCAGGTGCCGCCGGTGCGCGGCGTCGACCACCGGATGATCAACGGCTACGTCTACATTTCGCCGGTACCGGTGAAGGACCCCGAGGAGATCGGCAGGCGCGTGCCCAATTTCATGGAGCGCGCCGGTTATTACTACAAGAACTGGGACGAACTCGAGGCGAAGTGGAAGGTCAAGATGGAGGCCACGATCCGCGAACTCGAAGCGCTGCAGATCCCGCGCCTGACCGACATCGAGGACATGTCGGTGGTCACCGACGCGCTCGGTACCTCCAATGGCTACCACCTGCTGAAGAACTACGACGACCTGATCAATCTCGGCATCAAGTGCTGGCAGTACCACTTCGAGTTCCTGAACCTGGGCTACGCGGCCTACGTGTTCTTCCTCGACTTCGTGCAGAAGCTGTTCCCGAGCATTCCGACGCAGCGCGTCACGCAGATGATCTCGGGCATCGATGTACTGATGTACCAGCCCGACGAGGAGTTGAAGAAGCTTGCGCGCCGCGCCATCGAACTGGGCGTGGACGAGGTCGTCACGTTCAGCCCCGAGTGGACCGACGTCGAAGCCGCATTGAAGAAGCTGCCCAGGGGCGTGGAGTGGCTGACCTCGCTGGACCTCGCGCGCGAGCCGTGGTTCAACATCTCCACCGGTACCGGCTGGTTCCACCACGATCGCTCGTGGAACGACCAGATGAACGTCCCGCTGTCGGGTATCGCCACCTACATCACGAAGCTCAAGCAGGGCCACGGCATCGATCGTCCGACCGACAAGGTGCGTGCCGAGCGCGACCGCATCACGAAAGAGTACCGTGACCTGATCGAGAAGGAGGAAGACCGCAGGCAGTTCGACGAGTTGCTCGGCTGCGCGAAGACGGTGTTCCCGTACGTGGAGAACCATCTGTTCTACGTCGAACACTGGTTCCACTCGGTGTTCTGGAACAAGATGCGCGAGGTCGGCGCGATCATGCGGGAGCACGGCGTCATCGCGGATGTCGAGGATATCTGGCTGCTGCGGCGCGACGAGATCAAGTCGGCGCTCTGGGACATCGTCACCGCCTGGGCCACCGGCGTGACGCCGCGCGGCACCGCCACCTGGCCGAAGGAGGTCGCCTGGCGCAAGGGCGTGATGCAGAAGTTCAAGGAGTGGAGCCCGCCGCCGGCGATCGGGACCGCGCCCGAGGTGATCCAGGAGCCGTTCACGATCGTGCTCTGGGGCGTGACCAACAAGTCGCTCGCCGACTGGGCGTCGGTGCAGGAGGTTGCCGATCCCGACAGCATCACGGAGCTCAAGGGATTCGCGGGCAGCCCCGGTGTGGTCGAGGGCAAGGCGCGCGTGTGCCGGACGGTGGGCGAGGTCGGCGCATTGCAGGAAGGGGAGATCCTGGTCGCGCCGACGACCTCGCCGTCGTGGGCGCCGGCGTTCGCGAAGATCGGCGCCTGCATCACCGATGTCGGCGGCGTGATGAGCCACGCGGCGATCGTCTGCCGCGAGTACGGGATGCCGGCGGTGGTGGGCACCGGACACGCCACGAAGATCATCAAGACCGGCATGCGCGTGCGCGTCGACGGCTCGACCGGCGCGGTCACGATCGCGCGCTGAGGGTGCGCGATGGCAAATCTGGCTGACGCGATCGGCAACGTGGCGGCCGGCGGGCCGCCCGCCGCGGTCCCCGCGGTCTGCTGGTTCGAGGAGTGCCTGAAGGAGTCGGTGCCGCTGGTCGGCGGCAAGTGCGCCTCGCTCGGCGAACTGATCCACGCGGGCGTGCGCGTGCCGCCGGGCTTCGCGCTGACGACTGCGGGGTTTCGCAGCTTCATGGCACGTTCGGGGCTCGACCGCGAGGTGGCGGCGCTGCTGGCGGAGGTCAGGGTCGCCGACCTCGAGGCGCTCGAGCGCGTGAGTGCCGCGATCCGCGCGGCGATCGAGGCCCAGCCGTTCGCCACCGAACTGGAGGACCAGGTGGCCGAGTGCTACCGCAAGCTCGCGGTGCGTTGCGGGTTGCCGGCAGTGCCGGTGGCGGTGCGCTCGAGCGCCACCGCCGAAGACCTGCCCGACGCGAGCTTCGCCGGCCAGCAGGACACGTTCCTGTGGATCCGCGGCATCGACGAGGTGCTGGCGCACGTGCGCCGCTGCATCTCGAGCCTGTACACCGCGCGCGCGATCGCGTACCGGGCGAACAAGGGGTTTCCCGAGCGCGACGTGGCGATCAGCGTCGGTGTGCAGAAGATGGCCAATTCGTTCACTGCCGGCGTGATGTTCACGATCCATCCGGCCAACGGCGACCGCTCGGTGATCGTGATCGACTCGAACTTCGGCTTCGGGGAGTCGGTGGTCTCGGGGGAGGTCACGCCGGATCACTTCGTGGTCAACAAGATCACGCTCGACATCATCGACCGCACGATCTCGTGCAAGGAGATCTGCTACACGGTCGACCCGAAGACGCAGACCTCACGGGCGGCCGAAGTGCCGTTCGAGCGCCAGCGGGTGCAGTCGCTGATCGACGACGAGATCACCGAGCTGGCATGGATGGGCAAGCAGATCGAGAAGCACTACGGCCGGCCGATGGACATCGAGTGGGCGGTCGACAAGGATCTTCCCTCGGGTGGAAACATCTTCATCCTCCAGGCCCGTCCCGAGACGGTCTGGAGCACGCGTGGCCAGGCGGCGGTCGGCGCCAGCGCGGGATCGGCCATGGACTACATCCTCTCGAGCCTGCTGCAGGGCAAGAAAGTCAACTAGGTCAACGGGCAAACGTTCTGAAACCGGAGCACACATGAACGCAAGGACGGAAGTGGGACTGATCGACGATCTGCGCAGCTACATCGCGGCGCTCGAGGCCAACGGCCAACTGCATCGCGTGAAGGCCGAGGTCGACTGGAAGTACGAGCTGTGCCACGTCTCGAAGGTGAACGAGGAGAAGCAGGGGCCGGCGCTGCTCTACGAGAACGTCAAGGGGCACTCGATCCCGGTGTTCACCAGCGCGTTCACCACGCCCGAGCGCATCGCGATCGCCCTCGAGCAGGATCCGGGCCTCACGATGTGCCAGCTCTCGCGCAAGTGGATGGAGCTCACCACCAAGCAGATGATCAAGCCGACCTACGTCGACAATCCGCTGGTGATGGAGAACGTGATCGAGGGCGACGCGGTCGACCTGGAGCAGTTTCCGGTGCCGTGGTTCTATCCGGACGACGGTGGGCGCTTCTTCGTGACCGCCGGCTACCTGGTCACGCAGGATCCCGACACCGGCTGGACCAACCTCGGCACCTATCGCTCGCAGGTGCTCGGAAAGAACATCCTGGGTTCGCAGATCATCAAGGGCAAGCATGGCGACATGCACATGAAGAAGTACCAGGAGCGCGGCGAGCTGATGCCGGCGGCGGCGGTGGTCGGCTGCGATCCGGTGCTGTTCCTCGCGGGCTCCACGCTGGTCAGCGCGGGCACCGACGAGTACGACATCGCGGGCGCGTTGCGTGGACGCTCGGTGCCGGTGTTCAAGTCGGAGCTCACCGGCCTCACGCTGCCGGCCAACGCCGAGATCATCGCCGAGGGCTGGATCGACCCGAACGAACTGATGGACGAAGGCCCGTTCGGCGAATACACCGGCTACTACTCGGGCAACAAGGGCAAGGACTACCCGAAGCCGGTGCTGCGCGTGAAGCGCATCCTGCACCGGAACAAGCCGGTCTTCTGGTCGACGACGGTCGGCAAGCCGATCAACGACATTCACATGATCCAGTCGCTGAACCGCACCGGCGCCCTCTGGTACGACCTGGAAACGATGCGTGTTCCCGGCATCCAGAGCGTGTACCTGCCGGCGGCTGCCACCGGCCGGTTCTGGGCGGTGGTCTCGGTCAAGCAGATGTATCCCGGTCACTCGAACCACGTCGGCAACGCGGTGATCGCCAGCACCACCGGCCACTACGGCCTGAAGGGGGTGATCGTCGTCGACCACGACATCGAGGCCGACGACATGGACCGGGTCTGGTGGGCGCTGGCCACGCGCTTCGACCCGAAGCGCTCGGCGCAGATCATCGACCGCGGACGCTCCACGCCGCTCGATCCGGGCCTGCCGATCGAGGCGCGCGAAATCACCAGCCGGATCATCCTCGACGCCTGCACCCCCTACGAGTGGAAGAACAAACCGAGCGAGATCTTCATGGACCGGGCGATGCTGCAGCAGGTTTCCAATCGCTGGAACGAGTATGGCTTTGCCGGCGCGAGCCCGGTGGCCGACATGATCGGGCGGCTCACACGTCCCGAGACCGGGAAGAAGTGACGCAGGCGGCGGCAGCCGGGAGCGGCAGCAGGGAAGCGGCGAAAGGGGCGCGCGGATGAAGAAGGGGATCGTGGTCGTCGTCAACCTCGATACACGGGGCGAGGACATCGTGTTCGTGAAGGAGTTGATCGCCGCGCGCGGGCACGATCCGATCCTGCTCGACTTCAGCATGGAGGAGCCGCCGCCGTTCCCCGGCGACATCCGCACCGAGGAGGTGGCCGCGCGCGGCGGACTGCCGATCGAGGTGGTACGCGAGAAGTACCGCAGCGACCGCGACACCGCGACCGACAACCAGATCCGCGGCGCGGCGGCGATCGTCGACGATCTCGTGCGCCAGGGCAGGGTGCACGGAATCATCGGCATCGGCGGGGGCACCGCGACGCTGGTGGCCACCTCGATCATGAAGCGGCTGCCCTTCGGCATGCCCAAGCTGATGGCCTCGCCGATGGCCGCGCACCCGGCCTACATCGATCAGTACGTGGGTACGCGCGACATCACGATGCATCACACGGTGCTCGACATCGTGAAGATGAATCCCCTGCTGCGCGCGCAGATCGTCAATGCGGTCGGGGCGATCTGCGGGATGGTCGAGATGACCCAGGGCACGAACATCCGCTTCGACAGGCCCTGCGTGGCGGTGTCCTCGTTCGGCTTCGGTGAGATGGCGGTGCAGTCGGCGCTCGGCATGCTGGAGGAGGCCGGCTTCACGCCGATCGTCTGCCATGCGCAGGGCAAGGGCGACCGGGCGATGGAGGAGATGATTCGCGACGGTGCCTTCCACGGCGTGCTCGACATCTGCATCGGCGGGGTGATGGAGCACCTGTTCAAGGGCAATCGCGACCCGGGCCCCGATCGGCTGATGGCGGCGGTCGAAACCGGCATCCCGATGGTGCTCGCTCCCTGTGGCCTGGACATCCTGTCGTACGGCGGCCGGGCCGACATGCTCGGGAAGACCAGCGACCGGCCGCAGTACGTGCAGGACCGCCTGCGCGTGCAGGTGCGTACCACGGCCGACGAGTTGCGCCAGGCCGCCGACGTGATCGCCGGGCGGCTGAACGATGCGCGCGGCCCCTGGACCTTCCTCGTGCCGACGAAAGGCTGGTCGTCACTGGATCGCGAGGGTCGGCCGATCTACGATCCGGTGGCCGACGCGGCCTTCGTCACCCGCCTGCGGGAGCGGTTGGCGCAGCCGCAGCGTCTGAGGGAGATCGACCTCCACCTGTACACGCCTGAATTCGCGCGTGCGGCGGTCGACGAGTTCGTGCAGCTGTTCCGGCAGGCGCAGGGACAGGCGCAGCCGGCGGCGCCTGCCGTCACTCAGGAGTAACGGCGATGCTGGTGCGCAACTGGATGCATGCCGATCCGATGACGATCCCCAGCGACACGCTGGTTTCGGAGGCCAAGCGACTGATCAGCGACAACAACCTGCACGCGTTGCCGGTGGTCGACGACGGCCGCCTGCGCGGGCTGGTCACGCGCGCGAACCTGCTGCGGATGGGGCAGTTCGTGCTGCGCACGCAGGACCCCGACGAATTCTCGTTCTTCGTGACGCGGCTCAGGGTGCGCGACGTGATGGTGCGCAATCCGGCCATCGTGCAGGTGACCGACACGATGGAACACTGCCTGCGACGCGGCCAGGAACTGGGGGTCGCGCAATTCCCGGTGATGGACGGGGATCGGGTCGCCGGCGTGATTTCGGCCAACGAGATCTTCCAGCTGGCCGCGCATTGCCTGGGCGCATGGGAGCGGCGCAGCGGCGTGACGCTCGCACCGACGCGGCTCGGGCCCGGGGTGCTGGGACGGATCACCGACGTCGCCGAGGCGGCCGGCGCGGTGTTGCAGGGCATCTATCCGATCGGGCCCACCGGCGAGCAGGTCGTGGACGAGTATCCGTACAAGCGTGTCATCATCCGCTTTCACGCCGATGACGTGTCGCTCGTGGTCGGCGCGCTGGAGACCGCCGGCTTTCCGGTGCTCGAATCGGTGGATGCCCGGCGGCATCCGCAGGCCGCATGAACCGTCGATCGGGAAGGGCGAACATGAGCTTGCCATTGGTCGTGGCCATCACCGGCGCCACGGGCGTGATCTACGGCGTCGAATTGCTGCGCGCGTTGAAGGCGCTGGGGCAGGAGACGCACCTGATCCTGAGCGAGGCGGCCGGGATGAACCTGGCGATCGAGACCGATTGCTCGCTGGATGACGTGCGCGCGCTCGCCGACGTGGTCTATCCGAACAAGGACGTCGGCGCCGCGGTGGCCAGCGGGTCGTTCCGCACCCGCGGCATGATCGTTGCGCCGTGCACGATCAAGACCCTGTCGGCGATCGCGAATTCCTTCACGTACAACCTGGTGGTGCGCGCGGCCGACGTGACGCTCAAGGAGCGTCGCCCGCTGGTGCTGATGGTGCGCGAGACGCCGCTGCACAAGGGCCACCTGGAGCTGATGACGCGCGCCGCCGACTGCGGGGCAATCATCCTGCCGCCGATGCCGGCCTTCTATCACCAGCCCGCCTCGATCCTGGACATCGTGCACCAGAGCATCGGCAAGGCGCTCGACCAGGTCGGCGTGGAGCACCAGCTGTTCCGCCGCTGGCACGGCCACGATCGCGGCGCGGCGCTGGAAGCGCCCGACGAGGCGCGCGGCGCCGCAGCAGCGCGCCCGGCAACCACCCGGAAGTCCCTGCGCGTCGCCGGTCGCTGAACGGCGGTGCCGGCACGGTTGGCCGGTGTTCGGGGCACGGGCGACGGCCGGAGAATGCCGCTCGAAGACGCCGTGCCCGCGGTACACCCGGGCCACGGTCAGCGACAGCGCGCGAGGACGTCCTCGGGAATCGGGACCGCGTGGATGCGCGTGCGATCGCCCGGATCGCGCGCGCAGAACGCGCGTGTCTCGCGGCTTTCGCAGATCAGGTCGTCACCCCGCAGGATCGTGTGTTTCTGAACGAACACCTTCGGGCGCCACGCCTCGACCTCGGTGCGGATCTCCAGCGTCTCGCCGTAGGTGGCGCTCTTCAGGAAGCGGGTGTGGTGTTCGAGCATCGGCGTGCCGATGATGCCGCTGATGCGCTCGAGCTCGTGCCACGGTGGCACACCGAAGCTCATGAAGAAGTGCAGCGATGCCGCGTCCATCCAGCGGTGATAGCGCGGGAAAAAGACGATCCCGGCGGGGTCGCAGTCGCCGAAACGCACGTCGACCTTCATTGTCGCGGTCTTGCTCATGCGGGGTCCCGATCCTGGGCAAAGCGCCAATGATAGCCGCTTCGCGCCGGTGCCCAGGGGTCAGTCGCCGCCGATGAGTTTCAGGCGCTGCACCTTTCCGGACGGGCCACGCGGAAGCTCGTCGACGAAGCGGATCTCCCTGGGCGTCTTGTACTGCCCAAGGTGCGTCGTGCAGAACGCGCGCAGCTCCTCGCGCAGCGATTGTTCATCCTGGGGGGTGCGCGCGCGCCGCTCTTCGCGGACGATGACACAGGCGAGGATTTCCTGGCCGTAGTGCCGGTCGGGCAGCCCGACGGCGGCGGCGTCGGCCACTGCCGGATGGCGCAGCAGCACTTCGTCGATCTCGCGCGGTGCGATGTTCTCGCCGCCCTTGATGATCAGCTCCTTGATCCGGCCGGTGACGTGAAAGTAACCGTCCGCGTCGCGCGTTCCGAGGTCGCCGGTGCGCAGCCAGTCGTCGAGAAAGGCCGAACGGGTCGCCTCCGGGTCGTGGTAGTAGCCGCGGGTGACCTGCGGCCCGCGGATCAGGATCTCGCCGGTTTCGCCGTCGGGCAGGGTCTGGCCCGCCGCGTCGACGATGCGCGCCTCGCAGCCCGAGGGCCGGCCCACCGAGCCGATGCGGCGCGCTCGCGCCTCGATCGGATTGCTGAAGGCCGGCGCGACCGTTTCGGTCAGGCCCATGGTCTCGATGATGCCGATGCCGAATTTCGCCTCGAAGGCACGGTGATGCTCGGGGGGCAGCGCGGCCGACGCCGAGCGGCAGAAGCGGATCGCCGCGAGTTGCTCGCGCGGGGGAGATTCGCCCTCGAGCAGGTAGCTGATGATCGTGGGCACGACGTTGATCCAGGTGCAGCGATGCGCCAGCACCGTCGGCCAGAAACGACCAGCCGAGAAGCGCGGCGCGATCGCCAGGCTGCCGCCGTGTGCGAGTGGGGCGAGCATCGTCACCGCGAAGGCGTTGATGTGGTAGAGCGGCAGCACTGCCGCAACGCGGTCGGCGGGCCCGAGTCGGTGCTCGCGACTGATCGCGTGTGCGTTCGCAGCCAGGTTGGCGTGCGTGAGCATCACCCCCTTCGGCTTGCCGGTCGTGCCGGAGGTGTACATCAGCAGCGCCAGATCTTCGGGCGAAGGCGCCCGCTGCGGCGTGCCGGGCAGGCTCGCCGCGGGGACCCCGCCCGTCGCATCGGGCGCTTCTTCGCCGGAGATCACCGTCGTATCCGGATCGACCTCGATGATGACCGGCAGCGGCTGGCTGCCGGCAAGGATCTCGCGCAGCCGCGCCGTCCAGTCGGGCGAAGCAAAGATGAGCCGGCAGCCGGCATGCCCGATCACGTAGCGCATCTGCCCGGGTTGCGACAGCAGGTTCACCGGGACGACTGCGCGACCGCTGTACATCGCACCCAGCAGCAGCCGCACTGTCGCGATGCCGTTGGGCATCACGATTGCAACGTTCTCGCCGGCGGCGACGCCGAGTCGGTCGAGCAGCGCGCCGACGCGCCGGCACGAGGCCTGCAGCGCGGCGAAACCGAGGGTGCAACCGGTTTCGGTGGCCACCAGCCAGGTGGCGTCGCCCCGGTCGGTGGCGCGCGCGTCGACCAGGGCGGTGACGGTGCGCGGATCCCCCGGACGGTGGTGTTCGATGCCCATCGTGCCGGCGGTCAGCGTCCGTGCTTCTCGAAGAAAGGGCCGAGCAGGTCTTCGAGCGCGGGTATCCGCTCCGCGATCGGACGCGAGATTCGCGTCAGGTTCATGTAGTGGCGCACGTTCATGTTGTCGCTGAAGTTGTTGCCGCCCCAGGTGCCGCATCCCATCGACAGCGAGAAGGGCAGGCCGTTGTCGAAGCTGCCTCCGGTGGCGATGCAGTGCGCCTGGTTGACGATCACGCGCGCCACCGGCAGGCGCAGCCCGAGTTCGAGCGCGCGCGTGGCGATCGTGCTGTGCAGGCCAACCGAGTGCCCGGCGCCCATGTAGTTGTAGATGCCCTGCACGATGCGCCGTGCGTCGTCGAAGTCCTGCGCCACGTACAGCGCGAGCACCGGCGAGAGTTTTTCACCCGAGAACGGGTGCGCCGCGCCGTAGTCCGACTCCGTCACCATCAATACGCGCAGGTCGGCGCGCTGCGCGAGGTCGTGAAAGCCGGCGACGGCGGCGATCTCGCGCGCCGACTTGCCGATGACGTCGCCCGACAGCTTGCCGCCGGGCCACATCACCCGCTGCAGCGCCGCCTTGCGTGTATCGTCGAGCAGCGCCACGCCACGCGCTTCGAGCGCGGCGACCAGCCGCTCGTGGGCGGCGCGCACGACGACCACGCTGTTCTCGGACGAGCAACTGGTGGCATTGTCGAACGTCTTGGAGCGCACGATGCGCCCGGCGGCCGCCTCGCAATCGGCGGTCTCGTCGACGATGCCCGCCACGTTGCCGGCGCCCACGCCGAAGGCCGGCGTACCGCAGGTGTAGGCGGCGCGCACGTTGCTCTGCGAACCGGTGGCGACGACCAGGTCGGCCTCGCGCATCAGCACTGCGGTGGCTTCCCTGGTGATGGTGCCCGGCAGCATCTGCACCAGGTCGCGCGGCGCGTCGACGCGGTCGAACTGCGCGTGAATGAACTCCAGCAGTTTCGCGCAGGTGCCGCGTCCCTTCGGACTGGGCGCGACCACGATGGCGTTGCGCGCCTTCAGCGCATTGAGGATCTTGTTGGCGGGCGTGGCGGCCGGGTTGGTGGATGGCGTGATCGCCGCCACCACGCCCACGGGCCGCGCGATCTCGACGAGGCCGCGCTCCGGGTACTCGGCGACGACGTCGACCGTCCTCATGCCGTGCAGATCGCGCAGCAGGCCGAGCGTCTTGCGGTGGTTCTTGCGGATCTTGTCGCCGACGTTGCCTACGCCGGTGTCGGCGACGGCCTGTTCGGCCAGTGCGCGATTGCGGCCCGGTTCGAGGATGGCCCAGGCCGCGGCCGCGACCACGTCGTCGACGCGCGCCTGGCTCCAGCCGTCGGCGATCGCCTGTGCAGCGCGCGCCCGCTGCACGACCTGCCGCACCGCTTCCACGGCCGGGTTCACGGTTTCGCTCATGTCTGTCTTGCCCTCCCGATGAAGCGCTGGTCGCGGCGCTTCTGGCGCACCGCGCGCACGATCGGCCAGAACAGTCCGATCAACGCAAGCACCATCACGACGCCGCTGATCGGGCGGCGGAACAGCACGGTCCAGTCGTTGTCGAAGCTCACCATCATGGTCATGAAGTTGGTTTCGGCCAGGGGGCCGAGGATCGTGCCCAATACCAGTGGCGCGATCGGAAAGCGAAAGCGCTCGAACAGGTAGCCCACCAGCCCGAAAGCGGAGATCACGTACAGGTCGGACAGGCTGTTGCGCGCGGCGAACGCGCCGACGAAGCAGAACACCACCACGAACGCCGAGACGATCGCCTCGGGCGCATCGAGCACCTTGCACAGCGGCCGGATCGCGAAGTAGCCGAGCACGCACATGCCGATGACCGACAGGAACACCGCCGCGAACACCGTGTAGACCAGGCCGGTGCTGCTCACGAACACCTGCGGGCCCGGCTGGATGCCCTGCAGCAGGAACGCGGCGAGGATGATCGCGGTGGCGCCGCTGCCCGGAATGCCCATCGCCAGCAGCGGCACCAGCGCGCCGCCCACCGACGCGGTGGCCGCCGACTTGGCGGCGACGATCCCTTCGGGCGCCCCGGTGCCCAGTTGCTTGCGGTTGGCGCCGTACTGGCTCTCGAGCCCATAGGCGACGAAGGCCGAGACCGTTGCGCCCGCCCCCGGCACGATCCCCACCACTACGCCGGTGAGCGTGCCGCGCAGCAGCGTGAACTTCATCGCCACGATTTCTGCCCAGCGCGGCAGTGCCGTGCGAAAGCGTGCCTGCCCGTCGCCCGCTTCGCCGGGCTCGGAGGCGAAGCCGGTACGCAGGCGCGTGAGCACCTCGCCGATGCCGTAGGCGCCCACCATCACCAGCAGGAACTCGATGCCGTCGAGCAGGAACGGCTGCCCGAAGGCGAAGCGCTCGGCGCCGTAGATCGAGTCGACGCCGACCGTGGCGATCAGCAGACCCATGCACAGGCTCACCAGCGCGTTCACCACCGAGTCGCCCGACAGCGCCACCACGCTGATCAGCCCGAAGAAGACGATCGCGAAGAACTCGGGTGACGAAAAACTCAGCGCCATGCGCGCCACCGGCTCGGCCATCGCCACCATCATCACCGCCGAGGCGATCCCGCCGATGAACGAGGCGGCCAGCGACCAGCCCAGCGCACGCGCGGCCTGCCCCTTGCGGGTCATCTCGTAGCCGTCCCACAGCAGCGGCACGTCCATCGGTTCGCCGGGAATGCGAAACAGGATCGAGGTGATCGCTCCGGCGTAGGTGCCCGAGGCGTACATCGCGGTGAGCAGGATCAGCGCCGGGCCCACCCCCATCTTGTAGGTGAACGGCAGCGCCAGCACGACGCCCATCACCAGCGTGAGCCCGGGCAGCACCGCCACCAGCATGCCCAGCACCAGGCCAATGAGCAGCACCAGGAAATTCACCGGCGTGAGTACCGTCGCCACGCCGCCCAGCAGGTGCATCAACACGTCCATTGCGCGCGCTCTCAGCTCACGCCCAGCAGACGCAGCAGTGCCAGCGACAGCGCGCGAAACGGCCCCGCGCCCAGCGGCAGCGAGATGTAGGCCACGC
Organism: Burkholderiaceae bacterium; assembly: GCA_021463505.1. Classification (GTDB taxonomy): domain Bacteria; phylum Pseudomonadota; class Gammaproteobacteria; order Burkholderiales; family Burkholderiaceae_E; genus Zeimonas. The sequence goes on along the minus strand of JAJTYR010000020.1, from coordinate 33,538 downwards.
GCATGAAGATCACGATCAGCGCGAAGCTGCCCGCCGCGGCGAGCGCAAACGTCAGCAGCGGGCGCTTCAGACCACCGATCAGCATGAACGCCGCCAGAAACAGCGCGGTGGCGACGAAGAAACCCAGCCAGTCGACCCCGAGCGCAAAGGCGCCGATCGCCAGGATGCCCGCCAGCAGCCGTCCCGGGTATTCGCGCTGCGGCGGCTGCGCGGCGCCCGGTTCAGCGCTCGCCGCGGCCGGCTCCTCGTCGGCGAAGGGCGTCGGCTCGGCCGGATCGTGATGCAGCGCTTCGGCGAGCCCGTCGGCGGTGAACGCGGTCTTCACCACCAGCCGCTTGACGACCTCGTACAGGCACAGTGCGCCCATGACCATGATCACCAGCTTCGGCCAGAAGTCGGGCCCGATCCGCCGCCCGCCCTCGGCGGCACGCGTGTCGATCTGCATCGCGGCCCAGTACAGCAGGACCGAGACCAGCAGCATCACCAGATGCGGCAGCGCGCGTCGCATACGGCGGATCACTCGTGCAGTGCGGCCCGTCGGCCGCGTCAGGACTTCACGGGCATGTTCGACTCGATCCGCTCGAGCTCGGTCTTCAGGAACGCTGCGGACTTGTCCGCCGGGATGAAGCTGTCCGCGAAGGCGAGTTCGTCGGTGAGGTACTGCCGGAAGTCGTCGGTTCCCGCCGTCTTCTCGACCGCGGCGGCCAGCGTCGCCACGTGCTTCGGGTCGGTGCCGGCGCGCACGACGATCGCCCGGAACTGGCTGATCACCAGCGTGAAGCCGGAGTCCTTTGCCAGCGGGACGTCGACGTAGCCGGTCTGCGGCTGGTCGGCGAAAAACGTCACCGGGCGCATCTGCCGGTTCGCGAGGAACGAGCGCACGTCGCCCGCCTGCTCGATCACCACGTCTGCGTGGCCGCCGAGCACCGAGGTGTAGCGCTCGCCGGGCGCGGCGAACGGGACTACGCGGAACTTGTAGCCCCTGGCGTTCATCTGGTTGACGAGGATCTCGTCGACGCTGCCGAAACCGGTGACGCCGACCTTCATTTCGTGGGTGCGTGCGTCGGCGAGCAACTCGGCGAAATTCTTCCACTTCGCGTCGTTCTTCACGAACAGTCCGCTGGGTTGCCGGATCATCACCCCCAGCGGCGTGATGTCGGCGAGTTTCCAGCGACCCTTGCCGCCCGCCAGCGTGGCGAGCGTGTCGCCGATCAGGATGCAGATCGTGTAGCCGTCGGCCGGCGCCGACAGCAGCTTCGCGGTCCCGGTGTTGCCGGTGGCACCGGTGATGTTCAGCACCGGCAGCGACACCTTCAATTCCGCCTCGAGCAGCTTGCCGGTGCGCCGCGCCAGCTGGTCGGCCCCGCCACCGGCGCCCCACGGCACCACGAATTCGATCGGCCGCGACGGGAACTTCTCCTGGGCTCGCGACAGGGCTGGCGACAACGCGAGAACGCCGGCCGCCGACAGCAGGGCGCGGCGCGACGGATCGGGTTTGCGGGAGGGGGCGGGTTGGTTCGGTGCAAGCATCGTCGTCTCCTGGTTTCGGAATCATATTAATGAGGATTGCGGTGCAACATAGTCTCGATTAATGTAATTCGAGATGCGCTCGTGAAGGGAGGGCTTCGCATGCAGAGCAACCAGTCCAATGCGGCGGCGCTGCGGGCGTTCCGCGTTCTGGAGGTCGTCGCTGCGCGGATGGACGGCTGCGCACTCGCCGAGGTCGTCGAGTTGCTGGCGCTACCGAAGCAGACCGTGCATCGGATCGTCGGCCAGCTGCAGTCTGCCGGGTTGCTGGGTCGCGAACCGGCAGGTCGCAGATTGCAGCTGGGCGTGCGCATCGAGCGCATGGCGCTCGATGCCCTGATGAACGGGCCCGCGCGTCAGCAGCGCCGTGCGATCCTGCAGCGGCTGGTCGACACGATCGGCGAGACCTGCAACCTCACCGCCCTTGCCGGCACGGACGTCGTCTATCTCGACCGTGTCGAGACTTCCTGGCCATTGCGGATGATGCTCGCGCCGGGATCGCACGTGCCGCTGCACGCGACCTCCAGCGGCAAGCTGCTGCTCAGCCTGCTGCCGAAGGCGCAGCGCGAACGGCTGATCGCGCAATTGTCGCTGCGCGGCTATACCGGCGCCACCATCGTCGATCGCGAAGCGCTCGCGCGCGAACTGGTCGAGACGCGCCGGCGGCGCATCGGCATCAACCGTGCCGAGCATCTGCGCGGTCTGAACGGGATCGCTGTGCCGGTCATGCTGGAGCGGCAACGGGCGTGTGCGGCAGTCGCGGTGCAGGCGCCCGAAGGGCGCATGACACTGGACGAACTGCTCGGCCAGGTGCCGCGATTGCGTGAGGCCGCCGAGGCCATGCGCGCCACCTTCGGATAGCGGTCGGAGAGCAGGCTGCGCGCGCGAGGGGATCGACGTGGTTGACAGGCCGGTGCGACACCACGCATATTCGGCGACGGTCACGGGCAGAACACGGTGCCGCTCCATCGACGGGCCGCACCCACGACACGGGGAGGCAGCATGGCAGGCACAATCAGGATCGGCGCGGCAATGGTCGTGGCGCTGGCATTTGCGTTCGGCGCAGTCGCCGGCGTGGCGGCGCAGGAGTTGAAGATCTCGCACCAGTTCAAGGCGAATGCCGATGGCCGCGATCTCGCCACGCGCGTGTTCGTCGACGAAGTGACCAGGCACGACAGGAACATCCGGTTCCGCATCTTTCCGTCGAGTTCGCTGGGCATCAAGCCGGTGGCGCAGTTCGACGCGCTGCAGAACGGCACGCTCGAGATGGCAGTCTTCCCGATGTCGTACGCGGCGGGGAAGGCGAAGGAGTTCTCGGCGGTGATCCTGCCGGGCACGATCCCGAATCTCGACTTCGCGATGCGCCTGAAGAACTCTGCGTACCGCGAGAAGTTGCAGGCGCTGGCGCACCGGCACGGCGTGCACATCGTCACCTGGTGGTGGACGCCCGGCGGTTTCGCGGCGAAGGATCGTGACATCACCGATCCGAAGTCGGTTGCCGGCCTGAAGATGCGCGCTGCCGATCCCACCTTCGAATCGATGCTGAAGAACGCCGGCGCCTCGGTGGTCAGCATGGCTTCGAGCGAACTGTATCCGGCGCTGCAATCCGGCGTGCTCAACGCCACGCTGACCTCGGCCGAGACGTTCGTCAGCATGCGCATTTACGAGCAGACAAAGCACGCGACGGTGCCCGGTGACTACACGCTGTGGATGCTGATGCAGCCGCTGGTCATGTCGAAGCAGCACTGGGACAGGCTCACGCCGGCCCAGCAGAAGATCTTCGAGGACGCTGCAGCGAAGTCCGACGAGTACTTCCTCAAACTGCAGCGCGAGGCGGGCGAGAAGATGGCCGAGGCTTACCGCAAGGCCGGCGGCAAGGTGCACCAGATGACCAGGGCCGAGTTCGACGAATGGCTCGCGCTGGCCAAAGAGACCTCGTGGAAGGAGTTCGCGGCGATCTCGCCCGAAGCCCGTGAACTGATCGACGCGCTGCTGCAGGCCAGATAGGGTCTGTTCACCGGTCCCGAGCCGCGCATGCGCACTTTCGTCCGGGCGGTCGACCGCCTCGGCGACCTGTTGGCAGTCGTCGCGGCGGTGCTGCTGGTGGCGGCGTCGATCGTGATCACCTGGAGCGTGATCTACCGTGCGCTGGGCAACTCCACGTTCTGGGAGATCGAGTTCTCGGTCTACATGATGGTGGCGTCGCTGTTCCTGGCTTCGCCCTACACGCTGAAGACCAACGGCCACGTGGGCGTCGATCTGCTCTCTCACTACCTGCCCCAGCGTCATCGCGTGCGACTGGCTACGGTCGTGGCGCTCGTCGGGTTGCTGGTGTGCCTGTACCTGACGGTGCTCGGCGCCGAGCTTGCCTGGGGCGCGTGGCTGCGCGGCGAGCGCACCGAGAGCACCTGGGCACCCAGCAAGTGGCCGCTGTTCGTGACGATGCCCGTAGGGCTTGGCCTGACCGCGTTGCAGTACGTGGTCGAACTGATCCGTTCGCCCGACCCGGGGATTCCCGCGCATGAATGAGATGCAGGTCGGGCTGCTGATCCTGGTGATCACGCTGTGCGTGCTGTTCTCCGGGCTGCCGATCGCCTGGGGCCTGACGCTGGTCTCGCTCGGTTTCCTGCTGGTGTTCGAAGGGGCCGGCAGCATCGCCAACGTGCCGATCGTGATGATGGACGAACTGGCTTCGTTCGCGCTGCTGACGATTCCGCTGTTCGTGCTGCTCGGAGCAGCGATCGGCTCGTCGGCGGCAGGGCGCGACATCTACGAGTCGCTGCATCGCTGGCTGGCGCGTGTGCCCGGCGGCCTGGTGATCGCGAACATCCTCGCCTGCGGCGTGTTCTCGGCGATCTGCGGCTCGAGTCCGGCCACCGCGGCGGCCATCGGCAAGGCTGGCGTTCCGGAGATGCTGCGTCGCGGCGTACCGCCGGCGCTGGCCACCGGCGCGATCTGTGCCGGCGGCACGCTGGGCATCCTGATCCCGCCGTCGATCACGATGATCCTCTACGGGCTGGCCACCGAAACCTCGATCGGCCGCCTGTTCCTGGCCGGCATCGTCCCGGGCATTCTGCTGGTGGTGTTCTTTTCGCTGTATGCGTGGCTCTCGACGCTGCTGTCGCGCCGCGGGGTCGAGGCCGAGGCGGCGCACTACTCGCTCGCGCAAAAGATGCACGGGATCGGGCGCGTCACGCCGTTCATCGCGATCATCGTGGCCATTGCCTACGCGATGTACGGGGGCCTTGCAACGCCGTCGGAAGTCGCAGCGATCGCGGCGGTGCTTGCGCTGATGCTGGTTTTCGCGATCTACCGTGCGTGGCGCGCCGACGACCTGTGGCGGATCATGAGCGAGACGGTACGCGAGTCGACGATGATCCTGATGATCATCGGCGCGGCGGCGATCTTCTCGTACATGATGTCGCTGCTCTACGTCACCCAGACCGCGGCGCAGGCGATGGTCGACCTCGGCCTGAATCGCTGGGTCCTGATGGTCGCGATCAATGCGTTCCTGCTGCTTGCCGGCTGCTTCCTGCCGCCGGTGGCGATCATCGTGATGGTGATGCCGATCCTCACGCCGGTGCTCGAGGCCAATGGTTTCGACCTGATCTGGTTCGCGGTGATCCTGACGGTCAACATGGAAGTCGGTTTGATCACACCCCCGGTGGGGCTGAACCTGTACGTGCTCAAGGGGGTGGCGCCGCAGGTGCCGCTCACCACGGTGCTCCTTGGCGCGATGCCGTTCGTTGTGATCATGCTGCTGACGATGGTGTTGCTGGCCATCGCTCCGGAACTGGCGACCTGGCTGCCGAACCAGATGATGGGCGGTTGAGGCCGCGAACGCCGCCGCTGCTGCGCGATAGCGCCGACGCTCGCCGCCCGCGCGGGCTGCACTCGCCGCGGCCGGCTGTTCATACTGCGGTGCAATAGCCCATGCGCCCGGTTGCGGGACTGTCTTCAGTCCACCACCGGTGGCCTGGACAGCGCGCCACGGCTGCGACAGGGGTTGCCACGAGGCTCGTCGTGTTCGATCGATCATCGATTACGGGAAGAAAACGAGTAATTGTTCAGCATATTTCGATGGAGTATTCTCGCGGATTGTTGATGAGTGATTCTGACCGATGCATACCGCACCCCCGATTCCCACCTCGACCGGGTCCAACGATACCGCCCGTCCAGCGCCTGGCACGCTCGCGGACGTAGTCGGCTGGATCGACGCTGCCGCCGCGCTCGCAGTGCGCGAGCGTCGCGACTTCCGCGGGGCCGTGCGCACCGTCTGTGCAATCCTCGGCAGCGAGCCATGGGCCTTGCCGGCTGACGCGGCCGAGATTGGCCGGCGGCTGGCAGCCATACCGAAGCCGTCCCGCGGGCGCGCTGACAAGACGGTGGCCAACGTCCGCTGGCGGCTTGGGCGCGTCATTGCACTCGCCAACGGCACAGGAGTGCCGCCGCAGCGCGGGTTGGCGGTCTCGCCGGCCTGGGCGGCGCTGTCCGAGCGGCTGGCGAGCCAGCGCCTGCGCAGTGGCCTGTCGCGGCTGATCCGTGCGGCGTCGGCGAGCGGCGTCGAGCCCGAACAGGTGTCGGATACGCTGCTCGAGTCGATCGCGCAGCACGTCGCGGCGGGCTCCGGTGACGCCAGGGCACGGGCCTTCCAGGCCATGGCGGTGAACTGCTGGAACGAGGCGGCGAGCGCGGTGGCGGGCTGGCCAGCCATCCGGCTCACGCCACCGCCGCAGCAGGCAATTCGCCCGAAGCGTCTGCCGCTGGAGGCCTTTCCGGTGAGCTTCCAGCGCGACGTCGACAACTATCTTGCATGGGCTGCCGGATCGGGGCGGCTGGCGCGTGGTGGTGCGTCGCGCGGCCTGTCGCCGGCCAGCGTGCGCTTGCGCCGCGAACACCTGCGGCTGGCTGCTTCCGCGCTGGCCCGCCGCCTCGGCTACGCGCGCCGGGTGATCGACCTCGCCACGCTGGTCGAGCCAGTCAACTTCAAGCTGGCCCTGACCGAATACCTGGAGACGGGTGCGGGCTCCGGCACGAGCGCCTTCGTTCGCGGGCTTGCCGGCACCCTGTTCGGTGTTGCCCGGCAATGGGTGAAGGCGCCCGCCTCGAAACTCGATGCGCTCGGACAATTCAAGCGGCGCCTGGGCAGCGGCGCGCCCGGTCTCGCCGAGCGCAGCCGCCGGGCCATCGAACCGTTCGCCGATCCGGTGATGCTCGGGCAGTTGCTCGCGCTGCCCGAACGGCTGCTCGCGCAGTCCGCCGGAGGCGCTTCACTGCAACCGCGGGCGGTGCGCCGGGCGCAGGTGGGCGTGGCGATCGCGTTGCTGCTCGTGGTTCCCTTGCGACTTCGCCAACTGGTCACGCTGAGGCTCGGGCACGAACTGCGTTGCGCATCGGGTACGCAAGCGGGTACGCCAGGACCGTTGTCGATCGTCGCCGGTGCCGTCGGTGCAGCCGCTGCAACCGGGATACCGGGGCACCCCATCGGCGGCCGCGCCGGGCAGGTGCTCGACGAGTACCTCGTTCATTGCCATCGTGCGTTGCTGCCGAATCCCGATGGCTGGCTGTTCGTGTGCCCCGATGGCTCACGGGTCGCGGAGGCGGCGCTTCGTCATGGCATCGCCGCCGAAACGCGACGAACCATCGGCGTGGCCCTCACGCCGGGCCGCTTCAGGCATCTGGCGGCAGCATTGGTGCTGCGCGAGCGGCCCGGTGATCTCGATCTGGTGCGAAGCCTGCTCGGACATCACGATCCGCGAACCACATCGCGCCTTTATGCCGGAATCGGCGCACGGGGCGCCGCGTCCGCGTATGCCGCCGTGCTCGATCGCAGCGCGAACAGAACCTGATCGCGGTGCAGGAACGCTGCCAGCACGTTCAGCACGAACGCCTGCAGCGGCGTAGCATCGGGGCTGGCCAGCGGGTTCTCGGGGCTGCGGCTCGCGGACGACGGGTTCGCCTCGATGCTGATCGTACAGGAGGCTGCATGCTCCGAAGCACTCCGGTCACGACGATGCTTCCGGTGATCGACCTGGAGCGCGCGGCGCCCGAGGTCGGCTCTCCGGCTGATGCGGATCGCGACGCATTGCTGGCCGGGCTGCGCGCGCCACGGGCGTGGATCGCGCCGAAGTTCTTCTACGACGCGCTGGGCTCGACGCTGTTCGATGCGATCACCGAGCTCGACGAGTACTACCTGACGCGCACCGAGCGCGCGATCCTGCGTGCGCGCGAGCGCGAGATCGCGGCCGCCTCCGGATGCGACGGCGGGACGCTGATCGACCTGGGCGCGGGCAACGGTGAGAAGGCGGCCAGCCTGTTCGCGGCCCTGCGCCCGCGCGAGTACGTTGCGGTGGATATCTCGGTCGACTACATGCATCACTCGCTCGAAGTGCTGCAGCGGCGATTCCCGGGCATCGTGATGACCGGCATCGGCGCCGACATCACCCGGCCGCTGGTGCTGCCCGCGCACATCGGGCGCACCCGGCGATTGTTCTTCTATCCGGGATCGTCGATCGGCAACTTCGTGCCCGACCAGGCGCAGCGGTTCCTTGCGGGTCTGGGTGCCCACATCGACGACACGGGCGCGCTGCTGATCGGCGTCGATCTGGTGAAGGACGCGGCCACGCTGCAGGCCGCGTACGACGATCCGCTTGGCGTGACCGCCGCGTTCAACCTCAATGTACTGCGGCGGCTCAACCGGATCATCGGCAGCGACTTCGTGCTGGCCGACTGGCGTCACGTGGCGTTCTTCGATGCGGCGCACAGCCGCATCGAGATGCATCTGGAGGCCCGGCGCGCAGTGTGCGTGCGCTGGGCCAGCGGGGAGCGTCGGTTCGCTGCCGGTGAACGGATTCATACGGAGAACTCGTACAAGTACCCGCTCGAAGCGTTCGCCGCGCTGCTCGGTCGCGCCGGGCTCGAGCAGCACGCCTGCTGGACCGATGAGCGCCAGTGGTTTGCCGTGGTGCTGGCGCGGCGATCAGGCGCGCGGCGCCGCAGCGACTGCGGCGAGCCGACGCCGGTCGATGGCGGGGCTGCGGATCAGAAGCGGTAGGCGAGCGTCGCCTGCAGCGTACGCGGGCGCCCCGGAACGTAGTGACCCCGATAGAGGAAGTCGGCGTAATGCCGATCGGCGAGGTTGAACAGATTGAGCTTGAAGCTGAAGTCGCCGCGCACGTATTCGGCCATCAGGTCGACCGACACGAAGCCCGGTGCCTCGACCTGGCTGGCCGCAGACAGGCCGACCGGCTTGTCGTGGCTGCGCGCGGTGAGGCCGCCGCCGACGCGCCACTCCGGACCGAGTCGGTAGGTGCTCCACAAGGACGCGGTGTGTTTCGGCGTCAGGCCGGGGCGCGAGCCGACCGGCTCCGTGCCGGGCGCTCCGCTGGAACTGTCGACCCGCGCCACCGGGATGAACGCGTACGAGACGTAGACTTCCCAGCGCGGCGTGATGCGCCCGGCCACGTCGAGTTCGAAGCCGGCGGCGTGGCGCTTGCCCGAGAGCACGTAGTTGCACGCGTTCACCGTGTCGGCGTCGCGGTTGCGCTCGTTGTGCTTGGTCGAGTGAAACAGCGCGAAGCGCGTCGACAGGCGACCGCCCGCGGCCTCGATGCGCCCGCCCAGTTCGATGTTGCGACTCTTCTCGGGGTCGACGTCCGCGGTGCCGGCGTCGTACTGGTAGGTGTCGCCCGACGTGTTGAACGAGGTGCCGTACGACAGGTGCCAGGACTGCTGCGGCGTGGGCTGGTAGAGCAGGCCCAGCCGCTGGCTGAGCAGCGAATCGTCGCGCTCGATCACGGTGGCCGGCGTCACCGAGCACGGGTTGTTGGGGTTGGCCGCGATCGCGATGTTCCGGTAGGTGCCCTCGAAGCGATCCCAGCGCAGGCCGCCGAGCAGCTTCCACGACGGCGCGATGGTGACCAGGTCCTGCGCGTAGACACCGAGCGCCCGGGCTTCGAACGTGCGGTTCTTCGTGACTGCACGCAGTGATTCGCTGACACGCGCACCGTCGTCCGGCGTGCCGACCGTGGTGGTCGGTTTGGCCAGCGACACGCCGGGCGGCACGGTCGCGGCGAAGTTGTCGAACGCCTCGTCGGCCAGGTCCACGCCCGCCTGCACCGAGTGCTCCCGCCCGAACCAGCGGTGTTTGCCGCTGTAGTCGCTCTGCACGTAACGCGTGTCCATGTTCATGAGCTTGTTGTTCGTGCCGCGGGTCAGCACCGTCGCGTCGCCGAAGGTGTCGGCGTTCACCGCCAGCCCGTTCGGCTGGAGGGCGGCCGGCGCGAAACGGATCGCGCTGGCACGCTGGTCGCGCTCGTATTCGGCGATGCGCAGTGCGGTGCGCAGTTCGGCGTCGTCGCCGAAACGGAAGACGTGCGAGAAATTGCCCTGGGCGGTGCCGGTCTTCGCATAGTCGCTCGCCATCCCGTAGTAGTGCTTCGGATCGGTCTTCCACAGGTAGCTGCCGCCCGAGCCCCCCGGAGCGAGCCACGGCAGCCCGTAGTGGATGCCGTTGTCGTTGCGCAGGTGGTACAGGCCGGCGGAGAACTCGTGACGCGTACCGATGCCCCAGCGGTAGCTTGGCGCGATGCCGTAGTTGTCGAGCGGCACGCCGTAGTCGTCGGCGCGCGTCACCACTGCGTTGACGCGCAACGCCGCGTTCTCGCCGGTGCGCCGGTTGACGTCGGCCAGCGTGCGCAGATATTGGCCCGAGCCGAGCGTCAGCCCCACCTCGTTCTGGTCGACCACCAGCGGCCGCTTGCTGACCTGGTTCACTGCTCCGCCGGTGGAGCCGCGGCCAAACAGCATCGAGGCCGAACCGCGCAGCACCTCGAGGCGATCCCAGTTGAAGCTGTCGCGCTCGTAGAACGCCGGGTCGCGCATGCCGTCGATGAAGATGTCGCCCGAGGCCTGCAGCGAGAAGCCGCGCAGGCGGATGTCTTCCTCGGCGCCTTCGGCCGCCTGGAAGCTCACTCCGGAGGTGTGCTTGAGCGCCTCCTTCAGGGTGTCGAGGTTGCGATCGTCGAGCAGCCGCTCGGTGATCACGGTGACCGACTGGGGCACGTCGCGCAGCGGCTGGTTGCCCTTGCCGATCGTGGTCGTGGTAGTACGCAGCGATTCCTTGCCGGTGACCGTCTCGGGTGCGGCCGTGGCGCGTACCGCGGGCATCACCGCATCGTTCGCCGCGGTACTCCGCCGCGGGTCGTCGTCGGCGGTTTGCGCGGGTACGAGACCGCTTGCGCAGAGCCCGGCCACCAGTGCGGCGAGCGGCGACAGGCGCGGGGGGCGGGTTGCGCTGCGATGGTTGCGGGCGAGAGGCATGGGCAGACTCCGATGTCGGTGAAGTGGAAAATGACCCCGGGAGCGACGGGGGGCGAAGGCCAGCGAGCGAAAGCCGGGGAGCGCGGGACGAGGGACGAGGGACGAGGGACGAGGGACGAGGGACGCGATCCGCCGGAGACGTCAATGCCTTTCGGGTTCGCTGACGAAGCCGATTCGGGTCAGCCCGGCACGTGAGGCGTCGGCGAGTGTTTCCGCGACGAAGCGGTAGTCGGTCGACTGATCCGCGCGCAGATGGATCTCGGGCTGGGGTTCACGCTCGCCCGCCACGAGCATGCGCTGCGCGGCTTCCTCGCGGCTGATCGCTTCGCCGTTCCAGAAGCGGCCACCGGCCGCGTCGATCGCGAAGTCGATGCGCTGGGGTTCGAGCCGGTTGACCTGCGAGTCTGCCCTGGGCAGATCGAGCCTGACGGCGTGGGTGAGCAGCGGTGCGGTGACGATGAAGATCACCAGCAGCACCAGCATCACGTCGATCAGGGGCACCATGTTGATGTCGGACATCGGCGCGGTGCCGCTCTTGCGGTCGAACGAGGCGAAAGCCATGGCTGGCGCTCCGCTTCTCAGGCGCCGGCCACCGCGTGCAGCGTCTGCACGGGGCCCTGCGACGGGTGTTCGACGGACTGCAGCGCCTGGCCCATCGACAGGAAGGTGAGCAGTTCGAACGCGAACGCGTCGAGTCGGGCGTTGAGCACGCGGTTGCCGCGCGAGATCGCGTTGTAGGCGACCACCGCGGGCACGGCAACGGCCAGGCCGATCGCGGTCATGATCAGCGCCTCGCCCACGGGTCCCGCCACCTTGTCGAGCGTGCCCGCGCCGGACATCCCGATCGCCACCAGCGCGTGATAGACGCCCCAGACGGTGCCGAACAGCCCCACGAAAGGCGCCGTCGCTCCGATCGTCGCGAGCGTGGTCAGACCGTTCTCGAGCCGCGTGTTCTCCTCGTCGAGCACCTTCTTGATCGTGCGCGTGACGAAATCCTGCGCGCTGCCGGCCTCCGACAGCCGGGAGGCACCGTACTTCGCGTGGTGGGCCTGCGCGTGCATCGCGTGCGCGGCCAGGTGCGAGAACGGATCGCGCGCACCGTGCGTGGCGATCTCGGCGTTCACTTCTTCGAGCGAGCGGGCGTTCCAGAACAGGCGCAGGAACTGCTCGCTGCGGCGCCCGCGGATCGCCTGCGAGACCCCCTTGATCGCGATCAGCGCCCACGAGGCGATCGACATCGCGATCAGCAGCAGCAGCAGCGCGGTTCCCACCCAATCGGTTTGCGCGAGGAAGTGGGAGATCCCCGGCGCGGCAGTCGGTTCCAGCACGATCAACTCTCCAGTTCGAAAATCAGCGGCATCACGACCCAGAACGGCATCGGCACACCGTTCTCGGCATAGGGCTTGAAGCGGGTGGCACGCACTGTTGCCAGCGCTGCCTCGTCGAGGCGCGGATAGCCCGACGAGTGCACGACCACGGTCTCGCGCGGAGCGCCCGCGACGTCGACCAGAACCCGCACTTCGACGCGCCCTTCCTCCATCATTCGGCGCGACGCGTTCGGGTAGCGCAGTACCGGCAGGCTCAGGTATTCGACCGCGCGGATCGACAGGCTCTTCGGCGCCGGCGTCGGTGGTGCTGGAGCGGGGGCGGCGGCGAGCGTGGGAGCGTGCCGGGGTTCGTGCGGCGTGACCGCCGCAGCGGGCTCGGCCGGGGGGGCAGGCGTCGGCGTATCGGCCTTCGCAGGCAGCGGTTCCGGCGCTGGGGCGGGCGGTGTCACGAAGGCCGTTTCGGCGGGTCGGGGCGTCGCCTTCTTCCTCGCGATCACCGGGTGTGGTACCGGCGGCGCCGGCTTCACTTCGCGGGGCGCGTCCGGTGCCACATCGGGTCGCGGCACGACTCTGGGCGGTTCGGGGGTCGGCGGGCGAATCAGTTCGGCGAAGATCGGCGCGGGCCTTCCCGCGGCCAGGTGGGCGGTCGCCGGAACCCGTTGCATCAGCCAGAAAACGGCCAGTGCGTGCGCTGCGACCATGGCCAGCACCACTGCGGTCCGGGCCGATCGCGGCAGCGGGGCGGGTGCGTTCGGCACGGGGAGGGCGAGACTGGCTGACACGGAGCGGCGCACAATGTGGCAATCAAAGCGCGAATGATAGACATTCGCATATGCGAATGCAAGGCATTCGTAATAAATTGGTCCGGTGCCGTGCCTGCGCCGGGTCGCCGACACAGCGTCCATCGCGTGACGCCCGGCTGCGTCGGGCGACCGGCAGGCGGTGGCGCGATCGCTGACGCGACGTGCGGCCGCTATGCTCCCCCCGAAGCGGTGCGCCCGAACCCGTCTGCCCCTCACGATGGAGACGCTGCAGATGCGTTTCACGATGGCCCTCCTGGCCGCGCTTGCGGCATCTCCTGCTTCGGTCCTCGCAGCCGATGCTGCGATCACCGTCTACGGCGGCTATCGCAGCGGCGGTGGCTTCACCGACGCTTACACGAACGAGGCGATCGATCTGGACGCTTCCGGCGCCTTCGCGGCGAGCCTCGATCTCGCGATGGATGCGAGCCGCCAGTTGCGGTTGTTCGTCTCGCGGCAGGGCTCGAGGCTCGCCGTGGCGACGCCGGGCTCGCCCGCAGCGTCGCTGGACGGCCGCTCGATGGCCGTAACCTATGTTCACGTCGGCGGCACGAATTTTTTCACCGGACCGATCGGCCCCGGTTCCTACGTGGTGGGTGGGCTCGGAGCGACGCGCTTCAGTCCGGCCATCAGCGGATTCTCGGCGACATGGCGCCCGTCGATGCACGTCGGCGTGGGTTACCAGTTGCCACTGTCCGCGAACCTGGCGCTGCGCTTCGAAGCGCGCGCCTACCTCACGCTGGTGAACAGCGAGGGCGGACTGTTCTGTTCGGGCGGCTGCGTGGTTTCGATCAGGGGCGACAGCTTCACGCAGGTCGATGCGCAGATCGGCCTGTCGATGGTGTTCTAGGTGTGCGCCGTCGGTGACGAAGTTCCTACCGTTGATCGGCCAATCGAGCGCATCTTCGGGCCTGGTGACAGGTGGACAAGGGAGAGCGCCATGCATGAAGCCAACTGGACTGTGTACGTCCTGCTTGCGGTGTTCTGGCTGGTGTTCGTGCTCTGGCGGGCCGGCTCCCGCTGACCGGCATGTGGTTCGACGTCAGCAGGCGCAGGTTCTCGATCGAGCAGATCGAGGCCGCGCTGCGGCAGGCGCAAGCGGGTACACCGGAAGCGGTGCTGGTGCGCCGACTCGGCGTCTCCGCACAGACTTTCCAGCGCTGGAAGAAGCGTTACGGGGGGTTGCCGCCTGCCCGGCATCTCGCCAATGCTACCGGCCTGGCACTCCTGGACCGTCGTCGAACCCGGCAGTGACCCGGGCACTTCGGGCCAGCAAGACCCTGCAGCGGATTCCCGGGTGCGTGCGCGCAAACGTGAAGGCGCAGGTGGAAGAACCGGCGCAACAGCGCGGTATCGAGGCCGTCACGGCCGGATTCCTTCCATCCATACGCGCCCGCCTGCCATCGGCATCCGGGCGGGCGCGGCCGCACCTGACCACGTCGAAGCGATGGCTTCGTGGGTGCGGGTGCGTGCGACGTCGATCGCCGCAGCGATACGTTCGATGCCGTCACGAATCTGGCGTTCGTCGAGCGAGGAGAAACCGAGCAGGACGGTCCGCTCGGCGTAGGCACAGCCGCCGAGGTCGCACGCGCCGCCCGACTCGAGTGTGTAGATGCCGACGCCATGTTCCGCGGCCACGGCCTGCAGTTCCGCGGCGCGCGGCAGATGCCTGGGCAGGTGCCATGCGAGATGCATGCCGCATTCGGTGCCGGATACCGTCACGTCGCCGAAATGCCGCTGCAGGCTGTCGATCAGGCAGTTGCGGCGCTCGGCGTAGCTCTGGCGGATGCGACGCAAGTGGTTTTCGTAGCCACCGCGGGCGATGAACTCGGCCAGTACCGCCTGCTCCAGCCAGGAGTGACCGTTGTCGAGCAGTGCCTTGACCTGGCGTGTCGCCTCGACGAGGTGCTTCGGCACCACCAGGTAGCCCAGGCGCAGCCCCGCGCCGAGGGACCTGGAGAAAGTGCCGAGGTGAAGTACGTAGCCATGGCTGTCGAGACCCATCAGCGCGGTGATCGGCGAGCCCTGATAGCGGAAGTCACCGTCGTAGTCATCCTCGACGATGCGGGTACCCGTGCGTCGGGCCCAGTCGAGCAGGTGCAGGCGACGCTCCAGCGGCAGCGTGAATCCCATGGGGTACTGCCGTGAGGGCGTCACGTAGAGCAGAGCGGCGCCGGTATCCGGCAATGCGTCCACACACAGACCATTGTCATCGACGCCAACCGGCACCAGGCGGGCGCGATAGCTCTCGTAAAGACAGGCCGCCCCCTGGTAGGCCGGATTTTCGATCGCGACGCTCATTCCCTCGCGCAGCAGCAGTCGTGCCGTCAGGTTGAACCCTTCCTGGCAACCGGCGACGATGACGATCTGGTCGGGGCCGACGTTGATGCCGCGTGTCGGTCCGAGATGATCGGCGATTGCCTTGCGCAGATCGATCAGCCCGGCGGGATCGCGGTATTCGGTCAGGCACGCGCCAGCCGTCGTCAGCGTGCGGTTGATGAGGCGTCGCCAGGCCTTGAGCGGGAACGATCGTGGATCGGGCCGACCGAGCCAGAAGTCGCAGGCCAGGCGCTTGTCGTTGACGATGGTCTGGGCGCGACCTTCGAACGCGATCGGGCGGTGGCGGGCAGAGCCGTGCATCCGGCTTGCGGCGACCGATTCCGGACGGCGGGCGGTGAGGCAGTTCTCGGGCAACTCGAGATTGACGTAGGTACCGATGGCGCCCCGTGTCTGCAGGTAGCCCTCGGCCTCCAGGCGCTCGTAGGCCAACACCACGGTGTTGCGTGATACGCCGAGTTGGCTGGCCAGGATGCGGCTCGCCGGCACTGGCGTGCCGGGTTTCAGGCGTGCGCCAAGAATCAGCCTGCGTATCTGCTCATGGAGTTGGGCCTGCAGCGACTGCTTGCTGCCCCGGTCGAGCGCGATCGGAAGTTCCATGGCGCCCCCCTCTGTCGGGCCCTGTGGCAGGGCGATCTTCCATGGCTTCATATTAGACCCTGAACCGGTGCCGGTCCGTAGGGCCAGGGTGTGACGCGCCTTTGGTGCCGCAACCCGGTGCCCGGTTCAGTCCTGCTTTTCGACCCGGCGCCCTTGTGCGAGGCTTGCGTCGAGGTCAGTCTCGGGCACTTCCTTGTGCACCAGGTTCTGGTGGCAGTCGATGCAAGTGGCCCCGTGCGTGCGCATCTTCGCGTGTGCCGCTCGGGCGTCGGCACCTGGCGGCTGCGGATCACGGTGGCAGGCGCGGCAGGTGACGCTGTCCCAGCGCTTGAGGTTCATGCGTGCGTCATGGGCCATCCCGGGCCGGCGAGCGTCGAATTTCGCGATGTCCGAATAGTCGTTCTTCAGTTCCAGGACCAGTTCGCGGGCGCCGTCGACGACATGCGTGGCGACAGCGAGATGGAAGTTCGCCAGGCCCTGCGGGATGTGGCAATCCTTGCAGCCGGGATTGGCGCCCAGCGCACCGTAGTGCGAGGACTTCTTCAGTTCTTCGGCGGGGTAACTCATCGAATGGCAGCTGACACAGAATGCGGTGGACGACAGTGCCGCTTCGCCGCCGAACACGCCAGCCATCAGTGCAACGACACCGGCGGCGCCGAGTAACAGCGCGCCGCCGTGCAGGCCGAGGTACCGGCGCATCCCGCCGGGCATCAGTCCTCCCTGCCCTTCACGCCGGGCGTGGCCTTCGACTGGAATTCCTCGTGGAACGATGGCACGGGCGGCCCGGTGAAGACCTTGTCGAGCTTGAAGTGCTCATGCATGGCCTGGTCATTGCGCACGGCCCTGGCATAGTCGAAGTGGTACCTGGCATCGACTTTGGGCGTGAACGGCGTGTAAGGCTTCTTCGCGCCCTTCCAGGGCGAGCCCTCGTAGTTCAGGTGACAGGCGTTGCAGCGTTCCTCGAACCCGAACTCCTGCCCGGCTTCGACCAGTTGCTGGCGCGGCATGGTCTGCTGCTTTTTCTCGAAGGCCTGGCCGGCCTTGCGGTGAAGCAGGCGGTAGTCCGAACCAGCGCCGTGGCAGCTCTCGCAACCCACGCCTGTAAGGTACTTGTTCGGCGCCTTCGGGTCGAAGCCGCCTTCGTGATCGAAGCCGGTGGCGTGGCAACCGACGCAGTCGACATCCTGGCGGTAATCCTTGTTCGGGTCGAGGCGGGCTTTCGTCTTGGCTGCGGCCTTCGCTTTCGGTGCCAGGGAATCCATCGCCTTCGCGTGGGCGGTCTTTTCCCACGACTCGAGCTGGCTGCGATGGCAGGAACCGCACTTCTTGCGACCCTCGTAGTCCGGCGCGGCCTCGGCCGTCGTGGCCAGGGTGACCAGCAGGACGGCGGAGGCGCAGAGCGCGAAAACGAGCTTCTTCATGACGGTTTCGTCATGCTGGCGGGACTTGCGGAGCCGTCGGCGGGAATTCTGTAGACCCAGTACCCGCCATGCTGATAGACAAGTTGCAGGGCCTGCATTTCGGTCGGGTTCGAGCTGCCGAGCGGCAGCATCTGCGCAAGCAGTGTCTGGCCGCTGCGGGCGTCGGTGACGGCATAGGCGCGTGCCTGTTGCCCGGAGAGTTCATGCACCGTGTAGGCGGAATACCTGTTTTCTGCCACCCAGCGCTTGACGTAGGAGATCTGTCCGTGCACGTCGCCTTTCAGGATCAAGTCCTTGTAGGCCACGCCGAGCCGATCGGGAAACTGCAAACCGAGCTTGTACAGGTCCGAGACGTGCACGATGACATAGGCCTCCCGGTTGCCGGCCAGTTCACGCAGCATCGCCGCGCCGCGGTCGGATTCGCTGGCGAGTGCCTCGGCAAAACGGGCGAAGCGCTGCGCGTCGACGTCGTTCGGCGGCGCGCCCCAGAACTCGCGCTCATAGCGCACGATGCTGAGGTCGTGGTGCCGCCACGGTGCCGGCGCAACGAGAGGCTGGCCCAGATGTGCGTCGTAGGCCACGTCACGCCCCGTGAGCAGGTGCAACTGGCGCGCGGTGTCCCACCAGGCCAGCAGCAGCGCCTCTTTCGGTGTGTGTTTCGACACGGCTGCGGCGAGCGGTTTCAGTTCGGTCAGCCGGGTGTCCGAAAACACCAGCGGCTCGCCGCTGCGGTTGTCCCAGTCGAGCATCACGGGGGAGGCCGATCCGCGACGTGCGACGTGTCCGACAGCGACCGGCTGGTCGAGGCCGTCGACGTGGATCTCGTACTTCGTGATCGCGAGATCCGGCCAGGCTCCGAGGCCGAGGTGGGCGAAGTGTTCGATACCGCCTTGCTCCACCCGCTGGTAGCGATAGGGAGCCGTGCCGGGTTGCCAGAACGAGTGAGTCACCCATGCGAGCAGCAGAAGTCCGCCGGCCATCAGCAGCAGGCCGAGCGAGGGCAGAACGCGCCTGCCGACAGGCTCACGTGCGAGTGCCGCCTCCATGCCGCCGCAGCCTCAGCGAGTGGCCTTGTCGCGGCGCCGCCACCCGACCACTGCGACGCCGCCAGCGGCCAGCATCGCCCCGCCCAGGCCGCCGAGGGAAGCAAGCGTGGTCGAACTGTCGGTGTCGAGCAGGCTGGTGCGCTTGGTGGTTTCGAGCCTGGCCACGCGCTCCTTCAGCGCAACCATCTCCCTGATCTTGACGTCCTCGTCCATGATCTGCGTATACATGAAGTTCAGCTGTTCGTAGCCGTCGGAATAGCTCCAGTTTCCGGGATTGACGTGGGCCAGCGCGACATGCGTCTTGGGCAGCTGGTTTTCGCCCATATTGAGTTCGACGAATTCGACCAGCGCCGGGTTGTTGCCCTTGGCGAGGAAGAATGAATAGAACTGCCCCAGCCCTTCCACGTCGGGCGGTGGCGGTGCCGGGCGGTTGGTGATCTGGCCCGGCAGCAGCTTTTCGTCGTAGAGCTTCTGCACGACCTTGTTGGCTTCCTGGTACAGGGCCAGGGCCTGGAATGTCCCCTTGTCCATCAGCTCCAGATAGGATCGGGACAGGGTTTCGCTGTGGCAGTTGGTGCAGGTCTTGACCCAGGCTTCGAGGCGCTTCCCGGACCACTCGCTCTTGATGTTCTCGGCGATTCCTGCGTTGCGCGGATAGTTGGCCCAGCGCACCTTGCGCACCATGTTGTGGCTGTACCTGCCCTGGTACTCCATGTGGCAGGTCTGGCAGGTCGGTGCGGTCTGCCCTCCTTTGGAGAATGCCTCCGCGAGCGGTACGTTCCAGTTCCAGGAATCGCCTCTTGTCGCGACGTTCGTGCCGTGCTTGGAGAGCTGATAGTTCTCCCAGTTGTTGTGATCGATCCCGCTGTGGCACATCGCGCAGGCCTGCGGCTTGCGCGCCTCGACCACCGAGAACTCGTGTCGGGTGTGGCAGCCGTCGCACTTGGTCTGGTTCTGGTGACACATCGTGCAGCCTTCGGCGATTTCGCGCTGCTGCATCCCGGCCCAGGTCGTGGTTTCCACGTTGGCCTGGTAGTCGAGCGCATGCGACGGACGGCCCTTGGGCCACTGATCCTTCGGCCAGGTCAGGGTGTCGCGTTCGGACTCGCGCTCTGCGAACTCCTGCAGGTGACAGGTGGCGCAGACGTCGGCTGTCGGCATGCGCAGGTCGGTGCGGTGATCGGCACGCTTCTTCGCGTTCACGTCGACGTGGCAGTCGATGCAGCCGACTTCCTTCAGCTGTTCGCTGGCTCCCAGTTTGCCGAGCGAACGCAGGTTGCTCTCGACTTCCTCGAGCTTGGTCTTCTTGTAGAACGTCGCGTCGTTCGGCGTCAGCCTGCGGATCCGGTCGAGATTCGCGTGTGCGCTCTTCTTCCAGGCGTTCACCCACACCGGCGACTCGTCGGCGTGGCACTTCACGCATTGTTCGCGCGAGGCCACTTCCTTGACGGTGGAAGGGGGCTTGTAGAACGACTCGGGGTCGAGATACTTGCTGAAGGGAATCGGTTCCCAGTATTTGGCGTGGGAACCGCGCCCGGCGCCCTGCGCCGGATCCTTGTAGCGCTTGACCAGTGCGTCGTACAGCTGGCGGGGCGTGGCCGATCTGTCCAGCTTCAGCGCATCCCTCGTTTCCTTCGGGATCTCTGCCTGTACGGTTGTCGCGACCAGCATGCCGCAGGCGAGCAGGAGAATCTTCGGCCAGAAGCTGACGAACATGGGGCACCTCCCGCCTCGTCCGGACCCACCCACGAGCAGATTCCGCGAGGTTCCATGTTCGAGTGAGTGGAGCCGGGAAGTAAGTGCCGCGAAGGAAATATCTTCTGGTGCCAGTGCCGGCAACAGCCTCGCGGATCGTGCAGGTCCCGGTGCGGGCCGAGGGGGGCCCGCGCGTGCATCACCCGAGCAACGACAGGTCGCGCACGGCCCCCTTGTTCGCCGACGTTGCCAGCAGCGCATAGGCTTTCAACGCTGCCGAGACGGCGCGCTTGCGCGGTGCGGCCGGCTTCCATCCCTGTGCGTCCTGCGCGGTGCGGCGCCGTGCGAGTTCGTCGTCCGCGACGAGCACGTCGATGCGGCGCCCGGGGATGTCGATGCGGATGCGGTCGCCGGTCCTCACGAGTCCGATCGCGCCGCCCGCAGCGGCTTCGGGCGACACGTGGCCGATCGACAGGCCCGAGGTGCCGCCGGAGAAGCGCCCGTCGGTGAGCAGCGCGCAGGCCTTGCCCAGGCCCTTCGACTTGATGTACGAAGTCGGATAGAGCATCTCCTGCATACCGGGGCCGCCGCGCGGTCCCTCGTAGCGGATCACCACCACGTCACCGGCCCTGACCTGGTTGCCGAGGATCTTCTCGACCGCTTCGTCCTGCGACTCGAACACGCACGCCGGGCCTTCGAAGACGAGCAGTGCGTCGTCGACGCCAGCAGTCTTCACCACGCAGCCGTCTCGCGCGAGGTTGCCATGCAGGACGGCAAGGCCGCCTTCCTGCGAGTACGCGTGCGCGATCGAGCGGATGCAGCCGGCGGCGCGGTCGGTGTCGAGCGACGGCCAGCGCGCGTCCTGGCTGAACGCCAGCTGCGAGGGCACGCCGGCCGGCCCCGCCCGGTAGAAGGTGTTCACGTCACCGGACGGATTGCGCAGGATGTCCCACTGGTCGAGCGCATCGGCGAGCGTGCGACTGTGCACCGTCGGCACGCCGGTGTGCAGCTTGCCGGCGCGTTCGAGTTCGCCCAGGATCGCCATGATGCCGCCGGCACGGTGCACGTCCTCGACGTGGTACTGCTGCGTGTTCGGTGCGACCTTGCACAGTTGCGGCACCACGCGCGACAGCCGGTCGATGTCCTTCATCGTGAAGTCGATGCCGGCCTCCTGCGCGATCGCCAGCAGGTGCAGGATCGTGTTGGTCGATCCGCCCATCGCGATGTCGAGCGTCATGGCGTTCTCGAACGCCTCGAAGCCGATCGCGCGCGGCAGCACGCGCCCGTCGTCCTCGTCGTAGTAGCGCCTGGCGAGTTCGACGATCAGGCGACCCGAGCGCCGGAACAGCTGTTCGCGGTCGGCGTGCGTGGCCACCAGCGTGCCGTTGCCCGGCAGCGCCAGGCCAAGCGCCTCGGCGAGGCAGTTCATCGAGTTGGCCGTGAACATGCCCGAGCACGAGCCGCAGGTCGGGCAGGCCGATCGCTCGACCTCGGCGAGCTGCGCATCCGGGACGTTCTCGTCGGCTGCCATGACCATGGCGTCGATCAGGTCGAGCTTGTCGGGCCCCAGCTTCGTCTTTCCGGCCTCCATCGGGCCACCCGAGACGAACACCACCGGGACGTTCAGCCGCATCGCCGCCATCAGCATGCCGGGGGTGATCTTGTCGCAGTTCGAGATGCACACCAGCGCGTCGGCGCAGTGCGCGTTGACCATGTACTCGACCGAATCGGCAATGAGGTCGCGGCTGGGCAGCGAGTAGAGCATGCCGTCGTGCCCCATCGCGATGCCGTCGTCGATCGCGATGGTGTCGAACTCCTTCGCCACACCGCCCGCGGCCTCGATCTCGCGCGCCACCAGCTGGCCGAGATCCTTCAGGTGCACGTGTCCCGGCACGAACTGCGTGAACGAGTTGGCGATCGCGATGATCGGTTTGCGGAAGTCCTCGTCCTTCATGCCCGTGGCGCGCCACAGGGCGCGGGCGCCGGCCATGTTGCGGCCGGCAGTCGACGTGCGGGAGCGGTGGGCGGGCATGGAGCGATCCTCGAAGGCTGGAAGAAGCAATGAAAAGGTGAAACAGAAAACTGGATACAGGAGAGGGACAGGGGAACAGGGCGGGCGGCGGCCATTCTCGCTCAGTCTGTCGTGCGTCGAGAGGCGGGCGAGGCGTCTCCCGGGTTTTCTCGCATGAATGCAAATGCGGCGCATTCGCATTCATGTGCTAAAGTGCCACGTCCTTCACCTCAGCGGTCGCCGCCATGATCCATCGTCGCCAGTTCCTTCGATTGGCCCTGAGCGCGCTGCCGCTCAGCGCTCGGGCGCACACCGATCCGGCCACCGCGACCCGCGTCGCCGGGGGCTGGCGCCTGCACGAACGCGAGTACCAGGTCGGTACGCTACGCGTGCGCTGGACGCTGGGCCAGGCGCAGATCGAGTCGGCGGTGACCGTGCCAGGCCGACCTCACGCGGTGGTGCCCGAGCCCGGAGGAGGTTTCCTCGCCGTTGCGGCGCGGCCGGGTCAGTGGCTATTGCGCATCGACGCCCGCGGCACCGTCGTCAACCGTCTGGCCACGGCCGAAGAAGGCGACCAGCGCACGCTGGACGGCCACGTCATCGCCAGCCGCGACGGGCAATGGCTGTTCACCGGCGAGACCGACCGCCAGAGCGGCGATGGCTGGGTCAGCGTGCGCGACACGCGCGACCTGCGCAAGGTGGCGCAGTTCCGCACGCACGGCATCGATCCGCACCAGATCCTCGTCGCCGACGACGACCGGCTCATCGTGGCCAACGGCGGCATTCCGCGCGGACCGGGTGGCGGCAAGCGCGACCTGCATCGGATGAACCCGTCGCTCGTGCGGATGGATCCCGCCAGCGGTGAACTGCTGGGCAAGTGGGCCCTGCCTGATCGCCGGCTGAGCCCGCACCACATCGCCTGGAACGAGCCCACGGCCAACGTGCCGCGGCTGCTCGGTATCGGCCTGCAGGCCGAGCACGACCATCCGGCCGAGCGTCGCGCAGCGCCGCTGCTGGCGGTGTGGGATGGGCAGAAGCTCACTGCGCCGCAGCTGCCCGAGGCGCAGGGCTACGCCGGCGACGTCGCCGCCGGCCCCGACGGTGGCTTCGTCCTCACCGCCCAGTACGCCGGGCGCATCGTGATGTGGGTGCCCGGGCGCGCCTCCGAACTGGCGACGATCGGCGACGTGCAGAACCCCTGCGGCCTGTGGCCGCTCGACCGGTCACCGGGCGTCATCGTCGGTGCAGGGCTCGGCCTGGCGCGCTGGCACCCGAGCGAGCCGGCGCGCATGCTGCGCTGGCCGGCCGGCGTGTCGGCCGACAATCACTGGGCGCTGCTGGCCGATCAGGCCTGACGAGTTCACGGCCGGGCCGTCTGCCTGGAACGATGGCCCGGGGATTTCCGGGCAGGGCATGCCGCAGCGTGCTGCGCGGCGTGGCAGTCCGGGTCGCGATGAATTCCGTACGCCCGTCGGGGGCCGACCCGCAATCCCGTTGATGTGTGGCGCGCCCGGCAGGATTCGAACCCACGACCCCCTGGTTCGTAGCCAGGTACTCTATCCAACTGAGCTACGGGCGCGAAGCCGCACACTGTAACACGACATCGGTCGGGAAGGTTGCCGGTTGGCTCAATGCGCGGCGTTCGGAAAGAACAGTTGCTCGCCGTTCACCTTGTAGTCGGCAATCGCCGTTTGCCCGTCGGCCGACAGCAGCCAGTCGATGAACTTCTGGCCGGCTTCCTGTTTCACCTGCGGGTGCTTCGCCGGGTTCACCAGCATGACGCCGTACTGGTTGAACAGCCGCTTGTCGCCCTCGACCAGGATCGCCAGGTCGGCGCGGTTCCTGAACGACAGCCAGGTGCCGCGGTCGGTGAGCACGTAGGCATTCAGACCCGCGGCGGTGTTCAAGGTCGGACCCATGCCGGAGCCGGTCTCCTTGTACCACTTGCCCTTGCCCGGGGCGAGGTCGACGCCGGCGGCCTGCCAGTAGCGCAACTCGGCCGCGTGCGTGCCGCTGCGGTCGGCGCGCGACGCGAACGGGGCGCCAGCCGTGGCGATGCGGCGCAGCGCTTCGAGGATGTCCTTGCCGCCGGCGACCTTCGCCGGATCGCTCTTCGGGCCGGCGAGCACGAAGTCGTTGTACATGACCTCGAAGCGCCTGACGCCCGCGCCCTCGGCGATGAATTTCTCCTCCGCTTTCGCGTCGTGCACGAAGACGACGTCGGCATCGCCGCGTCGGCCGATGTCGAGCGCCTGGCCGGTGCCCACCGCGACCACCTTCACCTGGATCCCGGTCTTCTTCTCGAAGGCGGGCAACAGATGTTTGAACAGCCCCGACTGCTCGGTCGAGGTGGTCGAGGCGACGGTGATCGACGTTTGCGCCTGCACGGCGCTCGCGGCGGCCAGGCCGGCAGCGAGCCATAGCGTGCCGGCGAGGGCGCCCAGGCGCGTGCCGAGGCGGGTGGTCAGGCGGCGGTCAGTTGCCATGGCAGTGCTCCCTGAAGGAAGTGGCGGGCCTCGCGGGTGCGAGGACGTTCGAAGAACGCGGCGGCAGGCTGGCGTTCGAGCAGCCGGCCGTGGTGGATGAAGACGACTTCGTCGGCCAGCCGGGCGGCCTGGCCCAGGTTGTGCGAGACGATCAGCACCCGGCAACCCGAGGCGCGGATGTCGCCGATCAACTGTTCGACCTGCTCGGTGGCCGACGGATCGAGGCTCGCGGTGGGCTCGTCGAGCAGCAGCAGGCGCGGTTCGGTGAGCCAGGCGCGGGCCAGTGCGAGCCGCTGGCGCTCGCCGCCGGACAGCTTGAGGGCCGGCGCTGCGGCCAGCGAGCGCAATCCGACGCGGTCGAGCATCTGCAGCGCGCGCACGCGTCGTTCGCGTCGCGCGCGGCCCGGCGGGTCGGGCACCAATAGCAGGTTCTCCAGCACGGTGCCGCGAAACAGCGACGCGTGCTGAAAGACCAGCGCCTGCCCTTCGAAGGCCAACCCCTTGCCGGGAGGCGGGCGACCCTCGAAGCGCACCTCGCCTGCGTCGGGCTCGAGCAGGCCGTGCACGGTGCGCAGCAGGACCGACTTGCCGGCGCCGTTCGGGCCGATCAGCGCGCACACGCGTACGGCTTCGTCCCATTCGAAGTCGACGGCGTCGAGCACGGTGCGTCCGGTGGGGCGAAACGACACCGCGTGCAGGCCCAGCAGCGGCTCAGTGTCCATGGCGCTGCATGGCCGCGGCGCGCACGCCGCTGGCGAAGATGTTCAACGCGAGCACGAGGCTCATCAGCACGATGCCGAGTGCGATCGACAGCGCCAGGTCGCCCTTGCTGATCTCGAGGGCAATCGCGGTCGTCATGACGCGCGTGGCGCGGTCGATGTTGCCGCCGACGATCATCACCGCGCCGACTTCGGAGATGGCTCTTCCGAGGCCGGCCAGCACCGCGGCGACCAGCGAGAAGCGGCAGTCCCACAGCAGCACGCGCACGCGCGCGAGCGTCGGCACGCGCAGCGAGCGCAAGGTTTCGCCGTGCTGGCGCCAGGCGTCCTCCACCGTCTGGCGCGCGAGCGCGGCGATCAGCGGCGTCGTCAGGAAGGTCTGCGCGATGATCATCGCCGTCGGTGTGAACAGCAGTCCGAGCGGACCGAGCGGCCCGCTGCGCGACAGCAGCAGGTAGACCGCGACGCCGACGATCACCGCGGGCAGTCCCATGAAGGTGTTGAGCACCACGACGACGGCGTCGCGCCCGGGAAAGCGCGTCACCGCAACGAGCGCGCCCAGCGGCAGTCCGATCAGCGTGGCCGTCGCGACCGCAGTGAGGCTCACGCGCAGCGACAGCGCGACGATCTCGAGGACGTCGCTCTCGAAGGACTGCAGCAGGCCGATCGCCTGCACAAGCGATTGCGTGAACACCGCGGCAGTATAGGCAAATGCCCGGCAGTATGATTGAATCGGCAATCACTTGCATATGCATGATCTGCATGCTGCGGCTCACCCACGGTGTTGCGATGAGCGTCGGCGACGAGTCGCTCGACCTGTGCGGACTTGCGCGCCTGCTGCGCGCGCTCGAGGCGGCACCACGGGTCAGTGCCGCGGCAGTGGCGCTGGGCGTGTCGTATCGCAATGCCTGGGGCAAGCTCGAGCGCGCCGAGCGACTGCTCGGGGTGGTGCTGGTCGAGCGGGTCAAGGGACACGGCACCCGCCTCACCGAGGCCGGCACCGTGCTGGCGCGCGCCGGGGCGCGCTTCGAGCGCGAGGCCGCGCGCCGGATGGCGGCACCGGCCGAGGCGCTCGGGGCAGCGCTCGACGCGTTGGCGCGCAACACAGCGCCGGCACCGCTGCGGCTGGCCGCCAGCCACGACCTGTTGCTGCAGGAGGTGGTCTCGGCCGACGAGACGGCCGGCATCGGCGTGCGTTTCGTGGGCTCCGAGCACGCGCTGGCCGCGCTCGCGCGCGGGGAGGTCGAGCTGGCCGGGTTTCACCTCCCGGAGCCGCTGCCGTCGCCGCGGGCGCGGCCGGCGCCGTTTCACGATCCGGGTCTGTTCGTCGAAGTGGTGATGCGGCGCGAGCAGGGGCTGATCGTCGCGCGCGGCAATCCGCTGCGGGTGCGCGACGTGGCCGACCTCGCGCGCACCGGACTGCGCTTCGTGAACCGCCAGCGCGGCGCGGGTACGCGTGCGTGGTTCGACCGGTTGATCGCGGAGCGCGGACTGGGCCCGCGCGAGATCCGCGGCTACGAGCGCGAGGAGTTCACGCACTTCGCGGTGGCCGCGGCAGTCGCCGCCGGGGCGGCCGACGCGGGTTTCGGACTGCGCGCCGCGGCGGCGCAGTTCGAACTGGGGTTCGTGCCGGTGGGCACCGAGCTGTACTACCTCGGTGGCGTGCGCCCGCTGGCCGGCTCGCCTGCGGTGCAGGCGCTGGCGCGCGCATTGCGCGCGCGCGCCCGCGACACTTCCGGCTACGAGCCGGTCAGTCGGCGCGCGAGGCGCCGGCCCTGAGCGCGATGCGCATCAGATCGGCCATGGTGCGCGCCCCCAGCTTGTCCATGATGTTGGCGCGGTGCGCCTCGACCGTCTTGATGCTGATGCCCAGGTCGTCGGCGATCTGCTTGTTCAACCGGCCGGCGACGATCAGCTCGAGCACCTGGCGCTCGCGCCCGGTGAGCCGCTCGATGCGCTCGCTGGCGTCGCGCTCGCCGCGTGATTCGCGCTTCGCGGCCGCCGCGCGGGCGAGGCAGTCGCTGACCAGCTGGCGCAGTTGCGCGTCGCTGAACGGCTTTTCGAGGAAGTCGTGCGCACCTTTCTTCATGCGCGACACCGCCATCGGAACATCGCCGTGCCCGGTGATGAAGATCAGCGGCAGCGCCGAGCCGCGGCGCACCAGCTCTTCGTGCAATTCCAGCCCGGTCATGCCGGGCATGCGCACATCGAGCAGCAGGCAGGCGACCGGCTCGGGATCGGGCAGATGCGCCAGGAACGCCTCGGCGCTGGCGAAGCTGCACACCTCGAATCCGTTGGCTTCGAGCAGCCAGCGCATCGAGTCGCGAACCGCCTCGTCGTCGTCGACCACGTAGACCAGCCCGGTCGTGCCGGCGGGCGGGATCCCGGGATGCCCGGATTCGGGGGAATGGCTCGTAATCATGGGGCGCAGGATGACACAGGTGATCATACGGTGTCGGCGACGACGGCCATGCTGGATGGCACCGGCAGCGTGAAGCGGAAGCTGCATCCGCTGCTGGCGCTCTCGGCCCACAGACGGCCCTTGTGCGACTCGACGATCGAACGGCAGATGTTCAGCCCGATGCCCATGCCCTCGGCCTTGGTGGTGAAGAAGGGTTCGAAGAGGCGCTCGCGGGCGTCGTGCGGCAGGCCGTTTCCGTGGTCGGTGACGCTGAACTCGGCGTGGCCGTCGGCCAGTTCGACGGCGAGCGTGATCACGTGCGGACGATCGGCGGGTGCGTCGCGCATCGCCTCGATGCCGTTCTTCAGCAGGTTCAGCAGCACCTGCTCGATCAGGATCGGATCGGCAGACAGCGAGGGCATTTCGGCGGGCAGCCGGGTGACCACCTGGATTCCCAGGCGACGCGCGTCGATCTCGGCCAGGCCGACCGCATCGGCGACGATCACGCCGATGTCGCAGCGGCGCCGCTCGGGCTCGCTGCGCTTGACGAAGTTGCGGATTCGCCGGATCACCTCGCCGGCGCGCGCTGCCTGCGCCGCGGTCTTGGCCAGCGGTGCAAGCAACTCGTCGGGTGCCATCGACGCGCCGGCGGCCGCGCGCGCGCGAATGCGCGCCGACAGGCCCATGCAGTAGTTGGCGATCGCGGTCAGCGGCTGGTTCAGTTCGTGCGCGAGCGACGAGGCCATCTCGCCCATCGTGACCAGACGCGAGGTGCGCTGCAGCTTGCGGTCCTGCTCGCGCTGCTGCTCCTCGACGTGGCGCCGGCGCGTGACGTCGGTGGCCACCAGCATCTCGACCGCGCTGCCGTCGACCCAGCGGATCTGCCGCCCGCGCACCTCGAACCAGCGCCCGAGCGCCGCGTCGAAGATCTCGGTCGGGCCGTCGTCGGCGGCTTCGAGGTCGCGCGCCGCGAGAAGCGCTTCGTGGCGGCGGCTGTCGGTACCGAAGAGCTGCCGGTACATGCGATTGGCGAACAGCAACTCGGCGCGGTCGAAGGCGCCGTCGGGGGGATGCGCCACGACCGATACCGCCGCATCGAGTTCGTCGAGTACCGTGGTGAAGCGCTCGTGGGCCGCAGCCAGTTGCTCGCGGATGCGCTTGGGTTCGGTGACGTCGGTCATCGAGGTCATCCAGCCGGTCTGTTTGCCGTGGCGATCGATCAGCGGGGAGACGTACATCCGTGCGTCGAACAGCGAGCCGTCCTTGCGGCGCACCTTCACCTCGAAGCCGCTGGCGGGGGCGTCACCGCGCAGCACCCGCGACAGGCTCTCGTGATTGGCTTCGGTGTTGCCGGGCGGCCAGTACGGGTAGGGGGGCAGCGCGCCCACCAGTTCGTGCGCGTCGAGGCCGACCATCCGGCAGAACGCGCGATTGACGTAAGTGATGCGCCCGCCCAGGTCGAAAGCGCGCATGCCGGTGAGCATCGAGTCTTCCATCGCTTCGCGAAAGGCGGTCTCGGCCGTCAGCGCCAGCTCTGCGTTGCGCCGCTCGGTGACGTCGCGCGCCACCGCGTAGAGCAGCGGGCGCGGCGCGTCGGCGTCGGCGTCGCGGCGCAGCAGCCAGTGCAGCCAGCGCCAGGCTGCCGTGCCGGCGGGTGCGTCCGGCTCGGTGGCGCCGAACGGATCGCGCGCGCGAAAGCGGGCCTCGAAGCTCGCCGACGAAGCTCCGGGTGCCGCGATCTGCGCCAGGGCGGTCGCGACCTGTTCGCGATCGTCGGGATGCACCCAGCGGTCGATGCGCCGGCGACGCTCGCCGCCGCCCAGCACGCTCTCGA
Source organism: Burkholderiaceae bacterium (assembly GCA_021463505.1). GTDB lineage: Bacteria > Pseudomonadota > Gammaproteobacteria > Burkholderiales > Burkholderiaceae_E > Zeimonas. Next base: position 4,012 of record JAJTYR010000020.1, on the reverse strand, counting down.
ACGCCGGGTTGCCGCGCACCAGGGCGCCATCGAGCTCGAATACGCACAGCGGATCGGGCGACAGCGTGAACAGCCGGTCGCGCTCGTATTCGGCGAACAGGCGCCGGCGGGCGTGTCGCCAGAGCATCAGCAGCGTGGCGAGGATCGCCAGCGACAGCCCGATGACCGCCGCCACCAGTGAGCGGTCCACCAGGTGCGGCTGCATGTCGTAGGCAAACGCGCGCAGTCGCACGCCATGTCCTGGCGGATCGAGTGGCAACTCGTGACTGAGGTGCGCGAGATCGATCTCGAACAGCGACGAGCTGACCAGGCTGTTGCCGTCGCGGTCCACGATCGACAACTGGTAGCGATCGCGGATCGTCTGCAGCAGCGAGCCGCCGAGCATGCGGTTCAGCGAGTAGCCGACGATCACCGCGCCGGTGAAACCGGAGTCATCGTAGACCGGTGCGTAAAGCTCGACCAGCACGTCGCTCGCGGCGCTGGAGAACGGTTGCGTGAACACCGGCCGCTGGCGCTGGTGAAGCTCGGCGAGCGCGTCCTGCCCGGCCGGGTCGGCGATCGCCGCGCCGCGCTCGCGCGCTCCGATCGGCATCGCGCCGCGCGACGCCATCGACCAGGTGACGTGTCCTTCGGCGTCGGCCAGGGCCACATAGACGGCCGATCCGCGGCGTGCGAGGAAGTCCTCGACCGCCCGGGCGGCGGCGCCGGCGCTGCGGCGGGCGCGTGCGATCCATTCCTCGGCCACCAGCCCGACTTCGTCCTGGTCGTCGCGCAATTCGCGCCGCAATGCCGTCTGCGCGCTGGCGATGTCCCGGTAGAGGGCCTGCTTCTGCTGGTCGACCTCGACGGTGCGCAGGTACCAGAAGAAGGTGGCCATCAGCAGCACGAACAGGCCCATGCCGAAGGCGTGCGTCAGCGTCAGCCAACGGATGGCGCGCAGCTCGGCACGTCGGGCGGAAGGGTCGTTCGGCGTTTTCATGGCGCGAACGGGCAGTGTACCGAGTGTCGGCAGCGTGCCCGCCGATGGTCGGCGCGCATGGCGCCGGCGAGGACACCTTGAATCTTGTATCATGCAATACAATATCGCAATATAAAACTTCGCCTTGTCATTTGGGAGGGGGGTTCCTAGAATCGACCAGGCGATCCATCGAAGAAACGAGGTACTTCCATGTCAGCGCTTCCGACGCGGCCGCAGGCCGCCCATGACCCGCAGGATGCCGACGCCGTCGAGACCCAGGAGTGGCTCGACGCACTCGAGGCGGTCATCGACCGTGAGGGGCCGGAGCGCGCGCACTTCCTGCTCGAGCGCATGATCGAGAAGGCGCGGCGTTCGGGCACCTACATCCCGTTTTCGGCGAACACCGCCTACGTGAACACGATCCCCGCGCACCTCGAGGTGCCGTCGCCCGGCAACGCCGCCTACGAGGAGCGCATCCGCTCGTACATCCGCTGGAACGCAATGGCGATGGTGGTGCGCGCCAACAAGCACAACCCGCCCGACGGTGGCGATCTCGGCGGACACCTGGCCTCGTTCGCGTCGCTGGCGACGATGATCGGCACCGGCATGAACCACTTCTGGAACGCGCCGCACGAGGGCCACGGCGGCGATCTCGTCTACTTCCAGGGGCACTCGGCGCCAGGCTTTTACGGTCGTGCGTTCCTCGAGGGGCGCCTCACCGAGGAGCAGCTCGATCACTTCCGGCAGGAGACCGGTGGCAAGGGGCTGTCCTCGTATCCGCACCCGAACCTGATGCCCGATTTCTGGCAGTTTCCGACGGTGTCGATGGGGCTCGGCCCGCTGATGTCGATCTACCAGGCGCGCTTCCTGAAGTACCTTCACGCGCGCGGCATCGCCGACACCGGCAATCGCAAGGTCTGGGTGTTCTGCGGCGACGGCGAGATGGACGAGCCGGAGGCGCTCGGTGCCATCAGCCTGGCCTCGCGCGAGAAGCTCGACAACCTGATCTTCGTCGTCAACTGCAACCTGCAGCGCCTGGACGGCCCGGTGCGCGGCAACGGCAAGATCATCCAGGAGCTCGAGGGTGATTTCCGCGGCTCGGGGTGGAACGTGATCAAGCTGATCTGGGGTTCGTACTGGGACCCGCTGTTCGCGCGCGACAAGGACGGCATCCTGCAGCGCGTGATGATGGACACCCTCGACGGCGAATACCAGGCCTACAAGGCCAACGACGGCGCGTTCGTGCGCAAGCACTTCTTCGGCAAGCATCCGCAATTGCTCGAGATGGTTTCGCGAATGACCGACGCGGACATCTGGCGCCTGAACCGCGGCGGTCACGACCCGCACAAGGTCTACGCGGCGTTTCACGCGGCCTATCACCATCGCGGCCAGCCCACGGTGATCCTCGCCAAGACGGTGAAGGGCTACGGCCTGGGCCGCACCGGCGAGGCGAAGAACCCGACGCATCAGCTGAAGAAGCTCGATGCCGATTCGATCCGCGAGTTCCGCGACCGCTTCAGCATTCCGGTTCCGGACGAGCGGCTGGCCGAGCTCCCGTTCTATCTGCCGGATGCGGAAAGCCCGGAGATGAAGTACATGATGGAGCGGCGCCGCGCGTTGGGTGGCTCGCTGCCGCAGCGGCGTCGGCGGGCGAGCGAAACGCTGGCGATCCCCGGTCTCGAAATGTTCCAGGCGGTGCTCGAACCGACCGCCGAAGGGCGCGAGATCTCGACCACGCAGGCTTTCGTGCGCGTGCTCACCGCGCTCACTCGCGACAGGACGCTCGGACCCCGGGTGGTGCCGATCGTGCCCGACGAAGCGCGCACTTTCGGGCTCGAAGGGATGTTCCGGCAGCTCGGCATCTACGCGCCGGAAGGGCAGAAGTACACGCCGGTCGACAAGGACCAGGTCATGTACTACCGCGAGGACGCGGCCGGCCAGATCCTGCAGGAGGGCATCAACGAGGCCGGGGCGTTCTGCTCGTGGCTGGCCGCGGCAACGTCGTACTCGACGAACGACCGCATCATGATTCCCTTCTACACCTACTACTCGATGTTCGGCTTCCAGCGCTTCGGCGACTTCTCCTGGGCTGCCGGCGACATGCAGGCGCGCGGCTTCCTGCTCGGGGGCACGGCCGGGCGCACGACGCTGAACGGCGAGGGCCTGCAGCACCAGGACGGACACAGCCACGTGCTGGCCTCGACCATCCCGAATTGCGTGGCCTACGATCCCACCTTCGCGCACGAGGTGGCGGTGATCATCCACCACGGCCTCGAACGCATGGTCGGCAAGCAGGAGAACGTCTACTTCTACCTGACCATGATGAACGAAAACTACGCGCATCCGGGGCTGCGCAAGGGCGACGAGGAAGGCATCGTTCGCGGCGGCTACCTGCTGCGCCCCGGCACGAAGAAGGCCGAGCATCGCGTCCAGCTGCTCGGCTCGGGAACGATCCTGCGCGAAGTGCTCGCAGCGGCGGAAATGCTCGAACAGGACTGGGGCGTCGCGGGCGACGTCTGGAGCATCACCAGCTTCACCCAGCTGCGCCGCGACGGGCTGGACTGCGAGCGCTGGAACCTGCTGCACCCGGCCGAGAAGCCGAAGCAGGCGTACGTCGCGAAGATGTTCGAGAAGACGCAGGGGCCGCTGGTGGCGTCCACCGACTACATGAAGATCTTCGCCGACCAGATCCGTCCGTTCCTGCCGCGCGGCCGCAGCTACCACGTGCTCGGCACCGACGGCTTCGGACGGTCGGACTTCCGCTACCGGCTGCGCGAGCACTTCGAGGTCGATCGTCGTTTCGTCACGATCGCGGCACTGAAGTCGCTGGCCGAAGAGGGCACCATTGCGGCGAAGAGGGTTGCCGAAGCGATCCGCAGGTACGGGGTCGATCCGGACAAGACCAATCCGCACCACGCCTGACCCGCTCCTTCACGAGGCAACGTCGACATGGCAACGATCGAAGTGAAGGTGCCCGACATCGGCGAGTTCAAGGATGTCGAGGTGATCGAGGTGCTGGTGAAGCCGGGCGACCGGGTGGAAGTGGAGCAGTCG
>JAJTYR010000002.1 GCA_021463505.1 Burkholderiaceae bacterium | reverse complement strand
CCGATGCCGCCGCCGTCGGGCGCGCCCGATGGCGCCCCGCCGCCGGCGCCGCCGCTCGCCGCGCCCGCGGCCGCTCGACCTGCGAGTTTCTCGTAAGCCGACTCGCGATCCTGTGCCTTGTCGTAGATGCCGGCCACCACCGAACCCTGGATCAGCGCCGCACGCTCGGCATCGGTGATCGACCCGATCCGCGAAGCGGGCGGCGCGACGAAGGCACGCTCGACCACGCCGGGACGGCCCTTCTCGTCGAGCAGCGACACCAGCGCCTCGCCCACGCCCAGTTCGGTGATCGCCCGGGCCGTGTCGAAGGCCGGATTGGCGCGCATCGTCTCGGCCGTGGCGCGCACCGCCTTCTGGTCGCGCGCGGTGAACGCGCGCAGCGCGTGCTGGACGCGGTTGCCCAGCTGACCGAGCACGGTGTCGGGCACGTCGATCGGATTCTGCGTGACGAAGTAGACACCGACGCCTTTCGAGCGGATCAGCCGCACCAGCTGCTCGACCTTGTCGAGCAGCGCCTTCGGGGCGTCGTCGAACAGCAGGTGCGCCTCGTCGAAGAAAAACACCAGGCGCGGCTTGTCGCGATCACCCACTTCGGGCAGTTTCTCGAAGAGCTCCGACATCAGCCACAGCAGGAAGCTCGCGTACAGCTTCGGCGCATTCAGCAGGCGCTCGGCGGCCAGCACGTTGACCACGCCCCGGCCCCGGCTGTCGGTCTGCATCAGGTCGTCGATATTCAGCATCGGCTCGCCGAAGAAGCGATCGGCGCCCTGCTGGTCGAGGGTGAGCAGCCCCCGCTGGATCGCGCCGATCGACGCGGCCGACACGTTTCCGTACCCGGTCGTGAACTCGCGCGCGTTTTCGCCGACGAACTGCAGCATCGCGCGCAGGTCCTTCGCGTCGAGCAGCAGGAGCCCGCGCTCGTCGGCGATCCTGAAGACCAGGTGCAGCACGCCCTCCTGCGTCTCGTTCAGGCCGAGCATGCGCGACAGCAGCAGCGGCCCCAGGTCGGAGACGGTGGCGCGCAGCGGATGCCCTTTCTCGCCGTGCACGTCCCAGAGTGCCACCGGCGCGCCGGCGAACTCGGGCACCGCGAAGCCGAGCCGGTCGAGCCGCTCCTTCAGCTTCGGCGACAGCGTGCCCGGCTGCGAGATGCCGGCGAGATCGCCCTTGACGTCGGCGGCAAACACCGGCACCCCGATCGACGAGAAGCGCTCGGCAAGCACCTGCAGCGTCACCGTCTTGCCGGTGCCGGTGGCGCCGGTGATCAGCCCGTGACGGTTGCCCATGGCCGGCAGCAACCGAAGCTCGGCGTGGTCGTTGCGTGCTACGAGAAGAGGATCGGTCATGGTCGCGATGCTAGAATGCAGGGTTCGTCCATGCAGGTATTCGATCACGGCCGCGTCCGCTCAGCAAGCGCGGCCGCAACGCGAGGGAGCAATGGCCGGGCACTCCAGATGGGCCAACATCCAGCACCGCAAGGGGCGTCAGGACGCCAAGCGGAGCAAACTGTTCACGCGCGTGCTCAAGGAAATCACGGTCTCGGCGAAACTGGGTGGCCCCGACCCGGGCTCCAATCCGCGCCTCAGGCTCGCAATGGACAAGGCCTCGGAAGCGAACATGCCCAAGGACACCGTGCAGCGCGCGATCCAGCGCGGCGCCGGGGGCCTGGACGGCGCCAGCTACGAGGAGATCCGCTACGAGGGCTACGGCATCGGCGGGGCCGCGGTCATCGTCGACTGCCTTACGGACAACCGCACGCGTACCGTCGCCGAAGTGCGCCACGCGTTCTCGAAGAACGGCGGCAACCTCGGCACCGACGGCTCGGTGGCTTTCCAGTTCAGGCACTGCGGCCAGTTCCTGTTCGCCCCGGGTACCCCGGAAGACAGGGTCATGAACGTCGCGGTCGATGCCGGCGCCGATGACGTGGGCACCGACGAAGAGGGCGGCATCGAGGTCGTCTGCGCCCCCGGCGAGTTCGCCGCGCTCGCGCAGGCCCTGGCGCAGGCCGGCCTGAAAGCCGACGTGGCCGAGATCACGATGAAGCCGCTGGCCGAAACCGCGCTCGCCGGCGACGACGCGACGAAGATGCAGAAACTGCTCGACGCACTCGAGAACCTCGACGACGTGCAGCAGGTCTACACCAACGCCGCGTTCGACGAAACCGTCACATGAAGATCCTCGTCGTCGGTTCGGGCGGGCGCGAACACGCGCTGGCCTGGCGGCTGTCGCGTTCGGCCCGCGTGCAGGTCGTCTACGTGGCGCCCGGCAATGGCGGCACCGCGCGCGAGCGCAGCCTGAAGAACGTCCCGGTCACCGACCTGGACACGCTCGCCGCCTTCGCCGAGCGCGAGAAAGTCGCGTTCACCGTCGTCGGCCCCGAGGCACCACTGGCGGCCGGCATCGTCGACCGGTTCCGCTCGAAGGGCCTGCGCATCTTCGGCCCCACGCAGCGCGCCGCGCAACTCGAGTCGTCGAAGGACTTCGCCAAGTCCTTCATGAAGCGCCACGGCATCCCCACGGCCGACTACGCCACCTTCTCCGACGCCGCTGCCGCGCATGCGTACGTCGCGCAGCGCGGCGCGCCGATCGTCGTCAAGGCCGACGGACTGGCCGCCGGCAAGGGGGTCGTGGTGGCCGCCAGCGTGGCCGAGGCGCACGCCGCGATCGACGCGATGCTCGTCGACAACCGGATGGGCGATGCCGGCGCGCGCGTCGTCATCGAGGACTGCCTCGAAGGCGAAGAAGCCAGCTTCATCGTCATGGTCGATGGCCGCAACGTGTTGCCACTGGCCAGCAGCCAGGATCACAAGCGGCTGCGCGACGGCGACCAGGGACCGAACACCGGCGGGATGGGCGCGTATTCCCCGGCGCCGGTGGTCACGCCCGAAGTGCATGCGCGCGTGCTGCGCGAGATCATCAGGCCCACGGTCGAGGGCATGGCCGCCGACGGCATCCCGTACACCGGCTTTCTCTACGCGGGCCTGATGATCGACGCGAATGGTCAACCGCGCACGCTCGAGTTCAACTGCCGGATGGGCGACCCGGAAACGCAGCCGATCATGGCCCGCGTCAAGAGCGACCTCGTCGCGGTCTTCGAGCACGCGCTCGCGGGCACGCTCGATGCGGCCACCATCGAATGGGACCGCCGCACCGCGCTCGGCGTGGTGCTGGCCGCCGACGGCTATCCCGATGCGCCGCGCAAGGGCGACGAGATCTCGGGGCTTCCTGGCAACGGCAGCGTGATCGACGACGACTGCCTGGTGTTCCATGCCGGCACGCTGGCCGAGGGCGCGCGCACGCTCACCTCGGGCGGGCGCGTCCTGTGCGTGACCGCGCTCGGCGACTCGGTCAAGATGGCCCAGGCGCGTGCCTACCGCGCCGTCGAGACGATCCGCTTCGCCGGCATGCAGTACCGCCACGACATCGGACATCTGGCGATCGGTCGCGGAGCGACACGATGAGCGTTGCGCCCGGCCGCGCGGTGGCGCCCGACCTCGACGCCGGCGCAGTTCGCGAGTACCTGCTCGGCCTGCAACGCCGTATCGTCGCCGGACTCGAGGAGATCGACGGCCTGCCGTTTCGCACCGACGCCTGGCAGCGCACGGAAGGCGGGGGCGGCATCACCCGGGTGATCGAGGACGGCAACGTGTTCGAGCGTGGCGGGGTGCTGTTCTCGCACGTGCACGGCGCGCGCCTGCCGGCGTCGGCGAGCGCGCATCGCCCCGCGCTCGCCGGCCGGGCGTTCGAGGCCATGGGCGTGTCGCTGGTCATCCATCCGCGCAACCCCTACGTGCCCACGGTGCACCTGAACGTGCGCTTCTTCGTCGCGCCGGCTGCCGGGGGCTGCGATCCGGTCTGGTGGTTCGGTGGCGGCATGGACCTCACGCCCTGCTACCCGTTCGAGAAAGACATCGTGCGCTTCCACAGCGTGTGCCGGCAGGCGCTCGAGCCGTTCGGCGCCGACCTGCATCCACGCTTCAAGAAATGGTGCGACGACTACTTCTTCCTGAAGCACCGCAACGAACCGCGCGGTGTCGGGGGCATCTTCTTCGACGATCTCGACGAGCCCGGCTTCGAACGCTCGTTCGCGCTGGTGCGCTCGGTCGGCGACGCGTTCCTCGAGGCCTACGCACCCATCGTCGTGCGACACCGCGACGAACCCTGGGGCGAGCGCGAGCGCGACTTCCAGACGTATCGCCGCGGCCGCTACGTCGAGTTCAACCTGGTCCACGACCGCGGCACGCTGTTCGGCCTGCAGTCGGGCGGGCGTACCGAGTCGATCCTGTGCTCGATGCCACCGCTCGCCTGCTGGCGCTACGACTGGCATCCGGAGCCCGGATCACCCGAAGCGCGGCTGTACGAATTCCTCGTTCCGCGCGACTGGGTCTGAGGGCGCCACGAGCCATCCTGCGTGAACCCGGAATCGATGGGCGCCGGAAGCGCACACCGGGCCGACACGACTGCGCGTCGGCGCATCGGCCTGCTGGGCGGCACGTTCGACCCGATCCATGTGGGCCATCTGGCGCTGGCGCGCGCCGCCCGCGAGGCGCTGCGGCTCGACGAGCTGCGCTTCGTGCCCAGCGGGCATTCGTGGCAGAAAGCCGGATCGGGGGTGGATGCCGCGGCGCGCCTCGAAATGGTGCGCCTGGCAGTCGGCTCGACGCCCGGCTTCGTCGTCGACGAACGCGAACTGCAGCGCACCGGGCCCAGCTATACGATCGACACGCTGATCGACCTGCGCGCCGGGCTCGGGCCCGAACCGGCCCTCGTGCTCGTGCTCGGCAGCGACCAGTTGCGCAACCTGGCCACCTGGCATCGCTATCGCGAGCTGCTGCAGCACGCGCACATCGCCGCGACGCAGCGTGGCACACACCCGCTGACGGCGCTCGATGCGCCGGTCGAAGCGCTGCTCGCCGAGCATGGCCGCGACGCCTTGCCCGATGCCCCGTCGGGCGCGATCGTCTTCTTCAGGATGCCGCCGGTGCCGATCTCGGGCACTGCGCTGCGCGCACGGCTGGCGCAAGGCGAGCGGCCGGCCGAATTGTTGCCGCCGGCGGTTCTCGACTATATTGATCGACATCGACTGTATCGCGCCGACGCGGGCTCGCGCTAGAGTACGGCGCGCGGGCCCGAAGGAACCGGATGGATCTCAGAAAGCTTCAACGCATCGTCGTCGACGCCCTCGACGACATCAAGGCCCGGGACGTCCGGGTCTTCGACACCACCGGCCAGACCGAACTCTTCGACCGCGTCGTCATCGCCACCGGCACCTCGAATCGCCAGACCCGGGCGCTCGCGGCGCACGTGCGCGACAAGGTCAAGGAGGCCGGCGGAGCGATCACTTCGACCGAAGGCGCCGACACCGGCGAGTGGGTCCTCGTCGACCTCGGAGACGTGGTCGTCCACGTCATGCAGCCGGCGATCCGCGCTTACTACAACCTCGAGGAATTGTGGGGCGCCAGGCCGGTGCGCATGCGCGTCGGCGCCGCGCCGGCCGCAGGCGGGGCAACGCCAGGGCGCGTCGTCGCGAAGCCGACCGCTGCGAAGCAGCAGGCCGCAGGCAAGCCCGCTGCAAAGACGCCCGCCGCCGCGCCGCGCAAGCGCAGCGCGCGCGCCGCTGCGGGCTGAGAAGCCGCGACGGTGCTGATCCGCGTCGTCGCGGTCGGCACGAAGATGCCGGCCTGGGTCGGTGCCGCGGTCGACGACTATGCGCGGCGCCTGCCGGGTGACTGGCGCGTCGAATGGCGCGAAGTGCGCGCCGAGCCACGGGGCGCCTCGGGCCACGCCGGCGCATGGGCGCAGCGCGAGGCCGCGCGCATCCGCGCGACGCTGCCCGCAGATGCGCGACGGGTCGTCCTCGACGAGCGCGGCCGCAATCTCGACACCCGCCAGTTCGCGCAACGCGTGGCCGCCTGGCGCGACGAGGCGCGTCCGGTGGCGATCGTCGTTGGCGGCCCCGACGGACTCGATGCCGGACTCGCACGCGAGGCCGACGAGACGCTGCGCCTGTCCAGCCTGACGCTGCCGCACCCGCTGGTGCGCGTGCTGCTGGCCGAACAGCTGTATCGCGCCTGGGCGATCCTCGCCGGGCATCCCTATCATCGCGAGTGACGACCCTGCCTCCCCATGCGCCCGAACCCGTGACCGAACCCTTTGTCTACCTCGCATCGAAGAGCCCGCGCCGCCAGGCGCTGCTGCGCCAGATCGGCGTGCGCTTCGAGCCGCTGCCTGCCGACGACGACGAAGACGCCGAGAGGCTGGAGGTGGTGCACGCCGGCGAATCACCGGCCGCCTATGTGCGGCGGGTGACACTGGCCAAGGCGGGCGCGGCGCGCGCGCGGCTCGCGCGCCGTGCGCTGCCCGCGGCGCCGATCATCGCCAGCGACACCACCGTCGCGATCGGCGGGCAGATCCTGGGCAAGCCGGTCGACGCGGCCGACGCCGCACGGATGCTGCGCCTGCTGTCGGGTCGCACGCACCGCGTGCTGAGTGCCGTGGCCGTGGTGCACGGCGCACGCATCGCATTGGCGCTGAACGTCTCGCGGGTGACTTTCGCCCGCCTGCCCGGCGCCTGGATCGACGCCTACGTCGCCAGTGGCGAACCGATGGACAAGGCCGGCGCTTACGCGATCCAGGGCGACGCGGCGCGCCACGTGCGCCGCATCGACGGCAGCCACTCCGGTATCATGGGCCTCCCCCTGTACGAGACGTCCCGGCTGCTGCGCGGGGCTGGCCAGTCGCAGCGATGACCGAAGAGATCCTCGTCAACCACACCGTGCACGAGACGCGCGTGGCCGTCGTCCAGCAGGGTGCCACCCAGGAGCTTCACATCGAGCGCGCGGCCACCCGCGGGCTGGTCGGCAACGTCTATCTCGGGAAGGTCTCGCGCGTGCTGCCGGGCATGCAGTCGGCGTTCATCCACATCGGCCTGGAACGCGCCGCCTTCCTGCACGTGGCCGATCTCTGGCAGTCGCGCAGCGGCACGGGCTCCGGCAGCCCCCACCCCGCGCCGATCGAGAAACTGCTGTTCGAGGGCCAGCCACTGCTGGTGCAGGTCGTCAAGGATCCGCTGGGCACCAAGGGCGCGCGGCTGTCGACGCAGATCAGCGTCGCCGGCCGGCTACTGGTCTACCTGCCACAGGATCCGCACATCGGGGTGTCGCAACGCATCGAAGACGAGACCGAACGCCAGTTGCTGCGCAGCCGGCTGCAGGCGCTGATGCCTGCCGACGAGAAAGGCGGCTTCATCATCCGCACCTCCGCCGAAGACGCCGGCGAGTCCGAGCTCGAAGCCGACATCGCCTACCTGCGGCAGCGCTGGCGACAGATCCTCGACGGCAGCCGCCGCGAATCCGCGCCCGCGCTGCTCTACCAGGAGCTCAGCCTCGGCCAGCGCGTGTTGCGCGACATTGCCGGAGAATCCACGGCAACGATCCTGGTCGATTCACCCGAGGCGCTGGCCGAGCTGTCGGAGTTCGCCCGCACCTACATGCCGGCCATGGCCGGGCGCCTGCGCCAGTACGTCGGGGAACGCCCGCTGTTCGAACTGCACGGTGTCGAAGGCGAGATCGCCAGGGCGCTGTCGCGCCGCGTCGACCTGAAGTCGGGCGGCTACCTGATCATCGACCAGACCGAGGCGATGACCACGATCGACGTGAACACGGGCGGCTACATCGGCGGTCGCAACTTCGACGACACGATCTTCCGCACCAACCTCGAGGCGGCCCATGCGATCGCGCGCCAGTTGCGCGTGCGCAACCTGGGGGGCATCATCATCGCCGACTTCATCGACATGGCCAGCGGCGAGCACCGCGAGCAGGTGCTGCAGGAACTGCGCAAGGCGCTGGCGCGCGACCGCACGCGGTCGGGCGTGAACGGCTTCACGTCGCTCGGGCTGGTCGAGATGACGCGCAAGCGCACCCGCGAGTCGCTCGCGCATCTGCTGCTCGAACCCTGCCCGACCTGCGAAGGAAAGGGCCAGGTGAAGACTGCGCGCACCGTCTGCTACGAGATCCTGCGCGAAATCCAGCGCGAGGCGCGGCAGTTCAATCCGCGTGAATTCCGCATCGTCGCCTCGCAGGACGTGATCGATCTGTTCCTCGAGGAGGAAGCACAGCCGCTCGCCGCGCTCGGCGACCTGATCGGCAAGCGCATCGCGCTGCAGGTCGAGACGCTGTACCTGCAGGAGCAGTACGACATCGTGCTGATGTAGCGCCTCACACCAGCTTCGACGCGTCGACCGGCTTGCCGTCGGCCAGCGCGAGCCACCCCTTGACGATGCGGTAGATGACCCAGACACCCACCGCCAGCAGCAGCGGAAAACCGATCAGCACGAACATCAGCAGCCACGACACGACGGCACCGGCCAGTCCGTACCAGAAGGTCTTGATCTGCCACTCGAAGTGGCTCGCCACCCAGGTTCCGGAGACGTCGTCGCGCTTGAGGTAGTTGACGATGATCGCGGCGATCGCGGTGACGCCGACCAGGCACGAGACCGCGTAGAGGGCATAGCAGATCGTCGCCAGGCGCCTGGCGTCGGTGTTTCGTGCTTCGTCGGCAGCAGTCGGTTCCATCGTCGGCCTCCTCTTCGTTCAGGGCTTCGGTTTCGGCACGCGCCCGAGCAGGTAGAACTCGGGATTCGGCATCATGCCCGACAGGTTCGCCATGCGGTTCGACAACGCGAAGAACGCCGCGATCGCTCCGATGTCCCAGGCGTCCTCGTCACTGAACCCGTGCCGGTGCAGTTCCGCGAAGTCGCTCTCGTCGATCTCGGTCGAGTGCAGCGAGACCTTCATCGCGAACGAGATCATCGCATGCTGGCGCGGCGTCAGGCCGGCCTTGCGCCAGCTGGTGGCGAGCTGGTCGGCGATCAGCGGGTTCTTCTCGTAGATACGCAGGATCGCTCCGTGCGCGACCACGCAGTACAGGCAGCCGTTGGCGCCGCTGGTCGCCACGACGACCATCTCCTTCTCGCCCTTCGACAGGCTGTTCTCGCGCAGCATCAACGCATCGTGGTAGGCGAAGAACGCGCGGAATTCGTCGGGCCGGCGAGCAAGCTTCAGGAACACCGTCGGCACGAAGCCCGATTTCTCCTGCACCGCAACGACGCGCGCGCGGATGTCCTCGGGCAACTCGGCCAGCGTGGCCACCGGGTAGCGATCGACAGCCTGTGTCATGGCGGTATTCTCCTTCAGGATGGCGGGTTGCCGTACTGGATCCGGTACAGGCGTGCGTACAGCGAGTCGGCCGCGAGCAGCGCGGCGTGCGTGCCCTGTTCGACGATCCGTCCCTGTTCGAACACCAGGATGCGGTCGGCCCGTTCGATCGTCGAGAGCCGGTGCGCGATCACCAGCGTGGTGCGCCCGCGCATCGTGCGCTCGAGCGCGAGCTGCACCTCGCGCTCGGTTCCGGAATCGAGTGCCGAAGTCGCCTCGTCGAGCAGCAGGATCGGCGCGTCCTTGACGATCGCGCGCGCCAGTGCGAGCCGCTGGCGCTGGCCGCCCGACAGCCGCGTGCCACGCTCGCCGACCGATGCATCCAGCCCCCCGGGCAGCGCATGGACCGCGGTGTCGAGCACCGCCGCCTCGAGCGCCGCGCGGATGCGGGCGTCGTCGGCCTCGTTCTCCGAGCCGAACGCGACGTTGGCGCGAATACTGTCGTTGAACAGCACCACCTCCTGGCTCACCAGCGCGAACTGCCGGCGCAGATCGGCCAGGCGCAGTTCGGGCAGCGGCACGCCGTCGATGGTGATCCGGCCGGACGTGGGCTCGATGAAGCGCGGCAGCAGGTTCAGCAACGTCGTCTTGCCGGCGCCCGAGGCGCCGACCAGCGCCACCACCTCGCCGGCGCGCACGCGCACGTCGATGCCGCGCAGCGCCTCGGAGGCCGCACCCGGATAGCGAAACGACACCTGCTCGAACGCGAGTTCACCGCGTGCGCGACCGAGCTGCCGGGTGCCGTGGTCTTCCTCCTCGCCCTTGTCGAGAAGCTGGAAGACCGACTCGGCCGCGGCCAGTCCGCGCTGCAGCTGCGCATTGACGTCGGCCAGGTGCTTGAGCGGGGCGAGCAGCATCAGCATCGCGGTGATGAACGAGACGAAACCGCCCACGGTGGTCTGGTTGTCCATCGACTGCACCAGCGCGATCGTGACGACGATCGCCACCGCAACCGCCGCGCACAGCTGCGTGATCGGCACGGTCGCGCTGCCGGCCACCGTCATGCGCATCGCGAAGCCGCGCAACTTCTCGCTGGCGCGCCCGAACAGCCGCGCCTGTTCACCGTAGCCGCCGAAGATCTTGACGACCTTGTAGCCGTGCACGGCTTCCTCGACCACCCGGGTGAGTTCTCCGGTGTATTCGAGGCTGCGCCGGCTGAGCTGGCGCATGCGCCGGCTGTACAGCGCCACCACCAGCGCCACCACCGGGATCAGTGCGAGCGCAACCAGCGTGAGCCGCCAGTTCAGATGGAACAGCCAGCCCAGCAGGCCGACGATCACCAGCGAATCGCGCACCAGCACGGTGAGCGCGCGCGTCACCGCGGCGGTGACGTTCGTGACCTCGAAAACGATCCGCGAGATCAGCATCCCCGAAGCCTCGCGCTCGAATTCGGCAGCGGGCAGCCTCATCATGCGCGCGAACATCTCGCGCCTGATGTCGACCAGCACGCGGTTGGCCACCCACGACAGCGCATAGCTGCTGGTGAAGGTGGCTGCACCGCGCACCACGAAGATGCCGACCAGGGCCACCGGCACGAACCACAGCGGGAACTCCGAGCGTGCGACGAAACCCTGGTCGAGCAGCGGCTTCATCAGCGCCGGAAACAGCGGCTCGGTGGCCGCCGCGACCACCATCGCCAGCAGCGCCACCGCGAAGCCGCCCCGGTACGGGCGCGTCCAGGCGAACAGGCGGCGATAGACTGCCCAGCTCGAGACCGAGGCCTTCGCGCCCTCTTCAGGCCGGCTCAATACTCGACCTCCGCGACCAGCGGATGCAGCGCCGAGCGGATCGCGCCGATCAGGTCGTCGTGCGGCTGCACGCGCCAGCGCGGCCCCAGCTCGATGGCGCAGACAGCTTCGCGGTTGCCGTACTCGACCACCACGGGGATCGCCGGCGCGCCCTCGCGATCACCGACGGCGAACGGCGCGATCGCGCCGCGCAGCGCGACGCCGTCGGCAATGCCGTTCAGGCGGATGCGCAGCCGCTTGCCGAACTCCTGGCGCGCCCCGACCAGCTCGAGCAGCCGCTCGGCGACGATGCGCTGGCCGCCGGTGTAGTCGTCGCGGCTCACCTTGCCGAGCGCCACCAGCAATTCGTCGTCGCGGATCAGCCGGCGCTGCGCCTCGTACAGCTCGTTGTAGACCGCGACGTCGACCGCCGCGCTGCCGTCGTCGAGCGTGACGAAGACCATCTTGCCGCGACGCGTCATCTGCGGCCGCTGCGCGGCGACGATCCCGGCGATCCAGACCGGCTGCGAACCGGGCTGCAGGTCGGCGAGCCGCGTGCGCGCGAAGCCGCGCACTTCCGCGGCGTGCGCGTCGAACAGGTGCCCGCTCAGGAACAACCCGAGCGCGGCCTTCTCCTCCTGCAGGCGCTGCCGTTCGCTCCAGGCCGGCGCGGGCATCCATTCCGGCGCGCTCGGCAGGCCGCCGGCCTCGTCCCCGAACAGGCTCGCCTGGTCGATCGCCGCGCCGGCGGCGTCCGCCGCGTCGATGGCGCGCCCGACGTTGGCCAGCACCTTCGCGCGGTCGGCGTCGAGCGCGTCGAAGGCGCCTGCGCGCGCCAGCGCCTCGATCGCGCGCCGGTTCACGAGCCTGCGGTCGATGCGCGCGCAGAAGTCGAACAGGTCGGTGAACGCACGTTCGGTGCGCGCGCGCAGGATGTCGGCCACTGCCGACTCGCCGGTGCCTTTGACCGCGCCCAGGCCATAGCGGATCGCCCGATCGCCCACCGGCTCGAAGCGCAGCGCCGACACGTTGATGTCGGGTGGCAGCACCTCGACGCCGTTGGCGCGCGCGTCGTCGACGAACAGCTTCACCTTGTCGGTGTCGTCCATGTCGGAGGACAGCGTCGCGGCCATGAACTCGGCCGGGAAGCAGGCCTTCAGCCAGGCGGTGTGGTAGGTGAGCACCGCGTAGGCCGCGGTGTGCGACTTGTTGAAGCCGTACTCGGCGAACATCGCCATGAGATCGAACAGCCTGTTGGCCAGTTCGACCGGGTAGCCCTGCGCCTTCGCGCCATCGACGAAAGTGCCGCGGTGCTGCGCCATTTCCTCGGGCTTCTTCTTGCCCATCGCACGCCGCAACAGGTCGGCGCCGCCCAGCGTGTAGCCGCCGACGATCTGCGCGATCTGCATCACCTGTTCCTGGTAGACGATCACGCCGTAGGTGGGCGCCAGGCAGGCCTGCAGGTCGGGGTGGAAGTAGTCGATTCTCTGCTGGCCCTTCTTGCGCAGGATGAAGTCATCGACCATGCCCGATCCGAGCGGACCTGGCCGGTACAGCGCGAGCACCGCGATGATGTCCTCGAACCGGTCGGGGGCGAGTTTCTTCAGCAGCTTCTTCATGCCCTCGCTTTCCAGCTGGAAGACCGCCGTGGTGTTGGCGTCCTTCAGCACCTGGTAGGCCCGGGGGTCGTCGAAGCCGAGTTCGTGCAGCGCGAGATGCGATTGCGGGTGCCGCCGATGGATGTAGGCAACCGCGAGATCGATGATGGTGAGGTTGCGCAGGCCCAGGAAGTCGAACTTCACCAGCCCGACCGCCTCGACGTCGTCCTTGTCGAACTGGCTCACCACGCCAGCCTCGGCGCCCGGCTGCTTGTACAGCGGGCAGAAGTCGGTGAGCCGGCCCGGGGCGATCAGCACGCCGCCGGCGTGCATGCCGACGTTGCGGGTCAGGTCTTCGAGCGGCCCGGCGAGCGCGAGCAACTCGCGCACCTCGTCTTCCCTGCGCTCGCGCTCTGCCAGCAGCGGCTCGGTCTCGCGTGCCTTCGCGAGCGACAGCGGCTTGTTCTGCACCACCGGGACGAGCTTGGAGAGCTGGTCGCAGAAGTTGTAGCCCATGTCGAGCACGCGGCCCACGTCGCGGATGACCGCCTTCGAGGCCATCGTGCCGAACGTGGCGATCTGCGACACCGCCTGGTCGCCGTAGCGGCTGCGCACGTACTCGATGACCCGATAGCGCTGTTCCTGGCAAAAGTCGATGTCGAAGTCGGGCATCGAGACCCGCTCGGGGTTCAGGAAGCGCTCGAACAGCAGCGCGTAGGGAATCGGGTCGAGGTCGGTGATGCCGAGGGCGAACGCCACCAGCGAGCCGGCGCCCGAGCCGCGGCCCGGCCCCACCGGCACGCCGTTGTTCTTCGCCCAGTTGATGAAGTCGGCCACGATCAGGAAGTAGCCGGCGAAGCCCATCTGCACGATCGTGTCGCACTCGTAGTCGAGACGCCTGCCGTACCGTTCACGCTGTTCGCCGGGCGCGCCGGGCCCGTCACCGTCCCCGGGAAACAGCGTCTCCATCCGCCTGGCCAGGCCCTCGCGCGCGAGCTGGCGCAGGAAGTCGTCGAGCGTGACGCCCGGCGGGGTCGGGAACTGCGGCAACTGCGGCTTGTCGAGCTCCATCGTGAGGTTGCAGCGCCGCGCGATCTCGACGCTGTTGGCGAGCGCCTCGGGCAGGTCGGCGAAGAGATCCGCCATGTCGGCCTGGGACCTGAAGTACTGCTCCTCGGTGAAGCGCCGCGCTCGCCGCGGATTGGCGAGGATCTCGCCCTCGGCGATGCACACCCTGGCCTCGTGCGCGCGGAAGTCGTCGCGGGCGATGAACTGTACCGGATGCGTGGCGACGATCGGCAGGTCCAGTTCCGAGGCGAGCTGCGCGGCCGCGCGCGCGTGCAACTCGTCTTCGTCGCGGCCGGCGCGCTGCACTTCGAGGAACCAGGCGTCGGGAAAGCGCCGCGCCCAGGCCCGTGCCAGCGCGCGCGCCGCATCGACGTGGCCGGCGAGCAGTGCCTGGCCGACGTCGCCGTGCTGCGCGCCCGACAGCGCGATCAGCGCCGCACCGATCGGTGCGCCGTCGTCGCCGGTCGCGTCGAACCAGTCGGCGCGCATCTCGCCACGCCCGCGGTACTCGTTCTCGAGCCAGGCCCGGCTGATGAGCTGGCACAGCCGCAGATAGCCGGCGTGACTGCGCGCGAGCAGCAGCATCCGCGACGGGCGGTCGCGGTCGCTGTCGTTGGTGATCCAGGCGTCGACGCCGCAGATCGGCTTCAGGCCGCGCGCGCGCGCGGCCTTGTAGAACTTGACCCACCCGAACAGGTTGGCCAGATCGGTGACCGCGACCGCCGGCTGCCCGTCGGCAAGCGCCGCGCCGATCAGGGCGTCGAGGCGCACGATCGAGTCGCTGACCGAATATTCGGAGTGGACCCGTAGATGAACGAAGCGGGGCGCGCTCATGGGTAGAATCTCACCGGCAAATTCTACCCATGTTCCCCACCCCACACGCCGCGCATCGGCGCGCCGCGCTGCTGCTCGCCTTCTGCGCGCTTCTCTGGAGCATCGCAGGGGTGGTCACGCGCCAGCTCGATGCCGCCGGGGGCTTCGAGATCACTTTCTGGCGCGGCCTGTTCTGCGCGCTCTCGATGCTGGCCATTCTCGGCTGGCAGCAGCGCGGCAACCCGTTCGCGCCGGTGCGCGAGATGGGCTGGCCGGGGCTGTTCTCGGGGGCGATGTGGGGCGTGATGTTCACCTGCTTCATGCTCGCGCTCACCCGCACCAGCGTGGCCAACACGCTGCTGGTATTGAGCGTGGCGCCGCTGCTCGCGGCACTGCTCGGCCGTATCGTGCTCGGCACGCGGGTGTCGGGCACGACCGCGTTCGCGATCCTGGCGGCCGGCACCGGCATCGGGTGGATGGTGCGCGAAGGCGTCAGCGTCGACGGCCCCGCCGGCATGGCGATCGCGCTGGCGGTGCCCGTGGCTTCAGCGATCAACATCGTCACCCTCAAGCGCCTGCACGCACAGGTCGATCTGGCCCCCGCAGTGCTGGTCGGCGCGATCCTGTGCTGCATCGCCACTGCGCCGCTGGCCTGGCCGTTCGGGGCCAGCGCACGCGACCTCGCGCTCCTTGCACTGCTTGGCGCGGTGCAACTCGCGATCCCCTGTTTCCTGATGATCCGCGCAGTGCGCCAGCTCGCCCCGCACGAAGTGGCGCTGATCGGCCTGCTCGAGGTGGTACTCGGCCCGATCTGGGCCTGGTTGGGCGCCGGCGAAGCGATGTCCGCGGCGACGATCCAGGGCGGGCTGCTGGTGCTGGCCGCGCTGGTCGGCGACACGCTGCTGGGGCGTCGCGCGCTGCCGACCGCCCAGGCGGCAACCCAGCCCGCCGGACTTCATTGAGCAGGCACTGAGCGGAGCCGCAGACGCCATGACGATCGTTGCCGAATCCTTCACTCTCGCGCGGCCCGACGGCATCGAACTGCGCGGACTGTGCTGGCGAGCTGCGACACCGGCGCCCGCCGGCTCGCGCACGATCGTGATCGTGCACGGCCTGGGCGAACACGTCGGACGCTATGCGGCGCTCGGCGAATGGCTCGCGGCGCGCGGCTGGACGCTGCGCGGCCATGATCACCGCGGCCACGGCCGCTCGCAGGGCGCGCGCGGCACGCTGGCGGCGTCGAACGATCTCGTCGACGACCTGGCCGCGGCGATCGACGCGCTCGGCACGCCGATGCCGGCGGCACCGCTGCTGATCGGCCACAGCCTCGGCGGCCTGGTCGCGCTCACCTATGCGTTGCGCCATCCCGAGCGCATCTCGGGCCTGGTGCTGTCTTCTCCGGCACTCGCACCCGGACTCGGCGTGTTCCAGAAAGCCCTGCTTGCGGTGATGTCGCGCGTGGCGCCCGAGGTCGCCGTCGGCAACGGTCTCGATCCCTCGAAACTCTCGCACGACCCGGCGATCGTGCGCGCCTACCTCGCCGACCCGCTGGTGCACGACCGCATCTGCGCGCGGCTCGGCCGCTTCATCGTCGACGGCGCACGCAAGGCGCTCGACGCGGCCCCGACGCTGGCGGTGCCCACCCTGCTCGCCTTCGCCGGAGACGACCGGCTCGTGGACCCCGAGGGCAGCCGCGAATTCGCGCGGCGCGCGCCGCCGTCGCTGCTGGTCGCGCGCGAATACCCGGGGCTGTGGCACGAGATCCTGAACGAGACGCCGGCCGGGCGCGGTGCGGTGCTCGCCGACCTCGAAGCCTGGCTGGAAGCGAGAAGGCAAACGGACCAAGGAGGACGGGCTGCCCGGTGAACGATCCGCAGTCTTACGTCGGACGCTTCGCACCGTCGCCGACCGGGCCGCTGCACGCGGGCTCGCTGGTCGCCGCGATGGCCAGCTATCTCGATGCGCGCGCGCACCACGGCCGCTGGCTGCTGCGCATCGAAGACCTCGATCCGCCGCGCGAGGCGCACGGGGCCGGCGCGTCGATCGTCGGGACGCTCGCGCGACTCGGCTTCGC
This sequence comes from Burkholderiaceae bacterium, assembly GCA_021463505.1. Taxonomy (GTDB): domain Bacteria; phylum Pseudomonadota; class Gammaproteobacteria; order Burkholderiales; family Burkholderiaceae_E; genus Zeimonas. The sequence goes on along the minus strand of JAJTYR010000002.1, from coordinate 118,504 downwards.
ACACGACGGCGACATCGTCCACCAGAGCGGGCGCGATGCCGCGTATCGCGCCGCGTTCGAGCGCCTGGCGGCGGCCGGCCTCGTCTACCCCTGCGCCTGTACACGCCGGGAAGTCGCCGATTCGGTGCTGCGCAGCGGGCACGCGCGTTCGCGCAGTGCCGGGCTGGTCTATCCCGGCACCTGTCGCCACGGCATGCCCGCGGGCCGCGAAGCCCGCGCGTGGCGCGTGCGCGTCGACGCGGCACCGATCGCCTGGCGCGACCGGCGTGCCGGTGAATCGGTCGAACGCCTCGAAGCAACGGTGGGCGACTTCGTCGTGCGCCGCGCCGACAGCCTCTGGGCCTACCAGCTCGCGGTGGTGGTCGACGACGCCTGGCAGCAGATCACCGATGTGGTGCGCGGCGCCGACCTGTTCGAGTCCACGGCACGCCAGATCCACCTGCAACGACTGCTGGGCCTGCCGACGCCGCGCTACCTGCACCTGCCGGTGGTGGTCGACGCGCACGGCGAGAAGCTCTCGAAGCAGACGGGCGCCGCACCGATCGATCCGCGGCACGGCGTACGCGCGCTGGACGCGGCGCTCGGCTTCCTGGGCCTGGGCGACGTCGGTGCCGCGACACCCGCCGGCTTCTGGTCCGAGGCGATTGCGCGCTGGGCGCGCTCGCCGTGGATGAACGCAGCGTGAACCGGCCTCAGGCTTTCCTGCCGCCGCCGAGCAACGCCGCCACCGGGCGATTCGTCTTGCGCGGGCCGGCGACCGATCCGCGCGCCGGCGCATCGGCCGGCGCCCCTGCTTGTGCGGAGGCTCCGGCCGGCTCGGCCGCCTGCGGGACGTAGGGTTCGGTGAAAAACGGATCGGTGGAGACACCGATGGCACGCGGCGCGCGCGACTCGGCATCGGGGCGCCGACGCTTTGGTGCGCCGGTGCGCTCGCGACGCGCTTCGGGCGCTTCGCGCCGCTCGGGGCGCTGCCGCGTCTCGGCCGGCCCGACGTCGAGCGCCTCGACCGGCAGCTTGCGCTTGATCAGTCGCTCGATGTCGGCGAGCAGACGTTCGTCGCCGCCCGTCATCAGCGACAGCGCCACGCCGCTCGCCCCGGCGCGACCGGTGCGGCCGATGCGGTGCACGTAGTCTTCGGCGTTGTACGGCAGGTCGTAGTTGATGACCGCCGGCAGTTCGACGATGTCGAGTCCGCGCGCAGCCACGTCGGTGGCCACCAGCACGACGATCTCGCCCTTCTTGAAGGCTTCGAGCGTGGCCAGCCGCTCCTGCTGGGTCTTGTCACCGTGGATCGCGGCAGCGTTCAGACCGTCGCGCTCGAGTTGCCGCGCGAGCCGGCCCGCACCGATCTTCGTATTGGTGAAGACGATCACCTGCGACAGCTGCCGCTCGCGCACCAGCTTCGCGACCGCCGCGCGCTTGGCCTCGAGCCCGGCCACGCGAAAGGCCAGCTGTTCGACGTTCTCGGCGGTGGCGTTGCGCCGGGCCACCTCGATCAGCACCGGGTCGTTCAGGAAGGCTTCGGCCAGCTTGCGAATCTCGGTGGAGAAAGTGGCCGAGAACATCAGGTTCTGGCGCCGCGCCGGCAATGCGTGGATGATCCGCTGGATGTCGGGCAGGAAGCCCATGTCGAGCATCCGGTCGGCTTCGTCGAGCACCAGCAGTTCGGCCTGCGCCAACGAGACCGTCTTCTGGCCCATGTGGTCGAGCAGCCGCCCTGGCGTGGCGATCAGCACCTCGCAGCCCTGGCGCAGCGCGGTGATCTGCGGCTTGATGTCGACGCCGCCGAACACCACCGCCGACTTCAGGCCGGTGTACCGCGCGTATTCGCGGACGTTCTCGTGGATCTGGTCGGCGAGTTCGCGGGTGGGCGCGAGGATCAGCGCACGCACCGGGTGGCGCGCCGGCGAGGCGCTTGTGTTGGCCAGCGGCATCAGGCGCTGAAGGATCGGCAACGCGAAACCGGCGGTCTTGCCGGTGCCCGTCTGGGCGGCGCCCATCACGTCGCGCCCCTGCATGACGATCGGAATCGCCTGCGCCTGGATCGGTGTAGGTTCCCTGTAACCGAGTTCGGTGACTGCTCGCAGGATGGGTTCGGCAAGGCCGAAGGAATCGAAGGTCGTGCTCAAATGGGGCCGTTCGGGTGCGCCACCGCAGGCCGGTCGAAGCGGGGCATCGGGTGAAAAGCGTCATTTTCCGCCTTTCGGGGGCCGATGCAACTCTCTCCCCCGGCCGACCGATACCCGGGTATCAGTACGACGCGCGGTCCGGCATGCTCCAGAGCCCGGTCCCGACCCGGCCCGGCTTGACCCAGCGCAATGGCGCGCGCGGCGCGCCTGCCCGATACTGCATCATGCAAACGATGCGCCGCGCCGTCTCTGCCCCGCTCCCCGGAGCTGCCGCGTTTCGCCGAATTGCCCTCCTCGTGACTCTGTCCGCGGCCACCCTCGCGGGCTGCCAGACGCTGCTGCCCGACGCCTCGGACGCAACGCAGGTGGAATGGCGCAGCTTCGACGAGGCCCGCGAGGCGATCGAAGCGATCGAGCCGTTCTCCACCCGCAAGTCGGTGCTGATCGAGAGTGGCTTCGACCCCAGGCGCAATCCGGCGGTGACGATCCTCACCTACCCCGAGATCGTCCAGCGTTTCTCGGCCGGCAGTGCACTGCGACCCGATGAATACGAGCCCGGCATCCGCACCTGCCTGGCCGCCGGCAAGGAGTGCTCGGGCTACGCGGTCGCGGTGCGCAAGATCAAGCGCGACCGCATCGGCAACTTCTGGCTCGACTCGTTCGCATTCCGCCGCGAGACCAACATCACCGGCTGGATCTTCAATGGCCTGATCCTGTTCGTCGACGACCTGGTGGTCTACACGGTATTCGGCGGCCAGCCCAGCCTGCACGAACTGCAGGTCACCCGCAATCCGCTCGGGCCGCTGCAGGGCTGGGGCGAGGCGCTGCGCCCGCACTTCTGATCCGCCGGCGCCGCGCGGCGCCGTTCGCATATACTTCGGGGCCCCCAGGGGCCCACGATGCAAGCTCTCCCCGAGTACACGCGGCGAAGAACCTTCGCCATCATCTCGCACCCCGACGCCGGCAAGACCACGCTCACCGAGAAACTGCTGCTGTTCTCGGGGGCGATCCAGATCGCCGGCAGCGTCAAGGCGCGCAAGGCGAGCCGCCACGCGACCTCCGACTGGATGGAGATCGAAAAGCAGCGCGGCATCTCGGTGGCGAGTTCGGTGATGCAGTTCGTGCATCGTGACTGCGTGATCAACCTGCTCGACACGCCCGGGCACCAGGACTTCTCCGAGGACACCTACCGGGTGCTCACGGCGGTCGACGCGGCACTGATGGTGATCGACGCGGCCAACGGCATCGAGTCGCAGACGCTGCGGCTGCTGCGCATCTGCCGCAGTCGCAACATCCCGATCGTCACGTTCGTCAACAAGCTCGACCGTGAAGTACGCGGCCCGCTCGACCTGGTCGACGAGATCGAGCGCGAACTCGGCATGGCCCCGATCCCGTTCACCTGGCCGATCGGCATGGGCCACCGCTTCCGTGGTGTCTACGACCTGCGCATCGGGCGCGTGCGGCGCTTTCGCCCGGGCATGGACCGCGACGTCGGCGAGGCCGAACGGGTGGACGTGAACGATCCGGCGCAGGCGACGACGCTTGGACAGGAGTGGGTCGACGCGGCACCCGAACTCGAACTGGTACACGGCGCCACGCCCGAATTCGACCGCGGGTTGTTCCTCGACGCACGCCAGACGCCGGTGTTCTTCGGTTCGGCCATCAACAACTTCGGGGTGCGCGAGGTGCTCGACGCGATCGTCGACCTGGTGCCGATGCCGGGGCCGAAGCACGCCGACGAGCGCATGGTCGCGCCCGACGAGCCGAAGTTCAGCGGCGTCGTCTTCAAGGTGCAGGCGAACATGGACCCGCAGCATCGCGACCGCGTGGCCTTCGTGCGCGTGTGCTCGGGGCGCTTCGAGCGCGGCATGGCGCTGTTCGTCACGCGCACGAAGCGCCCGCTGCGCCCGCAGAACGTGGTCACGTTCCTGTCCCAACGGCGCGACCTCGTGGACGAGGCGTATCCGGGCGACATCATCGGCATTCCCAACCACGGCACGCTCAGCCTCGGCGACACGCTCACCGAAGGCGAAGTGCTGCACTTCAGCGGCCTGCCGTTCTTCGCCCCCGAATCGTTCCGCACCATCGAGGTGGTCGACCCGATGAGGATGAAGCAGCTGCGCGCAGCGCTCGCGCAGCTCGGCGACGAGGGGGCGATCCAGGTGTTCCGCCAGGACGGCGGCAGCCGGCTGCTGCTCGGGGCGGTCGGCGAGCTGCAGTTCGAGGTGGTCGCCCACCGGCTGCGCGTGGAGTACAACGTGGCGGCGCGGATCACACCGGCCCCCTATGTCGCAGCGCGCTGGATCGACGGCGACGACGAGGCGATGGTGGCGCGCTTTCTCGAGCAGCATGCGTCGCGCGTGGCACTCGACGCCGCCGATGCGCCGACCTACCTGGTGCGCACGCCGCACGAGATCACGGTGGCACAGGAACGCTGGCCGCAGCTGCGCTTCAGCGTGCTGCGCGAACGCGGCGGCGCGCGCTTTGCGCTTCAGCCGCACTCCTGACTTCAGGTTTTGATGAAGTCGATGCCAAGAATTCCTGACTTCAAATGAGGCTGCGCGGCTCCTAGAGTCTTCGGGTCATCGCCCGGAGACTCCGATGAATGCGCAACTCGCCGCTGTCCCGACCCCGTCCGATCGTCGTGGCAACCGACCGCTGCGCACCCGGCGCATGGCCGATGCGCTGCGCCTGCTGGCGGTAGATGCCGTCGAACACGCCCGCAGCGGCCACCCGGGCGCACCGATGGGCATGGCGGAGATGGCCGTCGCACTGTGGGATCGGCATCTGAAGCATCATCCGGGCGATCCACGCTGGGCCGATCGCGACCGCTTCGTGCTGTCCAACGGTCACGCCTCGGCGCTGCTCTACGCGCTGCTGCATCTCACCGGTTACGACCTGCCGATCACCGAGTTGCAGAATTTCCGCCGGCTCGGCAGCCGCACGCCGGGTCATCCCGAAGTCGGCGTCACCCCCGGCGTCGAAACCACCACCGGCCCGCTCGGCCAGGGGCTGGCCAACGCGGTCGGCATGGCGCTGGCCGAGAAGTTGCTCGCCGACGAGTTCAACCGCGTCGGCCACGAGATCGTCGATCACCGGACCTGGGTATTCCTCGGCGACGGTTGCCTGATGGAGGGCCTCAGCCACGAGGCCTGCTCGCTGGCCGCGGCCTGGAGACTGAACAAGCTGGTGGCGCTTTACGATGACAACGGCATCTCGATCGACGGCCCGGTCGAGCCGTGGTTTCCCGACGACACGCCGGCACGCTTTCGTGCGTACGGCTGGAACGTGATCGGCCCGGTCGATGGCCACGACGTCGACGCACTCGACGCCGCGCTGCGACGCGCAACGGACTGCAACGACGCGCCCAGCCTCGTGGTCTGCCGCACGCAGATCGGCCGCGGCTCGCCCAATCGCGCCGGCAGCGCGAAAGTGCACGGCGAGGCACTGGGTGCCGACGAGGTGCGCCTGACGCGCGCAGCGCTCGACTGGCCCTGGCCACCATTCGAGATCCCGGCGGACGTCTACGAAGCCTGGAACGCGCGCGAGCGCGGCGAGGACGCGTACCGCGCCTGGCAGCGCCGCTTCACCGCGTACCAGGCCGGCTTCCCGTCGCTGGCCGCCGAGTTCGGTCGCCGGATGCGCGGCGACCTGCCGACCGACTTCCAGGAGACGCTGGTCGCGGTGATGGCCGCTTTCGGACAGTCGAACGACTCGATGGCCACCCGCAAGGCTTCACAGAACGTCCTCGCAGCCATCGCGCCGAAACTGCCCGAACTGATCGGCGGATCGGCCGACCTGACCGGCTCGAACCTCACCGACTTCCCGGATTGCGGCGCCGTGCGCGGCGGTCACAAGGGTGGTCGCCACGTCAACTACGGGGTACGCGAGTTCGGCATGGCGGCGGTGATGAACGGCATGGCGCTGCACGGCGGCTTCGCTCCCTATGGCGGCACTTTCCTCACCTTCAGTGATTACAGCCGCAACGCGATCCGCATGGCCGCACTGATGAAGCAGCGCGTCGTGCACGTCTTCACCCACGACTCGATCGGGCTGGGCGAAGACGGACCGACGCACCAGGCCGTCGAGCACGCGGCCAGCCTGAGGCTGATTCCGGGCCTCGACGTCTGGCGCCCCTGCGACGCGGCCGAGACCGCGGTCGCGTGGCTTGGCGCGCTCGGCCAGGTGGCCCGCCCCAGCGCACTGCTGCTGTCGCGGCAGACGCTGCCGGCGCAGACGCGCACGCCCGAACAGGTGCTGGCGATCCGGCGCGGCGCTTACGTGCTCGCCGACCGGGACGGCGCGGTGGCGGTGCTGCTGGCCACCGGCTCCGAAGTCGCGCTGGCGATCGAGGCGCAGGGAATCCTCGGCACGCGCGGCGTGCCGGTGCGCGTCGTCTCGATCCCGTCGACGACCGTGTTCGACCGGCAGGACGCCGCCTGGCGCGAAGAGGTGCTGCCCGCCGGCCTGCCGCGCTTCGGCGTCGAGGCCGGCATCTCGCGCTGGTGGTCGCAGTACGGCTGCGTGGCGGCGCTGGGCGTCGACACGTTCGGCGAGTCGGCGCCGGCTGCTGCCGTCTACGCATATTTCGGCCTCACGGCCCAGGCACTGGCCGACCTCGTGCTGACGCACGTCGGCCGCGAGCGCGCCTCCACGGCAGCAGGGGCCTGAGCCGATGGCACCCGTTTCGCTTCGCCAGCGGCCGGACGACGCCGTCGAGCATCGCTGCGGCGTGCCGGTCGAGGAGATCCGGCGAGGCATCGACAGCGGCGTGCGCAAGGCGCTCGCCGCCGCGAAGAACGCCGCGCGCGAGATCGTCGAGGCGCGCTTCGAGGCCTTCGGCTGCGCCGGCCAGGCCGGTCCCGCTGGAGGCGATGATCCAGCGTGATCGCTGAGCGCTGGCGCGCAGGAGCAACTAAGATGAGCCCCCGACGGATGAACGGAGGCCGCCATGCGCTGGCAGGGGGAACGGGAAAGCTCGAACGTCGAGGACCGCCGCGGCATGGGCAGCCGGCGTGCCGGACTGGGGCTGGGCACGATCGCGGTTGCGCTCATCGCATCCTGGCTGTTCGGCGTCGATCCGCGAATGATCATGGGGGTGCTGGAAGGCATCGATACGATGACCGGCACGTCGACGCAGCAGCAGGGTCCTGCGCCTGCGCCCACCGACGAAAGCGGCCGCTTCGTGTCCGTGGTGCTGGCCAGCACCGAAGACGTCTGGTCGCAGACCTTCCAGCAGGCGGGCCGCACCTACTCGCCGCCGAAGCTCGTGCTGTACAGCGGACGCATCGACACCGCCTGCGGACTGGGCGCCGCGGCGACGGGCCCGTTCTACTGTCCCGGCGACCACCGGCTGTACATCGACCTGAGCTTCTTCCAGCTGATGCGCGAGCGGCTCGGCGCGCCCGGCGACTTCGCGCAGGCCTACGTGATCGCGCACGAGGTCGGGCACCACGTGCAGAACCTGCTCGGTACGATGGAGCAGATGGACCGCGCGCGCCAGCGTGCGTCCGGGCAACAGTACAACGCGCTGTCGGTGCGGCTCGAGTTGCAGGCCGACTGCTATGCCGGCGTCTGGGCGAACCACTCGCAGCAGGCGCGCAACTGGCTCGAGGATGGCGACATCGGGGAAGGCATGGACGCCGCCTCGGCAGTCGGCGACGATCGGCTGCAGAAACAGTCGCAGGGGGTCGTGACCCCGGAAAGCTTCACGCATGGGACGTCGGCGCAGCGCGTGCGCTGGTTCCGGACCGGATTCGAAAGCGGGCGCGCGTCGCAGTGCGACACGTTCTCCGCAAGAACGCTTTGACCACCGGAGGAGGAACTCGATGATTCGTATCACCCTGGCCGCCTCGCTGATCGCGATCGGCGCCACCGCCCCCGCCTGGGGCGCGCCCACGATGATGTCCGCCGAATGGGCGAAATCCGCGTGCGACGCATGGAACAAGGACCCCGTACTGGTCGGCAAGCTGGTCGAAAGCGGCTGGGTGACGAACGACAAGGGACGGGGCTACAAGATCCTGCAGGTCGCGCGCGCGGACTGTGGCGAGGCGCCGACCGCGGAATTGCGCGTCTCGCTGCAGGACGGCAAGGCGCTGTGCGTCTACGGCGGCGGCCCGAATGCCGAGGAGGTCGATACCGGATCCGATTACGTGATGAATGCGCACACCGACCGCTGGCTGGAGATGGGCCGGGGCGAATACGGGCCGATGAAGGCGATGATGTTCGGTCGCCTCGCCTTCGACGGCCCGACGATGGAAGCAATGGGTAACATGGGCCCGTTCGAGAACTTCCTGAAGCTGGTGGGCTCGGTGCCCGGCGACACGGCGGGCTGTCCCGGGAAGTAGCCGTACCGCTTCATCGCGCCAGCGCCGACAGGTCCAGGCGGCCGCCGCGCACCGGCGGGCACCAGAAGAAGGCGCCGGTTTCCGGACGCGTGAAGCGGAACAGCGCGTCTTCGATATCGTCCTCGATGCCGGCCATGCGCCGGAGTTGCGCCTCGAACGCATCGAAGCTGCTGCCGAAAGACACGAACACCAGCCCGGCACGCGGGCCGTCGGACCACGGCATCGAGCGGCGCACCACGAAGGCTTCCGGCTCGAAGCTCTCCTGCGCGGTGCGCTTGACGTGCGCCGAGGGCGGCGCATCGTCGATCTCCTCGTTGTCGTCGCGACGACGGCCGATGACCGCGTCCTGCTCGTCGCGGCTCATCGCATCGAACAGATCGAAACGGTGCACCCAGCGCTGCACCGCGACGAAGCTCGAGCCTGGCGGCGCGCCTGCGCCTTCCCCGACGATGGCCGCGGCCACGGCATCGTCACCCTGCGGGTTCTCGGTGCCGTCCTCGTAGCCGGAGAGATCGTCGCCGGCACCGTGCCGGAATGCCGACACGACTTCGACCGGCTCGAACGCCGGCGCGAGCGCCGCCTCGATGTGACGCGCCCGATGGAACAGCTCGCCCGCATCGTCGCCGCGCAGCCAGATCCAGAGATCGGCCGGCGTCGAAGGAATGGTCAGACGCGTCCCCTGCAAGGCCGGGAAGCTGCGCAGACCGGCAATGCCCGAACCGAGGCGGGCGACCAGCGAGTGCCCGAATCCGGCCACGCAATGCGCGCCGTCGACCAGCGCGGGCAACTCCTGCAGCGCGCCGCGCAAATCGGCACCCGGCGTGGCGACGAAGCTCAGGTAGCGGGCCAACGGCGGAATCGGCTCGAGAATGGCGGACTGGCATCCAGGCATGTGGGCGATCTCCCATCGAAACGCCGGGCACGAGCGCCGGCTGCAAGCCCGAAGTCTATCCGCCGGGGCGCGGCCGCGTCCGGCGTGCCCGACGATCGCTACGTGGCGCAGGCGCCGAGCGCCGAGCGAAAATAGAAGTCGAGCATCGCATCCAGCGGCGCCGGGTCGCACCGCAGCCGGCTTCGCAGCGCGGCGCCCTCCCAGCAATCGACCAGCAGCGATGCCAGTGCGATCGCGTCCGAGTCCGCCGGCAGGTCACCCCGCGCCTGCGCCTCCTGGAGACAGGTGGCGATGCGCTCGGCCAGCTGCGTGAAGCACTCGCCGATCTTGTGGCGGAACACGTCGCTGATGCCCGACAGCTCCTGGCCAAGGCCGCCGAGCAGGCAGCCCATGTAGCCCTCGCTGCGGTACCTCTGCCCGGTCATCTCGAAGAAGCGTCGCACCCGATCGAGCGGCGCGAGGGACTCGTCGCCGAGGCATGCGTCGAGCGCTTCGTGGGCGCCGCGCATGTACTGGTCGACGACCTCCAGTGCAAAGGACTCCTTGTCGCGGAAGTGATGATAGAAGGAGCCCTTCGGCGTGCCGGTCGCCTCCAGCAGCGCCTGAATGCCGAGATCGTTGTAGCCGTGCTTCAGCAGCATCGGCAACCCGGCGTCGAGCAGGCGCTGTCGGGTCGCGTGCATCGTCTATTTCGAGCCCGCCACCCGTTCGGCCATGTGGCCGATCACGCGACTGTGCTCGTGTTGCGGGCTGAACATGACGAGTTCCGCATCGACATCGACCCGCACATTGTGCCCCGGCGGCCAGTAGAACAGGTCATTGGCATCCACGGTCTCCTGCGTGCCGCTCCCGTCGATCGTGGTGACGCGGCCACGCAGAACGAACCCCCAGTGGGGGCACTGGCACCTGTCGCCTTCGAGGCCACGACACAGCTCGGTGGTGTCGACCCCGGCGGCGAGGGTGAAGTACTCGCCGCTGATCTTTCCGAAGCCGCCCGCGTCGCCGAAGTCCAGGCACTGCCGCAGCACCGCGCCGGGAATGGCCAGACGCACGTTCACGTTGTCTTTCGCGATCCGCATGTTCGCACCTCCTCGTCGGAGTCCGGTGATGAAGGATCGAGCGGTGCCACTCTCATTCATGGCACCACAATAGACCGACCGGTCTATTCGAATAGACTATACGTGGCGCCGCTCCGTGTCAAGCTGCTGCCGTTGTCGCTTGCCCTATGATCGGGGCCGCATCTGTGCCCCGCTGCCATGAAGCCCGCCCGCCACCCTACCGCCCTGCGCACCGCACAACGGTTGCGCGACGCCGGCATCGACGCCGCGGTCGTCGAGTTCGAGCAGCCCACCCGCACCAGCGCGGAGGCTGCCGCTGCGATCGGCTGCACGGTCGCCGAAATCGCCAAATCGGTGGTGTTCCGCGGCCGTGACAGTGCGCTGGCGATCATCGTGGTCGCGAGCGGTGCGAACCGCATCGACGAATCCAGGGTGGCCGCGAGCGTCGGCGAACCGCTGACGCGCGCCGATGCGGAGTTCGTGCGCGCGGCCACCGGTTATGCGATCGGGGGCGTCGCCCCGATCGGCCACTCGGGCCCGGTGAGGCTCGTGCTCGACGAGGATCTGCGCCGCTTCGCGACGGTGTGGGTCGCCGCGGGAACGCCGTTTTCGGTGTTTCCGCTCACCCCCGCACAGCTTCGCGCGTTGACCGGCGCCGAATGGTCGGCGGTCAGGAAGGATCCGTCAACACACGCTCCGCACACGCGGTCGTGAGGCGCCGGCTCTCAGACCCCGTCGGCCGTGCCTGCCCGCTGCTGGAGCAGGCGTACGACACGCACCGTCTCGCGGGCGTGAACATCGGGCATGACACGGAAGCCGAGCTGTCGCGCCAGTTCGAGCATGCGCCGGTTGGTGGCGAGAACGATCCCCTCCATCGACGCCAGACCACGGCGCCGGGCGCTGTCGATCAGCATGCGCATCAGCCAGCCCGCCAGCCCGCTGCCGTGCCAGGCGTCGAGCAGCGCGATCGCGAACTCGCAGCCGGTGCCCGACGCATCCGCGCCGTAGCGCGCGGCGCCGACCATCTGCTCTCGCCCGTCGCGGATCACCGTCGCGGCCAGCGCCAGGTCGCGCTGCGGGTCGACGTGCGTGAGCGCGTGCAGCTTCGCCGGCGGCAACACCCTCACGGTCGTCATGAATCGCTGGTAACGCGCCTCGTCGGAGAGCCTGCCGATGAATTCGCTCTCGAGCGCGACGTCGTCCGGACCGATCGGTCGCACGGTGACCCAGGCGGTGCCGATGCGGCGGCGCACGGCGCCCGGTGGCGCGGGCGCTGGTGGCGACACGGGCGCCCGCGCATCCGGGCGCCCCGATTGCGCGGCTCGCGCCGTGCCGCGGGCAGCAAGGTAGTCGATCACCGCGTCCAGCGTTCCGAGGCGATCGTAGTCCGACTCGGGCACCTCGATCGACAGTCGCTCGGCCAACGCATCGAGCAGGTTCAGCCAGTCCATCGAATCGAGCCCCACCTGCTCGCGCAACGGTCGGTCGGTGGCGATGCGCCGCAGGTCCACCCCCGGGGCGATCGTTCCGATCGCCGCCAGCACGGCCTTGCGGACCTCTTCGCGTTCCACTGCCGTTTCTCCGCCGGGTGGCGTCGACTCGCGGCCGGCCGGTAAGGCCAGGTCGCCCGAGGCGACTTTATACATCGGTTCGCAATCGAGGAGGCCATCATGCTGCCGGATTCCGCCTTGCCCGCACGCAGTCTGCGTCCCGGGGTTTCGGTGGCACGGACCCTGATCGCGCCGACCGCGCCGGTGACGCTGCGTTCTCCGGCAGCGGCCGTCATGACCGACCTCACCGAGGTGCGTGCGGTCACGATCGATCCGACGACCACGTTGCAGCAGGCCGAGCAATACATGGCGCACCAGCGCGTTCACATGCTCTTCGTCGTCAACGACATGCCGTCGCTGCAGGGCCTCGTCACGACGACCGACCTGCGCGGAGACCGCGTGATGCGCGCGGTCCGGGAGCGCAAGCTGCACTACGACGATCTGTGCGTGGCCGACGCGATGACGCCGCTGTCGATGCTCGACGCCATCGACTTCGACCGCCTGAAGGCCGCGCGCGTGAGCAACGTGGTCGCCACGCTGCGCAGGCACGGCAGGAATCACCTGCTCGTCATCGAAGCCGCGTCCAACGCGCAGTCCGAGCGCGTGCGCGGCGTGATCTCGCGTGCCCAGGTCGAGCGGCAACTCGGCACGGTCATCGAAGCGTCGGGGCTCGCGCGCGACCTTGCGGAGATCGAACAGGCGTTGTCCTGAGCGTCCCACGGCACTGCGCGCCTGATGATCCTGCCCTCTGCACGTGGACGAACACGCATTGTCATCCGCATCCGCGAACCGGCCCGTCGCCGCCGCTCAACCCCGCCGATGCGGTTCGTCGAGTGCCAGCAGCGGACCAGCCGGAACGATACCGTTCGGATTGATCGACGGATGACTGCGGTAGTAGTGCTGCTTGATGTGCGTGAAGTCGACCGTACCCGCGACCCCGGGCCACTGGTAGAGCTCGCGCGTGTAGGCCCAGAGGTTCGGATAGTCGGCCAGACACCGCAGGTTGCACTTGAAGTGCCCGTGATAGACCGCATCGAAACGGATCAGCGTCGTGAACAGGCGCCAGTCGGCCTCGGTGACGCGATCACCCAGCAGGTAGCGCTGGCCGGCCAGGCGCGCTTCGAGTTCGTCGAGCGTACGAAACAGCGCCGCCACCTCGCGCTCGTACACGGCCTGGTCGGTGGCAAAACCCGCCTTGTAGACACCGTTGTTCACGGTGTCGTAGATGCGCGCGTTGAGCGCATCGATCGCTGGCAGCAGTTCGGCCGGCGCGTAGTCACCCGCGAGCGCGCCGATGTCGTCGAACGCCGAGTTCAGCATCCTGATGATGTCGGACGACTCGTTGCTGACGATCGTCGCGCGCTCGAGGTCCCAGAGCACCGGCACCGTCACCCGCCCGTCGTAGTCAGGACTGGCACGCAGGTAGACCTGGTACAGGTAGCGCACCGCGCCTGCCGGATCGGCGACGACGCCGGGCGCAGGATCGAAGGTCCAGCCGTTCCCGGCCATCTGCGGATGAACCACCGACACGCCGATCATGCCCCCGAGGCCTTTCAGCGCCCGGTAGATCAGCGTGCGGTGCGCCCACGGGCAGGCCAGCGACACATACAGATGGTAGCGACCGGCCTGGGCCGCGAAGCCGCCGTCTCCGCTCGGACCGGGCGCGCCGTCGCGGGTCACCCAGTGACGAAAGCGCGCCTGGCTGCGCACGAAGTTGCCGCCCGTGGCCTGCGTGTCGTACCACTCGTCGACCCACTGGCCGCCCGCGAGCCGTCCCATGGCGCGCGCCCGGTGTCAGGCCTTGCCGCGGCGCGCGTCGACGCTCCACGCGCCGGCGCCCCACGCGGCGATCGTCAGCAGGCCGCCGATGATCGCCATGTTCTTGAAGAACATCAGTTGCTGGAGCATCTGCTTGTCGGCCGGCAGCCCCCAGTAGTTGTGGAAGAAGAACGAGGCGACCAGCACGAACGCCGCCAGCGCGATGGCCGCCACGCGCGCGCCGTAGCCTGCGACCAGCGCCGCGCCACCGGCGATCTCCACGACCAGCGCCACCACCGCGGCCACCTGCGGCATCGGCAGGCCTGCCGACGAGATGTAGCCCACCGTCCCGGCGAAGCCGGTCAGTTTGCCGATGCCCGCAGGCAGGAACAGCACGCCCAGCAAGAGACGACCGGCCAGCGCGAGGAGATTCTGCAGTGGAGTCGGCGACATGATGGGTCCTCGTGAGAGTGTGGGGGGACGAAGGATCAGGGAGCGAGATCGAACACCAGCACCTCGGCATCGTTGCCGCCGGACAACGTGATCCGGCGCTCGCCGTCGAGCAGCACCGCGTCGCCAGTGCCCAGGGGCTGCCCGTTCACCTCGAGCGCCCCGCGCACGAGATGCACGTAGCCCTTGCGGGCCGGGTCGAGCGCGAGTTCCGCGCGCTCGCCGCCGTCGAAGAGGCCGGCGTAGAGCTTCGCGTCGGCGTGAATCGTGACCGAGCCCTGCGCACCACCGGACGATGCCACCAGGCGCAGCGCGCCGCGCTTGTCGGCGGCCGTGAACGTCTTCTGCTCGTAGCTCGGGGCAACGCCCGTGACGTTCGGCTCGATCCAGATCTGCAGGAAGTGGGTCGTCTGCCCTTCGGCGTGATTGAACTCGCTGTGCTGCACGCCGGTGCCCGCGCTCATCCGCTGCACGTCGCCGGGCGGAATGGTCTCGACGTTGCCCATGCTGTCGCGATGAGCCAGCTCGCCCGAGAGCACGTAGCTGATGATCTCCATGTCGCGGTGTCCATGCTTGCCGAAGCCGGTGCCCGGCGCCACGCGATCTTCGTTGATGACCCGCAGGTTGCCCCAGCCCATGTGTGCGGGGTCATGGTAGCCGGCGAACGAGAACGAGTGGTAGCTCTTCAGCCAGCCGTGATCCGCGAAGCCGCGGTCCTGTGATCTGCGAACGGTGAGCATGGCCGGAACTCCCTGACAATGACGTCGATTCTCGGACGATCTGCGCGTTCCTGGGGGCTGACGGATTCGCTGGCATCATTCGAATTATTCGAATGAATGGGTGTTGAATGGACAATTCACGCAACGCTCTCACCCCGGAGGCGCTGGCGATGCTGCAGTCGATCGCCAGCACCGGCAGCTTCGCCGCGGCAGCCCGTGCGAGCGGCCTGGCCCCCAGCGCTCTCACCTATCGGGTGCGACAGATCGAGGACGCCCTCGACGTGCTGCTGTTCGACCGCCGTTCGCGCCAGGCGCGACTCACCGAGGCCGGCACCGAACTGTTGCGCGAAGGCGCCCGGCTGCTCGCCGACATCGACGCGGTCGCGAACCGCGTCAAGCGCGTGGCCACCGGATGGGAGCCGCAATTCACGATCGCCGTCGACAGCGTCGTCGACGGCGCCGCCGTGATGGAGTTGTGCGATGCGTTCTTCCGCCTGCACCCGCCCACCCGGCTACGCCTGCGTGCCGAGGTCCTGTCGGGAACGCTGGAGGCGCTCGCCTCCGGTCAGGCCGATCTGGCACTCGGCGCAGTGATCGCCGCCGGCACCGCAACCGGACTGCAGCGCGAGCCGCTGGGCAGCCTGCGCTTCGTGTTCGCGGTGGCGCCGCATCATCCGCTCGCACACGCCCCCGAACCGCTCAGCGATGACGCGATCCGCCCGCATCGCGCGGTGGCGGTGGCCGACTCGATCCAGCGCGGCGACGGCCTCACGATCGGACTGCTCGCGGGCCAGGACGTGTTCACCGTCGCAGGCATGCCCGCCAAGGTCGATGCACAAATACGGGGGCTGGGCGTCGGCTTCCTGCCGACCTGCCTGGCGCAGCCGTACCTCGATACCGGCCGCCTGGTCGTCAAGCGCGTCGAACGCCCGGAACACCGGATCCCGCTGAGCTACGCGTGGCGCAAGAGCGACCGACCGGCGCGCGGACGCGCACTGCAGTGGTGGCTGACGCAGTTGCACAGGCCGGTGACGCGCGCGGCGCTGCTCGGGGAGCGTCGCCGCGGCTGAAGAGCCTGCCGGTTGCCGCGCGCGCCGGGGCGTGCCGCGTTCGACCCCGCCAACCCGCGACGCCGCACGCCTACAATGCACCATGCGATTTGCGATGGGGCCGGCCACAACCGATTCCCGGCGCTGCTGGTGGATCCGGCTGCTGATTCTGCTGGCGGCACTGGCAACCGTGGCGACCGCGATCGCGGGCCTGCGGACCTGGCGCAGCTTGACGCTGCTGGGCTCGGCGTACGAGGCGGGCGTACCGCAGGCGAGCAGCGTGCGTCCGTGGATGACGCTGCGCTACGTGGCCGCCACCTATCGTGCGCCCGGGGCGGCGCTGCGCGAACGCCTCGGACTGGCGCCGCTGACGCCGCCGGACACGACACTCAAGGCCCTCGCGGCACGGGCCGGCGTCTCACCGCCAGACTACGCCCGGCGCGTGCAACGGGCGATCGCCGCGGTGGCCGCCGCCCCGGCGCGTCCACGTGACGACGAAGCCACGAACGGATTCTTCGGAATCGGGGACGACTTCGTCTCGGCGATTCTCGTGTACGGGTATCCGGCGCTCGGCCTGACGCTTCTGCTGGGTGCGCTCGGCGCGCCACTGCCGTCCGGGCTGTCGATGATCGTCGCAGGCTCGCTCGCCGCGCAGGGGCAACTGCGCTGGGAGCTTCTGGCCATGGTCGCCGTCGCGGCATCGGTGGTCGGAGACATCGCCGGTTACGGCATCGGTCGCGCGCTTGGCGGGAGTTTCCTGGAGCGGCGAGGACGCTGGCTCGGACTGACGCCCGACCGGCGGGCGCGCGTCGAGCGTCTGCTGAACCGCTGGGGCGCACTCGGCGTCGTGCTCAGCCGATCGCTCGTCTCCGTCCTGAGTTCGGCCGTGAATCTGGTTGCCGGTGCCGGGCGCTACCGCCTCGGCGCCTTCGTGGCGTTCGGTATCGTCGGACGCCTGGCGTGGACGTCGGCATACCTGGGTCTCGGATACATCGGAAGCGGCGGCCTCGAGCCGGCAACGGACGTCCTGAGGAGCCTGACCGGCCTGCTCGTCTCGATCGCCCTGCTGGTGACGTCGGGCATCGGCCTGCGGCGATCGAGCGCCCGGCGCGCGGTGCGCACGCCCTGTGAGTGAGGACCACGAAGCCCTTCCACGAGAGAGCGGTGGGGCGTCGCCGGGCAGGATGAACGCGGACGCCATGATTCCTGGTGGGCCCCCCGGGAGTCGAACCCGGCACCAACGGATTATGAGTCCGCTGCTCTGACCATCATGAGCTAGAGGCCCGCGGCGCTTATCGTACCCGACCGCCGCGGCCCTCTGGAGCACCGCCCCGCCGCCCTGCCCCGGACCGCCTTCGCCACGTCCACGACACGGCGCTTCAACCTGTCGATCGGCTCGGGTTCGCGCGCAACGTTGTCGAGGGTCCGGCCGACCAGGCTGCGAATCCTGACGAATCCCTGGTATGGGCCGACATATTGATGCATCACGTCGGTGCCTCGATGCATGCGCACTGCCGTCCGCCTCGATGAGCGTGTGCTGGCGCAAGCCAGGCGACACGCGGCAGCTTCCCGCAAGACCCTGACAGCCGTGCCGGAAGACGCACTTCGCGAAGCGTTCGCCCGCAGGACCCGGGTTTGACGGTTTCGAGGCACGAATCGGCCGAAACGACGCCTGAGCACGCGCTAAGTTGTGGATTGTCCTCGGGTCGCCCTCGACGTTTTCTGTCAAGCGCCCAGATACACGGATTGGTCTGAACCCGTTGATTCGCACCCGTTGCAGGCGATCGCGTTGGGCACATGTACCCGCGTGAGTCCAGGCAACGGCGCGCCGACGGCAGCACGGTGTCGTACCTGCAACTCGCCGAGAACGTCTGGAACGCCGAGCGGCGCCGCTCGGAGACGCGCGTGCTACTCGACTGCGGGCGCGCCGACGATCGGGCGGTCACCGAGCGACTACGCCGTCTGGCGCGCAGCATCATGCGCCGCTGCTCGACCGAGGAACTGTCGAAGTCGGCGCTGACTCGTTCCCATCCGACCTCCGTTCGCCTCATTGTGAGGCCCGAAGGTGTCTACGAAAAGTGGGGCGATTCAACTCAGCGAGAACACAATGTGAGTCACAGGCTGCAAGGGGGCTTTGCGCTCACCACTCTTGACCTTCCTTGCGTCTGGATTCACCGGGCGCCCGGCTTTTGGCAAGATTCCTGCAGCGGCGCAGCGGCTGGGATAGACACCAGGCCTCCGGCCATCGGTGCCGGAGGCCGGGGAAAGGATCGCATGCCCCCGCTCACACGGATTGAGCTGGCTCTCTTGTCACTGTTGGCGAGTGCGATGAGTGCGCCGGGGTCGTGCGCCGAAGCAGGCGCATGGCGTTGACGATCACGATCAGTACCGATCCTTCGTGGAACAGCATGCCGGCGGCCATGGTCACGCCGCCCAGCAGCACGCCGGCCAGCAGCAGACCGACGGTCCCCAGCGCGATGACGATGTTCTGTCGGATATTGGCGAGCGTGCGTCGAGCCAGCGAGATGGCCTGTGGGAGTTTCAGCAAGTCGTCGCCCATGAGCGCGATGTCGGCGGTCTCCACGGCCACGGCCGAGCCGGCGGCGCCCATGGCCACGCCGACGTCGGCGGTGGCCAGCGCGGGTGCGTCGTTGACGCCGTCGCCGACCATGGCCACGACGTGGCCGGCGCGCTGCAGGTGCGCCACGATCTCCAGCTTGTCCTCGGGCAGCAGACCGGCGTACACCTCGTCGATGCCGGTGGCGGCGGCGACTGCCTCGGCCACCGGCTTGACGTCGCCGGTGAGCATGACGACCGTCTTCACGCCCGCCTTGTGCAGCGCGGCCACCATGGCGGCGGCGTCACGCCGGATTTCATCGGCCACGGCGATCACGCCCAGCACCTGGTCGTCCACGGCGACGATCATCGGCGTGCGCCCCTGGGTGGCGAGTGCGTGCGCCTGGCGGTCCGCGCCCACGGTGTCGACCACGCCAAATTGCTCCAGCAAGGCCAGGTTGCCGATCAGCACCTGCTTGCCATCGACGCGCGCGGTAATGCCCTTGCCGATGACCGGCTCGATCTTCTCCGGCAGCTCGGCTACCGGGATGCCGGCCTTCTCGGCCGCTTCAAGGATGGGGCGCGCCAGCGGGTGCCCGGAGCCGGCCTCGGCGCGCGCGGCCCAGGCCAGCACCTGGTTCTTGTCCACGCCCGGTGCCAGCGCCACGACGTCGGTGAGCTGTGGACGGCCCTTGGTCAGCGTGCCGGTCTTGTCCACGGCCACGACGTCGATCCTGGCCGCCGTCTCCAGGAACTCGCCGCCCTTGATCAGGATGCCGTCGCGTGCCGAGCGGCCAATGCCGGCGACGATGGATACGGGAATGGAGATCACCAGCGCCCCTGGGCAGGCCACCACCAGCAGGGTCAGGCCCAGCACCACGCTGCCGCTGATGAGCCCGGCCAGCAGCGCCAGCACGACGACGGCGGGGGTGTACCAGGACGAAAACCGGTCCATGAATTTCTGCGTGCGCGCCTTGGCGTCCTGCGCGTCTTCCACGCGGTGGATGATGCGCGCCAGCGTGGTGTCGGCGCCGATGCCGGTGGCCAGCACCTGCAGGAAGCCGCCGCGCGAGATGGTGCCGGCAAAGACGTGGTCGCCCCTGGACTTTTCCACCGGGATGGATTCGCCGGTGATCGACGCCTCGTCGAGCGCGCCGGTGCCGGCGATCACCTCGCCATCGACCGGTACCTTGGCGCCGTTCTTGACCAGCACCACCTCGCCCATGGCGACGCTGGCGGCGGGCACTTCGACCTGCTCGCCCTTGCGCATGACGACGGCCGTATCCGGCGCCACGGCGATCAGCTCGGCCAGCGCCGCGCGGGTCTTGTTCAGGGTGGCCGATTCCAGCGCGTGGCCGACGGCGAACAGGAAGGTGACGGCCGCCGCCTCCCAGTACTCGCCGATGATCAGCGCACCGATGGCGGCGATGCTCACCAGCAGGTCGATGCTGATGTGGCGCACGGCAAGCGCGCGTGCGGCGTTGCGCACGATTGGCAGGCCGGCGACGATGGCGGCGGCCACCATCAGCAGGCTGGCGGCTGGCGCTGCGCCATAGCCCCTGGATGCGGCGAAGGACGCCAGGATCAGCAGGCCGGACAGGGCGGAAATCGTCCAGCGGCCGTTGATCCAGGCAGTGACCTTGTTCATGATGAATCTCTTTTCGTGATCTGGAGGCAAGCTCAGGCAACAGGTCGCCGCCTGGCGGAAACCTGCTGTCTGTGGTGTGAGGGGTGCAGCGCGCGAGCCGCAGCGCAGCCTGTTGTGCGGCGTCAGAACGCCGAGGCTCGCGCGGTGTAGCCCACCTTGGCGACGGCGGCGACGAGGTCGTCCACGCTGACGGCCTCGGGGTGGTGGTCGACCTCGATGCGCGCCGACGCGAAGTGCACCTTGACGTGACTGACGCCAGCCAGCGCGCCCACGCTTTTCTCGATCCTGGCGACGCAGGACGGGCAGGAAAAGCCCTCGGCGCGCAAGGTGGTGCGGGTGTTCGTGTTGCTCATGGTTTTCTCCTGGTCATTGACGATCGAGTTGCATGTCTTGACTGTAGGAAAACAGGCCAGGATCGTTCCATGAGAAACGTCAATCAACGGCAGGCTGCGCTGCACGCCATCCGGTCAGGCCATCCCATCGCGCAACTGCTCCAGGCGCACCGTGTCGACGATGGCAACCCAGCGCCGGCCTGCGTCGATCCAGCCCTCGCGCTGCCACTGACTGAGCAGACGACTGACCGATTCGGTGGCCGCCCCGGCCATCGCGGCCAGATCTTCACGTGCCAGCGGCACGTCCAGCAGCAGGGCGTTGCCCCGGTCCTTGCCGACCTTGTCGGCCAGCACCAGCAGCAGGGCCGCGAGGCGCTGCCCCAGCGGCGCCCCGGCCAGCATGTGGATGGATTGCTGCGACTGTGTCAGCCGCTGTGCCACTCCCTTCAGGGTGGCCACCGCGACCTGGGGGATCTCCCGCATGACGGCGTCGTACTCGGGTGCGTCCAGGCCCAGCAGGCAGGCCGGTGTCAGGGCCGTGGCGCTGTCGACATAGCGCCGCTGCCCCAGCGCCGGCAGGGCGCCAAAGAAATCCCCCGGAGTGAGCAGGTCGATCAGCGACTCGCGCCCGTCCGCCGCCAGGCGCGTGGTCTTGACGGCGCCGATGGCCACCACGTAGAGGTGCGTCGCGGCATCGCCCTCGACGTAGATCCGCGCGCCAGCGTCGAAATTGCGCGCCTGGCAATGCCGGTTGACTTGGGCCAGCTGTTGCGCGTCGAGGTCGGCGAACAGCGGCACGCGTTGGCAGACGGCGATGCGCATGGCCAGCGAGCAGGCCTGCGGATCGGGGTTGGGCATGGACAGCGGAATGTGGCGGCGTGTGTTCATGGCTGAAGAGGCTGAGGTATCGCTCTGCTTGTGGGTACGCGATTCTCCCGACCGGTCCGTCGCGCGTAAACCGATATGGCGTGCGCCCTGGGCGGGGCGCGACGGCCATGTTGGCCGATATCCGGATTGCGCAAGACAGCGTTTGTCCAGGCCATCGCAGCCATGCCGTCCGTCAGCCTTTGGCAGCACCCATGCTGGCCGGCTGCTGCGCCGCGGCAATCCAGTGCAAGCCCTGGCCCTGGCTGAGGTAGTAATGGCCGTCGGGGCTGATCACCACCGCACGCGGAGCGACCGGGTCGAAGAAGTACTGCCAGCCAAAACCGGGCATACCCGCCTGGGCCGCGTTTTCGACGGCCTGCCAGGGCGCCGTCGGTGGATCCATCGCCGCCGGCGCCGCAGCGACCCAGCGCAGCCCCTTGCCGCGGCTGAAGTAGTAGTGGCCCTCGGGGCTGATGACGACCGCGTGCGCTGCCTGCGGGTTGGCGAAGTATTGCCAGCCGTGTCCAGGCATGCCGGCCTCGGCCAGGTTGGGGATGGCCTGCCAGGGCGCGTTGGCCGCGGCGATGCGCTCGGCGCGGCTGGCGTGCCGATTCGTGCGCTCCGAATGATCGCCGGCCAGGGCGGTGCCGCCCAACAGGGCAGCGACGGTGGCGACGGAGGCCAGGGTGGTGGCGACTTGCATGGTGTGCTCCTCGAGGTGCGATGCAGTCATGGTCGACTGTGGCTGCAGTTTGCGCGGAGTGCGGTGAACGGCTGCTGAACGGCCGCTTCATGTGCCGTTCATGCCTTGCCCGAAGCTGCGCACGCGGCAAAGGAGTACACCGACCAAGGCCAGGACTGCTATGAGCAGCACTACCGCGAGCGCGTGCTGCAGGCACTGTCCCAATACACGGGATGCCCACCGCGGCGGTCGTGCGTTCGTCGCAAGCGACGCCCGCCCACCGCGGTGGGCATCCCTGCATCGCGGTACTTCAACCCGCAGCCGATCCGCTTATCTCGGCCCGGATCGTGTTCGGATGAACGGGGCCACCTCTCTGAAGCTCGCCGGCGCGGCCTTCGTCGCGAACCGTACGCGTGCTTTGACATATTGATGCCACGCCATTATGCTTTGATGCATGCGAACTACCGTGCGCCTCGATGAGCACCTGCTGAAGCAAGCCAGGCAATACGCTGCGGCTTCGGGCAAGACCCTGACCGCCGTGCTGGAGGACGCACTTCGTGAAGCGCTCGCGCGAAGGAATACGGCGACCCCACGCAAGTCCGTTCGCCTGCGCACTTGCGATGGCACGGGAGTTCTTCCAGGCGTGGACATCGACGATTCGGGGTCCCTCCTCGATCTCATGGAATCCTGAGCGGTGCTGCTTTGTGACGTCAACGTTCTCGTGTATGCCCATCGCAAGGACACGTCCGCACACGCTGCCTGCCGCAAGTGGCTCGAGACGCTGATCAACGGCGACGAAGCCTACGGAGTCTCGGAACTCGTGCTGAGCGGATTCGTGCGGATCGTCACCCATCCCAAGGTGTTTGCCAGACCGAGCCCGCTCCAGGACGCGCTGTCTTTCGCGACACAACTGCGCAACCAGCCGAACGCCGTGCCTGTCGGCCCCGGTCCGCGCCACTGGGAGATCTTCCAGAGCTTGTGCCTGGCCCACGCAGTGCGCGGCAACCTGGTTCCCGATGCCTACCTCGCCGCGATGGCGATCGAATCGGGATGCGAGTGGGTGACGACCGACCGGGATTTCTCGCGCTTCGAGGGGCTCCGTACCCGGAACCCCGCGTCCTGAGCAATCGGCCGTGTCCCATCGCGCAGCAGCCGCCTGCCGCAACAGCAGGTTGTTCGCCACAAGCGCCCCCACCACGATCGCAGCCCCGATCAGTTCCACCGCCTCGAACCGCACCCCCTGCGCCGCGCGGAACGCGAAGGTCACGATCGGCATCAGGTTCGGGATCAGCATCGCGTCGACCGGGCCGGTGCGTTGCAGCCCGGCGTTCCACAGGAACATCCCGACCACCACGCCGGCCAGCGACACATCGGCCAGTCGCCAGGTGGCCGCAGGGCCGAGGCGTCGATGCGCCCCTGGCGATCGGCAACTGGCCGCCCCAGATCAGCGTCGCCGCGAACGCCGCCGCGACGCCGCGCGCAAAGCCGGGATGCGCAGGCGCGTGCCGGGTCACAGGCCGAGGATCTTCTGGATGATCGTCTTCGCGATGAAGCCGAGCATGCCGAACGCGAGCACGAAGAACAGCACGAAGGTGCCCAGGCGGCCGGCCTTCGACTCGCGCGCCAGCTGCCCGATGATGAACAGCATGAACAGGATGAACGCGCCGATCCCGAAGGTGACGCCGAACTCGGAGATCTGCTCCTCGGTGAAGCCGAACATCGGCGCAGGCCCGTTCAGCGCGCCGCGGAGGGCGTGCCCGCAGGCGGCGCGCCCTCGCCCACGAGATCGCGATACGCGTGCCAGCTCGCGTGTCCGAGCACCGGCACGACCAGCACCCAGCCGACGACGCTGAGCGCCGCAGCGAGCGTCGCCGCCATGATGACCGCGGCCCACAGCGCCATCGTGACCGGATGCTCGCCCACGACGCGCACGCTGGCGAGCACCGCGTCGCGCAGTGTCACGCGGCGCTCGAGCAGCATCGGCACCGAGACGACGCCGATCGCGAAGACGATCGCCGCGACCAGGCCGCCGGCAACGAGCCACGCGACGAAGAGCGCCGCGCCGCGCTCGTGGGCGAACAGGTGCAGCAGTGCGTCGACGCCGCCGACAGAGGAAGCCCCCGCAGCGGCCGCGCCGCTGCCGACCGATGCGCGCACGACCAGCCAGCAGAACCCGACCCAGGCCGTGCCGATCACCGCGAGCAGCGCACCGAAGCGCAGCAGCGCGGGCGAGGCGGCGCGCCAGGCGCCGATCGCATCGCGCAGCGTCGCGGAGTCGCCGCGCTCGAGCCGGCGGCTCAGTTCGTACAGGCCGGTGGCGAGCGCCGGCGCGGGCAGCACGAAACCGGTGAACGCGCCGGCGAGCAGCCAGCCGTGGTTCCAGCCGATGCCGAGGATCGCCAGCGCGACGATCGTGAAGACGAGTCCGTGCGCGAGGCTGGCGAGCGGCGCGCGGCCGAGGTCGCGCGCGCCGCGCGCAAGCCATCGCGCAACCTGAGCAGGGCCGACGGTGCCGGGACTTACGGTCATCCGGGGTCCCGGCCGCGGCTGTTCATGCTCGAAGGCGCTCGAACTGCAGGCCCTCGAAGCGCTCGAAGTCGCTGTCGAAGGACGCGAGCGTCGCACCGTGCTCGATGGCAAGCGTTGCCAGATGGGCGTCGGTGACGAGATTCCCCGCACCGCCCGATCGTGAAAGCAGGGCACCCAATAACCCGGAATGCTGGTCCGTGGGGTGGAGGATGCGCACCCTCGGCTGGTCCAGCCAGAAGTTCACGGTGCGCAACGCGTCTTGCATGGCCAGGGGTCGCTGCAGGATGCGGGGATGCGTTGCGATGCGAACGAATCCCAGCAGGCCGGCCCAGGAAAGGCCTACCCCCGCAGGCGACGCAAAAGCGTCGCGCAGCCACGAAATCGCCGTGGCGTGCTGCGGCGCGGCCGAGTTCACCGCGTAGAGCAGCACGTTGGTGTCCGGCTGCTTCATCGGCCGCGCCGCAACTTCCCGATCAACTCGACGTCCTCGAGCTCACCGGCAAGCACAGTGGCCTTCGTGAGGTCCACCGCGGGCGCACCCATGTCGAAGACGGGTTGTCTATAGGCGTGACCCGCCTTCCGCGACCTGCTTTCGGACGCCCGCAAGCCTTCGCGGACGGCGTCGTTCAGCACCTGCTTGAAGGGCGCGCCGGTCTCGCGCATCGTGCGCTCGATGAGCACCGCGACGTCGGGATCGATGGTGACCGTGGTTCGCATGACATCATGACAGCAATAGATATGCTGTCATGATGCGCGATCGCCACGACGCAGTCAAACCGCGCCGTGGCCGCGCAGCGCCGCTTACTGCCCTTCGAGGAAACTCTTCAGCTTGTCCGCGCGGCTCGGGTGGCGGAGCTTGCGCAGCGCCTTGGCCTCGATCTGGCGGATGCGCTCGCGCGTGACGTCGAACTGCTTGCCGACTTCCTCGAGCGTGTGGTCGGTGCTCATCTCGATGCCGAAGCGCATGCGCAGGACCTTGGCCTCGCGCGGCGTGAGCGAATCCAGCACTTCCTTCACCACGTTGTGCATCGATGCGTGCAGCGCGGCGTCGGCGGGTGCGAGCGTGGCGGTGTCTTCGATGAAGTCGCCCAGGTGCGAGTCGTCGTCGTCACCGATCGGCGTCTCCATCGAGATCGGCTCCTTGGCGATCTTCAGGATCTTGCGGATCTTGTCCTCGGGCATCTCCATGCGCGTGGCCAGCGTCTGCGGATCGGGTTCCTGGCCGGTTTCCTGCAGGATCTGGCGGCTGATCCGGTTCATCTTGTTGATCGTCTCGATCATGTGCACCGGAATCCGGATCGTGCGCGCCTGGTCGGCGATGCTGCGGGTGATCGCCTGGCGGATCCACCAGGTGGCGTAGGTGGAGAACTTGTAGCCGCGCCGGTACTCGAACTTGTCGACCGCCTTCATCAGGCCGATGTTGCCTTCCTGGATCAGGTCGAGGAACTGCAGGCCGCGGTTGGTGTACTTCTTGGCGATCGAGATCACCAGGCGCAGGTTGGCCTCGGTCATCTCGCGCTTGGCCTTGCGCGCCTTGGCTTCGCCCATCGCCATGCGCTTGTTGATCTCCTTCAGGTCGGCCAGCGGCAGCACCACGCGCGCCTGCAGGTCGATCAGTTTCTGCTGCAGGTCCTGGATGGCGGGGATGTTCCGGCGCAGCACCTCGACGTACGGCGGGTTGCCGGCGACTTCCTTCTCGGCCCACTTCAGGCTGGTCTCGTTGCCGGGGAAGGTCTGCATGAAACGCTCGCGCGGCATGCCCACGCGCTGCACGCAGATCTCGCCGATCGCGCGCTCGAGCGAGCGCACCTCGTCGACCTGGGCGCGCAGCGTGTCGCACAGCTTCTCGACCATCTTGGCCGTAAAGCGGATGCTCATCAGCTCGTCCTGGATCTCGGTCTGCGCCTTCAGGTAGGCCTTGCTCCGGTAGCCTTCCTTCTCGTAGGCCACGCGCATCTTCTCGAACCACTTCGAGATGTGCCCGAATTTCTCGAGCGCCGCGCGCTTGAGTTCCTCGAGCCGCGCAGTATTGGCGGTGGCGGCGGCGTCGCCGTCCTCGTCGTCGTCGAAATCGGCCGGCGAGACGGCCGGCGCCGGAGCGAAATCGTCTTCCGCTTCGGCGTTCGGGTCGATCAGGCCATCGACCACTTCGTCGATGCGCATCGAGCCCGCGCCGATCTTCTCGGCGTGCGCGAGCGCCTCGGCAATGGTCGTCGGGCAGGCCGAAATGGCCTGCAACATGTGCTTGAGGCCGTCCTCGATGCGCTTGGCGATCTCGATCTCGCCTTCGCGCGTGAGCAGTTCCACCGAGCCCATTTCGCGCATGTACATGCGCACCGGGTCGGTGGTACGACCGAATTCGGAATCGACGGTGGACAGCGCCGCCTCGGCCTCTTCCTCGGCGTCGTCGTCCGAGCTGGCCACCGGCGTGGTGTCGGCCATCAGCAGCGTCTCGGCATCGGGCGCCTGGTCGTAGACCGTGATGCCCATGTCGCTGAAGGTGCTGACGATCGACTCGATCGCTTCGGCGTCGACCAGGTCTTCGGGCAGGTGATCGTTGATTTCGGCGAACGTGAGGAAGCCGCGGTCCTTGCCCTGCTTGATCAGCTGCTTGAGCTTGTTGCGGGTGGCCTCGCGTTGCTCCTCGGTGATGCCCTGGCGGCCGCCGAATTCCTTGAGCAACTGCTTTTCCCTGGCGCGGTTGCCACGACGCGACTTGGCCGGTACGGGCACCACGACTTCGGGCACCTCGGGGACGACCTCGGCTTCGTCGCCTTCGTCGAAGCCCTCGGGCTGTTCGTCGAGCAGGTCTTCGGCCTCTGCGCCGGCTTCGACGCCTTTGGCGGGAGCGCGTCCCCTGGTGGCCTTGGGCGCCTTGGTCGCCTTGGCTCCTTTTGCCCCTTTGACTCCTTCGACCGCTTTGACGGCTTTAGCCCCTGTTGCGCCCCCGGCACGGCCGACACCCTTGACGTCCCGGGTCTCCCCGGCAGCCGGTTGCGCAGCCCCAACCGATGCCTTGGCGCCGCGGACGCCCTTGCCGCCGGCCTTCGCGGCCTCCTTGCCAGCATCTCTTGCGGTCAGCGCCGCCCTCGCCTCGGCCTTCGCGACGGCTGCCGGCTTGATCTGTCGCAGCGCCTCGAGAAGGGCTGCCTCACCGACCTTGCGTGGTTTCCCCGCGGCGTCGCGCACCTCCGGTTTCGCCGTCCTGGCCGCAGCCCCGGCTGGCGCCCTGGTCGCGCCCCGCGCAGCGGCTTTCGGCGCGACCCTGGGCGTGGCCTTGGGCGTGGCCTTGGATCCGACTTTGGTGGCCGCCCCACTGGCTCCCGCGGCGGACGCCTTCACGGCCTTGCTGGCGGCTTTCGGCGCCGGCTTCGCGGCCGCCCTGGGGGCCGCTTTCGGTGCTGCTTTCACCGCGGCCCTCGGCGCCGTCTTCGCCGATGTCTTTGGCGCCCCCTTGGCAGCGGTCCTGGGGGTCGCCCTGAGGGCGGTCTTCGGAGCGGCCTTCGGCGCCGTCCTTGCCGTCGCCTTCGACGTCGTCCTGGCTGCAGCCTTCGCCGCAGGCTTGTTCGTCGACGATGAGGCGGTCGCGCGCGCGCCAGCCCTTGGTGAGATCCTGGTCGATAGCTTCGAGGACACCTTGAGAGTCGCCTTCTTCGATGCGGGTTGCCGGACGGACTTCGCCACGTTTGCCTCGCTGTCAGGAATCCGGGGGCCGGCCCCCGGGAAACGTGTTGCACACCATGCGAACCCGGACGCGGCGCGCGCAGGCCGCAGACCCGGCCCTGTCAATGAACGGAGCGGCGCCCGTGCAGTCGTCCGCGCGACCACCCGTCCGGTGTCGGCCGAACGTGATCGACGGTGAGTCGAAGGAGCGGGTCCGGACGAACATCGGGGAACCGCGTAGTATATCAAGAGCGTCGGCGCATGGCCATAAGCAATTGATAACGCTGGCGTTCTTCCGACGATGCCATGCCGCCGGCAACCAGTTCGTCGATCAGCCGCGAAAGGTGGCGCTCGCGCAACTGCGCGAGCGCAGCCTCGACCTCGACGCGGGCCTCATCGAGCGACAGTGCAGCCGCCGCGGAGGCGTCGCTGGCGACCCTCCGCTCGAGGCGGGCCACCGCCTCCGGCGAGGTCTGGCGCAGCGCTTCGCAGACGCTGGCAAACGCGCTGCCCGCCGGCAATGCCGCCACGGTGTCCAGCCATACGGCGAGCGGCTCGGGCATCCACTCGCCGCGCTCGCTGCCCGCGAGCACCGGATGCAGCGCGGTCAGCAGCCGGACGCGCGCTTCGAGATCGGGCTTGCCCACCGGCACCCGCGGCACGAACCGGGCGCGCTCGCGCCACCCGCCGCGGCCACCCTGACCACGCACCGCACCGTGCGACGGGCGTCCGGCACCCGCCGACCCCGCCTCGTCAGGCGCATCGGTAGCCGAGACGAAACGCGTCGCGCCGGTCGCGTGAGCGCGCGACTCTGCGGAGTCGCCGTGCGCCGGGGCCGTGACCGGCCCGAGATAGCGCGCGACTTCGGTCGCGTCGAGTTCTGCGAGCCCGGCCAGTCGATGCACCAGCTGCATGCGCAACGCCTGCGCCGCCAGCGGCTGCAGCAGCGGCCGCGCCTCGGCAAGCAGCCGGGCGCGCCCTTCCGGGGTCGCGAGGTCGACGCGCTCGGCGAGCCCGCGCAGCAGCAGTTCGGACAGCGGCAGCGCATCCGCCAACGCCTCGCGAAAGCCGCCAGCGCCACGCTCGCGCACGAAACTGTCCGGATCGTGCTCCGGCGGCAGGAACAGAAAGTCGATGCGCCGGGTATCGCTCGCCTGCGCGAGCGCCGCTTCGAGGGCCCTCCACGCCGCCTTGCGCCCCGCTGCGTCGCCATCGAAGGCGAACACGACGCGATCGACCAGGCGCAGCAGCTTGCGCAGATGCTCGCCGGTGGTGGCGGTGCCCAGCGTCGCGACGACGTTGGCGACGCCGTGCTGTGCCAGCATCACGGCGTCCATGTAGCCTTCGACAACGATCACGCAGTCTTCTGCACGTATCGCGTCGCGAGCTTCGTACAAACCGTAGAGTTCGCGACCCTTGGAGAACACCGGGGTCTCGGGCGAGTTCAGGTACTTCGGTTCGCCGCGGTCGAGCACGCGGCCGCCGAAACCGATGACCTGCCCGCGCGGATTGCGGATCGGAAACATGATCCGGTCGCGAAAGCGGTCATACCGCTTGCGCCGGCCGTCCTCGCCGCTCGCCTCGATGACCAGTCCGGCAGCCACCATTTCGTCGATCTCGTAATTCGCCACCGCGGCCTCGAGGCCACGCCACTGATCGGGCGCGTAGCCGATGCCGAACCGGGCCGCAGTCTCGCCGGCCAGCCCGCGCTTTTTCAGATATTCGATCGCCTGCGGCGCTTCCTTCAGGCGGCGGCGGTAGAACTTCGCCGCCTGCGCCAGCAACTCCAGCAGGGCCGGCGCGCGCCGGTCGGCCTGCCCGCCCGGCCCGGCTTCCTGCGGAACGGCAACCCCGATCGACTGCGCGAGTTCGGCGATCGCATCGACGTAGCCCAGGCCGCCGTGTTCCATCAGAAACCCGATCGCGCTGCCGTGGGCGCCACAGCCGAAGCAGTGATAGAACTGCTTGGCGGGACTGACCGTGAACGACGCCGTCTTCTCGCCGTGGAATGGGCACAATCCGAGAAAGTTGGCGCCCGCTTTCTTGAGCGCCACATGGCGGCCCACGACGTCGACGATGTCGATGCGGGCCAGCAGATCCTGAATGAAGCTCTGGGGGATCACACGGCCAGTGTAGCGCGCAGCGGCGCCCCGGACCGTGCCGGCCGGGTCAGCCGCCGGCCAACCGCGCCTTCACCTGTACCGAGACGGCGGCAAGGTCGGTGCGTCCGGCCAGGCGTTGCCTGAGCAGCGCCATCACCCTGCCCATCTGCTGCGGGCCGGTAGCGCCGGCCGCGGCGATGGCCGCGTCGATCTCGGCGGCCACTTCGGCCACGCTCGCCTGCTGCGGCAGATAGGCCGACAGGACTTCGATTTCGGCCTTTTCGCGATCGGCGAGGTCGCTGCGGCGCGCCTTCTCGAACTGCTCGATCGAGTCGCGCCGCTGGCGGATCAGGCGATCGACGATCGTCACGACCTGCGCGTCGTCGACCGTGATGCGCTCGTCGACCTCCTTCTGTTTGATCGCCGCCAGCAGCATGCGAATCGCCGACAGGCGATCGGCCTGGCGGGCGCGCAGCGCCGCCTTCATGTCTTCGCCGATTCGCTCTTTCA
This sequence comes from Burkholderiaceae bacterium, assembly GCA_021463505.1. Taxonomy (GTDB): domain Bacteria; phylum Pseudomonadota; class Gammaproteobacteria; order Burkholderiales; family Burkholderiaceae_E; genus Zeimonas. The sequence continues at coordinate 87,663 of JAJTYR010000002.1, read as the reverse complement.
GGTTCATCTCGTGGCTCTGGAAAGGGCGAAGGCCCGCCGGGGCGGGGCCGGGCAGGCCTTCGAGGGTGGCGCCGCGTGCGCCAGGCGTCGCGCCGGCAGGCGTCAGTACATCTTCTTCGGCAGCATCTGGCTGCGAAGACGCTTGTAGTGGCGCTTGACCGCGGCCGCCTTCTTGCGCTTGCGCTCGGCGGTCGGCTTCTCGTAGAACTCGCGCGCTCGCAGCTCGGTGATGATTCCGGCTTTCTCGATCGTGCGCTTGAAGCGGCGAAGTGCGACGTCGAAGGGCTCGTTCTCCTTGACGCGGACGGTCGGCATTAAAGATCACCCCCTTTCAATGGAACCGGAAAGTATATCGGATATCGGCAACCCGGCAAAGCACGGCCTCTGACGCCGGTGGCGCCGTGGCGCGAAAGCCGCGCCGATCGTGCCGCGGCGGACCGGCGGGCGCGCCGCACGCCCGAAAGGCACCCGACGGGCTTGCCGGCGAGGGCAGTCATACCGAAGAATCGGGCGACGAAGTGTCTGGAGAGCGGATGCCATGTCCTGCACGAGCCGAAGCAGCGCGCACGAGCCGCGTTCCGGGGCCGCGCCGATTGCGATCGCCGGATTCCGCCAGATCTACTCGACCAGCCGGGTCGAAGCCGCGCTCGACGAGTTGCCGCCCGGCGCGAACGAGTCGCTCAAGGGCACCTACGAGCGGATGCTGAAGGCCGGTGGCGAGCGCTTCAGTGTCAAGCCTGCGGGCATGCCCGACTTCGACGCGCTGGCTGCGGAACTGCCGAATTTCAGCGAGGTGCTCGACGATCTGCGCCGCCAGCTCGCGTTGTGCATGCAGACGGCCGATCCGGTCGAACTCACGCCGCTGCTGTTGCTCGGCGACCCGGGCATCGGCAAGACGCGGTTCGCGCGCCGCCTCTCCCGGTTGCTGGGCACCGGCTACGGCTTCGTGTCGATGAGTTCGCTCACCGCCGGCTGGATCCTCTCCGGTGCCTCGTCGCAGTGGCGCAACGCGCGTGCCGGCAAGGTGTTCGACACGCTGGTCAACGGTGACTATGCCAACCCGGTGATGGTCGTCGACGAAATCGACAAGGCGTCGGCCGATGGCCAGTACGATCCGCTGGGGGCACTCTATGCGCTGCTCGAGCCCGACACTGCGGCCGGGTTCGTCGACGAATTCGCCGAGGTGCCGGTCGATTGCTCGGACATCGTCTGGGTGGCCACGGCGAACGACATCGGGCGCATCCCGGACCCGATCCTCGACCGGATGAACGTCTACGAGATCCCCGCGCCCGACCACGACGGCGCGCGGCGCATCGCGCAGGGCCTGTACCGGGAGATCCGCGATTCGCACGAATGGGGCGCACGCTTTCCAGAACAACTGGCCGACGCGGTCGCCGACCGGCTCGCGCATTGCGCGCCGCGCGAGATGCGCCGGCAACTGGTGAGCGCCTTCGGCAACGCCACGCTGGCGCAGCGCAGCGAAATCGGCCCGTCAGACCTGTCGAACGAGCGCTCTGCGCGGCGCCCGCGGATCGGGTTCTGATGCAGCACTGATACGCCGGCGCCGTAGCGTGCGTTGCGCGCGCTGCGTGCGACACGACTCCGCCGGGGAACCGCCGCCCGCCACCACCCATCGGGTCGCGCCGCGGCGCCGTGCGCGGTCCGCCGAGAATCCGCCCCATGACGCCGGCAGCCGTTCTCCACATTCCCACCATGTACCTGCTGACCGGGTGCAGCAGCCTGATCGGTGCCGTGATCCTGATCTGGCTGCGACGCGACCATCGCGAATCGAGTCCGGCGCTCACCCTGTTCGCCGCCGGCATCCTTGCGCTCGGCATCGGCTTCGTTTCGTTCGCGGCGCGCGAGGAAGCCACCGGATGGCTGGCACCGCTGCTCGGCTACGCCGCTTTCGGCCTCTCCGCGATGCTGGTCTGGCTCGGCTCCAGGCAGCTGTACGGCCAGCCCCGCAACGTCGGGCTCAGTGCCGTTGCCGGCATCGCGTTCGGCGGCTACCTCGCGTCGCTGTTCGCGATCCGCGAGCCGAACGCCGCAAGCGCGATCGCCCGCATCGTGCTCAGCAGCGTGTTCGTCGTCGCGTTCATGGGGCTGGCCGCCCACGAGGCCCATCGCTCGGGCTGGATCCGGCCGCTGCGCTCGGTGCGCCTGATGCGCGCGCTGCTGGTGCTGTTCTGTGTGCTGGTGGCTGCACGCGCGGTCGCCTTCGTGGCCCATGGCATTGCGCTGCATCCCGATGGCTCGGCGTCGCCAGGCGTGCTGCGCACGTTCTTCGCAGCGATCTTCGGTTCGCTGCCGTTCGCGATCACGGTCTCGGTGCTCAGCATCGCCAACTCGCAGTTGAGCACGCGACTGCACCGGATGGCGACCACCGACGACCTGACCGGCCTGGTGTCGCGCCGTTCGCTGCAGGAATCGGCCGACCGGTTGCTCGGCGCTGCACCCCGGGGCGGCTGCATCGCGCTGCTGATGATCGACGTGGACAACTTCAAGATGATCAACGACCGGCACGGGCACGCGATCGGCGACCAGGTGCTGCGACACGTCGCCGGCGTGATGCGCCGGACGCTGCGCCCCGACGCGCTCATCGTGCGCTACGGGGGCGACGAGTTCTGCGCGCTGGTGCCGGTGCCCGGCGAGGCGGCGGCCTTCGTCGTCGCCGAGCGGCTGCGCGCGACGATGGAAGCCTCGCCGCACCGCGTCGACAGCGAACGGATTGCCGTGACGCTGAGCATCGGCGTCACCGTCCACCGCCACGGCAAGACGTTGCGACAACTGCTCGACGAAGCGGACCGTCGCGCCTATCGCGCGAAGGCCGAGGGGCGCAACCGCGTGGTCGCCGACGACGTGCCGATCACGGCCTGACGCTCGCCGCGCAACCGACGAACGGCTGGACAGAGGCGGTCCGGACGGCGCCTGTCGCACCCCGGGGCCCGGTGCCAGACTGCTGCCGATCCTGGCGCACCCCGGGGCACTCCGCAGGCGCGCCGGGCGCAACCGCGTCGGCACGGCGGAACACCGGGGCGGGTACCCCGATTGCGTGCTGCCGGTGGTTTGGCGCGTGCGATACTCGACCGATGAAGGTGCTCGGCATCGAAACCTCCTGCGACGAGACCGGCATCGCGCTGTACTGCGCCGAGCGCGGCCTGCTCGCGCAGGCGCTGCACTCGCAGATCGCGATGCATGAGCGCTACGGCGGCGTCGTCCCGGAACTTGCGTCGCGCGACCACATCCGGCGCGTGCTGCCGCTGACCCGGCAGGTGCTGGCGCAGGCCGGCGTCGCCCGGTCGGAGATCGACGCGATCGCGTACACCGAAGGGCCCGGCCTGGCCGGTGCGCTGCTGGTGGGCGCCGGCGTCGGTGCCTCGATGGCGTTCGCGCTGGGTATTCCGGCGATCGGCGTACACCATCTGGAGGGCCACCTGCTGTCGCCCCTGCTGTCGGCCGATCCGCCGGCGTTTCCGTTCGTCGCATTGCTGGTGTCGGGCGGGCACACGCAATTGATGCAGGTCAGCGGCATCGGCCACTACGCACTGCTCGGCGACACGCTCGACGACGCGGCCGGCGAAGCGTTCGACAAGAGCGCGCAACTGCTCGGCCTGGGTTACCCCGGCGGGCCGGCGATCGCGCGCCTGGCGGCCGGCGGCACACCCGGACGCTACCGGCTGCCGCGGCCGATGCTGCATTCCGGCGACCTCGACTTCAGCTTCAGCGGCCTGAAGACCGCGGTGCTCGCCGCGATGCGGCGCGGCCTTGCCGACGAGTCGTCGCGCGCCGACCTCGCCGCCGAGGTGCAAGCCGCCATCGTCGACGTGCTGGTGGCGAAGTCGCTGCGCGCGCTGCGCACAACCGGCCACGAACGGCTGGTGGTGGCCGGCGGCGTCAGTGCCAACCGGCAGTTGCGCGAGTCGTTGGGCGCAGCCTCGGCGCAGGCGCGATGGCGGGTCCACTTTCCCGAACCGGCGCTGTGCTCGGACAACGGCGCGATGATCGCGTTCGCCGGCGCGCTGCGCCTGCAGGCGGGCGCGGCGCCCGGCGTGGGGACGGGCATGGCGATCGACGGCTTTCGTGTGCGCCCGCGCTGGTCGCTGGAGGACCTGGGCGCGGCGTGACCCCTGTGGCGCGCCCGCGCCGGGCCCTCGACCCCGAGCCGTTACCCCCGCTTCTTCTGCCCGATGCGGCGCTCCTTGCCGGCGAGCAGGTTGCGGATGTTGTTCGCGTGCCGCCAGACGAGCAACACGCTCATCGCCGCCACCGCGGCGGCGACCGGATCGGGGCCGGACAGGAACAGATACCACAACGGCGCGAAGATCGCCGCAACCAGCGCGGCCAGCGACGAATAACGAAAGAAGAACGCAATCAGCAGCCAGGTCGCGAGCGTGCCCAGACCGAGCACCGGATTCAGCGCAAGCAGCACGCCCGCGGCGGTGGCGACGCCCTTGCCACCCCGGAAGCGGTGGAACACGGGAAACAGGTGACCGACGAAAGCCGCCAGCGCAACCAGCGCGAGGGTGCCGTCGCCGAAGCCGAAGCGCGTGGCCAGCGCCTTTGCAGCCAGCACTGCCAGCAGCCCCTTGGCGGAGTCGCCCGCCAGCGTGAGTGCCGCCGCGGCCTTGTTGCCGGTGCGCAGAACGTTGGTCGCACCCGGATTGCCCGAGCCGTAGCTGCGCGGATCGGCCAGCCCCATCACCCGACTGACCACCACCGCAAACGAAATCGATCCGACCAGGTAGGCGGCGAGCACCGCCGGCACGCCGTGGAGCGCGTCCATCACCGCCTCGCCCGTCCATCCGCGAGCGCGCAGTGTACCGGCTGCGCGCGCAGTGTACCGGCTGCGCGCGCAGTGTACCGGCTGCGCGCGCAGTGCACCGGCTGCGCGCGCAGCAGACCGACCAGCACGCGCGGTGCGATGCCCTTGCAGCCGACCTGGCGCGCCGGATTCCTCGTCGGCACCTTGCGGTCGCCATGCATCAGCGCGACGAGTGGCCTGGCCATGTTCAGCCCGGATAGAGTCCGCGGGTGCGCGCGTGCAGCCGCGCCAGACCGTGCAGCGCGTCCAGATTCGGCGTCGCCAGCCCGACCGCGCGACCGATCTCGCCGACGATCGCCACCAGCGCGTCGATCTCGACCGGCCTGCCGGCCTCGACATCCTGCAGCATCGACGTCTTGAAGGCGCCGAGCTGACGCGTGACCTGGTGGCGCTCCTCCGGGGTGACCGGAATCGGCAGGCCGATACGCTCGCCGATGGCGCCGGCCTCGAGCATCACGGCCGACATGAAGGCGCGCACCAGCGGGTCGTCGAGAATCCGGTCGGCGGTCGCACCGGTGAGCGCCGACACCGGATTGAACGTCGTGTTGCCCCACAGCTTGAACCAGATGTCCTGCTGGATCCGCGACGACACTTCGGTCTCGAACCCCGCTGCGGCGAGCAGCGCCGCGACGCGGCGCACGCGCTCGCTGTCGCCGCCCGTCGGCTCGCCGACGATCAGCCGTCGGCCCTGCGCATGGCGCACGACGCCCGGCCGCTCGACCGAGCAGGCAAAGTGCACGACGCAGCCGAGCACCCGCGAGACCGGAATCGCGGCGGCGATCGCGCGGCCCGGGTCGATCGACGCCCAGTCGCGCGCGGCCAGCGCGTCATCGAGCCCATCGAAGAACCACCAGGGCACGCCGTTCATCGCGCTCAGCACGATGGTCTGCGGGCCGATCAGCGGCCCGATGTGTCGCGCGGCCTCGGCCATTCCGGTGGTCTTGACACTGACCACGACCAGATCCTGCGGGCCGAGACGGGCCGGCTCGTCGACCACGGTCAGGCGTACCACGGTCCGTGCGGGGACTCCGCCCGGGGTCGCAGGCGCCGCACCGGGCGCCATCGGCGCCTCGAGCAGCACCAGCCCGTCGCGCGCCACCGCCGCCAGCGTGGCGCCGCGCGCGATGGCCGAAACCTGCTGGCCGTTCGCGGCCAGGCGGGCACCGATGAAGCCGCCGACGGCGCCCAGTCCATAGATGCAGATGCGCAAGTGTCGTTCTCCGTGCAGGCCCGGTTTCGATCCGCGGTCAGTGCGCCGGCACGTCGTTGCGCCGGCTGCGCCGGTCGCGATGGACCGCGGCGCGCATCAGCAGCATCGCGGTGACCGGCGACGTGAGCAGCACGAACACGGTGATCAGCAATTCGTGGATCACCGGGCGCGCCCCGCTCGCGCTGAAATAGAGCATCGATGCGATCAACACGCAACCGGCGCCGAGCGTGTTGACCATCGCCGTCGCGTGACCGCGCTGGTAGAAGTTCGACAGGCGCAGCAGGCCGAGCGCCCCGATCACCACCAGGCTGCCGGCGAGCAGCAGCAGCAGCACGACCGGAATCGCGGCCCACGGCGGCAACGCAGCGGCGTTCATTCGATCACCTCGCCACGCAACAGGAACTTGGCCATCGCGATCGACCCGACGAAGCCGACCAGCGCGATCAGCAACGCCACTTCGAAATACAGCGGATTGCCGAAGCGCATCCCGAGGGTCAACGTGATCAGCATCGCGCACAGGTACAGTGTGTCGAGCGCCATCACGCGGTCCTGCGCCGCCGGCCCGCGGAACAGCCGGATCGTCGCGAGCACGGTCGCCAGGCCGAGGCAGGCCAGCAGGAAACCGATCGCGAACTGCAGTGCCGTGGTCATTCGAAGATCTCCCTGAGCGGTTTCTCGTAGCGGTTCTTGATCGTGTCGACCCACCACTGCTCGTCGTGCAGGTCGAGCACGTGAATCGTCAGCCGTTGCCGGTCGGCACTCAACTCGGCCCACACCGTGCCGGGCGTCGAGTTGATGATCGCCGACAGCACCGCGAGTCCGTGCGGGTCGCGCAGGTCGAGCGGCAGACTCATGAAACCCGAGCGTTCGCGCCGCGCCGGCTTGCCGAGGATGATCGTCGAGACCTGGATGCACGAGCGCACGATGTCGAACAACACCACCGCGAACAGCCGCAGCATCACCCCGGGGCGGCGCAGCCGCGGTTGCAGCGGGCGCATGCGCCGCGTCGCATGCGGCACCCACAGGCCCAGCAGCAGCGCGAGCAGCAGGTGCGCGGGCGCGAGACTCTGGGCCAGCACGAGCCACATCACGGCCAGGAAGGCCGACAGCGCCGGCGCGGACAGCCAGCGCCTCATGGTTGCGCCGCGCCACGCGCAGGAACGCGCGGCGCGCCGATCACCGTGTCGGGGTACGGGCCGCTGCGCTGCGCGCCGACGGCCGCGGCCTCCACGTAGCGCATCACCGGCCCCGCCTGGATCGTGATCGCGACGCAGACCAGCAGCAGCGCAGCCACCGGCATCGCCTCGATCACGCGCAATCTCGGCGGCGCCTGCCGGATCTGGACCCAGAACGTGCGGATGCCGATGCGCATCGCCGCGATCGCCGCCGCGAGCCCGGAGGCGACCACCAGGCCCAGCATCGTCCACGCCACCGGTGCAGTGCCGTCCGGCGCATGCGCGCCGTGCGCATCGAGCACACCGGCGAGCAACGCGAACTTGGCGACAAAACCGGAAAGCGGCGGCAGGCCCGCGATCAGCAGCGCGCAGCCGATGTAGCCGGCGCCGAGAAAAGCCATCGCGGCCGGGATCACGACGCCGGAATCCTCCTGTTCGTCGGTGGCGATGGCGGGCCCTGCGTGCAACGCCCCCTGCGCTTCGAGCGCCTCGAGCGTCACCGCCAGCACGCCCGAGCCGAACCCGCGGCTGCGCTCGACCAGTTCGATCAGCAGGAACAACGCGCTCGCGGCGAAGCTCGCACTGACCAGGTAGTAGAGCGCGCCGGCCAGCACCGCCGGATGGTCGAACGCGATCGCGGCCAGCAGCGTGCCCGAGGACATGATCACGCTGTGGCTCGCCAGCCGCCGCAGATCCTGCGCCGCCAGCATCCCGATCGCGGCGAAGCCGATCGTCGCCATGCCGCCGTAGAGCAGCCAGTCGCGGCCGAAACCGGCCGAGCCGCCGGCCGCGTCGGCGAACAGCAGCAACCACAGGCGCAGGATCGCGTAGACCCCGACCTTGGTCATGATCGCCAAGATCGCAGCGGCCGGGGTGCTCGCCGCCGAATAGGCCGGCGACAGCCAGAAGGCCAGCGGCCACATCGCACTCTTGACGAGGAACGCCACGCCGAGCACCGCGGCGCCCGCCTCGAACAACGGCCGGTCCTGCGGCGCAAGTCCGGGCAGCAGCCGCGCCAGATCGCCCATGTTCAGCGTGCCGGTCACGGCGTAGATCATCGCCACGCCGATCAGGAACAGCGACGAGGCCAGCAGATTGACCGCCACGTAGTGCAGGCCGGCTGCCACGCGCAGCGGGCCGGAGCCGTGCAGCACCAGCCCGTAGGACGCGGCCAGCAGCACCTCGAAGAACACGAACAGGTTGAACAGGTCCGCAGTGAGGAAGGCCCCGCAGAGCCCCATCAACAGGAACTGGAACAGTGCGTGGAAGTGGACCCCGGCGCGCGTCCAGCGCGCCTGGGAGAACACCAGCGACGCCAGCCCAAGCAGCGCGCTCAGCAGCACCATCAGCGCCGACAACCGGTCGGCCGCCAGCGCAATGCCAAACGGCACCGGCCAGTTGGCCGCGAGGTAGATGCCGACCTCGCCCTGCCAGCCGTCGGGCCGCCCATGCGCCAGCGCCACCAGCGCGAACGCCGCCGCCACCAGACCGAGCACGGCGACCAGGCTGATCGCGAATTTCAGACGGTGGCGGCGCTCGTCGACCAGCACCAGCAGCGCCCCGGCCAGCAGCGGCAACACGATCGGCGCCACGATCAGGTGGTCGACCCAGCGCATCATTCGGGCGGCTCCTCGCCGTCGACGTGGTCGGTGCCGCTGAAACCGCGCAGTGCCAGCAGCAGCACGAGGAACAGCGCGGTCATCGCGAAGCCGATCACGATCGCCGTCAGCACCAGCGCCTGCGGCAGCGGATCGGCATGGCGCGCCGGATCGAGCGCACCGGGGCCGACGATCGGCACCCGGTCGATCTTCAGCCGACCCATCGCGAAGATGAACAGGTTGACGCCGTAGGAAATCAGCGACAGCCCGACGATCACCTGGAAGGTGCGCGGACGCAGCACCAGCCACACGCCGGCGCCGACCAGCACGCCGATGGCGATCGCGACGATCAGCTCCACGGCTGCCGCCCTGCGTGACGATCCACGCCGAAGGGCGCGCCGAACGATGCGCCGAAGGTCGCGGCGGACGTCTCGCCGACGGCGCCGGGCGCCGGGGCGTCCACCCCGGCCGCCCCGGCCGCCCGTACGGCGCGATGGCTGCGCACCGACTGGTGCGCCAGCGCGAGCAGGATGACCGCGGTGGCGCCGACCACCAGGATGTAGACGCCGAGATCGAACAGGAACGCGCTGGGCAGCGCCACGCCGCCGGGCAGCAGCGGATGCGCAGTGTGACTGGTGAGGAACGGGTAACCGAACAGCCAGGACCCGATTCCCGTTGCCGCCGCCACCAGCAGGCCGATCGCGAGCAGGCGCCGCGGAAAGAGCTTCAGGTGATTCTCCACCCACACCGCGCCGCCCACCATGTACTGCAGGATGATCGCCACGGCCAGGATCAGCCCGGCCACGAAGCCCCCGCCCGGCTGGTCGTGGCCGCGCACGAAGAAGAAGATCGAGATCACCGTCATGATCGGAAACAGCAGCCGTACGAAGACCGCCGGCACCATCAGGTAGCCGCTGGCGGCGTCGGCGCCCGGACGTGCAGCCTCGCCGGCCGGCGCGGGCTCGCCCGACTGCTGCACCGGGATGGCGACGCTCTGCGGGTCGGGGCGAAAGCGCCGCAACAATGCATAGACCGAAAGCGCGACGATGCCGAGCACCGTGATCTCGCCCAGCGTATCGAAGCCGCGGAAGTCGACCAGCAGCACGTTCACCACGTTCGCGCCGCCGCCCTCGGGCAGCGAGCGCTGCAGGTAGAACGACGCCAGGCTCTGCGGGAACGGCCGCGTCAGCACCGCCCAGGCGAGCGCGGCCACGCCGGCACCGGCGCCGATCGCGAGCGCGACGTCGCGCGCACGCCGCACGCGTTCACGCAGCGACGGCCGCGCCCGCGCGTCACGCGCCTCGAGACGCGGCGGCAGCCAGCGCAGGCCGAGCAGGATCAGCACCATCGTCACCGTCTCGACCATCAGCTGGGTGAGCGCGAGGTCGGGCGCCGACAGCCAGACGAACGTCAGGCAGGTCACCAGCCCCGCGCCGCCCATCGATGTCAGCGCCATCAGCCGGTGAAACTTCGCCTGCCAGGCAGCACCGATCGCACAGGCGATGCCCACCGCCCACAACAGCGCGAACACCGGATCGAGCGCCGTGAGCGGGGCCTCCCCCCACTGCAGGCCGCCGAATGCCGGCGGCAGCGCGCCGGCGACGATCGCCACCGCGACCACGATCGCCAATTGCGGCTGCAGGCGCACCGTGCCGAGCCCGTGCTCGAGCCGCGCCGCCCAGACCCCGACGCCGTCGAGCAGGCGTTCGAACAGGCGCTGGCCGTCGAAGCGATGCACGAACGGCACCTTTGCGACGCTGCCGATGCGCAGCGTGCGCTGCAGCAGCAGGTACAGCGCGGTGCCGCCGACGAGCGCGATCGCGCTCATCAGCAGCGGCAGGTTCAGGCCGTGCCAGAGCGCGAGGCTGTACCCGGGCATCGCGGCGCCGAGCACCGAGCGGGCGGCGACATCGAGGAACGGGCCGACCGTGATCGACGGAGCCACGCCGACCACCAGGCAGGCCAGCGCCAGCAGCTCGACGGGAAAGCGCATCCAGCGTGGCGGCTCGCGCGGCGCCTTCGGCAGGCCATGCGGCGGCGGACCGAAGAAGACCTCGTCGATGAAGCGCAGCGAATAGGCGACGCTGAACACGCCCGCAGCGGTTGCCGCGATCGCCAGGCGGTAGTCGCGCGCCGAGCCGGCCTGCGCCGCCTCGTAGAAGAACATCTCCTTGGACAGAAAACCGTTGAGCAGCGGCACGCCGGCCATCGCCGCCGCGGCCACGGTGGCCAGTGTCGCGGTGATCGGCATCATCCGGTACAGGCCGCTCAGCCGGCGCATGTCGCGCGTACCGGTCTCGTGATCGACGATGCCGGCGGCCATGAACAGCGACGCCTTGAAGGTCGCGTGATTCATCGTGTGGAAGATCGCCGCGACGGCCGCCAGCGGCGTGCCGATCCCGAGCAGCAGCGTGATCAGGCCGAGGTGACTGAGCGTCGAATAGGCCAGCAACCCCTTCAGATCGTGCTGGAAGATCGCGACGAAGGCGCCCAGCAGTAGCGTGGCCAGCCCCGCGCCGCCGATCACCCACGACCACTCGGGCGTGCCCGCGAGCACCGGCCACAGACGCGCCAGCAGGAACACGCCCGCCTTCACCAGCGTGGCCGAGTGCAGGTAGGCCGACACCGGAGTGGGCGCCGCCATCGCCCGTGGAAGCCAGAAGTGGAACGGGAACTGTGCGCTCTTGGTGAGCGCGCCGAGCGCGACCAGCACGAGGATCGGCCGGTACCACGGATGCTCGCGCACGATGCTGCCCGAGGCGAGCACGCGATCGAGCTCGTAGCTGCCGACGACGTCGCCGAGCATGAGCACGCCCGCGAACAGGCACAGACCGCCGGCGACGGTGATCGTCAGCGTCATCCGTGCGCCGCGGCGCGCGTCGGGGCGATGGTGCCAGTAGCCGATCAGCAGGAACGACACCAGGCTGGTCAGCTCCCAGAACATCACCAGCTGGATCAGGTTGCCCGACATCACGATGCCGAGCATCGAGCCCATGAACGCGAGCAGGAGCGAGAAGAAGCGCGGCACCGGGTCGCCCGGCGCCATGTAGTAGCGCGCATAGACGACGACCAGCAGGCCGATTCCCAGCACCAGCATCGCGAACATCCACGCGAAACCGTCGACGCGCACCACGAAGTCCAGGCCGAGGCCCGGCAGCCACACGTGCCCGAAGCGCAGCACCTCGCCCGCGGCGACCGCCGGATACTGCAGTGCCAGCGCCACGACCCCCGCCAGCGCCACGGCGCCCGCCAGCGACGCCGCGCGGTTGCGCGCGGTCACCGGCAGGATGGCCACGAGCGCGCTGCCCAGGAACGGCAGGACGAGTGGAATCAGCAGAGCGTGCATCGGGCGCCGGTTCCGGGGGCATCGGCATCGTCGGCAACCGGTTCGCGCATCGTCACCAGTTCCTCGGCGGCGGTCGGATGAACCGCGATGGTCCGGTCGAACTGCCGCTTGGTCGCACCCATCTTCAACGGGATCGCGGCCAGCTGGATCATCTCGGCCGCATCCGGGCCGCACAGGTGCACGCCGAGAACCCGATCGCTGTCGCGGTCGACGACCAGCTTCACCAGCATGCGCTCGGCGCGCGCCGACAGCACGTTGCCCATCGGGCGGAAGCGACTGCGGTAGACGTCGATACGCGCGAAGCGCTCGCGCGCCCGCGCCTCGGTGAGACCCACCGCACCGATTTCCGGCGTGGTGAACACCGCGACCGGCACGTCCTCGTGATCGCAGACCCAGCGCGTGTCGCCGAACTCGCTGTCGGCAAACGCGTGGCCTTCGCGGATCGCCACCGGCGTGAGCGCTACCCGGTCGGTCACGTCACCGACCGCCCACACGTTTGCGGCCGTGGTGCGCGAATCGGGCGTGACGCGGATCGCCCCGCGTTCGTCGAGCGCCACGCCGGCACGCTCCAGGCCCAGCCCCTGCGTGTTCGGCACGCGTCCGATCGCGACCATCACGAGGTCGGTGTCGATCGATCCGCGATCGGTCGCGACCCTGAAGCCGCCGCCGTGGCGCCCGATCGCGGTGATCGTCTCGCCGGTGCGGATCACGATGCCGGCTTCGCGCATCGCCGCATCGAGGTGACGGCGCAGGTCGTCGTCGAAGCAGCGCAGCACGAGGTCGCCGCGATAGACCAGCGTCACCTGCACGCCCAGGCGCTGCAGCAGACAGGCGAACTCGACCGCGATGAAGCCGCCGCCCTCGATCACCATGCGCGCGGGCAACGACGGCAGGTCGAACACCTCGTTCGAGGTGATCGCCAGTTCGGCGCCCGGGATGTCGGGGCGCAGCGGCAAGCCTCCGGTGGCGATCAGCACGCGGCGCGCACGCACGCATTCACCGGTCGCCGACAGCCGTACCGTGTCAGGCCCTTCGAGGCTCGCCCGCGAAGCGATCGCACGCACGCCGGCACGCGCCAGCCCGTCGCGATACAAGCCTTCGAGCCGCGCAAGCTCGCGGTCCTTCGCCACGCGCAGCGCCGTCCAGTCGAAGCGCGCATCCACCGGCGTCCAGCCGAAGTCGGCCGCGCGCGCGAACTCGTCGCAGAACCGGCTGGCCAGCACCAGCAGCTTCTTGGGTACGCAGCCGCGGATCACACAGGTGCCGCCGTAGCGGTATTCCTCGGCCAGCGCGACCCGCGCGCCGTGGCCGGCCGCAATCCGGGCAGCGCGCACGCCCCCGGAGCCGCCGCCGATCACGAAGAGGTCGACCGGTTCAGTCATCGCGTGCTCCTGTCACCGTGAGAGCCGTTGCGAGCATGTCGACGAACGCACGCGTGCGCGCCGGCAGCAGGCGGCGCCCCGGCATCACGCCCCAGACGGTCATCGTCGGCAGGCGCCAGCCGGGCAGCACACGCTCGAGCAGTCCCCGGGCAACGAGCGCGCCGGCGGCGCGCTCGTGAAGACCGGCCACGCCCATGCCGTGCGTGGCCAGCGTGCAGATCAGCCCGATCGAGTTGACCGCCAGCTGCCCTGGCGGCAATCCCTCCCAGTGCTCGCCTTCACGCGCCAGCCGCCAGGGCTGAAGCTCCCCGTCGCTGGCGACCAGCGGCAGCGCGGTGTGCCCGCGCAGTTGCCCGGGTGTGGCCGGGCGGCCGCGACGCGCGAGATAGGCGGGGCTCGCATACAGGCCGCGTTCGAGATCGATCATCCGGCGCGCAACCAGCGTGGCATCGTCGGGCAGGCGCGCGGCCACACGTACCGCGAGATCGAAGCGCTCGGCGACCACGTCGACGCGGCGCGGCGAGATGTCCAGTTGCAGCCTGACTTCGGGATGGCGCTCGGCGAACTCGATCAGGAAAGGCACCAGTTCGAGTTCCTCGAGAAAACCCGGCGGCAGCGACACCCGCAGCGTGCCTTGCGGCGTGGCCTGGCGATGCTGGGCCAGCGCACTGGCAGCCTCGGTTTCGTCGAGCAGGCGGCGCGCATGCTCGAGGATGCGCTCGCCGAATTCGGTGATCGCCAGTTGACGCGTGGTGCGGGTCATCAGCCGCTCGCCCAGCGCCGCTTCGAGCGCGCTGATGCGCCGCGACACGGTGGCCTTGGGCAGGCCGCAGCGCTCGGCGGCGCGCGAAAAACTGCCGGCCTCGACCACGCGCGCGAACAGGACGAGATCGTCGGCGTGCGGATTCATGCGGCGGGCAGTTTCATTCGATCGGCAATTGTTCCACTGATGGTCCGATAATATCCGTTTCCATGTCTTCCGAAGAGGTTTCCGATTCAATATGATCTGACCATGACGAACGGGACGCTCGCCGCCCGAATGTGGCGCCCATCACGAACACAGGAGCGCAGACCATGAACCACGCCGTGAAACAGGCCCGCGCGGACTCGCGCGCGGTGGAACGACTGGTACGAGGCGTGCCGACCTCCGACGGCGCCGGCGTGCGTCTGACGCGCGTGCTGACGCAGGACCTGCAGCGCCGGCTCGACCCGTTCCTGATGCTCGACGCGTTTCGCAACGAAAACCCCGACGACTACATCGGCGGGTTCCCCGACCACCCTCACCGCGGCTTCGAAACGGTGACCTACATGATCGCCGGGCGCATGCGCCATCGCGACAGCGCCGGCAACGAGGGGCTGCTCGGTCCGGGTGGCGTCCAGTGGATGACCGCGGGCAGCGGCCTGATCCATTCCGAACTGCCCGAGCAGGAACAGGGGCTGATGGAGGGGTTCCAGCTCTGGCTCAACCTGCCGGCGCGCAACAAGATGATCGCCCCGGGCTATCGCGACATCGCGCCGGCCGCGATTCCCGAGTTCACCGCGGAGGGCGGCGTGCGCGTGCGCGTGATCGCCGGCGAAAGCCACGGCGTCGCCGGCGCTGTGACGCGCCCCGACACCGAGCCGCTGTTTCTCGACGTGCACCTGCCGGCGCGCGCACGCTTCACGCAGACGCTGCCCGCGGGACACAACGCCTTCACCTGCACGTATCGCGGTAGCGCGCGGATCGCCGGCACCGAAGTCCCCGACCGACACATGGCGATCCTCGCCAACGACGGCACCCATGCAGTCTGCATCGAAGCGATCGCCGATGCGCGCGTGCTGATCGTCGCGGGGCGGCCGTTGAACGAACCGATCGCGCAGCACGGGCCGTTCGTGATGAACACCGCCGAGGAACTGCGGCGCGCATTCGACGACTACCGACGCGGCGCATTCGAGGCGGCGGCGGTCAGATCGATGTAAGGCACGCACGCACGCGCGCACGGTACCGACGCTCAACCGCGCGGGTGATGCCGCGCGTGCAGCGCCTTCAGGCGTTCCCGCGCCACGTGCGTGTAGATCTGTGTGGTCGAGATGTCGGCGTGGCCGAGCAGCATCTGCACCACGCGCAGGTCGGCGCCGTGGTTGATCAGGTGCGTGGCGAACGCGTGCCGCAGCGTGTGCGGCGACAGCGGCGCGGTGATACCGGCGACGATCGCGTAGCGCTTGACCAGCGTCCAGAACATCTGGCGCGTCATCGGGGCGCCGCGCTGCGTGACGAACAGCGCGTCGGCGGCGCGTGCACCGAGCAGCGCCGCACGCGCCTCGCGCAGGTAACGCTCGACCCACGCGCGGGCTTCCTCGCCCAGCGGCACCAGGCGCTCCCTGCCGCCCTTGCCGACGACGCGTGCCACCCCCTCGTTCAGGCCCACCTGCACGGTGGGCAGCGACACCAGTTCGGAGACGCGCAGTCCGCTCGCATACAGCGTCTCGAGCATCGCGCGATCGCGCAGGCCGAGCGGCGTCGCGACCTCGGGTGCGCCGAGCAGTGCCTCGACCTGCCGCTCGGACAGCGTCTTCGGGAAGCGCGGCGGCTGGCGCGCCGCGCGGATCTGCAGCGTCGGGTCGTCGTCGCGCACGCGCTCGCGCACCAGGTAGCGGAAGAACCTGCGGAACACCGCCAGGCGCCGGTTTGCACTGCTCGGACGCGAATCCGGATGACGATGCGCGATGTAGCCGTGCAGGTCGGCGGCGCCGGCCTCGTGCAACGCCACCCCGCGCTCCACGGCCAGCCACGCGTCGAGCAACGCGAGATCGCGCCGATACGCGGCGAGACTGTTGCGCGACAGACCGTCCTCGAGCCACACCGCGTCGGCGAACGCATCGATCCAGCGATGACCGGCCCCGGGCGCAGTGCTCATCGTCGTCAGCGCCCGAGAATCGCCTGCTTCAGTTCGGCGTCGATCGGGCGTTCGCCGACGAACACACGCAGGATGGCGACGAACAGGTCCTCGCCCGGAATCGCCGGCCCGAGCGCGTGACCATCGACGCTGACGCGGGTCGCGCCGGCGGAGAATTCGATGTCGATGCGCTCGCCCTTGCGGGTCTGGCCCAGTGTGAGCATCGTGTCGACCAGCCGCTCGACGCGCGGCGCCAGCCGCACGAGTTCGTGCTCGAGGCAGTTGTCGCGCAGCGCTGCCACGAACCGCTGCGCCAGCCATTCGGCCGACAGGTCGGCGAGCATCGTCAGCGACAGCCGACGCGGGCCCTGCTGCGACAACAGGTCCTCGGGCCGCGACGAGCGCGACGGCACGTAAAGCGCGGCCACGTACGCCTTGACGATGTAGACGGTGCGCATGCCGGCACCGTTGAGTTCGAGCCGCACGCCGCCCACGCTGACGGTGTCTTCGACGTCGACGCCCTCGACATCGGCGGCCTGCGCCGGCACGAGGCCAGACAGCGCGACGATCACCGCCACCGCGATCGCGCGGGCGCGCGTCGTGTGCGAAGGCCTGCTGCTCGCGATTTCCGATTCGTGCATCGTCGAGGCGAACCGGCCACCATGGCCGTCGAGTGCCGCAGCGCGGCCGGCGAGTGCCGCAGCGGCGGACTATAGCGTGATCGGCGCACCGACCCCGGGGCCGGCGCGCGCGGGCAATCAGAACCGGTAGGCGAGCTCGCCGTAGAACGTGCGCCCGGGCTGGCGCGTATAGACGAAGTACCGGCGATCGGCCAGGTTGTCGATCGACAGGCTCAGGCCCCAGTGGCGATCGAGCTGCCAGCCGATGCGCGCGCTCGCGACGGTGTACGCGTCGTACGACGTGAACACGCCCTGGACGCGGTCGTTGTTCAGGTCGTCGCCCGCGCCGAACACGTGATCGACGTGGCGCACCACGAACAGCCCGGTCCATGGCCCCTGGCGATATTCGAGACCCACCGACCAGGTGGTGCGCGGCACGTCGGTGAGCTTCCTGCCCACCATCTCGGGCACACTGTCGTTGGCCGTGACCTCGTAAGCGAACTGGCGCGTCACCGAACCGAACGCGTCGAGCCCGGCCAGCGGCGTGGTCCAGCGCACACTTGCTTCGACGCCATCGACGTCGGCCGAACCGACGTTCTCGTTCTGCAGGCGGCGCAGCAACGCCGTACTGCCGGGCAGCGTGCGACGGTAGATCAGATCGTCGAGGCGCTGGCGATACAGCGTGACCGAGACGCGCCGGCGCGCGCCGAACGACAGGTCGGTTCCCAGCTCGAGAGCCGAAACGCGCTCGGGGGCGAGATCGGGCGCGGCCAGCGTCTCGATGGTGAGCGGGCCGGCGCGCACCAGCGCACTGCCGTACAGATCGTAGAGTGCCGGCGGGCGAAAGCCGCGCCCGTACGATGCGCGCATCGCCACGCCACGCGACGCCTGCCAGACCAGTGCGAGCTTGGGGCTGAACTGGTGGAAGCTGCGCGATTCGAAGCGCTGCGCCGACGGCATCGCCCCGAACTGGCGCGCGTAGCCGTCGGTCTCGAAACGGTCGTAGCGGCCGCCCAGGTACGCGTTCAGGTCGTGCCGCAACTCGTGCTCGCTTTGCACGAACACGGCAAGATTCGCCGCCCGGCCGCCATCGGCCGCCGAGGCGGCGGCCACGGTGTCGTGATCGCGCCAGTCGGCGAGCAGCGAGTCGGCGCGATCGAGCCTGCTGCGATTCATCGACACGCCGCTCACCAGCGCCCAGGTGGTCGACAGCGGCATGCGCAGGCTCGCCTCACCGTCGATGCGCCGGTTCGGCTGGTCGGTCAGCGTGCCCGGCCCGCTGCCGTAGGCGGCGCCGGCGCCTGCCTGCGAGAAGGAAAAATCGTGTCGCAACGCGCCGAGTTGCGCATGCAGCCGGCTGCCGCCCTGGAAGCGGTGCGCGGCACGCACGAAGATGCGGCGATCGCGCTCGGCGGCCGGTGTCGGCGTGAACCAGTCGATGTCGGCGAGCGACAGGCGCTGCATGGCACCCGCGTGGTCGAACGAGACGCCGCCGGCGAACACCGCGTTGCCGCCCGCGTCGCGCAGGAAGCTGCGCGGGCGTGAATAACCGACGCCGTATTCGCCCCAGCCCAGACCGGCCACCAGGCTGGTGGCCGCAGCGGGCGAGAAATGCAGGTTCAGCTGCGCGTTGTCCTGGTACCACGGCCGCGCGCCCGCCGTCCCGACCCACCAGCGCGGTGTGCCGTCGGGGTCGCGCACCGGCCGCGCGCCGCTGACCGACGTGGCTACGCTCGGGGGGCGCGCGGGGAGTGCCTTCACCACGTCATCGCTGTCGGGGTCGCCCGCGCTCTCGCGGTATGCCACCGCCAGCGACACGCCCAGCCCGCTGCGGTAGCGCCGGCGGTGCACGATCGACGCGCCGCGCTGCGACAGGCTGCCGGCACCCAGGCGAACCTCGGTGAGCGGCTCGTCGGGACCGGCAGTGATGAAGTTGACCACGCCACCCATTGCACTGCCGCCGTACAGCGCCGAGTACGGGCCGCGCACCACCTCGACGCGCTCGATCGCCGCCAGCGGAATTGCGGCCACATCGATGCCGCCGGTGAGCGCGTTGTTCACCGGCTGCCCGTCGATCATCACCAGGGTGCGCGGCGTGCGCGGGATGCCGCGCAACGACAGCACCCCCTGGCCGGTGCCCGGAAAGCTCGTCCCCATCGCCGCACCGCGCACGTAGAGTCCGGGTACGTCGGCCAGCGCATCGCCCAGGCGTACCGGGTTGCGCTGCGCGAGTTCGTCCTCGTCCACGACACTCACGCTGGCCGGCACGTTCAGTGCCTCGGCCTGCGAGCGTGTCGCGGTCACCACCACCGACTCGAGTGCGGCGCGCCCGTCTGCGCCCCGGACATCGGTCGCGGCAGACGCCGATGCCAGGGCAACCGCGACCGCGAGGCCCGGCGACCTCTGGCTGCCGGGGGACACGCGCGGCCGACGTCGTCGATGATTCTTGACAAACATGCCTGAGAAGAAGGTTTTGCAGAAACGAAGCGAGAAATCCCGGCGTGGCGGACAGGAAACAGGGCAGGACTCTAATGGTGCGATGCAGCGCAAGAATTGACCAGCATCAATAGGCGGTCCCCGCGATCACGGCGACAATGGCCCCGATGCATGCGCGGATATTGCCGTTCAACCCAGGGGAATGAACCTATGAGAAGGATCGCACGGATTTCACCGGTGGCCTGGATGGTCGCCACCGCTCTCGCCGCCGCGACAGGCGCGGTCTCGGCGCAGGCGCCCTCGCACGACAAGAAGGTCACCGAGCCGGAGATTCGCTACCAGGCCGGCAGTTCGCCGCTGGGCCAGGAAGAGATGCACCAGAACATCAACCCGAAGGCGCCGCCGATGACCAAGGCGGAGTTCGACCAGGGACGCCAGATCTACTTCCAGCGCTGTGCCGGCTGCCACGGCGTGCTGCGCAAGGGCGCGACCGGCAAGCCGCTCACGTCGGACATCACGCTGCAGCGCGGCACCGAGATCCTGAAGACCTTCATCAAGTACGGCTCGCCGGCGGGCATGCCGAACTGGGGTACCTCGGGCGAGCTGAGTGACGCGGAAGTCGACCTGATGGCGCGCTATGTCCAGCAGGAGCCGCCCACGCCGCCCGAGTTCGGGATGGCGGACATGAAGAAGACCTGGAAGGTCATCGTGCCGCCCGAGCAGCGCCCGAAGAAGAAGATGAACAAGCTGGATCTGGACAATCTCTTCTCGGTGACGCTGCGCGACACCGGCGAGATCGCGCTGATCGACGGCGCGTCGAAGAAGATCGTGAACATCGTCAAGACCGGCTACGCGGTGCACATCTCGCGCGTGTCGGCCTCGGGTCGCTACCTGTACGTGATCGGCCGTGACGCCAAGATCAACCTCGTCGACCTGTGGATGGAGAATCCCGACAACGTTGCCGAGATCCGCGTGGGCCTCGAGGCGCGTTCGGTCGAGACGTCGAAAGACAAGAAGTACGCCGACAAGTTCGCGATCGCCGGCAGCTACTGGCCGCCGCAGTACGTGGTGATGAAAGGCGACACGCTCGAGCCGCTGAAGATCCAGGCGACCCGCGGCATGACGGTCGACACGCAGGAGTTCCACCCCGAGCCCCGCGTGGCCTCGATCGTCGCGCTGCACGACAAGCCGCAGTTCATCGTCAACGTGAAGGAAACCGGCAAGATCCTGCTGGTCGACTACACCGACCTGAAGAACCTGAAGACGACCGAGATCGGCGCCGCGCGCTTCCTGCACGACGGCGGCTGGGACGCCAGCAAGCGCTACTTCCTGGTGGCCGCGAACGAGTCGAACAAGGTCGCGGTGGTCGACTCGAAAGAGAGCAAGCTCGCCGCGCTGGTCGACGTCGGCCGCATCCCGCACCCGGGCCGTGGCGCGAACTTCAAGGATCCGAAATACGGTCCGGTCTGGGCCACGGGCCACCTCGGCGACGAGTCCATCGCGCTGATCGGCACCGATCCGAAGGGCCATCCGAAGAGCGCCTGGAAAGTCGTGCGTTCGCTCAAGGCGCAGGGTGGCGGCAACCTGTTCATCAAGACCCATCCGAAGTCCATGAACCTGTGGGTCGACACGCCGCTGAACCCCGACGCCAAGATCGCCCAGTCGGTCGCGGTGTTCGACATCAGGAACCTGGACAAGCCGTTCGAAGTGCTGCCGATCGCCGACTGGGCGCAGCTCGGCGAAGGCGCCAAGCGGATCACGCAACCCGAGTACAACAAGGCGGGTGACGAAGTCTGGTTCTCGGTGTGGAGCGCGAAGAACCAGCAGTCCGCGATCGTGGTCGTCGACGACAGGACGCGCAAGCTCAAGGCCGTGATCAAAGACCCCAAGCTGATCACGCCTACCGGCAAGTTCAACGTCTACAATACGCAGCACGACGTCTACTGACCCGGAGGATCCGACGATGACCCGTTCCCTGATGATTCGCCTCGCGCTGGTCGCCGTGGCGGCCGGCGTGGCGGTCCCGGCCTCGGCCGGGGTCGAGATGGCGAAGAAGTACAACTGCACCGCCTGTCACTCGGTCGACAAGAAGATGGTCGGTCCGGCGTACAAGGACGTCGCCGCCAAGTACAAGGGCGACGCCTCGGCCCCCGCCAAGCTCGCCGAAAAAGTGAAGAAGGGCGGATCGGGCGTCTGGGGCCCGATCCCGATGGCGCCGAACCCCAACGTGCCCGACGCCGACATCAAGGCGCTGGTCGAGTGGGTCCTCGCCGGAGCCAAGTGATCCGGCTGCCGTGAGGCCAGAGGCAAAGGGCGGCTCGACGAGCCGCCCTTTTTCTTGGGCGCTGCTGCCGGCCGCCGCGATCGGCGCGCTCGTCTGCGCCGGTCATGCAACGGCGACGGCATCGGATGCGACGGCGCCCGCGAGGACATCGGTCGGCACGACGGTCACCCTGGCCGGTGCCGGCGCGCGGCAGGTCGAATTGCTCGACTGCGCAAGCGGGCGCCCCGTCGGGTCGTCCGCAATGCCGGGGGCGCTCGCCGCCGAGCCGGTGCTGTCGCCCGACGGCCGCGCGCTCTACGCGTCGCTGCGCGGTGGCGTGCTGTTGCGCTATTCGCTGCCCGACCTGCGCGAGCAGGCCCACGTGGCGCTCGACTTCGAAGCCACCGCGCTGGCGCTCGGCGACGGACCCGATGCGGTCGTGCTCGCGGGCGGTCGCGGCGTGAACGCGATGTCGGCGCACGACCCGGTGACGCTCGCTGAACTGCATCGTTACCGGTTGCCGCAGCCGTTCGCGGTCGCCGCGATGCGCGATGCGCCGGCGCGCCGGCGTTTCGTGGTCGCCTTCGCCGACCTGGCCGAAGCCTGGGAAATCGCCTACGGCCGCGACGCACTGCCGGTGCTGCAGGGGCTGGTGCACGACTATCGGTCCAACGAGGCGGTGCCGCTTCCGGGCCGCTTCACGCCGCGGCGCTTCGAGCTGCCCGGCGCCACCCGGACGCTGATCGCGGGTCCGGCACCCTACGAAGTGGCGCGGCTCGACCACACCGGGGCGTTGGGCATCGTGAACCTCGACGTGCGCCGCGAGATCGAGCGTCCGGCGATCGCGACGACACCGCTGGCCACACGCGTGGTCCCGTGGCGCGGTGACGCGCGCCGCGGCTGGCTGATCGCCGGGCCAGGCGCCCGTCACGCCGAAGTGCTCGAGACCTCCGACTGGCGCGTGAGCGCACGCATCGAGGCGGGTGGCGAAATCCTTGCCCTGGCGGCCACCGACGGTCGTGTATTGATGGCAGTCGCCGGTGCCGACGGCACCCGGGTGTTGCGGGTCGACGTCGCGCGCCGGATCGCCGAGCCACTGGCCTCCGGCATTGCCGCCACAGCCTTGCCGCTGCGCTTCGTGCCAGGCAGCGGCGGCTGCCTGGCCCTGGTCGATCGCGACCGGCGCTGGCTCGCCGGCTTTCCCGTCTCCGTGCCCCCGGTCAGATGAGGAAGCCGCGCAGGCGCTCCGCGTCGAGGATGGTGATCTCGGCGCCACGCACGCTGATCAGCCCTTCGTTGCTCAGCTCGCCCAGAATCCGCGAGAAATGCTCGGGCGTGAGGTTCAGCCGCGACGCGATGACGCCCTTGCTGGTGTCGAGCACGATGCGCACCGGCGCGTCGGTGGGCGTGCCGGCCTTGCGGTCGAGGTCGCGCAACAGGTAACCGATCACGCGCTGCATGCCGGAACGCAGCGAATAGGCCTCCACGTCGTGCACCAGGCCGACCAGACGGCGGCTCAGGCCGGCGATCATCCGGCGCGCCAGCAGCGGGTCGCGCGCCAGTTCGGCATCGAGCGTGACCTTCGAGATGTGCAGCAGCAGCGAATCGGCCAGGCATTCCGCGTTCACCGGGTAGGCGCGGCCCAGGAACATCGCGGCCTCGCCGAACGACTGCCCGGGCCCGAGGATCTCGATCACCTTTTCGGTGCCCTGCGGCGACAGGAACGAGAGCTTGACCTGGCCATACATCACCGCGTGGAACCCGACGCAGGGATCGCCACGCTGGAACAGGGTGCGTCCCTTCTTCACGCGCAGTTCGGTGGTGCCCGCGGCGATCCGGTCGAGTTCGTCGCTGCCCACCTCGTGGAACAGGGCGAGATTCGACAGGAAGGTCCGGGTCATGACTTTGGGGGCGCGCACGGAAACGGGGTCCTCTTCGTGGTGCACCAGTGTGCATTGTGTACCGGATTGGCCCGGTCGCGATCAGCCGGGCGTTCGTCCAGGCGCCGCAGCGCCCAGGCGACATGCTCGCGCACCAGCGGCGAGGCGTCGTCGGCGCGCGCGCCCAGCGCGGCGCGCACTGCGGGTCCGCCGGCCGAATTGCCCAGCGCAACCGCCACGTTGCGCAGCCAGCGCTCGTGGCCGATGCGGCGGATCGGCGAGCCCGCCAGTCGCTGCTCGAAGTCATGCCTGCTCCAGCCGAACAGCTCGACCAGCGCCGCCGTGTCCAGACCGGCACGCGCGGCGAACTCGTCGGTGGTCGGCGGGCGGGCGAAGCGGTTCCACGGGCACGCCAGCTGGCAATCATCGCAACCGTAGACCCGGTTGCCGATCGCGGGGCGCAGCGACTCCGGGATCGGGCCGTGCAACTCGATCGTCAGGTACGAAATGCAGCGACGCGCATCGACCCGGTACGGGGCGACGATCGCGCCGGTCGGACAGGCGTCGATGCAGCGCGTGCAGCGTCCGCAGTGATCGGCGCAGGTTTGCGCAGCCGGCGCCAGCGCCAGATCGGTATACAGGGTGCCGACGAAGAACGTCGAGCCACGCCCGGGTTCGATCAGCAACGTGTGCTTGCCGCGCCAGCCGAGTCCGGCGCGGCGCGCAAGTTCGAGCTCCATGACTGGCGCCGAGTCGCAGAACACGCGGTAGCCGAAGCGGCCGGCTTCCCGTTCGATGCGCGAGGCGAGCCGCTGCAGCCGCGCGCGTACCACCTTGTGGTAATCGCGCCCCAGCGCATAGCGCGAGACGTAGCCGCGCTGCGGATCGGCCAGCGTGGCCCACGCGGCGTCGATCCAGCGCGATTCTCCGGGCGCGTAGTCGATCGTGACCATGATGGCCGAGACAGTGCCCGGAACCAGTTCGGCCGGCCGGCTGCGCTTCGTGCCATGCCGGGCCATATAATCCATCTCGCCATGGAAGCCGGCCTGCAGCCAGGCCTTCAGGCCCGCCTCGGCCTGCGACAGGTCGAGGTCGGCCACGCCGATCGACCCGAAACCGAGCTCGCGCGCCCACTGCTGCAGCTGATCGATGCGAAGCGCCACGCCGGGATTCTACTGATCCCCTATGGACGATCCCGACTCGCTCACGCTGGCGCTGGTCGACGCCACCGCGACCGGGCGACTGGCCGCACAGATCGCGACCGAGCTCGAGCCCGGCTTCGTGCTGTTCCTCTCGGGCGATCTCGGCACCGGAAAAACCACGTTCACCCGCTCTCTGCTGCGCGCACTCGGCTACCCGGGCCGGGTCAAGAGCCCGAGCTTCACGTTGCTCGAATCTTACGAGCTACCGAGGTTTCACCTGTATCATTTTGATTTCTATAGATTCTCCTCGGATAGAGACTGGCTCGATGCTGGGTTCGACGATTTCATCGGCGGATCGGCGGTGGCGATCATCGAGTGGCCCGAGCGCGCCGCCGCCAGCCTGCCCCCGCCCGACCTGCGCTTGCGACTCGAGTTCGATGCCGCCGGCGGCGACACCGCTCGTGCGGCCCGGCTCGAGGCCGGCTCGCCCCGGGGGCGCGCATGCCTGAGGCGCCTTCGCGCGGCAAGCGACGCCTGCTGAGTTTCGCTGCGGGATCGGTCACCGGGTTGACCGGTGCGCGCGCCGGATGGGGCGCAGCAGTGCTGCTCGCACTCGGCACGCCCGCGGCGCGCGCGGCGTCGATCCTGGCGGTGCGCGTCTGGCCGGCGCGCGATTACACGCGGGTGACGCTCGAACTCGACGAGCCGCTGAAGTCCACGCAGATGCAACTGTCGGACCCGCCGCGGCTGGTGGTCGACCTGGAAGGCCTCGAGATCGACCTGGCGCTGCGCGACCTGGTCGCCCGCATCCGCCCCGAAGACCCCTACATCCGGCAGGTGCGGGTCGGCCAGCACCGACCCGGGGTCGCGCGGCTGGTCTTCGACCTGAAGAGCGCGGTCGCGCCGCAACTCTTCACGCTCGCGCCGGCGGGCAACTACCGCCACCGGTTGGTGCTCGATCTGCATCCGGCCGTTCCGGTCGATCCGTTGAAGACGCTGGTCGACGACGTGCGTGCGCGCGCTGCACAGCCGACACAGCCGCCGCCCGAGGACCCGCTCGCGGCGCTGTTGCGCGAGCGGCTCCAGGCACAGGAACGGTTCGCGCAATCCGACACCGCCGCGCCCGCCGGGCCGCGTCCGGCCACACGCGGCAAGCGGCGCCCGCCGGAGGTGGCGCGCATGGTCACCATCGCGATCGATGCCGGCCACGGGGGCGAGGATCCGGGCGCGATCGGCCGCCGCGGCACCCAGGAGAAGGACGTGGCGCTGCGCATCGCCCAGATGCTGCGCGAACGCGTCAACCTCCATCCGGACATGCGCGCCTACATGGTCCGCGACGGCGATTACTTCGTGCCGCTGGCCACGCGCGTGGCCAGGGCGCGGCGCGTGCAGGCCGATCTCTTCGTGTCGATCCACGCCGACGCGGTGGTGCGTCCGCAGGCCAGTGGCGCCTCGGTCTACGTGCTCTCGGAGCGCGGTGCATCGAGTTCGACGGCGCGCTGGCTGGCCAGGCGCGAGAACGATTCGGACCGCATCGGCGGCGTGAACCTCGGCAGCCGCAACCGCGAGGTGCGGCAGCTGCTGCTCGACCTGACGACCACTGCGCAGATCCAGGACTCGAGCCGGCTCGGGCACTTCGTGCTCTCCGAGCTGGGGGACGTGGGTCAGCTGCACAAGCCACGCATCGAGCAGGCCGGGTTCGCGGTGCTCAAGGCGCCCGACATCCCGTCGATCCTGGTGGAGACAGCGTTCATCAGCAATCCGCGCGAGGAACGCCGCCTGGCCGACACCCGCTACCAGGCACGCCTGGCCGAGGCCATCTTCCGCGGGCTGAAGGCCTACCTGCAGCGGCACCCGCCGCCACCGAAAGCGCGCGCAACCTGAAGCCTGTGGCTCACCAGGGTGCGTGTCCGGGATTCTCCTGCGGCTGTTCGAGCCGGTAGCCGACACCGCGCAGCGTGCTGATCCGCGCACCGGTGCCTGCCAGCTTCGTGCGCAGCCGCGACACGTAGACCTCGATCGCGTTGGGTGCGAGCGGCTCGTCGAAGCCGGCGATCGCGCGCAGCAACCGCTCCTTGGTGACCGCGGTGCCGGCATTGAACACCAGGTATTCGAGGATCGACCACTCGCGCGGCGTCAGGTCGATCGGCACGCAGCCGTGGCGCAGCTCGCGCCGGCGGCTGTCCACGACCAGTTCGCCGCAGGTGATCACGTCGCCGCGCGAAGCGCCGCCATTGCGCCGCACGAGCGCCTGACAGCGCGCGACCAGCTCGCGCGGGTCGAACGGCGCCTGCAGATGATCGTCGGCGCCTGCCTCGATGGCGGCGATGCGCGTGTCTGCGGCGTGGGCCTCGGTGACGATCAGCGCGGGCAGGCGCACGCGCCGCTGGCGCAGTCCGCGCAACCATTCCAGCGCGGCACCGGGTGCGCGGCGCAGGTCGAGGACGACGTCGTCGAAGTGGCCGCCGCGCAGCACCGCATCGGCCTCGTCGGGCCGATCGACGATGTCGATCACGTGGCCAGCATCGCGCAGCGGGCCGGCGATGCCCGCCGCCGCGGAGGGTTCATCGCAGACGATCAGGATCTTCATGATGCGCAACCGGTCGTCTCCGACCGGCATGGTCGACGCCGCGATCGATGGATTCTAGTACGCCGACCCGAGCCGCCGGAAGACCCTGCCGTCGGGCCGATGCCCGCCGGCCGGTCCGCTCAGGCCGATGCGCGCGCGCGCCGGCTGCGCAACCAGTGGCGCAGCACTTCGTAGACCGCCGGCAGGCCGGGGATGACGATCATCGCGAGCGTCACCCACTGGAAGTGCGCCTTGACCCAGTCGGTGTTGCCGAACAGGTAGCCGATGCCGGACAGGCTCGTCACCCACAGCGCTGCGCCGGTCACGTTGTAGAGCGCGAAGCGCGGATAGCTCATCTGCGCCACGCCGGCCACGAAGGGGGCGAAGGTGCGCACGAACGGCAGGAAGCGCGCCACGACGATGGTGATGCCGCCATGGCGCTCGTAGAAGGCATGCGTGCGGTCGAAGGCCGCACGGTTGAACAGGCGCGATTGCTGCCAGCCGAACACCTTCGGCCCGAACCAGCTTCCCGCCGAATAGTTGACCGCGTCGCCGAGCGTGGCCGCGGCGATCAGCAGCACGATCAGCAGCGGCAGGTTCATCCCGCCGACGGCCGCGATCGCGCCGGCGACGAAGAGCAGCGAGTCTCCCGGCAGGAACGGCATCACGACCAGGCCGGTCTCGATGAACACGATCGCGAAGAGAATGCCGTAAACCCAGGGGCCCGCCTGCGCGACGACCGCGGCAAGGTGCCTGTCGAGGTGCAGGAAGATGTCGAGCAGCTGTCCGAAGTCCATGGCCGCGGATGTTACACGGGCATCCCTATAATCGCCGGATGCCCGCTTCCCCTGCCCCCGCGCGGCCGATCGCGCTGCTGCCCGATCGCCTGGTCAGCCAGATCGCCGCCGGCGAAGTCGTCGAGCGGCCGGCCTCGGTGGTGCGCGAGCTGCTCGAGAACGCGATCGATGCGGGCGCGCGCCGCATCGCGCTGCGCATCGAGGACGGCGGCATGCGCCGAATCGTCGTCACCGACGACGGCTGCGGGATCGCGCCGGGCGAGCTCGCGCTGGCGCTCGAGCGTCACGCAACCAGCAAGATCGCCACGCTCGACGAACTCGAGCGCGTAGGCACGCTCGGGTTTCGCGGCGAGGCGCTCGCTTCGATCGCATCCGTCGCGCAGGTGCGCATCACCAGTCGCACCGCCGGCGCGCCGGCGGCCTGGCGCATCGACAGCGCCACCGCAGAGATCACGCCCGCGCCCGGCACGGTGGGTACCAGCGTCGAAGTGCTCGACCTGTATTCGCAGACACCGGCGCGCCGCAAGTTCCTCAAGTCCCCCGCCACCGAAGCGGCGCACTGCGTGGAGGCTTTTCGCCGCACGAGCCTCGCGCACCCGACGATCGAGTTCGAACTGCAGGTCGATGCGCGGCGCGCCGGGCACCTGCCGGCCACCGACTGGCGCACCCGTGCGCTCGGCGCGCTCGGCGACGAATACGATGCAGCGCACCGCGCCGTGCAGACGCAGGCCGGACCGCTGCGGCTGTGGGGCGTGCTCGGGCTGCCGACGGTGAACCGCGCGCGCGCCGACCGTCAGTTCCTCTATGTCAACGGCCGCTTCGTGCGCGACCGGATGCTCGGCCATGCGCTGAAGCAGGCGTATGCGGACCTGATGCACGGCGAGCGGCACGCCGCCTGGGTGCTCTTCGTCGAGATCGACCCGTCGCTGGTCGACGTCAATGTCCATCCGGCCAAGATCGAAGTGCGCTTCCGCGATCCGGCCGCGTTGCGCTCGTTCGTGTTCCACGCGGCGAGCGAGGCACTGCGCGCGCCGGCCTCTGCAGGTGCCGCTGCGCCGGCAGCCGTCGACGCGCCCCGTGCCGGGGCGCACGCGCGCACGGGGGCGGGCCGCCCGTCCGCTGGGCCGGCCCTGTCGGCGCAGGCGTCGAATCGCAGCCTGGCGTTCTACGCGCCGGCCACAGCCGGCGGGTCGGTGGACAACGGACCGGACGAGGCGCCGGGCCGCTGGCCGCAAGGCGACGCGCCATGGCCACGCGGCGTCTTCGCCGCGCAACCGCTGGCGCACCCGCCACGCATGGCCACAGCGCGCGACGACACCGCAGCCGACGGGCCGCCCCTGGGCCACGCGCTCGCGCAATTGCACGGCACCTGGGTGCTGGCGCAGAACCGCCACGGGCTGGTCCTGGTGGACATGCACGCGGCGCACGAGCGCGTCGTCTACGAGCGGCTGAAGACAGCGCTCGCGCGCAACGCGCTGGCGACGCAGCCGCTGCTGGTGCCCGCAACCTTTCGTGCCGATGCGCTCGAGGTGCGCGTCGTCGAGGACGAAGACGCAGCGCTGCGCGCGCTCGGGATGGAACTCACGGTGCTCTCGCCGTCCGCGATCGCGGTGCGTGCGGTACCGGCCGCACTGGCGGGCGGCGACGTGGTCGCGCTCGCGCGCGCGGTGCTCGCCGAGCTGCAGGAACACGGCACCAGCCGCACGCTCGAAGAGCGACGCAATGCGCTGCTCGCGACGATGGCCTGCCACACGGCGGTGCGCGCGAATCGCCGCCTGTCGCTCGACGAGATGAATGCGCTGCTGCGCGACATGGAGGCGACGCCGGGCGCCGACCAGTGCAATCACGGCCGGCCCACCTGGCTGCAGCTGTCGACGGCCGAACTCGACCGCTGGTTCCTGCGCGGACGCTGAACGATGCGACGTCGCGGCACCGACGCTTCGGCAACCCTGCTGTTCCTGCTCACCGGCTTCCTGGCGCTGCAGCCACTGTCGACCGACCTCTACCTCGCGTCGCTGCCCGCATTGCGCGAGCACTTCTCGGGTTCGGTCTCATCGGTGCAGCTCACGCTGTCGGCGTTCCTGGCGGGCTTTGCAGCGAGCCAGCTGATCGCCGGCCCGTTGTCCGATCGCTTCGGCCGCCGGCCGGTGGCCCTGGCCGGCTGCGTACTCTACGCAGGCGCCTCGCTGGCCGGGATGCTCGCGCCGTCGCTCACGGCGCTGATCGTCACGCGCGTGCTGCAGGCGATCGGCGTGTGTTGCACGGTCGTCTGCGCGCGCGCCATCGTGCGCGATCTGTACCAGGCCGAAGCCGGCGCCCGCGTGATGGCACGTGCGCTCACCTGGATGGGTGCCGCACCGATCGCCGGCCCGATCGTCGGCGGTCTGCTGCAGGCAACGCTCGGCTGGCGCGCGAACTTCGCCGCGCTCACGCTGCTCGGCACGGTGCTGCTCGCCGCTGCGGTGCGCGCGCTTCCGGAGACGAACCGCCATTGCGACGCCTCGGCGACCGACCTGCGCGCGCTGGTGCGCAACTATGCGCAGATCGCCACGTCGCGCCGCTTCTGGTCGTACGCGCTGCCGGTGACCGGCAGCTACAGCGCGCTGTTCTGCTTCATTTCCGCGTCGTCGTTCGTGCTGATCGGCATCTTCGGTCTGCCGGCGCAACACTTCGGGCTCACCTATGCGCTGGTCACCTCCGGGTACCTGCTGGGCACGATGGCGCTGCGTCCGCTGCTCGGGCGGATCGGTCTGATCCGCTCGATCCGCACCGGTGCCGCGCTCGCATTCGCGGGCGGCGTTGCGATGACAGCGTTCGCGCTTGCCGAGGTGCGCACGCTCGCCGCGGTGATCGTGCCGATGTTCGCGGTGATGGCCGCACACGGCTTCATCCAGCCAGGCTGCCAGGTCGGTGCCATCGATCCGTTCCCGCGGATCGCCGGCGCCGCAGCGGCGCTGATGGGCTTCACCATGCTCGCAGTGGCCGCTGCCGCGGGTTGGGCGGTGGGCGCGCTGCATGACGGCAGCACCCGGCCGCTGGCGCTGGGCGTCGGGCTGTGCACCACCTTCACGGCGCTGACGACCGCGTTGCTGCCGCGTCGCGAACCCGGCGCGGCGATCGGCGCCAATGCCGGCGCCAGGCAAGTGTAGTGGACGCCGCGCGCGAGGCGCCGCTCGCGCTGCTGCTCGGACCGACCGCCTCGGGCAAGAGCGCGGTCGCGATGGCGCTGGCCGAGCGGCTGCCGATCGAGATCGTCTCGGTCGACTCGGCGCAGGTCTATCGCGGCATGGACATCGGCACGGCCAAGCCGGGCGCAGCCGAGCGCGCCGCCGTGCCGCATCACCTGGTCGACGTCGTCGATCCGCACCAGAGCTACTCGGCGGCACGCTTCGTTGCCGACGCACACGCGGCGATCGCGCAGATCCGCGCGCGCGGCCGACTGCCGCTGCTGGTGGGCGGCACGATGCTGTACGCGCGCGCGCTGGTCCAGGGGTTGCATCGGCTGCCGGGCGCCGATCCGGTGCTGCGCCGCCGGCTCGAGGACGAGGCACGCACCCTCGGCTGGCCGGCGCTGCACGCGCGGCTCGCGCAGGTCGATCCGGTGACGGCCGCGCGCCTCGAACCCGGCGACGCGCAGCGCATCCAGCGCGCTCTCGAGGTATTCGAGTCGAGCGGACGACCGCTGTCGGAGTGGCTGTCCCGACCGGTTGCCGGGGATCGTGGCGCAACCGCCGATGCGCTGTCGCCAGCCGCCTCCGACGGATCCGATCCGGGGCCGCCGCAGCGCGTCCTGCACATCGCACTCGAGCCGTCGACGCGCGCGCTGCTGCACGAGCGGATCGCCACGCGCTTTCGCGCGATGATGACCGCGGGACTGCTCGACGAAGTGCGCGCGCTGCGCGCGCGCGGTGACCTGCACGCGGATCTTCCGTCGATGCGCTGCGTGGGCTACCGGCAGGCGTGGGCCTGGCTCGATGCCGGCGAAGCGCGCATCGAGCCCCTGATCGAGGCCGGCATCGCGGCCACGCGCCAGCTCGCCAGGCGCCAGCTCACCTGGCTGCGCGCGATGCCGGATCGCGTCGTCGTCGACTGCCTGCGGCACGACGCCGCGGCACAAGTGCTCGCGATCCTGCGTCGCGCCTGGCGGGTTTGAGAGCGCGTGAAGCGGCGCGTGTTCAGTCGAACGCGTAGAAGTACAGCATGTCGAGCGCACTGTCGGTGCCGGCCTGCGCGCGGATCGACAGCCGCTGGGTGATGTCGTACTGGATCCGCAGGATGTTCCAGACGCCGCGCAACCCCTGCTCGTAGGTGACGAACACGCGCGAACCGAGCCGCTTGCCGATCGCGACCACGTTTTGCGACGCCGCACCCACCGGCACGCCGCCGGTCGTGGCCTGCCCCGGAAAGGCGGCGCCGAAGTCCGGATCGAAGACGCTCGCGGCGCCCGCGCTGCGCACCGTCAGGACGTCCAGGCCGAGCGCGCCGGCCAGCCCTGCCGACAGACCGCCGTCGTTGCTGCCGAACAGCGTGGCGGCGGCAGCCTGCAGCGCCGCGCCCTGCCCGGCGGTGTTCACCTCGTCGAGCCCGACGCCGAGCACCAGCCACGACAGCTTCTGCGAGTCGGGCACGTCCGGCGACGAGACCAGCCGCAGGCGCGGCGACAGCACGGTGCCGGTCAGCGCCACGCCAGCCTCGACCGGCTGGTTGCGACGCATCGCCACGATGTCGAGCACCGGGTTGTCGAGCGGACCGTTGAAGACCACTTCGCCGCGCTCGATCTCGAGCTGCTGGCCGTAGGCCGCATACGTGCCACGCCTCACGCGCACCGTGCCGTAGGCGCGCGGCGCCGCGGGCAGCGTGCCGCGCAGCGTCAGGCCCCCGGCCAGCACCACGTCGACGCCGCTGCCGCGCACACGCAGTCGCTCGCCGAGATCGAGATTCAGGTCGGCCCCGACCGTGAAACCGCGGCTCGCACCCTCGCCCGGCCGGTGCGCCGTTCCGTCCGGCGCGCCACGATCGATGATCACCACGTCGTCGGGCAGCGTCGGCGCTTCGCCACCGCGCAGCTCGATCAGGCCTTCGTCGGCACGGATGTCACCCTTCCACTCGAAGCGCGTACCGCTGCTGGCGATTCCCGTGTCGCCCGACAGCACCACCCGCTGGCCCGGCCCGATCGGCACCGGCAACCGCTCGGCGCGCAGTGTGAAGCCGCCATACATCCCGTCGAGCAGCAATTGCCCGCTCATCGTGATCGAACCCGGGCCCGATTCCAGCCGCAACGCATCGAGCGCGAGCCGGTCGCCGTCGAAGCGCGCCGACAGGCTGCCGTTCGACAATCGCCAGCCAAGGGCGTGCTGCACCAACGCCAGATCGCTGCCTGCGAGCGCACCCTGCAGCCTGGGCCGTGCAACGGTGCCGCCCACGGTCCCGGCGAAGTGCAACCGGCCGGCGATCGCCCACTCCGGCCCGATCAGGCGATTGGCAAAGCCCAGTGTCGGCACGCGCAGGTCGATCGATCCGTCCAGCCGGCCCTGATCGAGCCGGATCAGAGCCTCGCCGTGGCTTGCGCCCGCTTCGGCGGCGTCGATGCGCAGGCTCAGCCGGCCGCTGGGCGCCTGCAGCGAATCGCCGGACAGCTCCCAGCTCGCGAACAGGCGCAGGTCCTCGATCTGCGCGCCCGCCGGCAGCGCCTGCGGCCCGGCGAAGCGCTGCGCCCAGCGTGCCAGCGGCAACCCGCTCGCCTCCCCCCGGGTCTGCAGCGCACCAGCGCGCCAGGCGAGCGCGTCGATGCGCACGCTGCCGCCATCGACCTGCAGTGCCGTCGCGCCGAGCGCGAACTGATGCGCATCGACCGTGAGCGGCGCGGGCGCCAGCAGCCGTAGCGGCAGCGGAGCATCGGCCACCAGTTCCTCGAGGCTGCCGCGCCAGCCCCAGCCGCCTTCGGCCCCCTGCAGCAGCGCGCCGCGTGCCGCGGCCTGCGCACTCGCTTGCGCACCACCGAGCTCGAGCCGCAGCGTGTGCGCATCGATCCCGCCGTCGACGCGCGCGCGGGCGCGATCGAAGTCGCGGCCGGCCACGGCCAGCGCGCGCGCATCGACACGCACCGCCACACGCCCGTTACGCAGGTCGGGCAGCTCGATGCGCCCCGACAGCGAATCGGCGCGCAGCACCCCGCCATCCCAGCGCAACTGCCTGCCCTCGACGTCGGCGACCACGCCGATGCCCGCGTCACGGCTCCAGCCACCGGACAATTCGCCACTCGCGCTCGCTGCGCCGGCAGCACGCGGATCGAGTCGTGCCAGCGTGTCGGCGCGCAACGAAAACTGCAAGCGGTCGTCGGGCGCGCCGAAGTCGCCGCGCGCCGTCGCGCGCAATGCGCCGAAAGCGAGCGCGAGCGTCACCCGTGCGATGCGCGCGCGCGACACATCTCCGCGCCAGTCGAGCTGCAGCGGCTCGCCGTCGAGCCGGCCGCGTTCGATCGTCAGCCGGGTCTGCAACTGCGGCTCGGGCCAGGCGGAGCCTTGCACGGCCCAGTGGCCGGTGAGCCGCCCGTGCAGGCGCGCGACCCAGGATTCGGGCAGTCCGGCACCGATGCCGGCCACCGCCGCGCCGAAAGCCCTGCGCAGCGCGAGCGCACCCGCGGGGTCGAGTCTGCTGAATCTGCCTTCGAGATCGATCGTCCACGGTGCGGCGAGCGCCGCGCTGCCGCGCGCCGACACGCTGCCGGCCGGCGTGTCGAGCCGCGCGCGCTCGACGTGCAGTTGCGCTGCGTCGAGCCGCGCGAGGGCGCGTGCCGAGATGCCGTCGCGGGTCGCGTCGGCGAGATCCAGGTCGAAGGTGGTGCCGTCCAGCTTCACGCTGCCCGCCAGGCGCGTCTTCGCAAGTCCGCTCGCGAGCTGTGACAGATCGACGTCGCGCAGCGCGAGTCGCGCGCCGATCTCCGGCAGCACGCGCCCGAGCAGCATCCGCTGGCGCACCAGGCCGATGTCGGCCGTGCCGGTCAGGCTGCCCCCGCCGGCCGCCGTGGCGCGCAGGCCGGTGAGCACGAGCCGCGTCGGCGACAGCGCGAACCCGGCCTCGAGCCCCGCGAGCGGCAGCGCACCCTGGTCGAGCGGGCCGGTAAGCCCGTTGCGCAGCGCCAGCTGCCCTGTGAGCTGCGCCGCGCCGATGCGGAGGGTGGCCGAGCCACTGATGCGGGCGCGCGGGGCAGCAGCGATTCCGAGTTGCTCCGGCTCGACGGCGTCGAGCGTCAGTTCGATCGGCGCGAAGCGCCGTGCCGCAGGTTCCGCGAACGGGCGCACGCGCGTGTCCAGCCCGATCCACACCGGTGCGGGCCGCTGCGCATCGCTGGCACCTGCCGGAGGCAGCGCCTGCGCGGCAAGCGCGAAATCGTGCAAGGTTCCATCCACGAGCACGCGGACCCGCGGCAGCGGCCCCCATCCGTCGATGCGTGCGGCCAGGTGCCCGGCGAGCTCGAGCGCGAACGGCGAAGTGTCACCGATCCGACCCTCGAGCCGCGCCTCGCCCCAGTGCGGCGCGTGCGCCGACAGACGCGCGATCCGGTAGGCGCCGCCCGCGTAGCGCCCGGAGAAGGCCAGCCCGTGCAGCTCGAAAGGCGCCTGCGCCGGCAACACGAGTTGCACGCGCCCGACGCCGAGCGCGTCCACCGCGACATCGAGCGGCAGCGCGAGCGAGCGCGGTAACGCCGGCGCCGACGCCGATGCATGCACGTGGATCGCCGCACTGGCGACCTCGATACGCGTGAAATGCAGGCGCTGGCTCAGCAGAGCCGTCGGCCGCCACGCGAGCGAGACGCCGCGCAACTCGAACTCGCGCTCGCCATCGCGCCAGGCGAGCCGCTCGATGCGCACGCCGCCGAGCAGCGTGCCACGCACCGTGCCGGCCTGCAGCGCCCCGCCGCTGGCGGCCACCGCGTGCGCCAGTGCCCAGTTGACGAACGAGGTGCTCTGGCCCACCCACCACAACAAGCCGGCCACAGCGAGCAGCACGAGCGCGAGCAGCACACCGGCCAGGCGCGCCAGCGGCCGCGGCGTCTTCACTGCGGCCTCGGCCATCAGAATGCGTACCCCACCGCGAGGTGCAGCCGCCAGCGCTGTACCGCCTGGCCATAGGCGAGGTCGAGACTCACCGGCCCGACCGGCGAGCGCCAGCGCAGGCCTGCGCCATAGCCGCGCACCGCACGGAAGTCGACCCAGCGGTCGGCCGCGTTGCCGACGTCGACGAACGCTGCGCCATACCACTTCGGCGCGATCGGATGCTGATATTCGAGGCTCGCCAGCGCGAGCACGCGACCGCCGACGATCGCCCCGGCCTCGGGCACGCCCAGCGACAGATAGTCGTAACCGCGGATCGATTGCGCACCGCCGGTGCGAAACAGGTTCTCCGACGGAATGTCGCGGCGCGAGGCGGCCAGCACGTAGCCGGCCTCCACCATCCCGATCAACAGGCCGTCGCCGAGCGCCGACTGCCGCGGCATCGGCCAGAAGCGCATCAGCCGCGCGTACAGCCGGGCAAAGCTGCGGTCGCTGCCCAGCCCGCGCGCCGCGCCCGACACCTGCGTGCTGATCGAGTAACCCGCGCGCGGATCGACCG
Source organism: Burkholderiaceae bacterium (assembly GCA_021463505.1). Lineage (GTDB taxonomy): Bacteria > Pseudomonadota > Gammaproteobacteria > Burkholderiales > Burkholderiaceae_E > Zeimonas. The sequence continues at coordinate 50,931 of JAJTYR010000002.1, read as the reverse complement.
TGGAGTCGAGGCGGCGGCGGTTCCACGCATAGCCGAGCGTCAGCGCGCGCCGGCCGTCATCGGCGACCGACAGCGGCAGCGCGCGCTGCTCGATCTGGTATTGCAGCGAGACGAAGATCTCGGAGTCCTCGGCGTGCTTGCCCTGTCCGGCGAACAGCGTGCGCTTGTCGGTCAGCTCGCCCTGCACGTCCAGCCGTTCGACGCGCGCTCCGGCCTGGTAGTAGTGGCCGCTCGCCTTCTGCGGCGTGCGCACGCTGGCGAACACGCGCCGGCGCACCGACTGCCACAGCACGCCCGACTCGAACTGCCAGCCGCGCCCGAGCAGGTTGCGGTGTTCGTAGCCGAGCAGGCCACGCGGGCCTTCGTCGGTGCTGTAGCCGACACCGAACATCGCGCGTTGCGTCTTGCGCTCGGTCACTTCGACGAGGATCGGCACCGTGGTGCGCGCCGGGTCCGCTTCGACTGCGGCGAGATCGGGCAGCACGCTCACGCCGTCGAAGTATCCCGAGGCCCGCAGTCGCCCCTGCAGCGCGAGCAGCTGATCGAAGCTGTACGGGTCGGCGTCGCCCGCCCGGCGATCGTCGCCGGCCCGGCCGGGATCACCGCTCGCCTGCCAGGGCACGAGCGCCTCGACGATCGAGCGGTCGTAGCGTGCCAGCCCCTTGATCGTCGTGGGGCCGAACGCCAGCTGCGGCCCGGTGTCGATGTGCAGCGACAGCGAGGCCGCAGTGAGCTGCGGATCGACCCGTGCCTGGCTCGCGACCACGCGCGCGCGCAGAAAACCATGTTGCTGCAGGATGTCGAGCAGCAGCCGCTTGCCCTGCTCCCACTCGTCGCTGCGGAAGAAGGCGCCTTCGGGCAGCGGCCAGCGCGCCTCGAGCGCCTCGCGCATCCGTTGCACCGCAGCCGGTCCGTCGATCTGCAGTTCGACGCGATTCACCGTGGTGCGCGCGCCCGCATTCACCTCGATGCGCACCCGCGGCAGCGCGCCGGCGCGCGGCTCGTCCACCGACACCGCGACGCTGCCCGAGAAGTAGCCCGCCGCCCGCACGATCGCGCCCGCCTCCTCCTTCGCGCGCGCGACGAACAGCGGCAGCTGCTCGCGATCGAAGCCGGGCCCGTCGCGCCAGCGCCCGAGCAGCGTGCGCTCGCGCAACGGCTCGATCAGTTCTTCCGGCGCGTCGATCGCGAGCTCGTAATTGGCCGCGCGTGCCGGCGCGGCCCATGCCAACGCCGCCAGCAGCGCAGCGACGGCGAGGGCGGCGGCCGGCGAGCGGGCCATGCTGGCGCGCCGCGACGCGGCGTCAGACCACGACGGTGGCGGCTGCCCCGGCGGGCCGTGCGACGATGCTGCCGATCCGCTGGACCGTCTCACCGGCATCGGCGAGCATCGCCTCGGCTGCGGCTGCGTCGGCGGCATCGACAATGACCACCATCCCGATGCCGCAGTTGAACACCCGGTGCATCTCGGCGTCGGCGATGCCGCCGTGCCGCTGCAGCCACGAGAACAGGGGCGGCATCGACCAGGCGTCGCGATGCAGCAGCGCCTGCAATCCGCCCGGGAGCACACGCGGCACGTTCTCGAGCAGGCCGCCGCCGGTGATGTGGGCGATGCCCTTCACCGGGACGCCGCGGATCAGCCCGAGCACCGCGCGAACGTAGATGCGCGTGGGCGCGAGCACCGCGTCGGCAAAGCGCCCGCCGTGAAAGTCGTCGTTCATCTGCGGCGCCTCGATCGTCCCCCAGGCGCGCTCGATCACGCGGCGCACCAGCGAGTAACCATTGGAATGCGCACCGCTGGAGGCCAGCCCCAGGACCACGTCGCCGGCCGCGATACGCGTGCCGTCGATGATCGCCGACTTTTCGACCGCACCGACGGCGAAGCCCGCCAGGTCGTACTCGCCGTCCGGGTACATGCCGGGCATCTCGGCCGTCTCGCCGCCGATCAGCGCGCAACCGGCCTGCTCGCAGCCGCGCGCGATGCCGCCGACGACGCGCGCCGCGATGTCGACGTCGAGCCTGCCGCAGGCGAAGTAATCGAGGAAGAACAGCGGTTCGGCACCCTGCACCAGGATGTCGTTGACGCTCATTGCGACCAGGTCGATGCCGACCGTGTCGTGCCCGTCGAGCGCGAAGGCGAGCTTGAGCTTCGTGCCCACGCCGTCGGTGCCCGACACCAGCACCGGCTCGCGGTAGCGCTTCGGCACCTCGAACAGCGCGCCAAAGCCGCCAATGCCGCCCAGCACCCCCTCGCGCATCGTGCGCCGGGCCAGCGGCTTGATCCGCTCGACCAGCGCGTCGCCGGCATCGATGTCGACCCCGGCATCCCGGTAAGAAAGCGAAGAGCCTGGCTGCGTCGAACCCATGGCGACCCGATCCGTGGATGGCACGCCGGCGGCGGCCGATAGAATGGCGGGCTGGACGCGCCCGGCTGGGCAGGCGTCACCTCGTCACCGACGCGATTGTAGCTTGTAGCTTTTCCGGACATGCCCCTGACTGACCGCCAGCGCCAGACCGCGCTGTGGACCGTGGTTGCCGCCCTGCTGGCGTGGGCGTTGATCGCGCTCGGCCCGATCCTCACGCCATTCGCCGCGGCCGCCATCCTCGCCTATGTGCTCGCCCCGGGCGTGCGCTGGCTGCAGGCGCACGGCGTCCCGCGCCTGGCCGCGGCACTGCTGGTGATCCTGGTGGCGCTGCTGGCGCTGCTGGCGATCCTGCTGATCCTCGTGCCGATCACGCAGCAGGAGATCGCGCTGATCCGCCGCCAGTTCCCGGCGCTGGCCGCCTCGATCTCGGAGCGGCTGCTGCCGTGGCTGAACCAGACCCTCGGGCTCTCGCTGAAGCTGGACATCGCGTCGCTGCGCGAGTGGCTGGCAGGCCAGCTCGCCGGCAGCGGCGAGGACTGGCTGGCCACGCTGCTCGGCTACGCGCGATCGGGCTGGGGCGCCGCGCTGCAGGTGATCGGCACGGTGTTCCTGGTGCCGGTGGTGCTGTTCTACCTGCTCACCGACTGGCCTGACCTGATCGCACGTTCGCGCACGCTGATTCCGCCGCGCTGGGTCGCGCCGATCGACGCCGTGCTCGACGAAACCGACGCGCTGCTCGGCCAGTACCTGCGCGGGCAGCTGCTGGTGATGCTGTCGCTGGCCGCGTGGTTTTCGATCGCACTACTGGTGGCCGGCTTCGATCTCTGGCTGCCGATCGGCGTGCTGAGCGGCCTGCTGATCTTCGTTCCCTATCTCGGGTTCGCCACCGGCTTCGCGTTCGCGCTGGTGGCCGGCATGCTCCAGCTCGGCCCGCTCGCAGGCCTGGCCTGGGTCTCGGCGATCTACGGCATCGCACAGGCCGTCGAGAGCACCTGGCTCACGCCGCGACTGGTCGGCGAGCGCATCGGGCTGCACCCGGTAGCGGTGATCTTCGCGCTGCTGGCGTTCGGATCGCTGTTCGGTTTCGTCGGCGTGCTGCTCGCGCTGCCGCTGGCGGCGATCACCGCGGTGGGCCTGCGGCGGCTGCTCGCGGCCTGGCAGGCCAGCGAGTTCTACAGCCGTGGCTGAGCCGAAGCGCGACATGTACCAGCTGCCGCTGGACCTGCATCGGCTGGAAGCGCCGTCGCTCGACAACTTCGTGGCCGGACGCAACGGCGAGGTGCTCGCGCAGTTGCGACGGCTGCACGCGGGCGCAACGCAGGGTGCGCCGGCGATGATCTATCTGTGGGGCGAGACAGGGTGCGGCAGGACGCACCTGCTGCAGGCGCTCGCGGGCGCGCAGCGGGTGCTGGGGCCCGAGGCACCGCTCGAGGCGTTCGCGAGCGCGGACGCGGCACCGGACCCGCTGCCACCGGGCGCGGGCCCTGCGATCGTCACGATCGACGACTGCGAGCGCCTCGACGAGGCGCGCCAGCGGCGCGCCTTCCAGCTGATCAACCATGCGCGTGCCCGCGGCGCGACGACGGTGGTCGCGGCGGGCGCCCAGCCGCCGCTCGCGCTGGCACTGCGCGATGACCTGCGCACGCGGCTCGGCGCCGGGCTCGTCTACCGGCTGCAACTGCTCAGCGACGACGAGAAGGCCGCGGTGCTCGAGCGCGTCGCCGCCGGTCGCGGGGTGGCGATGTCCCCCGATGTCGTGCCCTGGCTGATCACACACACCTCGCGCGACATCCGCGCGCTGCTGCGGCTGTTCGACGCGCTCGACCGCCACGCCTTCGAGCGCAGGCGCGCGATCACGCTGCCGCTGCTGCGCGAGCTGGAAGCGGCCGGCGCGCTGATAAAATCGGGCTGACACCATGCACTCGCGCGCATCCACGAGTTCCCCGCCGGCGCACGCGCCGGCCGCCACGCTGGCGCTGTTCGACCTCGATCACACGCTGCTGCCGATCGACAGCGACTACGAGTGGGCCCGCTTCCTGATCCGGCTCGGCGTCGTCGACGGCGACGAATACGCGCGGCGCAACGACCTGTTCTTCGACCAGTATCATGGCGGCACGCTCGACATCCACGAATTCCTCGCCTTTCAGCTCGCACCGCTGGCCGCGCACCCGCGCAACCAGCTCGACGCCTGGCACCACCAGTTCATGGACGAGGTGATCGCCCCGGCGATCCGTCCGCAGGCGCGCGCGCTGGTCGACGGTCACCGCAGGCGCGGCGATCTGTGTGCGATCGTCACCGCGACCAACGAATTCGTCACCGCACCGATCGCGCGCGTCTTCGGCATCGAGCACCTCGTCGCCACCGGCGTCGAGGAGGATGCCAGCGGCTACACCGGCCGGCCGCGCGGCACGCCGTCGTTTCGCGAGGGCAAGGTGCGGCGCACCGACGAGTGGCTCGCCTCGATCGGCCGCGAATGGAGCGGATTCGCGCGGTCCTGGTTCTACAGCGACTCGGTGAACGACATTCCGCTGCTCGAACGGGTCACCGACCCGGTCGCCACCAACCCCGACCCGAAGCTGGCCACCCTCGCCGGCGAGCGCGGCTGGCCCGTCATCAGGCTGTTCGAATGATCAGGAAGCTGATCGACCGCATCCTGAACCGCAAGACGCCGCGTGGCGCCGTGCGCGGCCGGCCGAAATCGTATCCGGGCGCCGCGCACGGCGTGCGCATCGAGGACGTCTCCGACGCGGCGATGCGCACCTGCCGCACGCTGCAGCAGGCCGGCTTCAAGGCCTGGGTCGTCGGCGGCGGCGTGCGCGACCTGATGCTTGGCCTGAAGCCGAAAGACTTCGACGTGGCCACCGACGCCACGCCCGACCAGGTACGCGGCCTGTTCCGGCGCTCGCGCATCATCGGGCGGCGCTTCCAGATCGTGCACGTGATGTTCGGCCGCGAGACCATCGAGGTCTCCACCTTCCGCGCGATCCAGGACGAGGCCGAAACCGACGAGCACGGCCGCGTGCTGCGCGACAACGTCTGGGGCACGCAGGCCGAGGACGCGGCGCGGCGCGACTTCACGATCAACGCGCTCTATTACGATCCGGTGGCCGACACGATCCTCGACTACCACAACGGCGTGCGCGACCTCGAACGCAGGACGCTGCGCATGATCGGCGACCCGACGGCGCGCTTTCGCGAAGACCCGGTGCGCATGCTGCGCGTGGCGCGTTTCACGGGCAAGCTGGGCTTCAGGATCGAACCGAAGACCCGCAAGCCGATCCGCGAACTGGCGGGCCTCGTCCACAACGTGCCCGCGGCGCGGCTGTTCGACGAGATGCTCAAGCTGCTGCTGTCGGGCCATGCGATGGCCTGCCTGCAGGAACTGCGCCGCGAAGGCCTGCACCAGGGTCTGCTGCCGATGCTCGACCTGATCCTCGGGCAGCCCGACGACGAGCGCTTCGTCACCGCGGCGCTCGACGCCACCGACGCGCGGGTGCGCGCCGGCAAGACCACCTCGCCCGGATTCCTGTTCGCGGCGCTGCTCTGGCAGCCGGTGCGCGTGCGCTGGCAGGCCGGTGTCGCGCGCGGCGAGCATTCGATTCCCGCGCTCGGCGCGGCGATCGATTCGGTACTCGACGAGCAGGCCGAGCGCATCGCGATCCAGCGCCGTTTCATCGCCGACATGCGCGAGATCTGGATGACGCAGGCGCGCTTCGAGCGCCGCGTCGGCCGCTCGCCGCACACGCTGGTCACGCACCCGCGCTTTCGCGCCGCCTGGGACTTCCTTCGGTTGCGCTGCCAGTCGGGCGAGGCGCCGGCCGAACTGGCCGACTGGTGGCGCGCGTTTTCCGAGGCCGACGCCGACGCACGCGAGGCGATGCAGGCGCGCCTGCCCAGGGCTGCGAGCGGCGCCACGAAGAAGCGCCGCCGCCGCAGCGGCAGCCGACCCGGCGCCGCACGCGAAGACACAGGAGCTGCCGGGGCTGCCGCGCCTACCGAGGGCGTTGACGCGGCACGGCCCCCCCCATTCACCTCCGAACCGGCCTCCGCACCTGCGTCCGCGCCGGCTTGCCCGACGCCGGGCCCGGCGCCTGCCGGCAACGCCGATCGCAGCGCGACTGCGGCAACACCGCCGCCATCCGGACCGAAGGCTGCGGCGTGATGGCCGCGATGCGCGCCTGGATCGGCCTCGGCGCGAACCTCGGCGACGCCGCCGGCACATTCGCGCAGGCGCTCGACGCGATCGACACGCTGCCTGCGACGCAGGTCGCGCGCGTCTCGTCGCTGTACCGCAGCGCGCCGCTCGATGCGCAGGGCCCCGACTTCGTCAACGCGGTCGCCGAGATCGAGACCGCGCTGCCACCCCCCGGGCTGCTCGCGCAGCTGCTGGCGATCGAGGCCAGCGAAGGCCGCCAGCGTCCGTACCGCAACGCGCCGCGCGCGCTCGACCTTGACCTGCTTCTCGCCAGCGACGCCGCCGGGCCGCTGCTTGTCGATTCGCCGTCGCTCGTGCTGCCGCATCCGCGCATGCACCGGCGCGCGTTCGTGCTCGCCCCGCTGGCCGAACTCGACGCGCAGCTCGACGTGCCCGGCCACGGCCGCGTCGCCGACCTGCTCGCCGCCTGCGCCGGCCAGCGCATCGAGCGAATCGGCGCCATGCCCCGGCGCAGGCCGGCCGCCGCCCCACGATGAACCTGCCGATTCCGCTGCAGACGGTCGGGCTGCTCGTCGCCTCCAGCGTTTTCATGACGATCGCCTGGTATGCGCACCTGAAGGACCTCGCCACGCGGCCGTGGTGGTTCGCGGCGCTCGCGAGCCGGGGCGTCGCCCTGTTCGAGTACCTGCTGCAGCTGCCGGCCAACCGGATCGGCTACGGCCACTTCACGCTGCCGCAGCTGAAGATCGTGCAGGAGGTGGTCACGCTGGCGGTGTTCGTGCCGTTCGCGGTGTTCTGCATGAACCAGCCCGTGAAGCTCGATTACCTGTGGGCCGCGCTGTGCATGCCCGGCGCCGTCGACTTCATTTTCCGCTCATGACGTCCGCGCATTCCACGCACTCTCCGTTCGGGAAATACCGGCACATCGTGGTCGAAGGCCCGATCGGCGCCGGCAAGACATCGCTCGCGCGCAAGCTCGCCGAGCGCTTCGGCGCGCAGCCGGTGCTCGAAGACCCATCGGGCAACCCGTTCCTCGAGCGCTTCTACCGCGACAGCCGCCGTTTTGCGCTGCCCACGCAGCTGTTCTTCCTGTTCCAGCGCGTCAACCAGCTGCGTGATCTGGCCCAGCACGACCTGTTCTCGCAGACGCTGGTCGGCGACTTCCTGCTCGACAAGGATCCGCTGTTCGCGCGGCTGACGCTGGACGACGACGAACTCAGGCTGTACCAGCAGATTTTCGACAGCCTGCGCCCGCAGGCGCCGACGCCCGACCTCGTGATCTACCTGCAGGCGCAGCCCGACACGCTGGTCAGACGCGTGCTCGAGCGCGGCCTGCCGATGGAAGCGGGCATCTCCGATGCCTACATGCGCGCGCTCGCCGACGCGTACAGTCGCCACTTTCACCACTTCGATGCCGCACCGCTGCTGATCGTGAACACCGAACACCTGAACCCGATCGAGCGTGAAGACGACTTCGCCACCCTGGTGCGCCAGCTCGGCGAGATGCGCGGCCGGCGCAGCTTCTTCAATCGGGGAGAGTGAACGGCCATGCAGATCGTGCGCACCACCCGCGAACTGCGCGCCGCCCTGGGCGCGCGACACGACGCCGCCTTCGTTCCGACGATGGGCAACCTGCACGAAGGCCACCTGTCGCTGATGCGACGGGGCAAGGCCGCCGGCCAGCCCCTGGTGGCGAGCATTTTCGTCAACCGGCTGCAGTTCGCGCCGCACGAGGACTTTGCCAGCTATCCGCGCACCTTCGAGGTCGACTGCGAGAAGCTGCGCACGGTCGGCTGCGATCTGCTGTTCGCGCCCGACGAGCGCGAGCTGTATCCGGTCGAGCAGACGTTTCGCGTCCGCACCCCCCACGGGCTGGGCGACATCCTCGAAGGCGAGTTCCGCCCCGGCTTCTTCGAGGGTGTGGCCACCGTGGTGCTCAAGCTGTTCGGCTGCGTACAGCCGGCGGTGGCCGTCTTCGGCAAGAAGGACTACCAGCAACTGATGGTGGTGCGCCGGATGGTCGAGCAGTTCAACCTGCCGATCTCGATCGTGCCCGGCGAGACCATGCGCGAAGCCGACGGACTGGCGATGTCGTCACGCAACGGCTACCTCGATCCGGGCGAACGCGCCGAGGCGCCGGCGCTGGCGCGCGCGCTGCAGGCGCTGGCGCAACACGCCGCCGGCGACGGCTCGCCGCCGGCACTGGCCGATGCGCAGCACGAAGCGATGGCCACCCTTCGGGCGCGCGGCTGGAAGCCCGACTACCTGGAGGTGCGACGGCGCATCGATCTCGCGCCGCCGCGGGCCGCCGATCTCGCGAACCCGGGCACGCTGGTGGCGCTGGGCGCCGCGCGACTCGGCACGACACGCCTGATCGACAATCTCGAATTCTGACGCACTACGCGTCGCCGTATCCCTGCGGATTGGCCTGTTGCCAGCGCCAGGCGTCGGCGCACATGCGCTCGATGCCGAGTGCGGCACGCCAGCCGAGCAGTGAGGTGGCCGCCGACGGGTCGGCGTAGCACGCGGCGATGTCGCCGGGACGCCGGTCGACGATGCGGTAAGGCACCTTTCGGCCGCTCGCCTGCTCGAAGGCGCGCACCAGCGCGAGCACCGAATAGCCGGTACCGGTGCCCAGGTTCACGGTGAACGCACCCGGGTGCGCAACCAGACGCTCGAGCGCAGCGAGGTGGCCGCGCGCCAGATCCACGACGTGGATGTAGTCGCGCACGCCGGTGCCGTCGGGTGTCGGCCAGTCGCCGCCGAACACCGACAGTTGCGGCAGGCGCCCCACCGCCACCTGGCTCACGAACGGCATCAGGTTGTTGGGCACGCCACGCGGATCTTCGCCGATCAGTCCGCTTTCGTGCGCGCCCACCGGATTGAAGTAGCGCAGCACGCCGATCGACCAGGCGCGGTCGGCGAGCGCGAGGTCGCCGAGCATCGTCTCGATCATCAGCTTCGTGCGGCCGTACGGGTTGGTCGGCCCGGTGCGCGCGTCCTCGGCGATCGGCACCCGCTCGGGGTCGCCGTAGACGGTTGCCGACGAGCTGAAGACGATGCGGCGCAGACCGGCGACGGTCATCGCGCGCAGCAGCGTCGCCGTGCCGCAGACGTTGTTGTCGTAGTAGTCGAGCGGCCGCGCCACCGACTCGCCGACCGCCTTCAGGCCCGCGAAGTGGATCACCGCGTCGAAGTGCCGCGAGCCCAGCAGCGCCGCGAGCGCTCCGGCGTCGCGGATGTCGGCACGCACCAGCGGCGCCTCGCGGCCGGTGAGGCGCGCCACGCGCTGCAGCGACTCGGCGCTGGCGTTGCACAGGTTGTCGAGCACCGTCACGTGCCAGCCCGCCTGCAGCAATTCGAGCACGGTATGCGAACCGATGTAGCCCGCCCCTCCGGTCACCAGTACCTGCCGCCCTGCGTCGCCCAAGATTCCACCGATCGAGTTTTCGCGCCACGGCGCGGGTGACCGAAGTTTCGCATGCCGGCGCATCGCCAGCCGTACAATTCTTCTCGTTGCGGCCAACACGTCGACCATGCTGATACCCGTCATTCTCTCCGGGGGCGCCGGCACACGGCTGTGGCCGGTGTCGCGCGAGGCCTGTCCGAAGCCGTTCATGAAGCTGGGCGGCGAGTTCAGCCTGTTGCAGCGCACGCTCAGGCGCGCACTGCCACTGGCCGACGGACACCTCGCCGCGATCGTCACCAACGCCGAGTATTTCTTCCCCACGCGCGAGGAGATCGACACGCTGCCGGCCGCCGCGGGCCACCGCATCGTGCAACTGCTCGAACCCTCCGGGCGCAACACCGCTCCGGCCGTCGCCATGGCGGCGCTGTGGGCGCAGTCGATCGATACTGCGGCCACGCTGCTGGTGCTGCCGGCCGACCATCTGATTCCCGACGAAGCCGCGTTCCAGGCCGGCGCCCGCCAGGCGGCCGAGCTCGCCGCAGACGGCGCGATCGTGCTGTTCGGCATCCACCCCACCGCGCCGGAGAGCGGCTTCGGCTACATCGAGACCGGCGCGGCGCACGCCGGCGCAGCGCTGAGGGTGCACCGTTTCGTCGAGAAGCCCGACGCCGCACAGGCGGCGCGGTTCCTCGCTGCCGGCAACTTCGTCTGGAACAGCGGCATGTTCTGTTTCGCCGCGAGGACGATCCTCGACGCGCTGCAGACCCATGCGCCCGAGGTGCTCGCCGGCGCGCGCGCCGCCTGGGAAGCGAGCCGCGATGCCGCCACCGGACAGAAGCTGCCGATCGCTGCCGAGGCGTTCGCCGCCTGCCCGAGCATCTCGATCGACTACGCCGTGATGGAGAAGGCCGCTGACGTGGTCGTGCTGCCGTCGCGCTTCGCGTGGAGCGACATCGGTTCCTGGAAGGCGGTCTCCGAGCAGCTCGAACCCGACGCCGACGGCAACACCACGCTGGGCGAGACGATGCTCGTGGACGCGAAGAACACGCACATCCAGAGCGAAGGCCGGCTGATCGCAGCGGTGGGCGTCGAGAACCTGCTGGTCGTCGACACGCCCGACGCGCTGCTCGTCGCCAGCAAGGACGCGAGCCAGCAGGTGAAGGAGATCGTCGGGCGACTGAAGTCGAAGGGGCACGAGGCGGCGCGGCTGCACCGCACCGTGGCCCGCCCCTGGGGCACCTACACCGTGCTGCAGGAAGGCCCGCGCTTCAAGATCAAGCGCATCGAGGTCAAGCCGCGGCAGGCGCTGTCGCTGCAGATGCACCACCATCGCAGCGAGCACTGGATCGTCGTCTCGGGCACCGCGAAAGTCTGCTGCGGCGAACGCTCGTTCCTGGTCGCCGCCAACGAATCCACCTACATCCCGATCGGCGCGCAGCACCGGCTCGAGAACCCCGGTGTCGTCGAGCTGGTGATGATCGAGGTGCAGTGCGGCGATTATCTCGGCGAAGACGACATCGTGCGATTCGAGGACGTCTACGGTCGCACCCCGCCCGCCTGATCGCGTGCGCAGGCCCGCGCCAGCGCAGGCGCGCTGGTTCTACGCGCTGCGCCCCGACCCCGATGCAGCGCTGCGGCTGGGCGCGCTCGCCACGCGGCTGGCCGCCAGCCTGGGAGGCCGGCCGCTGGCGGCCGACGACATCCACCTCACGCTGGTCTTCGTCGGCGAACGCCTGGTCGCCGACGAGGCAGTGCTGGCCGGCGCGCTCGCCGGCCTCGCCTCGACCTGGCCCGCATTGGCGCTGACCCGGCTCGGCCGCTTCGGGCGCGGGCTGTACTGGGCCGGGCCGGCCCATCCGCAGGGCGCGCCCGACGGCAACGCACCCCCGTGGCCGGCCGCGCTCGCGGGGCAGCTGCAACAACGCCTGCGCGCGGCGGGCATCGCTTTCGACGAGCGCCCGCTGCACCTGCATGCGACGCTGCTGCGCGGTGCGCGCAGCAGCGTCGGCCCCCGACCCGAGACGTTCGCCGACGCGCTGCCGATCATTCCGGCCCGCTGGACGCTGGCGCTGGGCTGTTCCGGTTCCGGGTCGACCCCGCAGCGGCGCTATCGCTGGCGCCCGTAGGCGCCCCTGCCAGCAGACCGCCCGCCACGCGAACCGCTGGGCGGACGCGGTGCGCAAGGGCAGCACGCGGCTGCGGTCGGCACGCGGCTGTCCGGCAACGCCCGGGGCGATCGCGTGTATATTCGGGAACGCACGGTCGACGCCCGCCTTCTCCGCCGGTGTCTGGCGCTGTTCCCGGGCGGCCCCGACCGGCTGATCGAAACCGTACGCGAAGCGGGATACCGCTTCCTGCCCCGCTGAGATCCGGCAATCTCCCCGAGCCCGTTCAGTTGAGCCCGTTCCTGCGCAGCCTCGCAGCCATCGTGCTGGCCATCGCGATCGGCCTGCTGCTCGACTTCTACGTCTCCGGCGATGCCGCCGCCTGGTGGTTCGGCGTCGCGTTCGTCGCCTTCGCGCTGGTGCAGACGCTGTACATGGCGCGACTGCACCACTGGTCGTCGCTGCCGCGCAACCGCGCGCTGCCGGCCGGCATCGGACCCTGGCGACCGATCATCGCGCGTCTGGCGCGTTTCGTGCGGCAGGAAACCGATGCCCGCAACGAACTCGGCTCGGAGCTCGAGCGGATCCACGCGGCCGTCGACCGGCTGCCCGACGGACTGGTCGTACTCGACCGCTACGACCACGTGCTGTGGGCCAACGACGCCGCCGAGCATCTTCACGGTATTTTCGGCACCCGGCGCCCGATCCACCACTTCATTCGCCAGCCCGAACTCGCCCACTTCCTGCTGGCGAACGAGCCCGACAGCACGCTGCGGATCGAACTGCCGAACCGGCCCGGGCGCATCCACGAACTGCGGCTGCACCGCTCCCGGGGTGAGCAGAAGCTGCTGATCACCCACGACGTCACCGACCAGGCCAGGCTCGACGCGATGCGCAGCGACTTCGTGGCCAACGCCTCGCGCGAGATCTGCACGCCGGTCACCGTCATCGCGGGCCTGGCCGAAACGCTGCTCACGCTCGGGCTCGACGAGACGGCACGCCGCGAGCACCTCGGCTCGATCCTGAAGCAGAGCCAGACCATGCAGCGCCTGGTCGACGACCTGCTGATGCTCACTGCGCTCGAAAGCGGCGCCAACGCACTCGTCGAAGCGCCGCTCGACCTGCAGCGGCTGCTCGGAGCGCTGCTCGACGAAGCGCGCACGCTGTCGCGCGAACGCCACCGCATCGACCTCGACTCCGACGGCCCGCGCCGCGTGCTGGCCGCCCCCGGAGAACTCGAGAGCGCGGTGCGCAACCTGCTCACGAACGCCATCCGCTACACCCCCGAGGGCGGACGCATCTCGATCGCCTGGCGGGTGCAGGACAACGAGGGCCGGCTGTCGGTGCGCGACACCGGCATCGGCATTGCGGCCGAGCACGTCCCACGACTCGCCGAACGCTTCTACCGCGTCGATCGCGGCCGCTCGCGCGCCACCGGCGGCACCGGGCTGGGTCTGGCGATCGTCAAACGGATCATGCACCGGCACCAGGGGCGGCTGGAGTTCGCAAGCACGATCGGCCAGGGCAGCACCTTCACGCTGTGCCTGCCGGCGGCGCGGCTGTTGCCCGATCCAGCGCCCGCGCAGGCAGCGCCGGTTGCCGCCGCCGCCCCCGATCGCGCCCCGGTCCCCGACAGCGCAATGATGCCGAACGCCCTGACGAAACCCCCGGTGATGTAGGAGCTCGTCAGCCGGCCGCCGCGAACCGCTCCAGGTGGTGATCGGCGTCGCCGAACTGCTGCGCGATCATCGTCAGCCGCTTGAAGGTGTGCGACACCTTCATCTCGTCGGTCATCCCCATGCCGCCGTGCAGCTGGATCGCTTCCTGGCCGACGTGACGGCAGGCGTCCGCGATCCTGACTTTCGCGGCCGAGACCACGCGATGGCGCTCGTTCGTGTCGATGTCGCCGCGCGCCGCCGCGTCGACCTTCGCGCAGGCGAGCCAGGCGATCGAGCGCGCCTGTTCGGCGCTGATCGTCATGTCGACCATCCGGTGCTGCAGCGCCTGGAACGCGCCGATCGGCACGCCGAACTGCCTGCGCGTCTTCAGGTATTCGAGCGTGGCCCGGTTCGCGTCACGCATCGCGCCCACACCCTCGGCGCACAGCAGCGCGGTCGCGAAGTCGACCGCCTCGTCGATCGCCGGCAACGCGGCGCCAGCCTCGCCGAGCAGCGCGTCGGCCGGCAGCTTCACGTCGTCGAGCACGAGGTCCGCGGCGCGCAGGCCGTCGACCGTGCGGCAGGGCTTCATCGCAAGGCCCGGTGCCTGCGCGTCGACGACGAACAGGCTGATGCCCGCAGCGTCGGTCGCGCCGCCCGCGCTGCGCGCCGAAATCACCAGTCGGTCGGCCATCGGTGCGTGCAGCACGACCGCCTTCTCGCCGGCGAGCACCCAGCCGTCGGCGCTCCGGGTCGCACGCGCCCCGACCTGCGCCAGCGTGTAGCGCGATCCGCGCTCGCCGTGCGCGAAGGCGAGCTTCATCGTGCCGTCGATCACCGACGGCAGGATCGCCGCGCGCTGCGCACCGGCGCCGCAACGGGCCACGAGCCACCCGGCCGGCGCGAGCGTCGACAGGAACGGCTCGACGACCAGGCCTTCGCCGATCGCCTCCATCGTGGCGATCAGGTCGACCGCGCCGCCGCCGAAACCGCCGTCGCGCTCTGCGAACGGCAGCGACAGCAGACCGAGCGCCGCCATTTCGTTCCAGACTTCGGCGCTGTGGCCGGCCGGCGACGCGACGATCCGCCGGCGCGACTCGAAGTCGTAGCGCTTCCCGACCAGCCGCGCGACGCTGTCGGCCAGCAGTTGCTGTTCTTCGGTGTACTGGAAATCCATGGTCTGCGCGTCCGGGTCACAGGCCGAGGGCGGCCCTGGCGATGATGTTGCGCTGGATCTCGTTGGAGCCGGCGTAGATCGACGTCTTGCGGAAGTTGAAGTAGCGCGGCGCGATCGACGCGGTGAAGGCGTCGAAGCCGCCGTGGTCGATCGGCCTGAACGGCTGCGCCAGCGGCCCTGCGACCTGCATCAGCAGCTCGGTGATGGCCTGCTGGATCTCGGTGCCCTTGATCTTCAGCATCGACACCTCGGCGCCGATGCGCCCGGTGCGCCGCATCTCGTCGACGAAGCGCAGGTTGGTGATGCCGAGCGCCATCAGCTCGATCTCGACGCGCGACACCCTGTCGCGAAAGCGTGGGTCGTCGATCAGCGGACGGCCGTCCTTCGTCGTGCGCGCGGCCATCTCCTTGAGCCTGGCCATCTCGCGTTTCGACGCGCCGATGCGCCCGGTGTTCAGCCGCTCGTGGCCGAGCAGGTACTTGGCCACGGTCCAGCCCTTGCCTTCCTCGTGGACCAGGTTCTCCACCGGCACCCGGACGTCCTCGAAGAACACCTCGTTGACCTCGTGCCCCTCGTCGAGCAGGATCAGCGGACGCACCGTGATGCCGGGCGTCTTCATGTCGATCAGCAGGAAGCTGATGCCGTCCTGCTTCTTCGCCGAGCGGTCGGTGCGCACCAGGCAGAAGATCCAGTCGCCGTAGTGACCGAGCGTGGTCCAGGTCTTCTGGCCGTTGACGACGTAGTGCTCGCCGTGGCGTTCGGCGCGCGTCTTCAGCGAGGCGAGATCGGAACCCGAGCCCGGCTCCGAATAACCCTGGCACCAGAAATCGTCGCAGCGATAGATGCGCGGCAGAAAGCGCCGTTTCTGCGCCTCGGTGCCGAACTGCAGCAGCACCGACGCGCACATCGTGGGGCCGAACGGCACGATCGGCGGCGCGCCGGCATACGCGCACTCCTCCTCGAAGATGTAACGCTCGACCGGCGACCAGTCGGTGCCGCCCCACTCGGTCGGCCAGGACGGCGCGACCCAGCCCTTGTCCGCGAGGATCCGGTGCCAGCGCACCAGGTCGTCCTTCGAGAGCTCGCCGAAGTTCAACACCTTGTCGCGCAGGTCGGCAGGAATGTTCGCCGCGAGCCACGCGCGCACCGCGTCGCGGAAGGCGATTTCCCCGGGCGAATCGTTCAGGTCCATGGGAGGCTCCGACAGATGGCGGATCACACGGCAGCCAGCTTACGGCGCGTTCACACGACGATCATCCTCGCGTGCGCTCCAGCTTCAGGCCCACCTTGACCACCTTGCCCGCGGCGATTTCGCGTGCGATCAGCAGCAGACGCGAAATGGCCACCGCATCGCCTTCGACGACGCGCGGCGCACGCCGGCGCATCGCCTCGTCGAGCGTGAGGCCGGCGAGTTCCGGCGGCAGCTCGCAGCCGTAGGCCGCGCACACATCGGCCAGCGAGGCGTCGCCCTCCAGGACGAAGTCGCCGTAGTACCTGCGCCGCGCGGCGACGTCCACGCGCGAGAACAATTCCGACAGGTGGTCGACCTCGGCATCGGGTGCGACCAGCATCACCACGTCGGCCGGCCTGAGCGCGGCGGCCTGCGGCGCGGGCAGCAACTGCCCGGCGCGCAGCACGCCGACCACGTTCGCGCCCTCGGGCAGTGCCATCGTGCGCAACTCCATGCCCATCAGTGGCGAGCGCTCGCCGATCGGGAACTCGAGCACCGCGAGTTCGTCGTCGGACAGCGTCGAGCGCACCCGCGGCTCGTCGCGCGGCGGCAACCCCACGCCGAAGCGGCGCGCGGCGTACGGCACCGACGCGCCCTGCAGCAGCAGCGAGGTGAGCACGACGACGAAAGCCACGTTGAACAGCAGTTCCGCGCCGGGAACGCCGGCGAGCAGCGGAAACATCGCCAGCACGATCGGCACCGCGCCGCGCAGGCCCATCCAGCCCATGAAGCCGACTTCGCGCGCCGCAAAGCGAAACGGCAACAGGCACAGCCACACCGCGAACGGCCGCGCCACGATCATCAGGAACGCCGACACCAGCAGCGCCGGCCACAGCACGCCCGGGATCTCTCCGGGCGTGACCAGCAACCCGAGCAGCAGGAACATGCTCGACTGCGCGAGCCAGGCCATGCCGTCCATCGCGCGCATCAGATTCTCCCCGGCACGCCGCATGCGGTTGCCGACCACGAGGCCGACCAGGTAGACCGCAACGAAGCCGCTGCCGCCGACGGCGTTGACCGCGCCGAACGATACGACCCCGCCCGAACACAGCAACAACGCCGCGAGCCCCTCGCCCACCTGCGCGCGCTTCATGATCCAGGCCATCGCGCGGCCGAGCAGCAGGCCGAGCAGCGCGCCGAGGCCGAACTGCACCACCAGTTCGCGCACCAGCCCGAGGCCGTGCAGTTCCTGCGGCGCCATCAGCGCCTGGATCAGCATCGTGGTGAGGAAGATCGCCGTCGGATCGTTCACGCCGGACTCGATCTCCAGCGTATTGGCGACCCGCTCGTTCAGCCGCGTGCCGCTGGCGCGCAGCAGCGCGAACACCGCCGCCGCGTCGGTCGAGCCGACGATCGAGCCGAGCAGCAACCCGGTGCGCCAGTCGATGTCGAGCACCCAGGCGGTGAACAGGCCAACCGGCACCGCGGTCGCGACCACCCCGATCGACGCCAGCACCAGCGAGGGCCGCAGTGCGACTCGAAAGGTGGCCAGCTTGGTGCGCAAGCCGCCATCGAGCAGGATGATCGCCAGCGCCAGGTTGCCGACGAAAAACGCCGTGCGGTGGTCGTCGAAGTCGATGCCGCCGATGCCGTCCTCGCCCGCCAGCATCCCGACCAGCAGGAAGACCACCAGGAACGGCACACCGAGCCGCGACGAGAACGCGCCCAGCAGGATGCCCGCGAACATCACCAGCGCACCCGCGAGCAGAAGTTGATTGACGGCGCCCATCGTCCGGACAGCTTAGCAGTCGGCCCCCGCCCATCCCAGCGGCCGGCGCCATGCGCCCCGGAAGTCCGGCGTCAACCGCCTTTCCGGGTTGCGCGTCATGGTGCGTGAGCGACCGACTCATGCACGAAGTCGAAAGGACAACAGATGAACAAGCTTCTAGCCGCCCTCGTTGCGACAGCCTTCTCGACGGGCGCGTTCGCACAGGCAACGCCCGCCACGCCGGCCACCCCGGCGACTCCCGCCACGCCGGCGACTCCCGCCACGCCGGCGGCACCGGCCACGCCGGCCACCGCAGCGACTGCGGCTACGCCGGCGGCGCCCGCGGCGCAGCAAACCCGCCAGGCCAGGCAGGAGAAGGCCCAGGTCCACAAGAAGACGAAATCGACCAAGACGAAGCACGCCAGGACCGGCAAGCAGGGCGGCTGAACACCGCGCCCAACGCCATGACGCGCGGGCCCTCGGCCTGCGCGTCGCGGCGGCTTGCTGGTGCCGGAGGCGGGAATCGAACCCGCACGAGGTTGCCCTCACCGGATTTTGAGTCCGGCGCGTCTACCAGTTCCACCACTCCGGCCAGGGTGTTCCGGGGCGAAGCCCCGGAAGCAGGCCCAGCATTATCTGTAATCGCCTGCGCGTCGGCAAACCGGCTGGCTCCGGCGCGCCATCCCCGTCGCCCACGCGCACAGCGCGAGCCACGCGAGCGCCTCGGCCATCGCGGCAATCACGTCGCCCGGATAATGCGCGCCGAGCACGATGCGGCTGGCACCGACGAGCACGACCAGTGCAACCGCTGCGCCCACGACGCCGCGACGCGCCGCGCGGCTATCGAGATGCCGGAGCAGCAGCAGCGCGAGACTGCCGTAGAACAGCGTCGAATTGGCGACGTGGCCGCTGGGAAACGCGAAGTCGCCGGCCGTGTGGCCGAGACCGCCGAAGTCCGGCCGCGGCCGCTCGAACGCGCGCTTGAGCAGCGCGTTCAGGATCGCGCCCGGGATCACGGACAGCAGCACGAACACCGCGCCGCGCCGATCGCGTCGCCAGATCAGCAGCAGCGCCGCCAGCACAAGCGTCGCGACGAGGATCGGGCGCGGCGCATGCAGCGCCGACACCAGGGTCATGGTCCGCATCGTCGCCGGCCCGGCGAATCCGCGCAGCCATTCCGAAGCGGCGCGGTCGAACGACGACACCGGCCCGCCGAGCACGAGGTCGAGCGCAAGCGCTGCGAAAACCGCGACCGACAGCGCGAACACGAGCGGTGCGCTCAGCCGCGCAGCACGCATTTCTCGTAGAGCCCGAGCGCGCGTCCGGCCGGATCGTATCTGGCCTTCAGCGCGACGTATTCGTCCATCCGGTACGCACGCGCGAATTCGTCGCGCGTGAAGAAGCTCTCGGAGTACAGCGACTTGATGCCGCCCAGCCGCATCACTTCGCGCTCGACCAGCCGGTTGAAGTGCCCGGGCTCGTACCGCGCGCGGCGCTCGACCACGTCCCAGAAACCGAAATTCACGTAGCGTACGCCAGGCTCGAGCGGATAGAGCGTGAAGCGCATCGACGCGTCGGCGGGCCGGATCGGGCAGATCCAGACCGGCAGGATGCCGACCTCGCGCAACAGGAAGTCGAGGAACTCGCCGGCCCGCGCCAGCGGGATGTCCACGTCCTGGATCACCGACTCGGTGAAGCGGCCACGCAGCCGTGCGAGCCGCCGCGTCAGCCCCCGGCGCGCATTCCAGCGCATCACGCGCGTGTAGAAGCGCGAGTTCAGTCGCTCGCGCCCGAGCAGCCGGCGCACCAGCGGATTCTGCGCGTACAGGTTCTTCGAGCACCAGAACCAGTCGGTGTCCCAGCGCCACAGGTAGTCGTGTGCGCTCAGGTAGTCGGTCTCGCGTTCGCGCAGCGAGCGATAGTAGATCCGCTCGAAGGTGTAGTCGCTGAGCCAGGGCGCTTCGTCGACGAAGCGCGCGACGCTGAGCACCAGGTCGTTCGCGCCGAAGACCACGCCGTCGACGAAATCGGCCGTACCCTCGCACTGTCGTGCGAGATCGTCGAAGAAACCGCGCGGATCGCCATGCCGGCGGTGCTCGACGCGCACCGCGCTTCGCACGGGCAGCGTGCGCTGGCGCAGCCGGATCGCGTAGCCGAGCGTGCCGTACGAGTTCGGAAAGCCCAGGAACAGGTCGCGGTGCTCGTTGGCCGGCGTGCAGGTCACGATGCGGCCGTCGGGAAGCAGCACGTCGTATTCGAGCAGCGTGTCGTGAACCAGCCCGTGCCGGAACGACGTCGCCTCGATGCCGACGCCGGCTGCCGCGCCGCCGACGGTGATCGTCTTCAGTTGCGGCACCACTGCCGGCATCGCACGATGCGGCAGCGTAGCCGCGACCAGGTCCTCGTAGCGGGTGGAGCCCTCGACGTCGACCCAGCCTGCGGCAGTGTCTACGGCCAGCACCCGACGGAACTCGCGCAGGTCGATCCGGTGCTTCGGCTGCCCGGCGCGCTCGCGAAACAGGTTCGAGGTGCTGCGCGCAAGGCCGATCGGCGCGTCGCCCGCCGACCGCAGCGCGGCGACCAGCCGCGCGCGCCGCGCCGCGTGCGCGGCCATCGGGTCGCCCGCCCGCACCTGCACGTCAGCCCCCGTACAGGAAGCCGCGCCCCATCGGATAGTTCGCCGGGGTCACGTTGCCCTTGCCGAAGACGATCTGGAACAGGTGCGTGTAGCCGGTCGCAGAGCGGAACATCTCCGCGCAACCGATCAGGTAGGTGAGCCAGATGCGCCTGAAACGCTCGTCGAAGCGCGCCGGGTCGAGCGCACGGATCGCTTCCCAGTTGCGCTCGAAGCGTTGCGCCCAGACGTCGAGCGTCAGCGCGTAGTGCCTGCGCAGGTTCTCGACGTCGATCACCTCGAGCCCGCTGCGTTCCATCTCGACGATCACGTCGGCCAGGCTCGGGATCCATCCGCCCGGGAACACGTGCTTGCGGATGAACAGCTCCGTGTCGTACCGGCCGACGTGACCGATGAAATGCAGCATGCCGAGGCCACCCGGCTTCAGGAACGCGGCGTGCGCGCACACCACCTCCGCCAGCTGGTCGCGGCCCGCATGCTCGAGCACGCCGATCGAGACCACCTTGTCGTACTGCGCATCGACCTCGCGGAAATCGGCCTCGCGCACCGCCAGTTGCTCCTTCAGGCCGCGGCGCGCGATCTCGTCGCGCAGCCAGTCGACCTGCTCGGTGGTGGTATTCACGCCGACGCCGGTCGCGCCGGTGGTCTCGTACGCGCGAAACATGAAGCCGCCGAAGCCGCAGCCGATGTCCACGAAGCGCTCGCCGCGCGCGAGTCGCAGCTTGCGGCAGACGTGGTCGATCTTGTTGCGCTGCGCCTGCTCGAGCGAGAAGGTGTCTTCGGGCCAGTAGCCGCAGGTGTACATCTTCAGCGGATCGTCGAGCCAGAGCCGGTAGAACGCCTCGCCGAGCCCGTAGTGGGCGCGCGCGTTGGCCTTGGCCTGCGCCGGACTGCGATTCGAGCGGCGCCATTCGAGGACCTCGTTCTCGACCCGCGCGGCGGCGCGCACCTGCCGTCCGAAGTCGCTCGCCAGGCCGGCGGCGAACAACGCGTGCAGGTCGCCCTCCACGTCGATGCTGCCGTCGAAGAACGCTTCGAGCAGGCCGATGTGGCCGCGTGCCAGTCCGCCCAGCAGCGCGGCCTCGGAGCGAAAGACGAGCGTAAAGCGCGGCTCGCCGTCGCCGCTGCGCAGCCGTGAGCCGTCCGGAAGCGCAACCCCGAACGGGATGTCGGACCGTGCCCCGAGTGCATCGACGATCCCCCTGATCGAGAGCAGCATGGCGAGCTCCTGCGTGGCCACTGCGGGCGGCCTCCAGCGAGAGGCATCCCGCGACCGGCCTTCACCGACCCACCCGCAGCTTGCCAACGACGGGGCATCCCTGCAAATTCTTCCTGTCCTGTCCCGACTTTCCCGTCCCGGAATCGCGCGCCATGCGGCTGTCCGACTTCGACTTCGATCTCCCGCCCGGGCTGATTGCCCAGCACCCCGGGGCAACGCGCAGCGCATCGCGGCTGCTGCACGTGCGCCGCGACGGGCTGGCCGACCTGCGCTTCGACGCGCTGCCGGCGCTGCTCGGGCCGGGCACGCTGCTGGTGTTCAACGACACCCGCGTGCTGCGCGCGCGGCTGCGCGGCGCCAGGGCGAGCGGCGGTCGTGTCGAGGTGCTGGTCGAGCGCGTGTGCGGCGAGCACGAAGCGCTGGTGCAGCTGCGCGCGAGCAAGCCGCCGCGTCGCGGAGGCCGGCTCGTCTTCGCTACGAGCGCGGCAGCGGTGATCGAGCGCACCGGCGAATTCTGGCTGCTGCGCTTCGACGATCCGGTGCTGACCGTGCTCGATCGCGACGGCGAGGTACCGCTGCCGCCGTACATCACGCACGCGCCCGGCGCCGAGGACGAACGCCGTTACCAGACGGTCTACGCCCGTGCGCCCGGCTCGGTGGCGGCGCCCACCGCCGGTCTTCACTTCGACGAGCCGCTGCTGGCGAGGCTGCGCGAGCGCGGCGTCGAGCTGGCGTTCGTGACGCTGCACGTGGGTGCCGGGACCTTCCAGCCGGTGCGGGTCGACGACCTGTCGCAGCACCGCATGCATGCCGAGCGCTGCAGCGTGCCCGAGGCGACTGCGGCAGCGATCTCGGCAGCGCGCGCAGCCGGGCGCAGCGTCGTCGCAGTCGGCACCACGTCGCTGCGCACGCTCGAATCCGCCGCCGACGAGGCTGGACGCGTGCGTCCCGGCAGCGGCGAAACGCGGCTGTTCATCACGCCGGGCTATCGCTTTCGCGTGGCCGACCGGCTGATCACCAACTTCCACCTGCCCCGGTCGACGCTGCTGATGCTGGTGTCGGCATTCGCCGGCGTCGAACGGATCCGCAGCGCCTACGCGCACGCGATCGCGATGCGCTACCGCTTCTTCAGCTACGGCGACGTGACGCTGCTCGAGCGCGACGGCCGCTGAGGCGCAAGCGGGCGAACGTGCACGCAGGCGATAATCGCGCAATGCCCGAATTCGAACTGCTGGCCCGCGACGGCCAGGCGCGGCGCGGCCGCCTGCGCGTGTCGCACGGCACGATCGAAACCCCCGTGTTCATGCCGGTGGGCACCTATGGTGCGGTCAAGGCGATGTCGCCGCGCGAACTCGGGGAGATCGGCGCGCAGGTCATCCTCGGCAACACCTTTCACCTGTGGCTGCGCCCCGGGGTCGACATCCTGCGCAGGTTCGGCGGGCTGCACCGCTTCATCGGCTGGCCGCACCCGATCCTCACCGACTCGGGCGGTTTCCAGGTCTGGAGCCTCGGCCGGTTGCGCACGATCTCCGAGGAAGGCGTGCGCTTCGCGTCGCCGATCGACGGTGACCGGCTGTTCCTCACGCCCGAAGTGTCGATGCAGATCCAGCACGCGCTCGACGCCGACATCGCGATGATCTTCGACGAGTGCACGCCCTGGGAGACCGCGGGTCGGCCGACGAGCATCGACGAGGCGGCGCGCTCGATGCGGCTGAGCCTGCGCTGGGCGCGCCGTTCGCGCGACGCGTTCGACCGGCTCGGCAACGCCAACGCACTGTTCGGGATCGTCCAGGGCGGCATGTTCGAGGCGCTGCGCGACGAGTCGCTCGCCGGGCTCGCGGAGGTCGGCTTCGACGGCTACGCGATCGGCGGCCTGTCGGTGGGCGAGCCGAAGGAAGACATGATGCGCGTGCTCGCCCACACCGCGCCGCGCCTGCCCGCGGCGAAGCCGCGCTATCTGATGGGGGTGGGCACACCCGAAGACCTGGTGGCCGGCGTGGCCGCCGGCATCGACATGTTCGACTGCGTGCTGCCGACGCGCAACGCCCGCAACGGCTGGCTGTTCACCCGCTTCGGCGACCTGAAGCTGCGCAACGCCCGCCATCGCGACGACGAACGCCCGCTCGAGCCGGGCTGCGGCTGCCACGCCTGCCGCCACTTCTCGCGCGCGTACCTGCACCATCTTCAGCGGGTCAACGAGATCCTCGGCGCGCGGCTCGCCACGATCCACAACCTGCACTTCTACCTGTCACTGATGCGCCAGATGCGCGAAGCGATCGCCGCAGGCGGCTTCGACGCGTTCGCGCGCCGCTTCGGCGCCGATCGCGCGCGCGGGATCGACTAGGGCGCCCGCGCCTGGCGGGCAACGCCCGGCGCGGGCGCAACGGCCGGCCGGCGCCCCGGGCCGGGCACGGTTGCTATAATCCCCGGTCGCTTACGGGAGACTCCTCCGTGTTCATTTCCAGCGCATACGCACAGGCCGCGGGCGGTTCCAGCGAGCAGCAGATCATCGGCTTCCTGCCGATCATCCTGATGTTCGTCGTGCTGTACTTCCTGATGATCCGTCCGCAGATGAAACGCGCCAAGGAGCACAAGACGATGCTCGAAGCGCTGAAGAAGGGCGACGAGGTGGTCACCTCCGGCGGACTGGTGGGCCGCGTGACGAAGGTCGGCGAGAGCTACGTCACGCTCGAAGTGGCGCGTACGCCGGAAGCCAGGGGCGCCGACGCGGCCATCGAGATGATCTTCCAGAAAGCCGCAATGCAGACCCTGCTGCCCAACGGCACGATCAAGGCGATCTGAGCACGAACGCGCTTCGCGCGCAGCGCCCGGACACGGACTCCTGCAGCCAGGCAGCCGAATGAACCGTTACCCGGCCTGGAAATACGCGATCATCGCGCTGTCGCTGGTCTTCGGCCTGCTCTACACGCTGCCCAACTTCTTCGGCGAGGCTCCGGCGGTCCAGGTCTCCAGCGGCAAGGCGACGCTGAAAGTCGAGGCGTCGATGCTCGGGCGCGTCGAATCGGTGCTGAAGGGCGCCGGCATCGAGAACACCGGTCTGTTCTTCGACGGCAACTCGGTCAAGGCGCGCTTCCAGGACACCGACACGCAATTGCGCGCCAAAGACGCGCTCGCCAGAACGCTGAACCCCGATCCGGCCGACCCCTCGTGGATCGTCGCGCTGAACCTGCTGTCGAACTCGCCGAACTGGCTCACGAGCCTGCACGCGCTGCCGATGTACCTCGGTCTGGACCTGCGCGGCGGCGTGCACTTCCTGCTGCAGGTCGACATGAAGCAGGCGCTGTCCAGGCGCATCGACGGCACGGTCGGCGACCTGCGTACGCTGATGCGCGACCGCAACCTGCGCCACGCCGGCATCGCGCGTGCCGGCGACGCCGTCGAGGTGCGCTTTCGCGACGCAGCCACGCGCGACAAGGCGCACGCGGCCGTCGCCGATGCATTCCCCGACCTGGAGGTGACCGACGCGGGCGACGCCACGGACCCGAAGCTCGTCGCCACCTTCCGCCCGCAGGCCGCGCAGCGCATCCAGGAGAACGCGCTGCGCCAGAACATCACCACGCTGAGCAACCGCATCAACGAGCTCGGCGTGGCCGAGCCGGTGATCCAGCAGCAGGGGCTCGACCGCGTCGTGGTGCAACTGCCCGGCGTGCAGGACACCGCCAAGGCCAAGGACATCCTCGGGCGCACGGCCACCCTCGAAGTGCGGCTGGTCTGCGAATCGCCCGACGAGCTCGCCGCGCTGGCGGCCGGCACGGTGCCGTTCGGCTGCGAGCGCTACTCCGAACGCGACGGCCAGCCGATCCTGGTGCGCAAGCAGGTCATCCTCACCGGCGAGAACCTGAACGACGCGCAGGCCGGCTTCGACTCGCAGACGCAGGAGCCGGCGGTGCACCTGAACCTCGACGCCAAGGGCACGCGCATCTTCCGCGACGTCACGCGCGAGAATGTCGGCAAGCGCATGGCCATCCTGCTGATCGAACGCGGCAAGGGCGAAGTAGTCACCGCGCCGGTGATCCGCACCGAGATCGGCGGCGGGCGGGTGCAGATCTCGGGCCGCATGACCACGCAGGAGGCCAACGACACCGCGCTGCTGCTGCGCGCCGGGTCGCTGGCCGCGCCGATGGAGATCATCGAGGAGCGCACCATCGGCCCGAGCCTGGGCGCCGACAACATCGCCAAGGGCTTCCACTCCACGCTGTGGGGCTTCCTCACGGTGGTGGCCTTCATGAGCCTGTACTACATGCTGTTCGGCGTGATCTCGTCGATCGCGCTGGCGGTGAACCTGCTGCTGCTCGTCGCACTGCTGTCGCTGCTGCAGGCCACGCTCACGCTGCCCGGCATCGCCGCGATCGCGCTCACGCTGGGCATGGCGATCGACGCCAACGTGCTGATCAACGAGCGCGTGCGCGAAGAACTGCGCAACGGCGCCACGCCGCAGGCGGCGATCGCCGGCGGCTACCAGCACGCCTGGGCCACCATCCTCGACTCCAACGTCACCTCGCTGATCGCCGGCGTTGCGCTGCTGCTGTTCGGCTCGGGCCCGGTGCGCGGCTTCGCGGTCGTGCACGTGCTGGGGCTGCTCACGTCGATGTTCTCGGCGGTGTTCTTCTCGCGCGGACTGGTCAACCTCTGGTATGGCCGCCAGCGCAAGCTGGCGAAGATCTCGATCGGGCAGATCTGGAAGCCCGACACCGCGACCTGACGGGCGCGCACCGGGCAAACCACCATGGAGTTCTTCCGGATTCACCGCGACATCCCGTTCATGCGCCACGCGCTGGTGCTGAACGCGATCTCCGTCACCACCTTCGTGCTGGCGGTGATCTTCCTCGCCACGCGCGGGCTGCACCTGTCGATCGAGTTCACCGGCGGCACGGTGATCGAGGTGAACTACGCGCAAAGCGCCAACCTCGGGCAGATCCGCGCCGCCGTCGGCGCGCTCGGCTACGCCGACGCGCAGGTGCAGAACTTCGGCACCTCGCACGACGTGATGATCCGGCTGCCGGTCCGCGAAGCGGCCGGGCAGGCTTCGTCGGCGCAGAGCGGGCAGGTGATGGCGGCGCTGAAGGCCGCCGACGCGAGCGCCCAGCTGCGCCGCGTCGAGTTCGTCGGCCCGCAGGTGGGCAAGGAGCTGTTCACCGACGGGGCGATGGCGCTGCTGTTCGTCATCGTCGGCATCATCGTCTACCTGGCGATCCGCTTCGAGTGGAAGTTCGCGGTCGCCGCGATCATCGCCAACCTGCACGACGTGGTGATCATCCTCGGCTTCTTCGCGGCGTTCCAGTGGGAGTTCTCGCTGTCGGTGCTCGCCGCGGTACTGGCGGTGCTCGGCTATTCGGTCAACGAGTCGGTAGTCATCTTCGACCGTATCCGCGAGTACTTCCGCAAGATCCGCAAGGCGAATACGCGCGAGATCATCGACAAGGCGATCACCAGCACGATCTCGCGCACGATCATCACCCACGGCTCCACGCAGGTCATGGTGCTGTCGATGCTGCTGTTCGGCGGCCCGACGCTGCACTACTTCGCGGTCGCGCTCACGATCGGCATCCTGTTCGGCATCTACTCGTCGGTGTTCGTCGCGGCGGCGATCGCCATGTGGCTCGGCGTCAGGCGCGAAGACCTGGTCAAGCCGACGAAGAAGAAGGACGAGGGGCAGCCCGAGCTGCCCTGACCCGACCCCGACATTACATCTTGCGATACTTCTGGTGACAGGACTTGCAGGCCGCTCCGGTTGCGTCGACCTGATTGCGCAGCGTGTCGAGGTTTCCTGCAGCAGGCACCAGCTTCGCGGTCTCTGCGTTCAGCCGGTCGGCGAGCCTGCGCACGTCGGCCAGGTTGTCGAACAGCTCCGGCTCTGCGTCGGTCTTGCCCTGGTCGGAACCGGGCACGAACGCCTCCCAGGGCAGCTTGGCCATCGTGTCGATGATGCGCGCCGAGTTCTGCGCCGCCGCCGCGTCGAACGGCCGATCGCCCTTGGCCATCGCCGCGAGCCGCCCCATGTGGTTGCCCATCACGGCGAACGCCGACTGGCGATACTTGATTGCGCCCTCGGGCTTGGCGAACTGCGCCATCGCCGGCGCAGACAGCAGCATCCCCGCAGCGAGCGCCGCGGCGCCCAGGCAGGTTACGGTTCTTGCGATCATCGACAGGACTCCTCACGCATGATTGGCCGGCGCCCGATGCACCCGGCCGGACAGGAAGATCTGCCACCGACGGCGCCGTGCAGGCGCGATGCGCGCTGCGCCGCCGGCTCGCCGTTCGCCGCTCATATCCGGCGCGCCAGCTCGGCCGCCTTGCCGGTGTAGGTGGCCGGCGTCAGCGCTTTCAGACGCGCCTTCGCGTCATCGGGAATCGGCAGCTGCTCGACGAACACCGCCAGCGCTTCGGGCGTGATCGCCTTGCCGCGGGTGAGCGCCTTCAGCTGTTCATACGGGTTTTCGACGCCGTAGCGGCGCATCACGGTCTGGATCGGCTCGGCCAGCACTTCCCAGCTCGCGTCGAGGTCGGCGGCCAGTCGCCCGGCGTTCAGTTCGAGCTTGCCCAGGCCGCGCAGGCAGGCGTCCCAGGCGAGCAGCGAGTGGCCGAAGACCACGCCGACGTTGCGCAGCACGGTGGAATCGGTGAGGTCGCGCTGCCAGCGCGACACCGGCAGCTTTTCGGACAGGTGACGCAGCAGCGCGTTGGCCAGGCCCGCGTTGCCCTCGGAATTCTCGAAATCGATCGGGTTGACCTTGTGCGGCATCGTCGAGGAGCCGATCTCGCCTTCCTTCAGTTTCTGGCGGAAGTAGCCCAGCGAGATGTAGCCCCAGACGTCGCGGTCGAGGTCGAGCAGGATCGTGTTCAGCCGCGCAAGCGCGTCGAACAGCTCGGCCATCCAGTCGTGCGGCTCGATCTGGATCGTGTACGGATTGAAGACCAGCCCCAGCGACTCGACCACGCGGCGCGAGAACGCCTCCCAGTCGAGGTCCGGACAGGCCGACAGGTGCGCGTTGTAGTTGCCGACCGCGCCGTTCATCTTCGCGAGCGGCTCGACCGCGGCGAAGCGGTCGCGCGCCCGCTGCAGCCGGGCGACCACGTTGGCGAATTCCTTGCCGAGCGTGGTGGGCGAAGCCGGCTGGCCGTGCGTGCGCGACAGCATCGGCACGTCGGCGTGGCGATGCGCCAGCTCGCGCAGCGTGTCGATCACCGCGCCGATGGCCGGCAGCAGCACGTCGCGTCGCGCGGCCTGCAGCATCAGCGCGTGCGAGGTGTTGTTGATGTCCTCGGACGTGCAGGCGAAGTGGATGAACTCGCTCGCGCGCACCAGCTCGGGCACGTCGCCCACCGATTCCTTCAGGAAATACTCGACCGCCTTCACGTCGTGGTTCGTGACGCGCTCGATCTCCTTGATGCGCGCGGCCTGCGCAACGCCGAAACCGTCGGCCAGCGCGAGCAACCGCTGGCGCGCGCCGTCGGAAAACCGCGGCAACCCGGGCAACCCTGCGTCGGACAGCGCCACCAGCCAGGCGACCTCGACCTGCACCCGGTAGTGCATGAAGCCGGCCTCCGAGAGCAGCGCGCGCAGCGATGCCAGCCGGCCGGCATAACGGCCATCGAGCGGCGACAACGCGGTCAGTTCGAACGGCACAGGGGGCGCATCGGGCATGCGCCGCATCGTAGCATCAGGCGCTGCGGAACGCGCCGGGCCCTTTGCTATACTGGATCGAAACCACCGGGCGGGGCGAAATGAAGCTGATCGGTTCGAACACGAGCCCCTTCGTGCGCAAGGTGCGCATCGTGATGGCCGAGAAGAAGATCGACTACCAGTACGAACTGGACGACGTCTTCTCGCCGGATTCGACGATCAGCCGCTCCAATCCACTCGGCAAGGTGCCGTGCCTGATCATGGATGACGGCGGCGCGGTGTTCGACTCGCGGGTCATCGTCGAATACCTCGACAGCCTCACGCCGGTGCACCGGCTGGTGCCGCCCAACGGACGCTCGCGGGTCGAGGTGAAAACCTGGGAGGCACTCGCCGACGGCCTGCTCGACGCCGCGGTGCTGGTACGCATGGAGCAGACGCAGCGCACCGACGCCCAGCGCAGCCCGACCTGGATCGCGCGACAGATGGACAAGGTCGAGTCGGCGCTGCGGGCGATGTCCACGGGCCTGGGCGACAAGCCGTGGTGCGCCGACGGCAGGTATTCGCTGGCCGACATCACGGTGGGTTGCGCACTGGGCTACGTCGAGTTCCGCTTCCCGCAACTCGGATGGCGTGCCCAGTTCTCGAACCTCGCCCGCCATGCCGACAAGCTGTTCGCGCGCCCGAGCTTCGCCGACAGCGCGCCTCACTGAGGCCGGCGCGGCGATCCCGAGCCAGTCGAAGCTGCCCGGCGCCCGCCCGGCGTTCGCGATCACGACGCGCCCTCGATGATGCCGCCGCCCAGGCACACCTCGCCGCGGTAGAGCACGGCGCTCTGGCCGGGCGTCACCGCCCATTGCGGCGCGTCGAAATCGAGCTCGAAGGCCGCTTCGCCGGTCGGCCGCAGCGTGCAGCGCGCGTCGCGCTGGCGATAGCGCGTCTTCGCGCCCAGCGACCCGTCGTCGCGCGGCACCTGTCCGGCGATCCAGTGCGCCTGCCTGGCAACGAGGCCGCGCGCCAGCAGCCACGGATGGCCGTGCCCCTGCACCACCACGAGCGCGTTGCGCGCGGGATCCTTGCGCGCGACGAACCACGGCGCACCGCTGCCGCCGCGCATGCCGCCGATGCCGATGCCCTTGCGCTGGCCGAGCGTGTAGAAAGCGAGCCCGACGTGCTCGCCGATCGGTTCGCCGTCGGCGGTCTCGATCGGCCCGGGCTGCGTCGGCAGGTAACGGTTCAGGAATTCGCGGAACGGCCGCTCGCCGATGAAGCAGATCCCGGTGGAGTCCTTCTTCGCGGCGTTGGGCAGGCCGATGCGCCGCGCGATCTCGCGCACTTCGCGCTTGTGCAGGTGCCCCACCGGGAAGATCGTGCGCGCCAGTTGTGCCTGGTTCAGCCGGTGCAGGAAGTAGGTCTGGTCCTTGTCGGGATCGACGCCGCGCAGCAGTTCGAAGCCTGCGCCCGCATCGCCGGCAGCGCGGCGCAGCCGCGCGTAATGCCCGGTGGCGATGCGCGTCGCGCCGAGTGCCAGCGCGTGGTCGAGGAAAGCCTTGAACTTGATCTCGGCGTTGCACAGCACGTCCGGGTTCGGCGTGCGCCCGGCCGAGTACTCGCGCAGGAATTCGGCGAACACGCGGTCCCGATACTCGGCCGAGAAATTCACCGCCTCGAAGTCCACGCCGATCACGTCGGCAGCACTCGCCGCGTCGATCAGATCCTGGCGCGACGAGCAGTACTCGCCGTCGTCGTCGTCCTCCCAGTTCTTCATGAACAGGCCGACGACCTCGAAGCCGCGCTGCGCCAGCAGCCAGGCGGCGACCGACGAGTCCACGCCTCCGGACATGCCGATGACGACGCGCTCGCCGGCACCGTCGCACGCCAGTGTCGCGGCCACCGGGTCGGCGGACGACGCGGCGACGTCATTCATTGCGGTACAGACAGTTCGGGTGGGTCTGGATCAGGTCGAGTGC
Organism: Burkholderiaceae bacterium; assembly: GCA_021463505.1. Classification (GTDB taxonomy): domain Bacteria; phylum Pseudomonadota; class Gammaproteobacteria; order Burkholderiales; family Burkholderiaceae_E; genus Zeimonas. The sequence goes on along the minus strand of JAJTYR010000002.1, from coordinate 19,655 downwards.
GAAGCGCTTGCCGGCCAGGTAGTCGTCGATCGTCTGCATGACCAGCGGGCTGCGGTGCACGTCGCGGCAGACACGCAGCTGCGCCGCGTCCAGCCAGAGCGCACGGACAATGCCGCGGTCGAGCGCACGTCCGGTCTGCTGCGACAGGGCACGGCAGACGAAGGCGAAGCGCAGCCAGGTCACGTCGGTGTCGCTGGCCTCGTGCCGGTAGCGCGCCATGTAGATGCCGACGCCGGCCAGTGGCTCGACCTCCCAGGCGGTCTCCTCGAGCGCCTCGCGGGCCACCGCCTGCAGCAGCGATTCACCCGGCTCGAGGTGGCCGGCCGGCTGGTTGATGCGCACGCCGTCGCGTGTCACCTCCTCGACCATCAGGAAGCGGCCGTCGCGCTCGACGACCGCGGCGACAGTGGCATTGGGCTTCCAGGGGCTCATCGACCGGCAGGCATGCGTGTTCGGGGCTTGCGCGATGATAGCCCGGCTGCCGTCGGCCGCTGTCGGCGGCTCTCCGCTGTCGGTACAATCGCGCCTTCGTGACCCCTTCCGACACGAGGACAGGCGAATGCGCATCGGCGTACCTGCGGAGACCCGTCCGGGCGAGACCCGGGTCGCCGCGACGGCGGAGACCGTCAAGAAGCTCGCGACGGCCGGGCACCAGATCGTCGTCGAAACGGGCGCCGGACTGACCGCCAGCCAGACCGACGACGCCTACACGGCCGCCGGCGCGTCGATCGGCAGCAGCGCCGACGCGCTGGGCGCCGACACCGTGCTGAAGGTGCGCGCCCCGTCGGCGACCGAACTCGGCGCGATGCACCGCGGCGCGGTGCTGGTGGGCATGCTCGACCCGTTCGACCGCGAGGGCCTGCAGCGCCTCGCCGACGCCGGGCTCACCGCGTTCGCGCTCGAAGCGGCGCCGCGCACGACGCGCGCGCAGAGCATGGACGTGCTGTCCTCGCAGGCCAACATCGCCGGCTACAAGGCGGTGATGATGGCCGCCAACGCCTACCAGCGCTTCTTCCCGATGCTGATGACCGCGGCCGGCACGGTCAAGGCGGCGCGCGTCGTCATCCTCGGGGCCGGCGTGGCCGGCCTGCAGGCGATCGCCACCGCCAAGCGGCTGGGCGCGGTCATCGAAGCCTCCGACGTGCGCCCGGCCGTGAAGGAGCAGATCGAGTCGCTGGGCGCGAAGTTCATCGACGTGCCGTTCGAGACCGACGAGGAGCGCGAGATCGCGCAGGGCGTGGGCGGCTACGCGCGGCCGATGCCCGAGAGCTGGATGAAGCGCCAGGCGGCGGCGGTCGCCGAGCGCATCCGCCAGGCCGACGTGGTGATCACCACCGCACTGATCCCCGGGCGACGTGCGCCGGTGCTGGTCACCGAGGCGATGGTGAAGTCGATGAAGCCGGGTTCGGTGATCGTCGACCTCGCGGTCGAGCAGGGCGGCAACTGCCCACTCTCGGAGGCCGGCAAGACGGTGGTCAGGCACGGCGTGACGCTGGTCGGCGAGACCAACCTGCCGGCGAAGGTGGGCGCCGACGCCTCGGCGCTCTATGCGCGCAACGTGCTCGACTTCCTGAAGCTGATCGTCGGCAAGGACGGCGCGCTCACGATCGACCTCGAAGACGACATCGTCAAGGCCTGCCTGATGTGCCGTGACGGCCAGCTGCTGCGCACCTGAGCGCGGCGCGCGGCCCATCATCGATATTCACCCATCAGCAGGCGAACCCGGCGCCGGAGCAGCGACATGGAAGCGATCTCACCGACCATCATCAACCTGATCATCTTCGTGCTGGCCATCTACGTCGGCTATCACGTGGTCTGGAACGTCACCCCGGCGCTGCACACGCCGCTGATGGCGGTCACCAACGCGATCTCGGCGATCGTGATCGTCGGCGCGATGCTCGCGGCGGCGCTCACCGAGACGCCGCTGGGCAAGTTCATGGGCGTGGCCGCGGTGGCACTGGCGGCGGTCAACGTGTTCGGCGGCTTCCTGGTCACCCGCCGCATGCTCGGGATGTTCAGGAAGAAGGAGCCGAAGGCGAAGGCGGAGGCGCGATCGTGAGCCGCAACGGCTTCATCGTCCTGCTGCTTCTCACGGTCGCGGCGATCGGCGTCGGCGCGATCGTCGCCGAGCGCTTCGCCGAGCCGGGCATCGGCCGCACGCTGATCGTCGCGATCTTCGCCGCGCTGGCGGTGTTCCCGGCGGCGAAGTTCGCCGGGCACCGCGGCTGGATCAAGGGTGAACTCGATTTTTCGAAGCTGGGCGGCCGCAGCGGCGGCGCCACGGAAGAGCGCGGAGACGCCAAATGAGCCTGAGCCTGAACGTCGTCGTCCTGCTGTACCTGGTCGCGTCGGTCTTCTTCATCCAGGCGCTCAAGGGCCTGTCGCATCCGACCACCTCGCGGATCGGCAACACCTTCGGCATGGTCGGCATGGCGATCGCGGTCGTCACCACGATCGCGCTGATCCTGAAGCTCACCGGCAGCGCGGGCGCGCCCGGCCTGGGCTGGGTCGCACTGGGCGTGGCCGTGGGCGGCACCGCCGGCGCGATCATGGCCCGGCGCGTCGAGATGACGAAAATGCCCGAGCTGGTCGCCTTCATGCACTCGATGATCGGCCTGGCGGCGGTGTTCATCGCGATCGCCGCGGTGGCCGAGCCCTGGGCGTTCAACATCGTCGAGCACGGCCAGCCGATCCCGATGGGCAACCGGCTCGAACTGTTCATCGGCACGTTCGTCGGCGCGATCACGTTCTCGGGGTCGGTCATCGCCTTCGGCAAGCTCTCGGGCAAGTACAGGTTCCGGCTGTTCCAGGGTGCGCCGGTGGTGTTCGCGGGCCAGCACCTGCTGAACCTGGTGCTCGCTCTCGCGATGCTCGGCTTCGGGCTGTGGTTCTTCCTCACGCAGCAGTGGACGCCGTTCTGGATGATGACGATCCTCGCGTTCGTGCTCGGCGTGCTGATCATCATCCCGATCGGCGGCGCCGACATGCCGGTGGTGGTGTCGATGCTGAACAGCTACTCGGGCTGGGCGGCCGCCGGCATCGGCTTCTCGCTGAACAACAGCATGCTGATCATCGCCGGGTCGCTGGTCGGGTCCTCCGGCGCGATCCTGTCCTACATCATGTGCAAGGCGATGAACCGGTCGTTCTTCAACGTGATCCTCGGCGGCTTCGGCGGCGAGACCGCTGCGGCCGCGGCCGGCGGCGCGCAGGAACAGCGGCCGGTGAAGTCGGGCTCGCCCGACGACGCGGCGTTCCTGCTCACCAACGCCGACACCGTGATCATCGTTCCCGGCTACGGCCTGGCGGTGGCGCGCGCACAGCACCCGCTGAAGGAACTCGCCGACAAGCTGATCGAGCGCGGCGTCAGTGTGAAATACGCGATCCACCCGGTGGCCGGGCGCATGCCGGGCCACATGAACGTGCTGCTCGCCGAGGCCGAGGTGCCCTACGACCAGGTGTTCGAGATGGACGACATCAACTCCGAGTTCGGCGACACCGACGTGGTGCTGGTGCTGGGCGCCAACGACGTGGTCAACCCGGCCGCGAAAGACCCGAAGTCGCCGATCGCCGGCATGCCGATCCTGGAAGCCTACAAGGCGCGCCAGGTGATCGTGAACAAGCGCTCGATGGCCTCGGGCTACGCCGGACTCGACAACGAGCTGTTCTACATGGACCGCACCATGATGGTGTTCGGCGACGCCAAGAAGGTCGTCGAAGAGATGGTGAAGGCGGTCGAATAGGACCACCCGGGAGACCCCGGGAATGACCGGATCGGCGGCGGGGCTGTTCGCGAGCTTCTTCCTGGGCTCGTTCTTCAGCCTCGTCACGATCATCAATCCGCCGTCGGCGATCCCGCTGTTCAACGCACTGGCGGCGGAGTCCGACGAAGGCCGCGCCGGGCGACTGGCCCGCGACGCAAGCGTCTACGTGTTCGCGATCCTCACGGTGAGTCTGTTCGCCGGCGGCCTGATCCTGAACGTCTTCGGGATCTCCTACGGGGCGCTGCGCATCGCCGGCGGGCTGGTGGTCGCGCTGCTCGGGCACGGGATGCTGTTCGGGCGCGACGAGCGCGGCACCGGCGACACCGGCGCGGCACGCAACACCGCGTTCTTCCCGCTGGCGCTGCCCGGCCTGAGCGGACCGGGATCGATCGCGGTGATCATCGGCATTTCCACCGAGATTCGCGAGATCACGCCGCTCGCCGAAACCCTGGTCGCCTGGGTCGCCACCGTCGCCGCGATCGCCTGCACCAGTCTGCTCACCTGGCTGGTGCTGCGCAGCGCACGGCGGATTTCCCATAGACTGGGGCCCAACGGCATCGAGGTGATGACCCGGCTGATGGGCTTCCTGCTGGTGTGCATCGGCGTGCAGTTCGTTGCCTCGGGCATCCGCACCTTCGTTTCGGGGATCTGAACATGGGCGACGTCATCGAGGTCCGCAGCGCCGACCACGAATCGCTGCGCAAGTACGCGATGCTCGGCTACGCGATGCACCTGCTCGGACTGGTGTCGATCATCGGCTTCGTGGTCGGCCTGATCCTCGCGTACATCAAGCGCGGGGACGCGCGCGGCACGGTCTACGAGTCGCACTTCGCCTGGCAGACGCGCTCGTTCTGGTGGTTTGCGTTGTGGTTCGTGCTGCTGCTGGTACCCACCGTGCTCACCATCGGTTTCGTGCCCTTCTTCGTGATCGCGCAGGTCTGGTTCGCCTACCGGATGATCAAGGGCTGGCTGCGGCTGAACGACGGGCGCGCGATCCCGTAATCGCGTCGTCCCGGCGTCGCGCTCGCCAGGCCTGTCACCCCGTCGTCATGAGCACCCCGCCTGCATCGCCGCATCGCCGGCGCCTGCTGATCGCCGCCGCCGGGCTGCTGCCCATCGGCTGCGCCACGCCGCAGTTCGTCACCCCACCACCCGGCCCGATCCCGGCCCCGACGGTGCGGGTCGGCCAGCGCTGGCGCTACGAAACGATCGATCTCTACCGGGGGACGAAGACCGGCGAGCTCGTTGCCGACGTGCTGCGCGCCGGGTCGCCGGCGCAGTCCGGATCGAGCGGCGACACGCCCGAGGGCGCGTCGATCGTGGTGGCGCTCACCGACGCGAGCGGCGCCGCGGCCGGTGAGGAGCGCTGGGCGCGACCCTGGGACGTGATCGTCGAGCCCGCCTACGACGCGGTGCAGATCTTCGAGCAGCCGATGCCGCTGCTGCCCGAGCGGCTCGAAGCGGGTGCCGGGCGCAGCGACGCAGGCTGGTACCGGCTGCCGCAGGTGAGCGACCGGCTGCCGTGGCGACAATGGCTGCGCGCGGCCGGCTGGGAGCGGGTTGCGGTGCCCGCCGGGGAGTTTGTCGCGCTGCGCGTAGAGCGGCTCATCCATTTTCGCCACCTGGACACCTGGCGCGAATGGCCGCAGCGCTTCGACACGATCTGGTACGCGCCCGAGGTGAACCGCTGGGTGCAGCGCGAGTGGACCGGCGAGTATCGCTGGCCCGGCGGGCGGCGCCCGGTCATCGCCTACGAGGATCGGGTGCGCTGGCGGCTGCTGGAGTGGCGCGCCGGCTGAATGCCGTCGGCTCGCCGGCGTGACCTTTTTCACGTTTGCCTGCGGGCGGCGTCTTTCGTCGCCCGCCCGCCGCCTTCCGTCGCGCCGCCCATATGCGCGCACGGGCGCCTTCCTACACTTTGCCTGGCCCCGGTCACCGCTTTTCGGGGAGGAAGCCATCATGCGAGTTCGCCCTGCAGCCGTCGCCGGTTTCACGCTGATCGAAGTCATGATCGCGGTGGCCATCGTCGCCATCCTGGCGGCAGTGGCGCTGCCCGCCTATCAGGATTACGTGCGGCGCGGCAACATCCCCGAGGCCACCGCCGCGCTCGGCCAGGGCCGCATCGCGATGGAGCAGTGGTTCCAGGACAACCGCACTTACGAAGGGGCGGCCTGCCCGGGCAATGGCCAGCACTTCGGCCTCGCCTGCGCCACCACGGCGACCACTTTCACGATCACGGCCACCGGTGCCGGCAGCATGGCCGGCTTCTCGTACACGATCGACCAGAACAACGGCCGCACCTCGAGCACGCCGTGGGGCAACGGCGCGACCTGCTGGATCGCGCGCAAGGGGGACGCGTGCTGATGAGGTCGTACCGACAGCGCGGGGTCTCGGTCATCGAGGCGATGATCGTGGTGACGGTCATGGCCATCATGCTGCAACTCGCGGTGCCGATGGGAACGGAGTGGCTGGCCAACAGCCGCATCCGCTCGGCCTCGGAGAGCATGCTCGCCGGCCTGCAGATGGCCCGGGCCGAAGCCGTGCGGCGCAACGTCGCGGTCGAATTCGTCCTCGACGCCGTGCCGGCCACCGGATGGACCGTGCGCACCGCCCTGTCGGGCGAGGAGATCCAGAAGCGGGCCGCGGGCGAAGGCACTGCCGACGTGACGGTGTCGGTGTCGCCGAACGGCGCGACCCGGGTCACTTTCGACGGCCTGGGGCGCCGGACCACGAACGTCGACGCCAGCAACCCGATCGACCGGCTCGATCTCGACCTGCCGACCAGCGTGCTCCCGGCGAACAGGAGCCGTGACCTGCGCCTTCAGCTCGGCCTGGGCGGACAGATCGTGATGTGCGATCCGAACGTCACGGGCAGCGACGTGAGGACGTGCCCATGACCCCTTCCGCGCGCAAACAGCAGGGCGCCACCCTGCTCGAGGCCCTGGTTGCCGTGCTGATCTTCTCGATCGGCATCCTGGCGGTGGTGGCCATGCAGGCCGTTTCGGTGAGGACCGTCAGCGACGCCAAATACCGCGCGGACGCGAGCTTCATGGCCAACCAGGCGATCGGCCGGCTGTGGGGCGATCCGGCCAACCTGGCGGCCCACGCCGAAGCCGATGTCGACGTTGCGCAATTGCCGAACGGCAAGCGCACGGTTGCGATCAACGGCGATCGGGCAACGGTGACGATCCGCTGGCAGCTGCCCGGCGATGCCGAGCACCAGTTCGTCGCCGAAGCCTGGGTCAACGTCGGCAACTGAGGCCGGAGCCGGTATGAAGCGCGGCGCGCAACAGGGCGTGACCCTGGTCGAACTGATGGTCGCCCTGGTGATCGGCTCGCTCGCGGTGCTCGTCATCCAGCAGGTGATGGCCGTGTTCGAAGGCCAGAAGCGCACCAGCAGCGGCGGCGCCGATGCGCAGGTGAACGGCGCCGTCGCCCTGTTTTCGATCGAGCGCGAAATCCGGCAGGCCGGGTATGGCCTGTTCGGCGGCGACGGTTCGCTGTGTCCACTGGGCATCAACATCTATTACAACGGCACGACCGTGTCGGATGGCGGCACCTTGCGACCAGTCGTGATCCTCGATGGTGGCGCCGGCCCGGATGCGATCGAGTTCCTGCGTTCGGACGCCGACTTCGGGGCCGTTCCGACGGCAATCGTCAAGAACATGCCGAACGCCTCCGCCATCGTCACGGCGGACAGCGCCGGCGGCCTCGTCCAGAGCCAGCGCTTTCTGGTCGCCGGCAAGGGCGGCAGCAAGGTCTGCACGCTGATGCAGATGTCGCAGAACGCCCAGCAGACCGGCAACGGCTGGAACCTGCAGCACAACGCCGGGCAGCACCCCTACAACCCGCCGAATCCGAATGGCGTCTTCACGGTGGCGCCCAGCTACGAAATCGGCGACCTGGTCGTGAACATGGGCAATTTCGTTCACGGTCGCCATCAGGTGCTCTGCGACCGCCTGACGGAAGTCAATCCGACGGTCACCGCAGCCCCCTACACCTGCGCGAACGCCACGCCGCTGGTCGACCAGATCGTCGATCTGCAGGCCCAGTACGGCATCGCCGCAGCCGGCAGCACGCAGGTCAGCCAGTGGTGCAATGCGACCGCCGGTTCCATCTGCGGCAACTGGAGCAATCCGGCGGCCGCCGACGTGTCGCGGATCCGTGCGGTGCGCATCGCGGTGGTCGCGCGCAGCGTGCAGATGGAAAAGGAGCTGGTCAGCCCGGCGAACCTGACGTTCTGGGAGGCGGGCGACCCGGGCGATGCGCCGCCGACCCGGGCGCTGAGCGCCGACGAGCGCCATTACCGGTACAAGATCTTCACGACCATCGTGCCGATCCGCAACGTCATCTGGGGGAGCTGATGGAACGCGCCGCGACCGCTCTCCCGATGCGGCGCCAGCGCGGCGTCGTCCTGCTGATCGCGCTGATCGCGCTGGTGGCGATCTCGCTGGCCGGCATCGCGCTGATGCGCTCGGTCGATGCCGGCCTGATGATCACCGGCAATCTCGCCTTCAAGCAGACCGCAGCCCAGGCCGGCGACGCGGGCACCGAGGCTGCCATCGACTGGCTGACCACGAACTCCGGCGACCTCGGTGCCGACGCTGCGCCCGCCGGCTATTTCGCCACCTGGCGGGCGGCCTGCGACCTGCTGGGCACCCGGACTGCCGACCCCGACGACGACGTGGTGTGGGCGCCGGGTGACGATGCGCAGCCCGGTTGCGGGATGGTGGCAGCCGCCGTGGCCGCCGACCGGCTGCCCGACGGCTATTCAGCGACGTACGTGATCAACCGCATGTGCGACAACGCAGGGCTGCCGAACGATCCGGCCATCTTCTGCTCCGCCTACCAGTCCTCGTCGGTCGGTTCCACCAGCACCAAGAGCGGCGCCTCGTACGGGCAGATGCCGCTGAGCGGCACCACCCAGCAGTACTACCGCGTCACGACCCGCATCGTCGGTCCGCGCAACACCGAAAGCATCGTGCAGGCAATCGTCGGATTCTGAATCCAGGAGCAGGTCATGGTCAGGAAATCGCTATGCATTCTCGCCGCCTGGTTCGCGGTGATGCCGCTGGCGCTGGCGGCCAACGTCGACCTCGCCGACAAGCCGCTGGCCTCGGGCACGAGCGGCGAGGTCAAGCCGAACGTGATGATCGTCCTGGACGACTCGGGCAGCATGAGCTGGACCCACCTGCCCGACCACGTCAACGGCCTGCACGACAAGAACGGCTACAGGTCCGCACAGTGCAACGGGGTCTACTTCAACCCGGCGGCGAGCTATGCGCCGCCCGTGAAGGCCGACGGCACCAGCTACCCGGACGTCGATTTCTACAAGGCCCCCTACGACGGGTTCGACACGGGTTCGAGCAAGGTCAACCTGTCGACGTCGTTCAGGGCCTACGACAGCAGCACCTGCTGGTCGCCCGACTGCGGCAACGACACCTCGCAGGCAGCCTACTATTACAGCTACTCGGGCACGCAGCCGGCGATGTCCTACAGCTACAAGGCCAATGGCGACGTCGACACCTCGACCACTTTCTACAAGGAGTGCAGCGGGAGCATCGCCGGCAAGTTCGCCAAGGTGACGGTCGAAGGCCAGGGAGCGGCGGCACGGCAGAACTTCGCCAACTGGTACAGCTACTATCGCACCCGGCTGATGACCGCGAAGACGGCGGTCGGCCGCTCGCTGGTCAACATCTCCGAGCCGGCGAACTATCGCATCGGCTTCACCACCCACAGCTACACAGGAACCAGCTCGGGAAACAGCGAGTTCCAGCGAATCGACGACTTCTGCGCCGCGACGCCGGGCTGCGCCCAGCGCACGCAGATTTTCGACAAGCTCTATGGCGCCAGCCCCAGCGGCGGCACGCCCCTGCGAGCCGCGCTGTCCAAGGTCGGGCGCATCTACGCGGGCAAGCTCGGTGACGATCCGGTGCAGTATTCCTGCCAGCAGAATTTCACCATCCTGACCACCGACGGCTTCTGGAACGGCGATGCCGGCTACCAGATCAACGGATCGAGTTCGATCGGCAACCAGGACGGTTCGGCCGCGCGTCCGATGTGGGACGGTGCGTCGAGCAAGCAGGTCGACACGTACCGGCGCTACAGCTATTCGTTGAGCAACTGTTCGGGCGGCAAGAAGCGGATCCGGCGCCAGGAACAGCGCAAGACCGTCACGACTCCGATCGAACCCCCGGGCAGCCCGGTGGACGGAGCGTGGACCAATCACGGCTCGGCGACGAACGAGACGGCATGCACGAATCCGGCGCCCGCGCTGCCGGACCCGAACCCGAGCGATCCGGCACTGCTTTCGAGCACCACCACCACGACGGGCGGCACCTCGAGCTCACTGTCGGACGTGGCGATGTACTACTACCAGAACGACCTGCGCACCCCGGGTCTGGGCAATTGCACCGGGACGACGGTCGGCGGAAAGACCTACGACGTCTGCGAGAACAACGTGCCCGGCGCCGGCAGCGACAAGGCGACGCACCAGCACATGACGACCTTCACGCTGGGTCTGGGGATCGACGGGTCGCTGAAGTACTGCGAGAACTACGACTCGGGCGGCTGCGCGGACTTCGAGGCGATCAGGCAGGGCACCCGCATCTGGCCGGACCCGATGGACGAGGAGGATCTGCATCGCGTCGACGACCTCTGGCACGCCGCGGTCAACGGCCGCGGCAAGTACTTCAGCGCCAAGTCACCCGAGTCGCTCGCCAGCGGCATCCAGAAGGCCTTGTCGGGTGTCTCGGCGCGCACCGCCTCCGCTGCCGCAGCGGCGACCTCGAACCTCGAGCCGGTCGCCGGCGACAACTACGCCTACGTGGCGATGTACACCACCGTCGACTGGGACGGCGAGATCGCGGCCCGCGAGATCGATCTCGCGGTCGGAACCGTCTCGGACTCGCCGATCTGGTCGGCCCAGGCGCAGGTCGACGCGAAGGTGTCGACCGCGAGCGACACGCGCGACATCCGCTTCAACAGCGGTGGAACGCTGAAGGCGTTCACCGTCGGCAATCTCGGAACCCAGATCACGGCCAACTACTTCCAGCCCGGCCCGACCAACCCCAACGGTCAACTGTCCCAGTATGCGTCCCTGACCGCCAGTGAACAGGCGCAGGCGACGCAGGCGTCGATCATCGGCTTCATCCGTGGCCAGAGGCAGCACGAGGACGAAGGCGCCAACGCCTGGAAGCTCTATCGCGACCGCAAGCACGCGCTCGGCGACATCGTCAATGCCGCGCCGGTGTATGCCCGCAAGCCGCCGTTCACCTATTCGGACGACAACTATTCCGCTTTTGCCGAGAACAACAAGGCGCGGCAATCGGTCGTCTACGCGGGTGCCAACGACGGCATGCTGCACGCGTTCGATGGCGACACCGGCAACGAGCTCTGGGCGTTCGTGCCGACGGCAGTCATTCCCCAGCTCTACCAGCTCGCCGACAAGAGCTACGCCACCAATCACCGTTTTCACGTCGATGGCCCGCTGACGATCGGCGATGTCTGCCTGTCCGCGTCCTGCAATGCCAACCAGTGGAAGACCATCCTCGTCGGCGGCCTCGGCAAGGGCGGCCGCGCCTATTACGCGCTCGACGTCACCAACCCGGCAAGTCCGCAACTGCTGTGGGAATTCACCGACGCCAACCTGGGCTTCAGCTTCGGCAACGCCGTCATCACCAAACTCAACGGCCAGTGGGTGGTGATCGTCGCCTCGGGCTACAACAACGTCTCGCCCGGCGACGGCAAGGGGCGCCTGTTCGTGCTGAAGGCCTCCGACGGCTCGAAACTCGCCGAAATCGTGACCGACAACGCCCAGACCGACCCGTCGAAGAGCGGCATCGCCAAGATCAGCAACTGGGTCGACGACACCATGCTCGACAACTCGACCCAGCACGTCTACGGTGGCGACCTCGACGGCAACGTCTGGCGTTTCGACATCGTGGCCGGGACGGTCACGAAGATCACGACCATTGGCAAGGTCAGCGGGGCGCCGACCCAGCCGATCACGACGAAGCCGGAACTGGCCGAAGTCAGGATCGGCGGCAGCCCGAAGCGCCTGATCCTGATCGGCGCGGGCCGCTACCTCGGCACGAGCGACGTCGGTTCGACCGATCTCATGTCGATCTACACGATCAAGGACGACCTGACGTCACCGCCCTACGGCAACTTCCGCGCCCGCACCGACGTGGTGGTCCAGGATCTTTCCGGAGATGCCGGCTCCCGGCAGATCGCCTACACGGCGATGGCGCCCGACAAGGTCGGCTGGTACATGGATCTCGACGCGAAGAACGGCGAGCGCGTCAACGTCGATCCGAAGTTCCAGTTGGGCTGGTGGGTCGTGCCGAGCAACATTCCCGATCCGAACGTCTGCAACATCGGCGGCTCGAGCTGGCTCTACTTCCTCGATCCGTGGCCGGGCAGGACCCGGCCTGCCGATCCGGCGACGATCGTCAATGTCGGCAACGCGCTGATCGTCGGCATCAACATCGTCAAGCTCCCCAGCGGCAAGACGGTGACGATCGTCACGACGTCGGACGCCAAGTATCCGGTGTTCGGCAACCCGATGGCGCCCTTCGCCGCCAACGCGCGACGCCTGTACTGGCGCGAACTGACGCGCTGATGCCCCCGTCGGCCGCCTGGCCGGCCGACGCACATCAGCGGTTCGACAGCACCTCGTCGAGCCACTCGATCCAGTGCCGCACCGGGGTCCCGGTGCCGGCCTGCAGGTGCGCCAGGCAGCCGATGTTGGCCGACAGGATCAGGTCGGGCTTGCCAGCCTGCAGGTGGCCGAGCTTGCGCTCGCGCAGCTGCAGCGACAACTCCGGCTGCAACACCGAATACGTGCCGGCCGACCCGCAGCACAGGTGCGACTCGGCCACTGCCAGGCGCTCGACGCCCAGCATGTCGAGCAGGCGCTCGACCTCGCCGCGCACCCGCTGGCCGTGCTGCAGCGTGCACGGCGGATGGAACGCGATGCGTCCGGCGGCGCGCGCGCTCGTGGCCGCGCCTGCCGCATCCGTTGGCGCATCCGCAACGATCCGTGCACGAAGCGCGTCGACGGAGCCGGCCAGCTCCGCCGGCAACCACTCGGCGAGGTCTTTCGTGGCCGCAACCACACGCCGCGCCTTCGGCGCGTAGGCGGCATCTTCGCGCAGCAGGTGCGCGTACTCCTTGACCATCGCGCCGCAGCCCGAGGCGTTGATCAGAAGTGCCTCGGCGCCGCGCTCCAGGTGCGGCAGCCAGGCATCGATGTTGCGACGCGCCTGCGCCAGTGCGCCCGGCGTGTCGCAGAGGTGGTGGCGGATCGCCCCGCAGCAGCCCGAGCGCCGTTCGATCACGGTTTCGACGCCGAGCCGGTCGAGTACGCGCGCGGTGGCCGCGTCGATCGCCGGCATCATCGCCGGCTGCGTGCAGCCGTTCAGGATCAGCACCTTGCGTGCGTGCCGGCGCCCCGGCCAGGCCCCTGCGGGCCGGCGCGCCGGAACCTTGTCGCGCAGCACTGCGGGCAGCAGCGGACGCAGCATCTGGCCGATGCGCATCGCCGGATCGAACAGCCAGCGTCGCGTGAGCGTCTCGCGCAGGACGAACCTGAGCAGACGCTCGCCCGGCGGCCGGCGCACCTGCTGCTCGACCAGCCTGCGGCCCACGTCGACCAGGTGCCCGTATTCGACGCCCGACGGGCAGGTGGTCTCGCAGTTGCGGCAGGTGAGACAGCGATCGAGGTGCGCGAGCGTCGCCGCACCGGGCACTGCGCCTTCGGCGACCTGCTTCATCAGGTAGATGCGCCCGCGCGGCGAATCGAGTTCGTCGCCGAGCAACTGGTAGGTCGGGCAGGTGGCCAGGCAGAAGCCGCAGTGCACGCAGCGGCGCAGGTTCAGTTCGGCCTCGGCCCCGTCGGCGGTGCCCTGCAGCCAGTCGGCGAGATGGGTTTCCATCGAAGTCCAGAGATCCGGATTTCAGAGGTCCGGATACAGGCGGCCCGGGTTGAAGATGCGGCCCGGGTCGAACGCCTCTTTCAGCCGTCGCTGCAGCGCGGCGTTCGCCGGTGCGAGCGGATGGAACACGCCGGCCATGCGATCGCCACCGCGAAACAGCGTCGCCGTGCCGCCGACGCGCACTGCGGCCGTGCGAACGGTTTCGGCGGGTGCGTCGCTGCGCAGCCAGCGCTGCGCGCCGCCCCACTCGAACAGGTGCGCCCCCGGCAGCCCGAGCACCGGGGCGGTGGCCGGCAGCGACAGTCGCCACAGGGGCCGGGCGCCTGCGAAGAACGCATCGGAGTGCTCGCGGATACCGGCCCAGTACGCGCTGGCCTGCCCGGCATCGAGTCGCTGCGCGCCGCGTTCGCGCTCGAAGCGCGCCGCCGCGGCCTCGACCGCCGCCGGCGCGCCCGAGAGTCGCAGCGTCAGCACGCCCTCGCACCAGGCGCTGGCCGACAGCGGCAGCGGTTGCCCGCCCCACGCATTGATCGCACGCAGCGCGTCGGCCTCGTCGATGCGCAGACGCACGCTGATTTCTTTCGCCGGCCGCGGCAGGACCTTCAGCGACACCTCGACGATCGGCCCGAGAATGCCCAGCGACCCGCAGACCAGTCGCGACACGTCGTAGCCGGCGACGTTCTTCATCACCTGCCCGCCGAAGCGCAGTGCGCGGCCCGCCGCGTCGAGCAGCGTCGCACCGAGCACGAAGTCGCGCACCGCGCCCGCGCTCGCCCGGCGCGGCCCCGACAGGCCCGCGGCGATCACGCCGCCGATCGTCGCGTCCGCGTCGAACGAAGGAGGTTCGAACGCCAGCATCTGGTTGCGCCCGGTCAACGCCCCTTCGACTTCCGCCAGCGGCGTGCCGCAGCGCGCGCGGATCACCAGTTCGGTCGGCTCGTAGCTGACGATGCCGCGCCAGCCGCGCATGTCGAGCGGCTCCCCGACGGGCGGCTGGCCGTAGAAGTCCTTGGTGCCGGCGCCGCGGATGCACAGCGGCGTGCGCGTCGCGGCAGCCGCGCGCACGCGATCGCGCAGTTCGGCCAGCGCCGGGTCGTTGGCGGGAGCGCTCATCAGAAGCGGGGCAGATCGGGGAACGCCAGCTGGCCGCCGTGCACGTGCATCCTGCCGTACTCGGCGCAGCGCGCCAGCGTGGGGATCGCCTTGCCGGGATTGAGCAGCCCCGGCGGATCGAACGCGCGCTTGACCGCGAAGAAGGTGTCGAGTTCGTCGCGCGAGAACTGCACGCACATCGAGTCGATCTTTTCGATGCCCACGCCATGCTCGCCGGTGATCGTGCCGCCGAACTCGACGCTGAGCGCGAGGATCTCGGCGCCGAAATGCTCGGCGCGCTGCCATTCGTCGGGGTCGTTCGCGTCGAACAGGATCAGCGGATGCAGGTTGCCGTCGCCGGCGTGAAAGACGTTCATGCAGCGCAGCCGGTACTTGTCTTCCATCTGTGCGATCGCCGCGAGCATGCGCCCGATGTTTCGGCGCGGGATGGTGCCGTCCATGCAGTAGTAGTCGGGCGACAGGCGCCCCGCAGCCGGGAACGCGTTCTTGCGCCCCGACCAGAACAGCAGTCGCTCGTCTTCGGACGCCGACACGCGCACGCCGGTGGCACCCGCCTCGCGCAGCACCGCCTCGATGCGCGCGATGTCGTCGGCCACCTCTTCGGGCGTGCCGTCGGACTCGACCAGCAGAATCGCCGCCGCGTCGAGGTCGTAGCCGGCGTGCACGAACTGCTCGACCGCGACGGTGGCCTTGCGGTCCATCATCTCGAGCCCCGCCGGAACGATGCCGGCAGCGATGATGCCGGCCACCGCGTCACCCGCCTTGACCACGTCGCCGAACGAAGCCATGACGACGCGCGCCAGCGGCGGCACCGGCACCAGCTTGACGGTGACTTCGGTGACGATCGCGAGCATGCCTTCGGAGCCGACCATCAGCGCAAGCAGGTCGAGGCCCGGCACATCGAGCGCCTCGCTGCCGAATTCGACGGTCTCGCCATCGATCGTCAGTGCACGCACGCGCAGCACGTTGTGCACCGTCAGTCCGTACTTCAGGCAGTGCACGCCGCCGGAGTTCTCGGCCACGTTGCCGCCGATCGTGCAGGCGATCTGCGAGGACGGGTCGGGCGCGTAGAACAGGCCGTGCGGCGCGGCGGCATCGGAGATGGCGAGGTTGCGCACGCCCGGCTGCACGCGCGCGGTGCGCGCCAGCGGGTCGATCGACAGGATGCGGTTGAACTTCGCGAGCGACAGCACGACGCCCGACGCATGCGGCATCGAGCCGCCCGACAGGCTGGTGCCGGCGCCGCGGGCCACCACCGGCACGTCGAGTTCGTGGCAGACCTTCAGCAGCGCCCGGACCTGCGCCTCGGTGTCGGGCAGCACCACTGCCATCGGCAACTGGCGATACGCGGACAGGCCGTCGCATTCGTAGGGGCGCGTGTCCTCCTCGCGGTAGAGCAGGCTGTGCGGCGGGACGATCGTACGCAGCCGCGCGACCACCTCGCGCTGGCGTTGCGCGCCGGGGCGCGCCCTGAGGTCGGCGTGACGGTCCCCTGGGGTAGCAACGGGCACGCCAGCCGCGCCGGCAACAGCCTGATCGGCTGCCATCGGGCCCGCACCGTGCGGGTCCGCCGGGGCGAGTTCGGGAGAGATCGAGTCAGTCCGGTTCATGGGTCCACGTGCATTGTGCCGCAACGGGTGCCAGTGCGCTCGATTCAGTGCCTGGCGCACACGCGCCGCACGCCGCTTCGCGCCTTCACCTTCGCCCCTTCGATTTGACACCCACGCACCGGATTGGCACTCTTTGCGCCAGCCGGATAACCGCTGCGGGAGAGACCGCGCCAACCGAGGCAGGCAATCGGTGCGGCGCGGCGCCGAAGGTGTATCGCCCCGGAAACTCTCAGGCAAAAGGACCTCAGCGGTTCGGCTCTCTGGAGAGAAGGCGCGGCCGACGATCGTGTCGATCGCAGTGCGCGCCTCGCCGAAGGAACAAGGCCTGCGCGTCGGCGCTCCGGCCGAATGTCTCAGGCAAACGGACAGAGGGGGCTCCCGATCAACCACGCGCCGCGCCGCGGCCGCCTTCGGAGCCCTGCCTTGGACAATCCCGCCGATCTTCGCTACGCCCCGTCGCACGAGTGGCTGCGCCTCGCTGCCGATGGCAGCGCCACCGTGGGCATCACTTTCCACGCCCAGGATGCGCTGGGCGAACTGGTCTACGTCGAACTGCCCGAGGTCGGGCGCCAGCTGGCGCAGGGTGAGTCCTGCGTCGTCGTCGAATCGACCAAGGCAGCCTCCGACGTCTACGCACCGGTGGCCGGAGAAGTGCTCGAAGTGAATCCGGCGCTCGCCGAGGCCCCGCAGACGGTCAACGAATCGCCGTTCGACAAGGGGTGGCTCTTCCGGATGCGTCCGTCCGAGCCCGCCCAGATCGACGCGCTGCTCGACGCCGCCGCCTACGCGGCCGGCCCGGGCGCCGGCTGAACGCGTGGCGGCGCGCAACCGCCGCGCGCCGCCCGTCTCGATCCACCCCCACGCGGGGCGCACCTTTGCGAGCCGCGACGGAGACCTGTCCATGAGCCCTTCCGGGAACCCCGGCGCCGACCTCCGCGCGCTGCTCGGTCACGACGAATTCCACGCGCGCCACATCGGCCCCACGGTCACGCAGGAAGCGGCGATGCTCGCGACGCTCGGCTTCGAGTCGCGCGCCGCCCTGGTGCGCGCGAGCGTCCCGGCGGACCTGCTGATCGACGCGCCGCTGGCCATCGGCGAGCCGGTGTCCGAGGTCCAGGCGCTGGCCGAGCTGCGTGCACTCGCCGGGCGCAACCAGGTCTGGCGCAGCTACATCGGCGCCGGTTATCACGGCACGATCCCGCCCGAACCGATCCGCCGCAACGTGCTGGAGAACCCCGGCTGGTACACCGCGTACACGCCCTACCAGGCCGAGATCGCGCAGGGGCGCCTCGAGGCGATGCTCGCGTTCCAGCAGATGGTCGTCGACCTGACCGGGCTGCCGGTGGCCAATGCGTCGCTGCTCGACGAAGCCACCGCCGCGGCCGAGGCGATGGCGATGGCGCGGCGCGCGTCGAAATCGAAGTCGAACCGTTATCTGGTCGATGCGGCCACGCACCCGCAGGTGATCGCAGTGGTGAGCACGCGCGCGAAGTGGATGGGCATCGAGGTGACGGTGGACGACGCGCAGCGTGCGCTGACCGTCGAGGCGGCCGCCGGCTTCTTCGGCGCGCACCTGCAGACGCCCGACACCTTCGGACGCCTGCGCGACTTCGCCGCCCCGATCGCCGCCCTGCGCGCCGCGGGCGGGCGCGCCACCATCGGCTGCGACCCGCTGGCGCTGATGCTGGTGAAGTCGCCCGGCGCGATGGGCGCCGACATCGCGATCGGCTCGGCACAGCGCTTCGGCGTTCCGCTCGGTTTCGGCGGCCCGCACGCCGCGTTCATGGCGGCGCGCGAAGATCTGCTGCGCACGATGCCCGGACGCATCATCGGCGTGTCGCGCGACGCCGCCGGCAACCCGGCGCTGCGCATGGCGCTGCAGACGCGCGAACAGCACATCCGCCGCGAAAAGGCCACGAGCAACATCTGCACCTCGCAGGCGCTGCTGGCCAACATGGCGGCATTCTATGCGGTCTACCACGGACCGCAGGGGCTGGCGCGCATCGCGCTGCGGGTGAACGCGATGGCACGGCTGCTCGCACGCCTGCTCGCGCAGGCGGGCACCGGTACGCCGCGGCCGCTGCACGTCAGCTTCTTCGACACGCTCGTCTTCGACCTCGGTGCCGATGCCGGGGCCGCGCGCGCGCGCGCGCGCGATCTGCGCATCAACCTGCGCGAGTTCGGTCACGAAGGCGCACCGGCCGCCCGCGTCGGCGTCGCGCTCGACGAAACCGTGACGCTCGCCGACGTCACCGACCTGGCCTTCGTGCTCGGCGGCACGCGCCCGGACGTTGCGGCGCTCGACGCAGCGGCCGCCTCGCTCGGCCTGGAGCCCGATTCGATCGCGCCGGCGCTGCGCCGCGCCGACACCGTGCTCGCGCACCCGGTGTTCAACCGCTACCACAGCGAGACCGAGTTCGTGCGCTACCTGAAGCGGCTCGAGAACCGCGACCTGTCGCTGGTGCACTCGATGATTCCGCTCGGCTCGTGCACGATGAAGCTCAATGCAGCCTCGGAGATGGCGCCGGTGACCTGGCCCGGGTTCGCCGACATCCATCCGTTCGCGCCGCGCGAGCAGGCCGCCGGCTACCTCGCGATGCTCGGGCAGCTGGGCAACTGGCTCGCGGAGATCACCGGCTTCGCGGCGGTCTCGTTCCAGCCGAACTCCGGCGCGCAGGGCGAATATGCCGGGCTGCTGGCGATCCGCCATTACCTCGCCGCCCAGGGGCAGTCGCATCGCGACGTCTGCCTGATCCCGGCTTCGGCGCACGGCACCAACCCGGCCTCGGCGCAGATGATGGGCCTGCGCGTCGTGGTCGTCGCCTGCGACGAGCAGGGCAACATCGACGTCGCCGACCTCGAACGCAAGATCGGCGAGCACCGCGATGCGCTCGCCGCGCTGATGGTCACCTACCCGTCGACGCACGGCGTGTTCGAGGCCTCGATCGCGCAGGTCTGCCGGATGGTGCACGCGGCCGGCGGCCAGGTGTACATGGACGGCGCGAACCTGAACGCGCAGGCCGGGCTGGCCAGGCCCGGGCTGATCGGTGCCGACGTCTGCCACATGAACCTGCACAAGACCTTCTGCATCCCGCACGGCGGCGGCGGTCCCGGCATGGGCCCGATCGCGGTGGCCGCGCACCTGGCGCCGTACCTGCCGGCCGAGCCGTTCCCGCTGCCCGCGGCGGGCATCGACGCGCGCGCGGCCGCGCGCGCCGCGGCCGGCGACGCGG
>JAJTYR010000019.1 GCA_021463505.1 Burkholderiaceae bacterium | reverse complement strand
CCGCCGGGCGGGGGCGTGCGCGATTGCGGGCCGCCGGCACCCGGCGCGCGATGATCGGCCACAGGCCTTCGGGCGCGCGCTGCAGCAACAGCACCATCATGACGCCGAACACGATCACTTCGAAGTTTCCCGAGGCGCCGAAGATCGCCGGAAGCAGTTCCTGCAGCCACTGCTTCAGCAGCGTGATCAGGCCGGCGCCCAGGAGCGCGCCCCAGACGCTGACTGCGCCGCCGACCACCGCCATGAACAGGTACTCGATGCCCAGGTTCAGGCTGAACGGATTGGGATTGATGAAGCGCTGCATGTGTGCATACAGCCAGCCCGAGACGGCGGCCAGGAGCGCGGCGACGAGGAAGGCGATCATCTTCGCACGCGCCGTATCCACGCCCATGGCTTCGGCCATCAGGGCGCCGCCCCGGAGCGCGCGGATGGCACGCCCCTCGCGTGAATCGAGCAGGTTGCGCGTGAACCACATCGCCGCGAGCAGGACCAGCCAGATCAGGAAGTAGAAGTCGCGCGACTCGCGGATGTCGAGGCCGGCCAGCCGCAGTGCCGGAATTCCGGTGATGCCGGTGTGGCCGCCCAGGAAGCCGAGGTTGCCGAACAGGAAGTAGATGCTGATGCCCCAGGCGATCGTGCCCAGTGGCAGATAGTGGCCCGACAGCTTCAGGGTCAGCGCACCCAGCACCCACGCCACGATCGTGGTCAGCGCCAGCCCCAGCGCCAGGCCGATCCACGGCGAGCCGCCGGCCCATGCGAGCCAGCCGGGCAGCGCCGACGTGGTGCTCAGCCACGCGCTCGCGTAGGCGCCCAGGCCCACGAAAGCCGCCTGGCCGAACGAGGTCAACCCGGCCACCCCGGTGAGCAGCACCAGGCCCAGCGCCACCAGCGCATACAGTCCGATGTAATTGAGCAGCGTGACGTGGAATTCGGGAAGCACGAACGGACCGAGCGCGAGCACGGCGACGAAGGCGAGCAGCGGCGCGCGCGGCATCATTCCTCCTCGTCGAGGCGGCGTGTGGCGAGCGAACGCCACAGCAGGACCGGGATGATCAGCGTGAAGACGATCACCTCCTTGAACGCCGAGGCCCAGAACGACGAGAACGATTCGAGCAGGCCCACCAGCAGGGCCCCGGCTGCCGCGGCGGGATAGCTCGCGAGGCCGCCGACGATCGCTCCGACGAATCCCTTCAGGCCGATGAGGAAGCCCGTGTCGTAGTAGATCGTGGTGAGCGGCGCGACCAGGATTCCCGACAGCGCGCCGATCAGCGCCACCAGCAGGAACGACAGCTTGCCCGCCAGCACCGTGGGGATGCCCATCAGCCGGGCTCCGGTGCGGTGCATCGCGGTGGCACGCAACGCCTTGCCGTAGATCGTGCGCTCGAAGAACAGGTACAGCAGCACGATCAGCGCGATCGAGGCGCCCACCACCCACAGCGCCTGCCCGTTGACGGACACGATGCCGAGATCGAAGCGCGCATCGGTGAACGGCTGCGTGCGCGAACCTTCGGCGCCGAAGATGAGCAGCGCCAGTCCGACCAGCGCGAAGTGCACCGCCACCGCTACGATCAGCAGTACCAGCACCGAGGCATGCGCCAGCGGCTGGAAGGCGAGTCGATAGACCATCGGCCCCAGCGGCACGACCAGGATCAGCGCGAGACCGATCTGCGCCGTCAGTGGCAGGCTGCGCACGTCGAGCACTGTGACCGCGAGCGCCGCGGCGGCCGGGTACGCGAGGTTCCAGCCGGCCACGGAGGCGAGGCCGCGGCGCCTGCCGCTGCGTGCAGCGATGGTCACCTCGATGGCGGTGATCAGCGCTCCGGCCCCCAGCAGCAGCCAGACGGTGCCGGGCATGCGGCCCGCCTGCAGGCTCGCCAGCGTGAGCGCACCCAGTGCGACGTATTCTCCCTGCGGGATGAAGATCACCCGTGTGACCGCGAACACCAGCACCAGTGCCAGCGCGAGCAGCGCGTAGATTGCACCATTGGTGATGCCGTCCTGGGCCAGCAGCATGGTGATCTGCAGGTTCATGCGGGTCTTCGGTGCGTGCGAGGGCTGCGGATCGCGAGGCGGAACTTCATCGGTCTGCTCCCGGGTGGCGAGCGGTCACGGACACGGCGGTGCGGGGCGCGGTGGTAGTCGTGCCAGGCGATCTCTCAGCCGGTCGTCGTGAAATCGGGCGCACGCCGCTCGTGAAAGGCGGCAATCCCTTCGCGCGCTGCCGCGGTGCAGGCGCTCGCGCCGAATGCGCGGTAGCCGATCTCGAGCGCTGCCGCGAGCGTGGGCGCCGCGGCCGCCTCGCGCACCGCGCGCTCGATCAGCGCCACGGTGTTGCGGCTGAGCGCCATGCCACCGGCAGCGGACGGCGCGTCTCCCGGGAACGGCGGGATCGCGACCGGGCGATCGGGAATCGGCGTGCGCCGGCCGGCGAGCTTTCGCACCCGCTGCGCTGCCTCGAGCACCAGTGATCGCGGGTCGTCGGCCAGCAGATCGACGACGCCGAGTTCGTGCGCACGCGCTGCTGCCAGTCGCTCGCCACGGCGCAGCATGTCGTGGAACACCGTGGCGGCCGCGGGCCAGCGCCGGTAGGGCACCACCATCGCGCCGATGCCGGGAAGGATGCCCAGCGTCACCTCGGGCAGCTGCATCCACGCATCGCGCGTCGCCACCAGCGCGTGGCAGCGCATCGCGAGTTCGAAGCCACCGCCCAGCGCCATGCCGTTGAGCGCGGCGACCACGGGCTTGGCCATCGCGTCGAGGTGCACGAGCAGGCGCGAGCAATCACGCGCGTATTGCGCCGACGCGTCGGCGTCGCCGAGCATCGATGGAAACCGCCCGATGTCGGCGCCCGCGCAGAACGCCCGCGTGCCGTAACCGGTGATGACGAAGCCCGCGACGTCATCGTCGCCCTCGTGGCGGCGGATCACGCCGAGAATCTCGTCGGTCATCTCGTCGTGCAGCGCGTTCAGCGCCTCGGGGCGCCGCAGCGTGATCACCTTGACCCCGTCGAGGTCGTCCACCAGCACGTGGCGCTCGAAGCGCTGGTAGTCGGCGAGCGGGCGCTTCGGCATCGGCATGCCGGGCCGCTCGCGCGCGAAGCGCCCGAGCACGCGCGCGCCCTCCTGCTCGCCGAGCGCGCGCATCAGCTCGAGCGGGCCGCGCCGGAAGCCGAGCGCCACGCGGCAGCCCAGGTCGAGGTCGGCCGCCTCGCCGATCCCGCGATCGAGGATGTCCACCGATTGCGAAAACAGCACGCCGAGCAGGCGGTCGCGCACCGCCGCCGCCGTGTCGGGCGCGACCTCGAGCCGCTGGTTCGGCTTGACCGTGATCCAGTTGTCCACCGAGCGGAAGATCGACGCCGGCCGGTAGTGCTCGCCCTCTTCGTCGGCCTGCAGCGTGTTGGTCTCGACGATGATCGGGTTGCCGCGCGCCAGGTTCAGCACGAAGAACGGCCCGGCGTGCACGTAGTCGGCCGCGACGCTGTCGATCTCGGCGGCGGTCGCCCGGTCGAGCAGCAGCGCCGACTCGTTGCACCAGTTGTCGAAGATCCGGTCGAGCATGAAGCAGGGCGCATCCGCCGTGACCAGCGGCAGCTTGCCGGTCTCGCAGAACAGGCGCCTCAGGTGGGCAACGAGCGCGGGATCGGCGCCCGGCCAGTCGATCACCTCGACCGCCGGGTTGCGCCAGGCAGGCGCGAAAAAGTGCGTGACCGTGGCGCGCCGCCTCTCGCGCAACCCGGAGAAGATACGTGCAGCCGGCAGCGAGCTCGTGTTCGACGTGATGATCGCGCCGGGTGCCACGCGCGCTTCGACCTCGGCGAAGATCCGGCGTTTGAGCGCGAGGTTCTCGGTGGCCGCCTCGAGCACCCAGTCGCATCCGGCGATCGCGTCGTAGTCGGTCGTGCCGGTGATGCGGGCCAGCACGGCGTCCTTGTCGGCGGACTGCATCTTGCCGCGCGCGACCGCCTTCTCCGCGTAGCCGCGCAGTCGCGCGATCGCCGCATCGAGCGCCGGCTGCTGCAGGTCGACCAGCGTGAGCGACAGCGACGGCAGCGCGCTCTTCAGGTAGTAGCCGATGTCCGGGCCGATCGAGCCGGCACCGATGATCGCCACGTGTTTCGGCAGCGGGTGTGCAGGGGCTTGCAGCAGCGGATTGGAGAAGGTCGTGGTCACGGATTCCTCCGGGAGCGGGCCGGTTCGGGGGTGGTACGACGGCTGGAACGCGCGCAGCGGCTCAGGCAATCACCCCCGCGCCGCGCAGTGCCTGAAGCTCGTCGCCGGGATAGCCGGCCTCGCCCAGAATGCGGAAGGTGTCGGCACCGTAGCGCGGCGCAAACGACAGGTCGGCGCGCGCGCCGGCGACGTCGACCGCCATCGGCTGCATGTGCACCACCCGGCCGTCGGGCATCGTGGTGCGCGTGAGCTTGTCGCGCAATTGGGGCAATTCCCGTACCTGCCGGATGTCGAGGATGCGCGTGGCCGGGATCGTGGCGGCACGCAGGTCGGCGAGGATCTCGTCGGCGCTGTGCTGGCGCGTGACCGCTGCCATCCCGCGGTGGATGGCCTCACGTTCGCGGTGGCGTCCCTCATTGGTTGCGCGTGCCTCGTTGGCGACCGACGCGAACCTGGGAATGCTCGTGAGCCGGCGCCACTGCACGTCGCTGCCGATCGCGAGGAACACGTAGCCGTCGCGGGTCGGGTAGACGTTGGTCGGGACGAACTTGCGGTGTTCGTTGCCGGCGCGGGTGATCTCGTTGGGCTGGCAGCCGAAGTCGACCAGCGGCAGCACCGTGGTCAGCCAGGATGCCGCCGCCTGCAGCATCGAGACATCGATGCGCGTGCCGCGGCCCGTCTCGTGGCGCTCGAGCAGCGCCGCCATCACGTTGGCGTAGACCTCGTCGCCCGCCTTCAGGTCGATCACCGGGATGCCGGCGAGCATTGGCGGCCCGCCGGGGTCGCCGGTGACCTCCATGTAGCCGACCATCGCCTGCATCACCGGGTCGTAGCCGGGCGCATCCGGATACGCGGGGCCCATCGCCGAGACGCCGGCCCAGATCAGGTCGGGCTTGACCGCCGAGAGCGTCTCGTAGTCGATGCCCAGCGCGCGGTAGCGCGAGGGCACCGTGTTGCAGCAGAACACGTCGACGTCCAGTCCGCGGATCAGCCGCTGCAATACCCGCCGGCCGCGCTCGTCCTTCAGATTCAGCGCGATGGCTTCCTTGCCGACGTTGGGCGCCACGAAATAGCTGCGCCGGTCGTCGTCGACCACGCGCGCGCCGATGTAGCGGTTCGGGTCGCCGGGCAGCCCGGCGCCGGTGGGCGTGGACTCGATGCGGATCACGCGCCAGCCGAGCTGCGCGAAGCGCAGCGTCGCCGAAGGCAGCGACAGCGCCTGCTCCATCGAGAGAACCGTGCGGCGTCTCATGCGGACAGGCCCTCGTCGATACGGTGGGAACTCAAGACGCTCTCCTCAGCCGCCCGCGATCGGCGGGGCCAGAACGACTTCGTCGTCGTCGCGCACCGGGTGGTCGCGATTCGCATATACGTCGTTTACCGAGACCAGCACGACGTCGATGTAGTCGAAGGCATGCCTGAAGCGCTCGTCGCGGGTCGCAAGCCAGTCGAGCAGCATGCCCACGTTCCTGATCTCGCCGGGCAGGGCGATGCTCTCCGATTCGCATCCCATGCTGTGGCGCAGCCAGGCGAAGTACTTCAGCTTCATTCCCGCTCAGACCGTCACGCTCTCGCGCCGGGCGGTGGCCCCGCCGGCCGCTGCGGCTGCCCGCTTCTCGTGAATGGCCCGCGCGACCTTCTCGGGCGACATCGGTGGATCGAAGATGCGCACGCCCGTGGCGTTGTACAGCGCGTTGGCAATGGCCGGCGCGATCACGATCGTCGGCAGCTCGGAAACGCCCTTGGCGCCATAGGGGCCCTCGGCGCAGTCGCTCTCGATGAAGTGCATCTCGAGCTCCGGCATCTCGGGCGCCGTGATCAGCCTGTAATCGCGGAACGACGGGTTTTTCAGCATGCCGTTCTCGATGCGCATGTCCTCGCTGATCGCGTAGCCGAGCCCGATCGCAATGCCGCCTTCGATCTGGCCCTCCAGGCCCATCCGGTTGATGACGCGGCCGACGTCCTGCACAACCGTCACCTTGTCCACCTTGATTTCGCCGGTGAGCGTGTCCACGGTGATTTCGGCGACGTGCACGGCGTGGGCGTAGGCGGCCGAGTGGTCGGAGACGTGCCTGGCGCCTTCGGGTTCGCTGTTTGGTTCGTAATAGTCGGTGACCATCACGAGTTCCGGTTCGGCCTGGAAATGCATCTGGCGCAGCAGGCGCTCGAGCTTGATCAGCGGCGTGCCGTCGCTGGCGCGTACGACCCAGCCGCCACGCAGGTCCAGGTTCGAGGCAGATTCCTCGACGAATTTCGCGGCGCCGTTCAGGATCTGCGACTTCGCCTTGCACGCGGCACGACGCGCGCCGTTGCCCGCGATGAAGGTGGTGCGCGAGGCATGCACGCCCACGTCCCACGGCGCGATGTCGGAATCGTTGTTGACGAGGGTCACGTGCTCGAGCGGCACGCCCAGTTCCTCGGCCACGATCAGCGTGATCACCGCGTCGATGCCCTGGCCGATCTCGGAGGCACCGGTGATGACCGTGACCCGCGCGTAGTCGTCCACCTTCAGGATCGTGCCGATCCCGTCCGACTTGTGGATCTTGGCGCCGCCGGCGTTGTGGATCGACGAGGCGAGGCCGATGCCCTTCCTGTAGCGTCCCGGTGCGTCGCGCAGCGCCGCGTACGTCTCGCGTTTGTGGCTGTAGTCACTCGCCCTGGCGGCGGTTTCCAGGCATTCGACGAAGGCGCATTCGCGCAGGAACGATTTCTGCGGCGTGGTCTCGCCCGATACCTGGGCGTTTTTCAGGTGGAACGCCAGTGGATCCGTGTCGACCATTTCAGCGAGCATGTCCATCTGCTGCGCGGTGGCCCAGGTGGTCTGGACGTTGCCGTATCCGCGGAACGATCCGGCATAGGGGTTGTTGGTGTAGATCGCCTGCGCCTCGAACCGGACCACCGGCACGCGATAGTGACCGGAGGTGGTGCGCATCATGATGACCGGGATCGTCGGTCCCCACGAGGTGCAGGCGCCGTTGTCCAGCAGCACGTCGGCGCTGCGGAAGGTGAGCACGCCGTCGCGGGTGCAGCCGGTGCGCATGTGGATGATCGCGGCCTGGCGCGTGGGCGAGGCCGTGAATTCCTCCTCGCGCGTGTAGGTGACCTTGACCGGGCGGCCGGTCTTCCTTGCCAGCAGCGCGGCGATCGGTTCGTAGGGGTAGACGTCGAGCTTGGAGCCGAAGGCGCCGCCGACGGGCGGCTGGATGACCCGGATGTCGCCCGGATCGATCCCCAGCGCCGGCGCCAGGTCCATCTTGTAGTTGTACGGGTACTGGGTCTGCGTCCAGATCGTCAGCTTGCCGTTGTGGTCGAAGTCGGCGATCGCGCACGACGTGCCCATGCAGCAGTGCGTCACGTGGTGCGGCCGGAACACGCTGTCGACGACGAAGTCCGAGGCGGCTTCGGCAGCCGCGAGATCGCCGTGCTCGAACTCGAAGCGC
Organism: Burkholderiaceae bacterium; assembly: GCA_021463505.1. Lineage (GTDB taxonomy): Bacteria > Pseudomonadota > Gammaproteobacteria > Burkholderiales > Burkholderiaceae_E > Zeimonas. The sequence goes on along the minus strand of JAJTYR010000019.1, from coordinate 55,315 downwards.
AGGCTCCGGTTGCCGGGGAAGTCCTCGTGGATCTGCGGGGCACCTTCCCGGGCGCCGGCCTCCGGCGTGAACACACCGGGCAGGTCCTCGTAGTCGACTTCGATCAGCGTGAGCGCGCGGGCGGCGATCTCTTCGGTTTCGGCCGCGACCGCGGCGATCTCGTCGTGCGCGCAGCGCGCCTTGTCCTTGAGCGCGACGTTGTCGCGCACGAAACCGAACTTCAGGCCGGCGGCGTCCTTGCCGGTGAGCACCGCGTGCACGCCGGGCAGCCTGCGCGCTGCCTCGGTGTCGATGCGCACGATCCGCGCGTGCGGGCGGCCGGCGAACAGCACCTTGCCGATCAGCATCTGCGGCAACACCATGTCGTTGATGTAGCGCGTCTTGCCGGTTGCCTTGTCGGGTGCGTCGGGTTTCCTCACCCGCTGGCCGATCAGGGACTGCTTCACGATGGGGGAAGGGGTGGCGCGCCTGTTCATCGCTGTGCTCCGCTGGTGTTGCCGGCCACCGCCTGCACTGCATCGAGCACCTTGGTGTAGCCGGTGCAGCGGCAGAGGTTGCCTTCGAGGCCCCGCTGCGCTTGCTCGCGCGTCAGCCCGGGGTTGTTCTCGAGCAGATAGTGCGCCTGCATGATCATGCCGGGCATGCAGAAGCCGCACTGCACGGCGCCGCAGTCGACGAAGGCCTGCTGCACCGGGTGCATGCCCTGCGGCGTGCGCAGGCCCTCGATGGTCACGACCTCGCGCCCGTCGCAATCGACCGCGTACATCAGGCAGCTGTTGACGGTCTTGCCGTCGATGCTGACCGTGCAGGCGCCGCACTCGCCTTCGCCGCAGGCGTACTTGGTCCCGGTCAGGCCGAACCTGTCGCGCAGCATGGCCAGGGTCTTCATCACCACCGGCACCTTCAGGCGAACCTCGCGCCCATTGAGCTTGAAGCCGATTTCAGTCTCGACCGACATCATTGAGCACCTCTTCGACGAATACCCGGACAAGATGGCTGCGGTACCAGGCGCTGGCGCGCACGTCGTCGATCGGCCTGGCGTCCTCGCCGGTGGCGGCGACCGCGGCGGCGATCGTCGCGGCGTCCAGCGGCTTGCCCTCGAGCGCGGCTTCCACGTGCCGGGCGCGCAAGGGCGTGGCTGCGACCGACCCCATGGCCACGCGTACCGCGTTGAGCCTGCCGCCGGCGAGCCGCGCGCCCAGCGCCACCGACACGGTGGAGATCTCGAGCGCCGGGCGCGGTCCGGCCTTGCGGAACCGGCTGACGAAGTCGGTCGCAGGCCGGGCGAACACGACCGCGGTGAGCAGCTCTTCGGCCCGCATGACGGTCCTGCGAGGAGCGAGGAAGAACTGTTCCAGCGGCACCCGGCGCGTCTGCACCGAGCCGCCGCGCCAGCTGGCGAGCTCCACCGAAGCATCCAGCACCAGCAGCGGCGGGCTCAGGTCGCTCGCGGGTGAGGCGTTGCACAGGTTGCCACCGATCGATGCCGCGTTGCGCAGCTGTTCGCTGGCGAAATGCTCGCCCGCCTGGACCAGCCCCGGCGCGATCTCAGCGAGTGTCGCGTTGCGGCGGATCTCGCTGACGGTCGTCGTGGCGCCGATGCGGACCTCGTCGCCGCTGGCGTCGATGCCGCCCAGGCCCTCGATGCGGCGAATGTTCAGCAGCGTCGCCTTGTACTGGCGCACGCCCGAATCGGTCTGCGGCGTGAGGTCCGTGCCTCCGCACAACACCGTGGCATCGCCGTCGGCCATGGCCCGCAGCGCGTCGTCCAGGCGGTGCGGAGCCAGGTAGGCGCTTACCTCTTGCATGAATCGCTCCCGACTGCGAAATGGTTCAAGTCGCAATGTTTCATGTCTTTCAGAATCTTATCGGTTCGCGGTAGCGACCGAACACCTCGACCATCTTCCTGGTGATCTCTCCCACGCTCGCGTAGGCCTTCACCGCTTCGACGATCGCCGGCATCAGGTTGGCGCCGGCTTGCGCGTCGCGCGCGACGCGGTCGAGCGCGCGCGCGACGGCTGCCTGGTCGCGCTCGGCTCGCACCCGGTTCAGGCCTCCGATCTGCACCCGGGCGTCTTCCTCCTTGTACGGGTGGAATTCCACCGGATGCTCGTCTTCCTTCTCGTTGCGATAGCGGTTCACGCCGACTTTCGGGAACTTGCCCGACTCGATGTCGCGCTGCATCTGGTAGGCCTGAGCCGACACTTTCGCCTGGATGATCCCCTCGGAGACCAGCCGCACGATGCCGCCCTGCGCATCGGTCTCGGCGATGATCTCTTCCATTTTCTGGCGCATCCGGTTGGTCATCGTCTCGACGTAGTACGAGCCGCCCAGCGGGTCGACCGTCTCGGTCAACCCCATCTCCTCGATCAGGATCTGCATCGTGCGCAGCGAAATGCGCGCCGAGTACTCGGTGGGGATCGTGTAGGCCTCGTCGTACGAGCACAGCGCCATCGTCTGCGCGCCCGACAGCGCGCTGATCAGCGCGTAGTAGGCGCCGCGCACGATGTTCATCTCGGGCTGCTCGAAAGTGAGGCCGCCGCCGCCGCCGCCGGCGATCATCCGCAGCCACATCGATCCGGGCTTCCCGGCCTTGTACTGCTCCTTCATGATCTTCGCCCACAGGCTGCGCCCCGCGCGGAACTTGCAGACCTGCTCGAAGAGGTTTCCGAAGATGTTGAAGTTGTACGACAGCCGGCCCGCGAACTCGTCGACGTGCAGGCCGCGCCGGATCACCTCGTCGGCGTAGGCGCGCGCGATGCAGAACGCGTAGGCCATCTCCTGCGCGGGCGTCGCGCCCGACTCGCGGATGTGGTAGCCGCACACCGACACCGGGCTGTACTTCGGTGCGTGCTCGGCGCAATACTCGATCGTGTCGCCCACCAGCCGGATCGACGGCTCCACCGGGAAGATCCAGGTGCCGCGCCCGATGAACTCCTTGAGGATGTCGTTCTGCGCCGTGCCGCGCAACTGCCTGACGTCGTAGCCGCGCTTCTCGGCCATCGCCAGGTACATCGCGATCAGGATCGCCGCTGCGCCGTTGATCGTGAGCGACACGGTGATCCTGGCCAGGTCGATGCCGTCGAAGGCGACCTCGAAGTCGCGCAGCGTGTCCACCGACATGCCCACGCGACCGATCTCGCCCTCGGCGAGCGGGTCGTCGGAATCCAGCCCGATCTGCGTGGGCAGGTCGAAGGCGACGTTCAGCCCGGTCTGGCCGTTGGCGATCAGGTACTTGAAGCGCTGGTTGGTTTCGGCCGGGTTGCCGAAGCCCGCGTATTGGCGCATCGTCCACGGCTGCTTGCGGTACATCAGCCGGTGGATGCCGCGGGTGAACGGGTACTCGCCGGGCGCGCCCAGCATCGCCAGCCCGCCGCTTTCGTCGACGTCGGCGGCGGTGTACAGCGGCTGGACCTCGATGCCGGATTCGTTGAGCACCGGCCGCAGTTCGGGAGGCAGGCGGTCGTTCATTTCACCTCCGCACGGATGCAGTCGACGATCGCATCGAGCTTCGAGCCGGTGGGAAACACGCCGCGAAAGCCCAGCGAGCGCAGTTCGTCGTGGTCCTGCGCAGGCAGGTTGCCGCCGATCAGCCAGAGCTTGTCGGTGAGCCCGTTGGCTTCGAGGAGCGTCCTCAGCTTGCGGCAGAACGGCAGGTGCGAACCCGCCAGGCTCGAGAGCGCGATCACGTCGACGTCCTCCTCCAGCGACATGCGTGCGACCGCCTCGGGCGTTTGCCGCAGCCCGGTGTAGATGACTTCGAAGCCGGCATCCATCATCGCGCGCGCGACCACCTTCGCCCCCTGGTCGTGGCCGTCGAGGCCGGGCTTGGCGAGCAGGACCTTGATCCGGCGCTGCTGCGGATGTCGTGGCGCGAGGCCTGCAACGACGCTCATGAGGTGACCTCCTTGGCGATGATCAGTTTCAGGATTTCGCTGGTGCCCCCGCCGATCAGCGTGAAGCGCACGTCGCGCAGGTAGCGCTGCACCGGGTATTCCATCGCGTAGCCGTACGAGGCCAGCACGCGCGCGGCCTGGTCGCAGATGCCGGCGGCGGTCTCGGTGGCGAAGAGCTTGCACATCGCCGCTTCCTTGTGATGCGGGCGCCCGGAGTCGCGCAGCCAGGCGGCGTAGCGCACCAGGTGCGTCGCGGCTTCCAGCCCCGTGGCCATCCCGGCGAGCTTCATCTGGATCGCCTGGAAGCGGTCGATCGGCTTGCCGAACTGCTTGCGCTCGCCCGCGTAGCGCACCGCCTCGGCCAGCGCGGCACGCGCCACGCCCAGCGCCATCGCACCCGTGATGATGCGGATCTCGGCCAGCGTCTTGCGCAGGTGGGCCTCGCCGTCGCCTTCTTCCTTCGACAGCCGGTGGCTGTCGGGAACGAAGCAGCCCGAGAACGCGACTTCCGAGGTCGGCAGCGCCCAGACTCCCATCTTGTGGATCTCGCGCCCGACCGTGATGCCCGCGAAATGCTTCTCGACAAGGAAGATCGTGAGTTTCTTCTCCTCGCCTGCGCGCGCGAAGACGGTGAAGAAGTCGGCCACCGGCGCCGAGGTGATCCAGGTCTTCTGCCCGTCGAGCAGGTAGCCGCCGTCGACCTTCTTCGCGACGGTGGCGATCGAGCCGAGGTCGGAGCCCGCGTCGGGCTCGGTCATGCAGATCGCGCCGATTTTCTCGCCGGCGAGCGCCGGCTTGAACAGCCGCTCGACGATGTCGGCGTTACCCAGCATGTGCAGGAACTTGGTGCCCATCAGCGACTGCATCGCCGCGGCGCCGGCCAGCGACATCGAGCCGCGCGCGATTTCCTCGAGCGCCAGGCAGAACTCGGTGAGCGCCATGCCGCTGCCGCCGACCTCCTCCGGATAGCGCATCCCGAACAGGCCGAGCGCCGCCAGTTCGCCGAACAGCGCGCGCGGGAATGCGCGCGCTTCGTCCAGCGCCGCGGCCTGCGGGGCGATCCGCTGGTCGGCGAAGCGCGCGAACGCGTCGCGCACCGCCTTCTGCTCGACGCTCGGTTCGAAGTCCATCGACGCAACTCCTCAGTCCAGCCCGTACAGCTCGCGGGCCGCCCCGGCCGAGATCACGCCGTTGCGCACCTCCTCGGCGAGCACCTTGCGGTCGCGCTTCTTCGGGTCGCCGTAGCCGCCGCCGCCGCTGGCCACCTGGTGGTAGACCGTGCCTTTCGGAACGCCGGTGATCAGGTCCTTGTTTCTCGGCACCACGGTGCGCCCGTCCGGGTAGTGCAGGCGGATGAAGTTCAGCCCCGCGTCGCGGCCGCCGAACAGGCCGAAGGCGGGCTCGAAGTCGCCGTCGCCGAAGGTGACCAGCTGCGTGTCGTCCGAGCCGATCTCGAAGATCGTCTCCACGCCCAGCCCGCCGCGCCACTGGCCCGCTCCGGCCGAGTCGGTGAGCAGTTCGTGGCGCACCAGCGTGTGCGGCGTCTGCTGCTCGAACATTTCGTAGTCCTGGTCGAGCACGCCGCCGGAGGCGTCGATCATGCCGATGTGGTCGTAGCCGTCTGCGCCGAGCATCGCGCCCGAGCCGCCCTTCAGGCCCATGAAGCCGATGTCGACGTATTTCTCCCCGGTGCGCGGATCGATGCCGGTGGTCAGCGAGGCGAGCAGGTTGTTCCAGCCGGCGGTGACGCGGTCGGGCAGCACCGGCGCGAGCGCGCGCTGGATCGCGTCGGCGTTGGGCGGGCACAGGTGGTTGCCGAAGGTGGTGGCCTTCGGGTAGGCGGCGTTCAGGATCGTGCCTTCCGGGATCACGATCTCGATCGGCTGCACCATCCCCTCGTTGTGCGGGATGTCGGGGTTCACCATCTGCAGCAGCGTGAGGATCGTGGCCGACGCGCTCGAGGTGAAGGTGCCGTTGACGAAGCCGTTGGTCTGCGCGTCGGTGCGCGAGTAGTCGAAGCGGATCCTGCGGTCTTCGACTTCGATGTCGACGCGGATCGTGAACTTCGATCCCTCGTGCCGGCCGTCGTAGTAGACGTAGCCTTCGCCCGAATAGCGGCCGTTCGGGATCTTCGCGATCTCGGCCTCCATCATGCGGCGCGTGGCGTCGAACAGTGCCTGCTTGTGCGCCTCGTAGCTCTCGACCCCGTACTTGGCCAGCAGCTCGAGCATGCGCCGCTCGCCGATCGTGCACGCGCCCATCTCGGCCTTCATGTCGTGCTGCACGATGTCGAGCCGCACGTTGGCGAAGATCAGGTTCCAGACGTCGCGACGCAGCTTGCCGCGCTCGACCACTTTCACCGGCGGAATGCGCAGCGCCTCCTGCCATACCTCGACCGCGTTCGGGTTGTAGCCGCCCGCGACGTTGCCGCCGATGTCGGCCTGGTGACCCTTCACCGCGGTCCAGGCGACCAGCTTGTCACCGAGGAAGACCGGCTTGAACACCGCGACGTCGTTGTTCTGGTTGCCGAGGCTGAACACGTCGTTGTGGAAGATCACGTCGCCCGGGTAGATCTCGTCGCCGAAGTACTCCTTGATGTACTTGCACACCGGCGCCAGCGAGAAGGCGAGGATCGGCAGGTTCTCGGTCTGTTCGAGCATGTTGCCGTCGCCGTCGTACAGGCCGGTGACGTAGTCCTTGGCCTCGCAGAGGATCGGCGACCGGGTCGTCTGCTCCATCGAGATGCTCATCTCGTCGGTGATCGAGCGGAAGGTGCGCGCGTAGACCGACAGCAGGATCGGGTCGACCTTCCGGGATTCGGCGGTGCTCATGGCAATGGCTCCGTGTCGGGTTCAGGCGGCGACCGTGGCCGGCTCGGCCTGCGTCGAGGGGCCGAAGGCCGCGCGGCAGAGGTCCTCGCGCCCCTTGCGGTAGACGGCGAACGAGCCCAGCGCGTCGACCACGCAGTCGTACGAGGCGCTCACGAAGATCGCGGTGGTGGCCTGCTCGATCATCGCAGGGCCGTCGATCCGGTTGCCGAAGCGCATCCGGTGCCCGTCGTAGATCGGCACCTCGGCGAAGGCGCGTGTCTCGGGAAGGTAGACGCTGCGGCGGCCCTTCAGTGCGTGCGAGGCGTCGTCGCCGGACCATTCGTCCTTGCGGTAGGCCGGCATGTCGACCGCGCCGATCGCCTGCACGCGCACGTTGATGATCTCGATCGGCGTGTTCTCCTGCTCGAGCGAGTAGCCGTAGAGCCGGTTGTGCTCGGCGTGGAAGGCGCGTGCGATGCCGGATGCGTCGCGCGCGTCGATCAGCGCGCGCGGCACGAGGAACGACACCTCGTGGTACTGGCGGATATAGCGGCAGTCGAACCTGACTTCGTAGCGGCGACGCGCCTCGGGGATGCGCTCCTCGGCCAGTTGCGTCGCGCCGTCGCGCGCCATCGCATCGACGATGCCGACGAGCTTCGTCCAGTCGAGCGATTCGAGGCGCGCGACGAAGGTGCGCACGAAGTCGTGCTTCAGTTCGCTCATCAGCATGCCGAACGCGCACAGCACCGAGGATTCGCGAGGCACGACCTGAAGCGGGATCCCGAGTTCGTGGCAGATCAGGCAGGAGTGGATCGGGCCGGCGCCCCCGGCCGGCACGATCGGGAACTCGCGCGGATCGAAGCCGCGCTTGATCGTGACTTCGCGCACGCCCTGCGCCATGTTGTTGCAGGCGACCCGGTACATGCCGGCCGCGGCCTCCTCGACCGACAGCCCCATCGGCCGCGCGACGTGCTCGTCGATCGCAGCCCGCGCGGCGGCCGCGTCGAGCTTCATCCTGCCGCCGGCGAAGAAGGCCGGGTCGAGATAGCCCAGCACGACGTTGGCGTCGGTGGTGGTGGGCAGCGTGCCGCCCTTTCCGTAGCAGGCCGGGCCCGGGTCGGCGCCGGCGCTCTGCGGGCCCATGCGCAGCAGCCCGCCTTCGTCGAGCCAGCCGATCGAGCCGCCGCCCGCGCCGATCGTGTGGATGTCGAGCATCGGCAGCGCGAGTTTGTGGCGCGCGATCTCGCCGTCGTTCTTGATCATCGGCGCGCCCACCGAGACCGACGCCTCGAAGCTGGTGCCGCCCATATCGGTGGTGATGCACTTGTCGAAGCCGTGCGCGCGTGCGTAAAAGAGGCCTGCGCCCGGACCGCCGGCCGGTCCCGACAGCAGCGTGAGCGCCGCCTTCTCGCGTGCCAGCTGGGGCGAGATCACGCCGCCGTTGGACTGCATGATCAGCAGCAGCCCGCCGAAGCCGATTCCCTTCAGGCGCCCGACCAGCTGGTCGAGATAGTGGTTCAGCTTCGGGCCGACGTATGCGTTGAGCACCGTGGTGCTCACCCGCTCGTAGAAGCGGATCGACGGCAGCAGGTCGGTGGAGACCGACAGCCAGGCGTCGGGCAACGCGCGCCGGACGATCCCGGCGGCCGCGCGCTCGTGCACCGGGTTGGCGAACGAGTTCATGAAGCAGATCGCCACCGCCTGCACGTTCTCTCGCCGGAACAGCTCGATCGCCTCGCGCACGCCATCGACGTCGAGCGGCGCGCTCTCGGCGCCCACCCGGTCGAGGCGCCCCCGGACGCCGGCGCGCAGGTAGCGCGGCACCAGCGGCTTCACGTTCGCGTAGCGGTTGTTGTATTGCTCCTCGCGGATGCCGCGGCGCATCTCGAGCGCGTCGCGCACGCCCTGCGTCGTGAGCAGGCCGCACTTCGCGCCGGTGTGCGTGAGCGTGGCGTTGGTGGTCACCGTGGTGCCGTGCACGATCGAGTCGATCGTCGGGGCGAAGGCCTCGAGCGTCATCGGCGGATTCATGCTCGCCGCGATGTCCGCCAGCCCGTTGACCACCGCGATCGACGGGTCGGCCGGCGTCGACAGCGACTTGAAGATCGCCGGCTCGGCGCCGTCGCGGGTGACGACGAAGTCGGTGAAGGTGCCGCCGACGTCGATGCCGATCTCGAGGGCCATGGGGAATTCCTCCTTTGTCAGCCGATGGCGGGAGTGCCGGCGACCAGGCGCCGCACTTCCTCGCGACGGACCTTGCCGAGCGCCGTCCTGGGCAGCGCATCGACGAAGAGCACCCGCTTCGGATGCTTGAAGCGGGCGATTCGGCCTTCGAGCAGGCCGAGCACCGTGGTCTCGTCGAGGCGCCGACCAGGACACGGGGCCACGACTGCGACCGCGATCTCGCCCCAGCGGCGGTCGGGCCAGCCGACCACCGACGCCTCGGCGATGTCGGGCGACTCGGTGAGCACGTTCTCGATCTCGGCCGGATAGATGTTCTCGCCGCCCGAGATGATCATCTCCTTGCGCCGTCCGTCGACGTACAGGAAGCCCTCCACGTCGAGGTGCCCCATGTCGCCGGTGTGGAACCAGCCGTCCGTCAGCACCGCCGCGGTGGCCTGCGGCGCGTTCCAGTAGCCGCTCATCAGGTTAGGGCCGCGCACCAGGATCTCGCCGGTGGCGCCCTGCGCGACATCGCGGCCGTCGTCGCCGACGATGCGCAGCTCGCAGTGCGCCGCGGCCCGGCCGGCCGACCCGACCTTTCGGAATGCGTCCTGCGCCTGCTGACAGGCCGCGATCGGGCAGGTTTCGGTGGCCCCGTAGACCTGCACCAGCGGCACGCTTCGCGCGTGCACGGCGCGGATCAGGCGCTCGGGCACGATCATCGAGCCGGTGGTGATCATCCGCAGGCTGGAGAAGTCGGCGCCGTTCCAGCGCGGATGCGCGATCATCGCCTCGAGTTGCGCGGGCACGAGCACGGTGAGCGTGATGCGCTCGCGCCCGATCGCGTCGAAGGTGGCCTCGACGTCGAACTTCGGATGCAGCACCACGGTGCAGCCGGCACGCAGCGCCGGCGTGGTCTGGTTGTTCAGCCCTCCGACGTGAAACAACGGCAGCGTCGTGAGGACACGGTCGTCTTCGGTGAACTCGTGCATCGCCGCGCTGTTCAGCGCGTTCCAGGCGATGGCCTCCTGCGTGAGCACGACGCCCTTGGGCTTGCCGGTGGAGCCCGAGGTGTAGCAGACGAGCAGCGGGGTGCCGGCATCGGCGTCGCCTTCGCGCATCGCGCCCGCGCGGGCGGCCAGCGCGGCGGGCGGCTCGCCGCCGCGCGACAGGAACGCGTCGCAATCGATCCAGCCCGGCGCGGCCTGGCCCCAGGTGATCGCCGAATCGGGACCCACTGACGCGCGCAGCGCCCCGGCGTGTTCGACGAACTGCGGCTCGACGAACAGCAGCGACGGCGGGCAATCGGCGAGGATCTGCCGGTGCTCGGGCGCAGCCAGCCGCCAGTTCAGCGGCAGCAACATCGCACCCAGCCGCGCGCAGGCGAACAGCAGCGCGATCTCTTCGGGACTGTTCAGGCCCAGGTACGCGACGCAGCTGCCGCGCCGGACGCCCGCGGCGGTCATCGCCGCTGCGTAGCGGTCCACCAGCTGCGCGAGTGCCGCGTAGCTGAAGTCGCGGCCGGGAAAGCGGATCGCCAGCCGCCCGGGGCTGCGCCGGGCGTGATGATGGATCCATGCGTGCATCGGCATCGTCGCGCTCCCCGCCGCTTCGCCGCGTCGCTAGGCGTCGCCGACCTCGAGCACCACCGCCATCGCGGTGTCGCCGGCGGCGCAGCCGGTGAACAGCCCGAAGCCGCCGCCGCGGATCGCGAGCTCCTCGATCAGCTCGATGATCGCGCGCGTGCCCATCGGCGCCTGCGGATGGCCCCAGACGAGCGAGCAGCCATAGTTGTTCATCGATCGCAGGTCGGCGCCGGTTTCCTTCGCGAAATAGAGGTCGTTGACCGCGAACGGGTTGTGCGTCTTGATCGCCGCCATCTGCGAGATCGACCGACCGGCCTGCGCGAGCGCGCGTTGCGCCGCCGGCACCGTTGCCTCGGGCATGTGCGCGAGCGCCGCGCGCGCCAGCCCGAAGCCGTGCAGTCGCACCGCGATCTTCGGGTCGCTGGAGAGTTCGCGCGCGCGCCCGGCGCTGGTGACGATGATGGCCGCGTTGCCGTCGGCCGGGTGGGTCTGGCCGCCGAAGGTGATCGTGCCCCCCTTGGCCACCGGCTCGAGCCGCGCCAGCCCTTCGGGCGTGGAACGCGAGACGCCTTCGTCGGCCTCGAGCGTGCCGGCGCTCTTGCGATAGCCGGGCGCGGGCACGTCGAAGGGCAGGGTCATGAAGCGCTCGAGGAACGCCGCGCCGTCGGCCAGCGCGTCGCGGTACTGCTCCTCGCGGCGCAGCACGACTTCGTGCTGTGCAGCGGTGGCGATGCCGTGCTTCTTCGCGACGTTTTCGGCGGTGACCAGCATCGCGTGCGGGCCGAGCGGGTCGCAGTTGAAGTTGTCCATGACCCAGTCTTCGGCGACGCCGGTGCCACCGGGTCCGCGCGGATTGGGGTAGTACAGGTGCGGGCCGTTGGAGGTGCGGTCGCAATTGATCGCCAGCGCGACGCTGGCCATGCCGACCTCGATCTCCTGGGCGGCCGCCAGCAGCGTGCGCACGCCGGTGGCGCACGCCTGCATCAGCGTGGGGCCGCCGACGTGCCCGGCGCCGATCAGGCCGGTGAGCCACGGCAGCCCGTAGAACGAGTGCTTCTGCGGCACCGAGAAGCCGAGCGCGCCGTAGTCGAGCACCTTCGGGTCGATGCGACGCTTCGCAAGCTCGGCGCGCGCGACGTGCGCGGCGAACTCGATGCTGTTCAGGTTCGCGAAGCTGCCCTGCCAGCGCGCGAACGGGGTGCTCCAGTAGGCGCCGTACGGGATCTGGGCCTTGTAGGGCATGGGGGCCTCCCGGTGAGTGTCAGGTAGTGGCCTTGTCGAGGCCGACGGCGGTCACGAACGCGCGCCTGGCCTCGACCAGGTGCGCGTGCATCGCGGTGGCGGCCGCGTCCGCGTCGCCGGCCCGCAGCGCCTCGATCAGGCGCTCGAAGCCTGCGAGCACGATGGCGCGGATGTCGGGATCGTCCAGCGTCAGCGCGCGGATGCGCTGCATGTGGTCGGCGTATTGCTCGATCACTTTCACCAGCCGCCGGTTCGGTACCAGTGCGAGCCAGGCACTGCGGAAGTGAACGTGGCTCGCTCGGAAGGCGGCGGCGTTGCCGGCGCGATGCGCCGCACGTGCTTCCGCGAGTGCCGCCTCGATCGGCGCGCGCACTTCGGGATCGGCGGTACGCTCGGCCACGCGGCGGGTCGCCGGCGGTTCGATCAGGAAGCGCACCTCGTAGATGTCGTCGACGTCGGCGAGCGTGAGCTCGGGCACCATGTAGCTGCGTCCGCCCGAGACCAGCAGGCCCTCGCTGGCCAGCCGCGCGAGCGCCTCGCGCACCGGCGTGCGCGAGACACCGAGCTGCGTGGCGAGCTGCACCTCCTGCAGCGGCTCGCCTGCCCGGATCGCCCCGTCGCGCAGGTGCGTGCGCAGCGTGTCGTAGACCTGCTCGCCGAGGGCGACAGGGCGATCGACAGGCTCGAGCGACGCAACCAAGGGGGCACCTCCGCCGCCTGTGGCGGCTGGAATCGAAGACCGAATGCGAAGATCGAATGTGTTCTGGATACTGTATACAAATCGTATTCCGGAACCGAGGCGATGTAAAGCGGGTTTTTCGGCCGCGGGATTGCCGCCTGTTCCGCGCCGGCGTCACCGTGGCCGGCGCTGCCGGCGCCGCTGCCGCGATCGCTATAGTCTCGATCACGGCGGCGCAAGCGAGGAGGCGCGAGGCCCATGTCCACCCCGGAAGTCCTTTGGCGGCCCAGCCGCGAGCGCATCGCACGTGCAGGCGTCACCCGGTACCGCGACTGGTTGCGGCAGACGCGTGGGCTCGACTTTGCCGACTACGAGGCGTTGTGGACCTGGTCGGTCGAGCATCTCGAGGATTTCTGGGAGTCGTTCCATCAATGGTCCGGGGTGATCACGCACACGCCGCACTCGAGAGTGCTGTCGACGCGCGAAATGCCCGGTGCGCGCTGGTTCGAAGGCGCAACGCTCAATTACGCCGAGCACCTGCTCGCGCCTTCACGGGCGCACGCCCGCGCCGATCGCCCGGCGCTGGTGTTCGAGTCGGAACTGCAGCCGCGCACCGAGATCGGCTGGGATCGCCTGCGCGCGGAAACCGGCGCGCTCACCGCGACGCTGAAGCGGCTCGGGGTCGCTCCCGGCGATCGCTGCGTCTCGTACATGCCGAACATCCCGCAAGCCGTCGTCGCGCTGCTGGCGACGACGAGCCTGGGCGCGATCTGGTCGAGCTCGTCGCCCGACATGGGGCCGGTGAGCGTGCTCGACCGCTTCCGGCAGATCGAGCCGAAGGTGCTGTTCGCGGTCGACGGCTATCGGTATGGCGGCAAGGATTTCGACCGGCGCGACGTGGTTCGCGAGCTCGTGCGGCAACTGCCGGGCGTGCGCGCGGTCGTCTTCGTGCCCTGCCTCGACGCTGGGGCGAGCCTGGGCGCGGTGGGCGACGCGGACGCAGCGGTCGAAGTGGTGAACTGGTCCGATGCGCTCGCCCGCGCGGCCGACTGCGCGTTCACGCCAGTGCCGTTCGACCATCCGCTGTGGATCGTCTATTCGTCGGGCACCACCGGCATGCCCAAGCCGATCGTGCATGGCCATGGCGGCTTCGTGCTCGAGACGCTGAAGACCAACCTGCTGCATCTCGACGTCGGCGAGGACGACCGCTTCTTCTGGTTCTCCTCGACCGGCTGGATCATGTGGAACCTGTGGGTGTCCACGCTGATGACCGGTGCGACGCTGCTGCAGTTCGACGGCAACCCCGGCTTTCCCGACCTGGGCCGGTTGTGGCGGCTTGCCGAGCGCGAGCGGCTCACCTTCCTCGGCATCAGCCCGGCGTTCGTCTCGCTTTGCATGAAGGCAGGCATGACGCCGCGCGAGCAGTTCGATCTGTCGGCGCTGCGCACCATCGGGTCGACCGGCTCGCCGCTTACCGCGGCAGCGTATCGCTGGATCTACTCGTCGGTGCACCCCGACGTGATGCTTGCGTCGATCTCGGGCGGCACCGATCCGGGGGCGGCCTTTCTCACATCGTGTGCGATCCTGCCGGTGTACTCGGGCGAGATGCAGTGCCGCACGCTTGGCGGGGCGATTTACGCGTATGGGGACGACGGCACGCCGCGTCTTGGCGAAGTGGGCGAACTGGTGTGCACGGCACCGATGCCTTCGATGCCGCTGTACTTCTGGGGCGACGCGGACGGTCGACGCTATTTCGAAAGCTACTTCGACGTCTTTCCGGGTCCGCCGAACGTCTGGCGTCACGGTGACTGGCTGAAACTCACGCCGCGCGCCGAGTCGGTCACCGCGACCATCTACGGCCGCTCGGACTCCACCATCAATCGGTACGGAATCCGCATGGGCACCAGCGAGTTGTACCGCGTCGTCGAGGAATTCGACGAGGTGGCCGATTCGCTGGTGGTCGACCTGGAGTATCTGGGGCGCGACTCGTTTCTCGCATTGTTCGTGGTGTTGCGCGAAGCGGGATCGGCGTTTGCCGGCAGCGGCACGAAGGGGCCGGCGGCCGATGGCGCGTCGGCCGCACGCGGGCAGACCGGCGTCGACCCCGCGCTGCGTCAGCGCATCCTCGGGGCGCTGCGCACGCGGCTGTCGGCGCGCCACGTGCCCGACGAGGTCTACGCAATTCCGGAAGTGCCGCGCACGATGTCCGGCAAGAAGCTGGAAGTGCCGGTGAGGAAGATCCTGCTCGGCCGGCCTGTGGAGCAATCGGTGAATCGCGATTCGATGGCCAACCCGGCGTCGATCGGCTGGTTTGTCGCGTTCGCGGCGGCGCGGGCTGCGTGAGGTCTCCGGTCGCGGTGCGCCGCATCGCGCGCACGCGCGGGGACGATCGTAGTGTGAACAGACCCTAGCGCGCCTGCATGGCGCGCGCCGCGCGCAGCGCGATCCGTGCCAGGCGTGTGACCACGTTGACGAGTGCCGCCTCGGCGCGCTCGAACAGCGCTCCTGCGGCCGTGCTCATCACGACTTCGAGCGCTTCGCTCAGGGCTTCGAGCGGCTTCTGTGCGGCCACCAGCAGTTGGGCCGGGTCGCCGGTTTCGGGTATCGTCGAGGACAGACCGCTGGTGCCTGCGGCCGGATGCGACGGGGCCGCCAGCAGCGTTTCGAGCAGATTCGCGCTCTCGTCGTCGCCGATCTCGCGCAGGCGGGCGGCCAGCGTCCGGTGAGCCTGCGCAATCGTCGCCTCGTGCTTCGCGAGCAGCGTCTGCAACGCCTCGGCCGAGGCGACTGCCTCCGCAGCGGGCAGCGGCGTCTCGCGTGTGGCGCGTCGCTCGCGACGCCAGGCTTCGCGACGCCAGCGACGCATCACTGCAGCGTGACGCAGTTCCTCGATGCCCAGCCGTTCGGCCTGCGCCCTGACGCGCGGATCGGTGGCGCGCGCCGCCAGATAGCTGTAGAGCGCGAACGCGCGCTGCTCGTTGGCGACTGCGATTGCGAACGCACGATAAGGCGTGAGCAGCGCACTGCCGGAGATCTCGTCCCACGAACTCGAGAGGTCGGCGGGCAACTGCCAGTCGCACCTGCCCGGCCCGGGAACCTGCTCGCCCAGGCCGGCCGCCCATCGGGCGACGTCGTCGACATGGTGGCGTTCTTCTTCCAGCATGACCCGGAATGCCGCGGCCGTGGCCGCTTCGCCGCGACGCTCCATGATCTCGGCGAGCGCTGCGTAGCGCTTCGCCGATTCACGCTCGATCGAGCTCGCAATGCCGACCAGCAACCGCATGCTCACCGACTGGATCTCTGGATCGCGCATTAACAGCGATGCGCGCATCGTCCGGCCTCCCTGACGTTGATGCATCTTGACCGAGAGCAAGCAGCGGGTGCCGCCGGCTGGAATAATCGCACAAATACTCATCGCGATCGGATCGGGGGAGTTGAACCTGTCTTTCTCCAGCGCCCGGGCGGCGCTGTCGACATTCGTCGTGCACGCCATCGTGCTCGTCGTCGCACTTGGAGCCAGCGGTGTGTCGGCGCAGTCCGGCGCGGCAGCTTTGGGGCAGTACCTCGCCGAAGTCGCTGCGTCCGAGGTCGTGCCCGGTGCCGAGCGGTTCGGCCCGGTGCAGTCCGACCCCGGCGTGGCCCTGGCGTATCGCGGCGAGATGCCGGTGGGCTATGCGTACCTCAATTCGCAGCAGGTCGACGCGATCGGCTATTCGGGGAAACCGATCCACATCCTCGTGGGACTCGATCTCGAAGGCACGATCGTCGGCGTGAAACTGGTTGCGCACAGCGAGCCGATCGTGCTGATCGGCATTCCCGAGAAGCGCATCGTCGCCTATCTGGCGCATTTCGTCGGCTACAACCCGCTGCGCGCGGCCGTGGACAATCGCGGGCCGCCGCAGGCCGACATCGTCAGCGGCGCCACCGTCACCGTGCTGGTCATGGGAGAGAGCGTCGTGCGTTCGGCGGTGCGGATTGCGCGGGCGCTGCATCTCGGCACTGCCGCGGCTGGCGCGCAGGCAACCGCGCGCGTGATCGATCCGCAGGCCGGCACGATGGCCGACTGGCCGACGTTGGTGCGCGAGGGCGCGGTTCGCCGCCTGCGCCTCACGATCGGTGAAGTGAACCGGGCCTTCGCCGATTCCGGGAACAAGGCGGCCGCCGCGCGGCCCGAGCCCGGCGCCGGCGACGAGACGTTCATCGATCTCTACGCGGCACTCGTCTCACAGCCGGCCATTGGACGCAGTCTGCTCGGCGACGACGAGTACGCGACTGTCGCGCGCATGCTTGCGCCGGGACAGCAGGCGATCCTGGTCGCAGGCGACGGCCTGTATTCGTTCAAGGGCTCGGGCTACGTGCGCGGCGGCATCTTCGATCGTATCGAGTTGCTGCAGGGTGCCGAGACGATCCGTTTTCGCGACTACCTGCATCGGCGTGTCGGCGAGCTGCGTGCCGCAGGTGCGCCGACGCCGAGGGAGATCGGTGTCTTCGTTGTTCCGCCGGGAGCCGAATTCGATCCGGCAGCGTCGTGGCGCCTTCGATTGCTCGTGCAGCGCTCTGTGGGCGCGCTCGACAAGGCGTTCGTGTCGTTCGGGCTCGATTACCGTCTCCCCGGGCGCTACACGAAGACGATGGCGTCACCCGCGGCGCCTGCAGGCGTCGGCGTCACCGCCGAAGGCGCGACGGCGACAGCCGCATCCCCGGAGGCGGCGGGGTTGCACGAGCCGTATGAGCCGTTGTGGATGCGCATCTGGCGCAGCAGGCTCGCGGCGCTGGCGATGCTGGGTGTGATGCTGGGCGTGCTCACGCTGGTCTTTTTCTTCCAGGACGTGTTGGTCGTCCGCGAACGACTGTTCGACGGCGTGCGCTTCGCCTGCCTGGCCGTGACGCTGTTCTGGCTGGGCTGGGTCGCCCAGGCGCAGTTGTCGGTGGTGAACGTGCTCACCTTCGCCAACGCGCTGCGCTCGGGCTTCGACTGGTCGCAGTTCCTGATCGACCCGTTGATCTTCGTGCTGTGGTGCTCGGTGGCCGCGGCACTGCTGTTCTGGGGGCGCGGCCCCTTCTGCGGCTGGCTGTGTCCGTTTGGCGCCCTGCAGGAACTCTCGAATCGCGCGGCCCGACTGCTCGAGGTGCCGCAATTGAAGATCCCCTGGGCAGTCCACGAGCGCCTGTGGCCGGTGAAATACATCGTATTCCTGGGTCTGTTCGGCGTCTCGCTCGGTTCACTGGCCTGGGCCGAGCGGCTCGCCGAGATCGAGCCGTTCAAGACGGCGATCGTGCTGCACTTCGCGCGGCAGTGGGGGTTCGTGGCGTTCGCGCTGGCGTTGCTCGTCGCCGGGTTGTTCGTCGAGCGCTTCTTCTGCCGTTACCTGTGTCCGCTCGGTGCCGCGCTCGCCATTCCCGGGCGCATGCGCATGTTCGACTGGCTCAAGCGCTATCGCGAGTGCGGCAACCCGTGCATGCGCTGCTTCAACGAGTGTCCGGTCGAGGCGATCCACCCGGAAGGGCACATCAACCCGAACGAATGCATCTCGTGCCTGCACTGCCAGGTGCTGTACCGGGACGATTACAAGTGTCCGGTGCGGGTGCAGCGTCGGCTCAGGCGCGAGAAGCGGGCGGCGCTGGCGGCGACGCCGGCGCCCCGCGCCGAAAGCGGACCCGCAGCCGCGGGTCCGGCGGTTTGAACGGAGATCGGCGTGTCGTCCACGTCCCGTGCGTGCTGTGCGCGCTCCAGACTACAGGGGAGGTCGAGAAATGGCTGAAGAGAAGAACCGCAACGGATTGCCCGACCCGGATCGCCGCGCGGTGCTCGGCGGCAGCGCGAAAGCGGTTGCGCTGGCGGCAGGTGCCGGGTGGTTGACGGCCTGCGGCGAGAACGCGCAGACGCCGAAGCCGCAATCCGCTTCCGCACCGGCATCCGCACCGGTCGCCGGTGCGCCGGCTGCCGCGCCCGCGTCCGCGCCTTCGGCGTCGTCCGCGGCCGCCGCGGCCATCGCGAAGACCCACGTCGGGCCGGGCGAACTCGACGAGTACTACGTCTTCTTCTCCAGCGGCCAGTGCGGCGAGTTGCGCATCGTCGGGTTGCCGTCGATGCGCGAGCTGATGCGCGTGCCGGTGTTCAATCGCTGCAGCGCCACCGGCTGGGGCCAGACCAACGAGAGCCTGAAGATCCTCACCGAGGGCCTGACGCCCGAGACGCGCAAGTACCTCGCGTCGCGCGGCGGCACCTACCTCAACGGTGACCTGCACCACCCGCACATGTCGTTCACCGACGGCACCTACGACGGACGCTACATCTTCATGAACGACAAGGCGAACACGCGCGTGGCGCGGGTGCGCTGCGACGTGATGAAGTGCGACAGGATCATCGAACTGCCGAACCAGCACACGGTGCACGGGCTGCGCGTTCAGAAGTATCCGAAGACCGGCTACGTGTTCTGCAACGGCGAGGACGGCGTGCCGATCCCCAACGACGGCCGCCACGTCGCCGACCCGAAGGAATACCGCTACGTGTTCACCGCGGTCGACGGCGAGACGATGAAGGTGGCCTGGCAGGTCATCGTGAACGGCAACCTCGACAACGTCGATTGCGACTACCAGGGCAAGTACGCGTTCGCCACCAGCTACAACTCCGAGGAGGGCGTGACGCTGGCCGAGAGCACGGCGGCCGAGCAGGACTGGGTCACGGTGTTCAACCTGAAGCGCATCGAAGAGGCGGTGGCCAGGGGCGAGTTCAAGCGAATCGGCGGCGTGCCGGTCCTCGACGGCAGAAAGGGATCACCGTTCACCCGCTACATCCCGGTGCCGAACAGCCCGCACGGCATCAACACCGCACCCGACGGCATCCACGTGGTGGCCAATGGCAAGCTGTCGCCCACGGTCACCGTGTTCGACGTGCGGCGCTTCGACGACCTGTTCGACGACAGGATCAAGCCGCGCGACACCGTCGTCGCCGAGCCCGAACTCGGCCTGGGCCCGCTGCACACGGCATTCGACGGGCGCGGCAACGCCTATACGACGCTGTTCATCGACAGCCAGGTCTGCAAGTGGTCGATCGCCAGGGCGATCGAGAAGTTCAACGGCAAGGACGTCGACCCGATCATCGAGAAGCTCGACGTCCATTACCAGCCGGGCCACAACCACACGTCGATGGGGCAGACGAAGGAGGCCGACGGCAAGTGGCTGATCTCGCTGAACAAGTTCTCCAAGGACCGGTTCCTGAACGTCGGGCCGCTGAAGGCCGAATGCGACCAGCTGATCGACATCTCGGGCGATCGCATGGTGCTCGTGCACGACTCGCCGAGCTTCGCCGAGCCGCACGACGCCACCATCGTGCACCGCTCGAAGATCAACCCGATCGACATCTGGAAGCGCGACGACCCGATGTGGGAGGATGCGCGCCGCCAGGCCAGGGCCGATGGCGTCGACCTCGACACCGACTCGAAGGTCGTGCGCGACGGCAACAGGGTGCGCGTCTACATGTTCTCGGTCGCGCCCACCTTCAGCATGACCGACTTCACCGTGAAGGAGGGCGACGAGGTGACCGTCTACGTCACCAATCGTGACCAGGTCCAGGATCTCACGCACGGGTTCACGATGGTGAACTACGGGATCGCGTTCGAAATCGGTCCGCAGGCCACTGCGTCGGTCACCTTCAAGGCCGACCGGCCTGGCGTGTTCTGGTACTACTGCCAGTGGTTCTGCCACGCGCTGCACATGGAAATGAAGGGGCGCATGCTGGTCGAACCGCGCCGGCGCTGACGCATGGCACTGCGTGGTGTCGCAGCGCGCGCCGCGCTCGCGGCCGCGCTCGCGCTTCCGCCGGCGCCCGCTGTCGTGGCGGCGCCTGAGGCCCGCGAGCCGGTCGTGGCGCCCGGCGACCGCGTGGTGGGACCGGGCGAGCGCCTCGTGGCGGCCGGTGAGCCGATCCAGTCGTTGCTCGATGCGCTGCCGCCCGGCGCCACCGTGCGGCTGGCGGCGGGGCGTCACGCCGGTCCGCTGCACATCGACCGGTCGCTCACCTTGCTGGGCGAGGCTGGCTCGGTGCTCGTCGGCCCGGGCACTGGCAGTGTGGTCGTCGTGACCGCGCCCGACGTGCGCATCGAGGGCCTGGAGATTACCGGCTCGGGGCTGGACGCGCCGGCGATGGACTCGGCGATCCGGCTCGCGCAGAGCGCCGAGCGCGCGCGTATCCGCTCGAACCGGCTGGTCGACAACCTGTTCGGCGTCTACGTGCACGGTGCAGCGGCGTCGATCGTCGAGAACAACCTGATCGAGGGACGGCGCGACCTGCGGCTCCCGGAGGCCGGCAACGGCGTGTCGATCTGGAACGCGCCCGGTGCGCAGGTGGTCGGCAACGCGATCCGGTACGGGCGCGACGGCATTTTCGTGAAGACCAGCTCGCACAACCTGTTCGCGAACAACAGCTTCGAGCAGTTGCGCTTCGCGATCCACTACATGTACACGAACGACAGTCGCATCGTCGGCAACCGCTCGCGGAGCAACCACGTCGGCTGGGCGATCATGTATTCCGACCGGCTCGAGATTCGCGGCAACGTCTCCGACGACGACCGCGATCATGGGCTGATGCTCAATTCGACCAACCGCTCGCAGGTGATCGGAAACGTCGTGCGCCGCGGCCGCGAGAAGTGTGCGTTCGTCTACGCCGCCAACGGCAACCTGCTGAAGGACAACTGGTTCGAAGGATGCCCGATCGGCATCCACTTCACCGCGGGCTCCGAAGGCAACACGATCACCGGCAACGCCTTCGTCGGCAACCGCACGCAGGTGAAGTACGTCGGCACGCGCTACCTCGACTGGGCGCACGAGGGGCGCGGCAACTACTGGAGCGACAACCCGGCGTTCGACCTCGACGGCGACGGCGTCGCCGACCGCCCGTACCGGCCCAACGACGTGATGGATGCGATCCTCTGGACGCTCCCGGCGGCCAAGGCGCTGGTCAACAGCCCGGCCGTCCAGATGGTGCGCTGGGCGCAGGCGCGCTTTCCGGCGCTCTATCCGGGCGGGGTCGTCGACAGCGCGCCGCTGATGCGCCCGGCTGCGGTGCCACCACCTGCATCGCCATGACGATCGTCGCGCAATGGAGTTCGGTCACGAAGCGTTATCGCGGCGTGACCGCGGTCGAGGGCGTCTCGCTCGGACTCGAGGCGGGGCAGGTGACCGCGCTGGTGGGCCACAACGGCGCGGGCAAGACCACGCTGATCAAGCTGTTGCTCGGGCTGATCCGGCCGACCGGGGGCAGCGTGCGCATCTCCGGCATCGATCCGGCGGGCAACCGCGGTGCCGAGGCGCGCCGCGCAATCGGATTCCTTCCCGAGAGCGTCGCGTTTCACGGCGCGATGACCGGCAGCGAACTGATGGCCTTTCACGCGCGGCTCAAGGGCGAATCCTGCCGCGGCAACGCCGCGCTGCTCGAGCGGGTCGGCATCGCGCACGCGGCGAACCGGCGCGTGGCGACTTACTCGAAGGGCATGCGGCAGCGCCTGGGCATCGCGCAGGCGCTGATCGGCGCGCCCCGGATGTTGCTGTTCGACGAGCCAACCAGCGGGCTCGATCCGGCTTCGCGCAGCGACGTCTACCGGATGATCGACGCGCTGCGGATCGGTGGCGCCACCGTGCTCGTCTGCACGCATGCGCTGGCCGAGGTGCAGGATCGGGTCGACCGGGCCGCGATCATGCACCGTGGACATCTGCTGGCCGCCGGCACGCTCACCGACCTGCGCCGGGGCACGGCCGCCGAGGCGCGCATCCGCGTGCGCGTGCGGCCGTCCGCGGCCGAGCAGGTGCTCGCCGGTCTTCCCCTCGGGGTGCGCTGCGCCGAACGCGACGACGCGTCGCTGGCGCTGGAGGTCGCGGCGGGCGCGAAGATGCCGGTGCTGCGTGCGCTCGCGCAGGCGGGCGAACTGGTCGAAGACGTCGAGACCAGCGCGCCAGGGCTGCAGGAGATCTTCGACGGGCTCGTCGGCGCCACGGGAGAGCCGGCATGAACGCGCTGGTGATCGCCGCACAGGAGGTCCGGGTCGGCATGCGCAACCGCTGGGTGCTCGCGACCACCGTGCTGATGGCAGCGCTCGCATTGTCGCTGGCGCTGCTCGGCAGCGCGCCCACCGGCACGGTGAAGGCCGATCCGCTCGCGGTCACGGTCGTGAGCCTCGCGAGCCTCACCATCTTCCTGGTTCCGCTGATCGCGCTGCTGCTGTCGTTCGACGCGATCGTCGGCGAGCACGAGCGCGGCACGCTGATGCTGCTGTTGTCGTACCCGGTCGCACGCTGGCAAGTGGTCGTCGGCAAGTGCCTCGGGCAGGTCGCGATCCTCGCCGTGGCGACGGTGATCGGCTATGGCGCTGCCGCTGCCGCCCTCGCCCTGAAGGCCGGAATCGGGCCGCAGGCCTGGTCGGCGTATGCGGCCATGGTGCTCACCTCGATCATGCTCGGCGCCGCGTTCGTGTCGCTGGGGTGCCTGGCGAGCACGCTGGTGCAGGAACGTGCGACCGCCGCCGGGCTCGCGGTCGGCCTCTGGCTGTTCTTCGTGCTGATCTACGACACCGCGCTGCTCGGCGTGCTCGTTGCCGACCAGGGCCGCATCGTCGACAAGACGATGCTCGACGCGCTGTTGCTGCTCAACCCCGCCGACGTCTACCGGCTGTTCAACATGACTTCCAGCCACGCGGTGTCGGTCTACAGCGGGATGGCCGGCCCCGGCGATCCGGCGGCACTGCCGGCCCCGGTGTTCCTGGCGGTGCTCGCCGCCTGGATCGCCGTCCCGCTGGCGATGGCGATCGTCGCTTTCAGGAGGAGGCCGCTGTGAACGCGTCGCGCGCGTTTCGCGTCGCGAATTCTGTCGTGGCAGTCGTCGTGGTGCTCGCCGTGGCAGCCGTGGCCGGTTGCGACCGGCGTTCGGCGGAGCACTCCCGTCCGTCGCCCTCCGACGTGCTCGCCGAGGCCACCGGCTACTACTGCGGCATGCGGCTTGCCGAGCACGAGGGGCCCAAGGGCCAGGTGTACCTGGCGAGTCGGAGCGATCCGATCTGGTTCTCGTCGGTGCGCGACACGATCGCATTCCTGCGGGCCCCCGAGGAGCCGCGCGACATCGTCGCGGTCTATGTCAACGACATGGGCCGTTCGGCGAGCTGGCAGCAGCCCGATCGCGGCGCCTGGGTCGATGCCAGGACGGCCTGGTTCGTGATCGAGAGCCAGGCGCGCGGCGGAATGGGCGCGCCCGAAGCGGTGCCGTTCTCCGAGCAGGCCGCGGCCGAGGCGTTCCGTGTTTCGCACGGCGGCCGCGTGGTCCGCCTCGACGAGATCCCGGACGCCTACCTGTTCGGCCTGCCCGAGCAGCAGGCCGGGGCGCCGGCCCCTGTAACCCATTGAGGAGAGCAGTCATGGCCGATCGCCGACGCTTCCTGTCGATCGTTGCCGCCTGTGCGGCCACGGCGCCGTTTGCCGGCGCGCGTGCCGGGACCGCCGAGGCCGTCCAATGGAGGGGCACGGCAATGGGTGCGCTGGCGTCGATGACGCTGGTCCACTCCGACCGCGAGAAGGCGCAGGCGCTCGTGCAGCGCTGCATCGACGAGATCCGCCGGCTCGAGTCGGTGTTCAGCCTGTACCGCCCCGATTCGTCGCTGTCGCGGTTGAACGCCGCGGGCGAATTGCGCGACCCGCCGGTCGAACTGGTCGAGCTGATGTCGCAAAGCCTCGACCTGGCGCGATCGAGCGGAGGCGCCTTCGATCCGACGGTGCAGCCACTCTATCGGCTCTACGCTGCGCACTTCGCGCCGCCCGACGCGTCCGCCACCGGCCCGTCGGCGGCAGCGATTTCAGCCACGCTGCGCAACGTGGGGTTTGCCGGCGTCGAGCTTCGCGCCGACCACATCCGGTTGCGGCGCCCCGGCATGGGCATCACGCTCAACGGTATCGCGCAGGGCTTCGTGACCGACCGGGTGGCCGACCTGCTGCGTGGCGCGGGCCTCGCGAACCTGATGATCGACCTCGGCGAGGCGCGCGCGCACGGCCGCAGCGCCCGAGGCGATTCGTGGCGCGCGGCGATCGCCGATCCGCGCCAGCCGCAGCGCACGCTGCTCGAACTGCCGCTGGGCGAGGACGCCGGCGCGTTGCCCGCACTGGCCACGTCGGCCGGATACGGCACCACCTTCGGAACCGATCCGCGCATCCATCACCTGTTCGACCCGGGCACGGGTCGCAGCGCGAACCGCTGGCTGTCGGTCTCGGTCGCGGCACCGCGCGCCGCCATGGCCGACGGCCTGTCCACCGCGTTGTCGGTCATGCCCCCCGAGCGCGCCGCCAGGCTGCTCGCCGACTATCCGTCGGTACGCGCCTGGTTCGTCCAGCCCGACGGCGAGGTCACGGTGCTGGGTCGTGGCGCACGGGCCGACGGTGCGATGCGCGGGCGCGCGTAGCGCTCGGGCCCCAGGCCGTCCGCGCTGATCGCAGGCTGGCGCCCGGCGATCCGGTCGGCCAGCAGCTGCCCGGAGCCGCAGGCCATCGTCCAGCCGAGCGTGCCGTGGCCGGTGTTCAGCCACAGGTTGCGCTGCCGCGCTCGTCCGACGATCGGCGTGCCGTCGGGGGTCATCGGGCGCAGGCCGGTCCAGAACGTGGCGGCGCGCAGGTCGCCGGCGCCCGGAAACAGGCTCTCGACCACCATCTCGAGCGTCTCGCGGCGGCGCGGGTTCAGCGACAGGTCGAAGCCCGCGACCTCGGCCATGCCGCCGACGCGGATCCTGTCGTCGAAGCGGGTGATCGCGATCTTGTAGGTCTCGTCCATCACCGTCGACACCGGCGCGCGCGACGCGTCGACGACCGGAATCGTCAGCGAATAGCCTTTCAGCGGATAGACCGGCAGCGACAGTCGGGCCGATCTCGCCAGTTCGCGCGAATAGCTGCCGAGCGCGATCACGTAGTGATCGGCGCTGTGCAACGTGCCGTCGATCGCCACGCCGTCGACGCGGCCGTCGCCGGCGACAATGCCCTCGATCGAGCGGCCGAACTCGAAGCGCACGCCGAGCGCGCGGCAGCGATCAGCCAGCTTCGCGGTGAACAACTGGCAGTCGCCGGTTTCGTCGCCGGGCAGCCGCAGCGCGCCGACCAGCGTATCGGCCACGCGCACGAGCGCCGGCTCGACCTGAGCGAGATCCCCGCGCCCGAGCAGTTCGAAGCGCACGCCGACTTCGCGCAGCACCTCGATGTCGCGCCGGGCCGCCTCGAGCTGGGCCTCCGTGCGGAACACCTGCAGCGTGCCGAGCTGGCGACCCTCGTACTCGATCCCGGTCTCGGCGCGCAGCGCGGCCAGGCAGTCGCGGCTGTACTCGGCCAGCCGCAGCATCCGCTCCTTGTTGACGGCGTAGCGCGAAGCGGTGCAGTTGGCGAGCATCCGCGCCATCCATTGCAGCTGGAACAGCGTTCCGTCGGGGCGGATCGCCAGCGGCGCATGCCGCTGGAACAGCCACTTCAGCGCCTTCAGCGGAATGCCGGGGGCGGCCCATGGCGTCGAATAGCCGGGCGAGACCTGGCCGGCGTTGGCGAAGCTGGTTTCCATGGCGGCGGCCGGCTGCCGGTCGAGTACCGTCACCTGCATGCCGGCACGCGCCAGGTACCAGGCGCTGGTCACGCCGATGACGCCGCTGCCGAGAACCAGGACACGCATCGCTCGCACTCCGCCGGGGTTGCGGGCGCATCGCGCCCGATGAGCGGATTGTCCCGCGGCGGGAGGGAAAAGTTTTGACGTATTTTCTCGAAGCGCTAGAATTTCTCGTGAAAACTCAAAGTTTCTGGTGAAAAAGCCTTGAGAAACCGCGCCCAGCAGGTGACGGACCTCGACCGCATCGACCGCAACATCCTGCGGCTGCTGCAGGCGCAAGGGCGAATGTCGATGACCGAACTCGCCGACCGTGTCGGGCTGTCGGTGACGCCGTGCAGCGAGCGCGTCAAGCGCCTGGAGCGCGACGGCTTCATCCTCGGCTATCACGCGCGGCTCGATCCGCATCGACTCGGCCAGCACCTGCTGGTGTTCGTCGAGATCAAGCTCGTGGCCAAGTCGGGTGCGATCTTCGACGACTTCCGGCGCGAGGTGCTGAAGCTGCCCAACGTGCTCGAATGCCACCTCGTGTCGGGCGAATTCGACTACCTGATCAAGGCGCGCATCCCCGAGATGGGCGCCTACCGTAAACTGCTCGGCGACATGCTGCTCGCGCTGCCCGGCGCGCGCGAGTCGCGCAGCTACATGGTGATGGAAGAGATCAAGGAAAGCCTGGTGCTCGATCTGCCCGAAACGCAGGCGCGCGCATGACGACGGCCGATGCGCATCGGGCTGCGCGCATCGAGGTGATCGCGCCATCGGGCGCGCACCTGTCGCTCGACGCCTTCGATGCGGGGATGGCTGCGCTGCGCGCGCGCGGCTGCTCGGTGCATTGCGCCGTCCCGCGCGAGCCCTGGCAGCGCTTTTCCGACACCGACGACGCGCGGCTCGCGCAGATCCATCGCGCGGCCCGCGCCACCGACATCGATGCGGTGATGATCGTGCGCGGGGGCTATGGGCTGTCGCGGCTGCTCGATCGCATCGACTGGGGGCTGGTCGCCGCCTCGGCCACGCGCGGCGTGCGCTGGGTCGGCTACAGCGACTTCACCGCCTTCCAGCTCGCGCTGCTGGCGCGCACCGGCGCACCGAGCTTCGCCGGTCCCGGCGTGAGTGGCGACTTCGGCGTCGCGCAGCCCGATGCGTTCATGCTCGAACACTTCGACGCGCTGATGGCGGGACGGCTGCTGCCGCTGCAGTGGGTCGAAGAGTATCCGGGCATCGCACCGGCGCTCGCTGCACCGATCGAAGGGACGCTCTGGGGTGGCAATCTGTCGCTGGTCGCGGGCGCGGTGGGCACGCCGTACCTGCCGGCGATCGAGGACGGGCTGCTCTTTCTCGAAGACGTCTCCGAACACCCGTACCGCATCGAGCGGATGCTGCACCAGTTGCTGCATGCAGGCGTGCTGGCACGCCAGCGTGCGATCCTGCTCGGCGCGTTCACCGACTGGACGGCAGCGCCACACGACAACGGCTACGGCCTGGCGTCGGTCATCGCGTATTTTCGCGCACGGCTGCCCGTGCCGATCGTCACCGGGCTGCCGTTCGGGCACGTGGCGCGCAAGGCCGTGATCGGCGTTGGCTTGCGCTATCGCCTTGCGCTGACGGCCGGATTCCGCCCAGGCGAATCGCCCGTCACGCGCCTCGAACCGCTGTGATCGCGCCCCGGGGGCGGAGCGACGCCGCTCATCGGGAGCGTTCGCATTGTGCGGCCGCGCCGCGATCGGCGCACAACCGCGGGTCGAACGCGAAGTACGGTACGTTGACCGCCAGGCCGAACGTCACGAACACCAGTGCAATCAGGCACAGGTACGCAGCCATGATCGGAATGTCGGCGAACTGCAGGTGCAACGGATCGTCCAGGCTGCGGTCGTGGCGGAGTCCGAACGCCACCGCCAGCATCACCATCGCAGCCTGCACGATGCGGCGGACGACGAAGGCGAGCATCGCGGGCGGGGCGCGCTACGGCCGGGGCGGGCGGATGCCGGGGCGCGCCATTCAGCGCGGCGCCAGCCAGCGCTCGGCCAGGTGGACCCAGTACGAGGCCCCGATCGGGATGAGCTCGTCGTTGAAGTCGTAGTTCGGGTTGTGCAACGTGCACGGGCCCATCCCGTGGCCGGCCTCGCGGTGCGCGCCTTCGCCATTGCCGATGACCACGTAGCAGCCGGGCTTGTCGAGCAGGAAGTAGGCGAAGTCTTCCGAGCCCAGCGTGGGTTCGAACTCGAACACGTTCGCATCGCCGACGATGTCCTTCATCACTTCGCGGCAGAAGTCGGTCTCCTTCGCGTGGTTGATCGTCGGCGGGTAGTTGCGCACGAACGCGAGCTCGGCGGTGCAGCCGAAGGCCGCCGCGGTGTGCTCGACCAATGCGCGCATCCGCTGCTCGACCAGGTCGATCGTCTCGACGGTGAACGTGCGCAGCGTGCCCTGGATCTCGGCCGTGTCGGGCACGACGTTGGTCGCTTCTCCCGCGTGGATCATCGTCACCGACAGCACCGCCGCCTCGATCGGCCGTTTGTTGCGCGTGATGATGGTCTGGAACGCCTGCACCATCTGGCAGGCCACCGGCACCGGGTCGACGCCGTTGTGCGGCAACGCCGCATGCGAGCCGCGCCCGCGGATCGTGACCTTGAACTCGGTGGACGAGCCCATGACCGGGCCCGCCTTCAGCGCGAACTGTCCGGCGGCGAGCTCCGGCCAGTTGTGCATGCCGAAGATCGCCTCCATCGGGAATTTCTCGAACAGGCCGTCGCGGATCATCTCGCGCGCGCCGCCGCCGCCTTCCTCGGCGGGCTGGAAGACCAGGTAGACAGTGCCGTCGAAGTGGCGCTGCGTGGCGAAGTGCTTCGCCGCGGCCAGCAGCATCGCCACGTGGCCGTCGTGGCCGCAGGCGTGCATGCGCCCGGCGTGCTTCGAGGCGTGCGCGAAGCGGTTGAACTCGGTCATCGGCAGCGCGTCCATGTCGGCACGCAGGCCGATCGCGCGGCGCGAGGTGCCGGCCTTCACGATGCCCACCACGCCGGTGCCGCCCAGCCCGCGGTCGACCGGAATACCCCAGGCGCCCAGGCGCTCGGCGATCCGGTCGGCGGTGCGGAATTCCTCGAACTTCAGCTCGGGATGCGCGTGCAGGTCGCGGCGGAAATCACGGAGCTCCGCGTGGAAATCGACGATCTGTTCGACCAGTTTCATGGGGCAGCTCGAAGGCGCACGCGATGACGGTAGATTAGCATTCGCACATGAGTGTCACGGGCCTTTCTGCCAGCAGATGCGCAACGCCGCGCCGGGCGCCTGTCGGCCCCGGCGCGCGCGGCCGGGCCGCGATGCTGCGCAGCCTGGCGGCGGCGCTCGCGTTGCCGATCCTGCTCTGCGGCTGTTCGTCCTGGGGCGACGGTCCCGGCTATTACTGGCAATCGATGGCCGGCCACCTGGCGGTGATCCGCGAGACGCGCCCGATCGACGAATGGCTGGCCGGGTCGTCGCTCGACCCCGAACTTCGGCGCAAACTCGAAGAGGTGCAGGCGATCCGCCGTTTCGCATCGGCGCGGCTTGCGCTGCCGGAAAACGGCAGCTACACCGGCTACGCCGACCTGAAG
This sequence comes from Burkholderiaceae bacterium, assembly GCA_021463505.1. Classification (GTDB taxonomy): domain Bacteria; phylum Pseudomonadota; class Gammaproteobacteria; order Burkholderiales; family Burkholderiaceae_E; genus Zeimonas. Next base: position 25,737 of record JAJTYR010000019.1, on the reverse strand, counting down.
CGTCCGTACGTCGTCTGGAACGTGTTCGCGACCCCCGAGCTGTCGCTGAAGCTGAAAGAGTGGTGCTTCCCGGTCGCCGGTTGTGTCGGCTACCGTGGCTATTACGATGCGCGCGACGCCGAGGACTTCGCCGCCCGGCTTCGCGCCGGGGGCCACGAAGCCTTCGTGCGCGGGGTACCCGCCTATTCGACACTGGGCTGGTTCGACGATCCGGTGCTCAACACCTTCGTGCGCTACCCGGATGGCGAGCTGGCGCGCCTGGTCTTTCACGAACTTGCCCACCAGGCGCTCTATCTGAAGGGCGACACCACTTTCAACGAGTCGTTCGCCACCACGGTCGAGCAGACTGGTCTCGAGCGCTGGCTGGCCGCGCGCGAGGCCGCCGGTGCCGACCCGGTGCTGCGCGTGGAGTGGCAGCGCTTCGCCGCGCGGCGCGAGCAGTTCCTGGCGCTGCTCGCGCGCCACCGCATCGCGCTCGAGGCGGTCTATGCGTCGGACCGAACCGATCACGAAAAGCGGACGCTGAAGGCCCGGATGTTCGCAGCGCTGCGCAGCGACTACGACGGGCTGAAGCGGCAATGGGGCGGTTACGCCGGCTACGACCGCTGGTTCGCGCAACCACTGACCAACGCGCACCTTGCCTCGGTCGCCACTTATGCCGCGCAGGTGCCGGCATTTCGCGCGCTGCTTGCGCGCGAATCCGGCGACCTGCCGCGCTTCTATGCCGCCGCGCGTCGCCTGGCGGAACTGTCGAAGGCCGAGCGCGAACGGGCACTGGCGGCCCTCGCGCTCCCCGCGACCGAGCCACCTCGTGCCGGGGCGCCCGCGGTCGAGCCGCGTCGCGCCCGGCTGGTCCCGGCCGGGCTGCATGGCCCCGGCCTGCCTGCACGGCGTTTGATCGCGCTCAGCCCGGGCACCTCCGATTGACGGCATAATCGCCCCCGAGTGCAGGATCCGGCGGCGGGCCGTCCTCCGCTCCACACATCATCGAGAGTCGACCATGGACCGCTTCTGGTTGAAAAGTTACCCTGCGGGCGTCCCGCACGAGATCGACCATCATCGCTACGAATCGGTGGTGCAGATCTTCGACGAGGCGTTCACGAAGTATCGCGACCGCAAGGCGTTCGTCGGCTTCGGCAAGCCGCTGAGCTTCGGCGAGCTCGACGAGCTTTCGAAGTGCGCCGCTGCCTGGCTGCAGTCGCGCGGCCTGAAGAAGGGCGACCGCGTCGCGGTGATGATGCCCAACGTGCTGCAGTACCCGGTAGCCGTTGCCGCGGTGCTGCGCGCTGGCTTCGTGGTGGTCAACGTCAACCCGCTGTACACGCCACGCGAACTCGAGCACCAGCTGAAAGACTCGGGCGCCCGCGCGATCTTCATTCTCGAGAACTTCGCTGCAACGCTGCAGCAGGTGATCGCGCGCACCAGGATCGAGCACGTGGTGCTCGCGTCGATGGGCGATGTGCTCGGGTTCGCCAAGGGCACGCTGGTCAACTTCGTCGTGCGCCACGTGAAGAAGCTGGTGCCGGCCTTCGAGCTTTCGAACACCACGCGCTTCAACACGGTGCTCGCCGAGGGCGGCCGCCTGCCGTTCACGCCGGCGGTGCTGGCCCACGAGGACGTCGCCTTCCTGCAGTACACGGGCGGCACCACCGGGCTGGCCAAGGGCGCGACGCTGGTTCATCGCAACATCGTCGCCAACGTGCTGCAGGCCGAAGCCTGGATCCAGCCGGCGTTGAACAACCCGAAGAAGGGACCGCCGCCCGAGCAACTGATCTGGGTCTGCGCGCTGCCGCTCTATCACATCTTCGCACTCACGGCCTGCCTGCTGATCGGCATGCGGTTGGGGGGCCTGAACGTCCTCATCCCCAATCCGCGCGATCTGCCGGCGCTGATCAAGGAGATCCGGCCGTACAGGTTCAACCTGTTCCCGGCGGTCAATACGCTGTTCAACGCGCTGGCCAACAACGCCGAATTCGCGAAGCTCGATTTCTCGCAACTACGGGTGTCGCTGGGCGGCGGCATGGCGGTGCAGGAAGCGGTCGCGAAGAAGTGGCTCGCGGTCACCGGCTGCCCGATCTGCGAGGCCTACGGGCTGTCCGAGACTTCGCCGGCGGCCACCGGCAACCCCACCGACACCGACGCGTTCAGCGGCACGATCGGCCTGCCGTTCCCGTCCACCGACGTGGCGATCCTCGATGACGACGGCAGGCCGGTGCCGGTGGGCGAGCGCGGCGAGATCGCGATCCGCGGTCCGCAGGTGATGGCCGGCTACTGGAACCAGCCCGGGGAGACCGCCAAGGTCATGACGCCCGACGGGTTCTTCAAGACGGGCGACGTCGGCATCATGGACGAACGCGGCTACACCCGCATCGTCGACCGCAAGAAGGACATGATCCTGGTGTCGGGCTTCAACGTCTACCCCAACGAGATCGAGGGCGTGGTCGCCAGCCACCCGGGCGTGCTCGAAGTGGCGGCCGTCGGCGTGCCCGACCCGAACTCGGGCGAAGCCGTGAAGCTCTTCATCGTGAAGAAGGATCCGGGGCTCACCGAGCGCGACCTGATGCAGTACTGCGCCGAGAACCTCACCGGCTACAAGAAACCAAAGTACATCGAGTTCCGCGTCGAATTGCCCAAGACCAACGTCGGCAAGATCCTGCGCCGGGAACTGCGCGACGAGGCTCTCAGGAAGGCGGCCTGACGGGCGATCAGAGCGTGCGCAACCGGAACCGCTGCAGCTTGCCGGTCTCGGTGCGCGGCAGCGAATCGCGGAACTCCACCGCGCGCGGATACTTGTACGGCGCGATCGTCTGCTTGACGAACTCCTGAAGCGCGGCGGCCATCGCGGCGTCGTCGCGATGGCCGGGCTGGAGCACCACGAAGGCCTTGACGATCTGCCCGCGCGCTTCGTCGGGCACGCCGATGACTCCGCACTCGGCCACGGCTTCGTGCAGCATCAGCGCCGCCTCCACCTCGGGTCCGGCAATGTTGTAGCCGCTCGAGACGATCATGTCGTCCGACCGTGCCTGGTAGTAGAAGTAGCCGTCGGCGTCCATCGTGAAGGTGTCACCGGGCAGGTTCCAGCCTTTCTTCACGTAGTCGCGCTGGCGTTCGTCGGCGAGGTAGCGGCAGCCGGTCGGGCCCTGCACCGCGAGCTTGCCCACCGTGCCGGGCGGCACTTCGTTCATTTCGTCGTCGACGATGCGTGCCCGGTAGCCGGGGACTGCCGTGCCGATCGCGCCGCGACGCACTGCCTCGGGTGGCGACGAGACGAAGATGTGGATCATCTCGGTCGAGCCGATTCCGTCGATGATCTCGATGCCGGTGGCTTCCTTCCACAACTGTCGCGTCGCGTCGGGCAGCGCCTCGCCCGCCGACACGCATTTCTTCAGCGACGCGAGGTCGAACTGGCCGGCAAGCCCCGCCATCTGCCGGTACATCGTTGGCGCGGTGAACAGCACGCTGGCCCGGTGGCGCTGGATCGCCGCGAGCAGCGTCTCCGGCGTGCCGCGATCGAGCAGCACTACCGATGCGCCCACGCGCAGCGGAAAGCACAGCATTCCGCCCAGCCCGAACGTGAACGCGAGCGGCGGCGTGCCGCAGAAGACGTCGTCGGGCTGCGGGCGCAGCACGTGGCGCGGGAACAGGTCGCACATTGCGACGACGTCACGATGAAAGTGCATCGTGCCCTTGGGCGTGCCGGTGGTGCCCGACGTGAACGCGATCAGCGCGACGTCATCCTGCGAGGTGTCGCAGGCAGCGAAGCGCGTCGGCATGGCCGCCAGGTGCGTCTCGAGGGCCTCGGGCGTACCACCGTCATCGTTGAAGAACATCGCCTGCTTCAGCGACGGCGTCTCGCGCATCAGCGCGTCGAGTTCGTCGCGCAGTGCGCTGTCGCACAGCGCAGCCGACACCTTCGCCCTGACGACCACCGGTACGAGGTCTTTCGCGCGCAGCAGCGGCATCGTCGGCACGGCGACCAGCCCGGCCTTGATCGTCGCCAGCAGGCAGGCCGCCATCATCGGGTTGTTCGAGCCGCGCAGCAGCACCCGGTTACCGGGCACCAGGCTCATCCGGCTGCGCAGCACGTGCGCGATCTGGTTCACGCGCACGTACAACTGGTAATAGGTGCAGGCCGCCGTGTCGGTGCGCAGCGCGATCGCGTCGCCGAAGCCGCGCTCGACCATGCGATCGAGCAACTCGACGGCGGCGTTCAGTCGTTCGGGGTACTGCGTGTCCGCTGGCTGCGGCAGATCGGGCCACAGGTCGGGTGGCGGCAGGTTGTCGCGGGCGAAGGTGTCGATGTGCGCGGACGGATGCATGGCAGTCTCCTGGTCCCGACCTGTTCCCGGTGGTGATCGTATCGTTCGGCTGCGGTTTTCGACAGGGCCGTGCCCGCACCGGCCGATCGTTGGCGATGCGAAGACAAAAAAGCGCCGGGTTTCCCCGGCGCTGTCGAACCTGCTTCGATGACCGGCCCGAGCCGGCGATCGATCAGAACAGGTGGCGGATGCCCACCGCGAAGGCCGACGGATCGGCGCCCGCGCCGCCCGCAGCGATCATCTGATCCGACCCCATGACCGGGAACGCGCCCGCCGCGTTGTTGCGGGTCGTGCCGTAGGTCGCATACAGGTTGGTGCGCTTGGACAGCGGGTGCACGTAGGCCAGACCCCACGCCGTGCCTTTCGGGTCGCCGGCGACGTCGAGCTTGAGCTGCATGACCTGGGCGAGGAATTCGCCGGCGCCGACCTTCACGCCACCACCGAGGCCAAAGCCCTTCAGTTTCACGCCGGTGACGGGCGCCTCGCTCTGGCCGTACGCCGCGGTGACGCGGAAGCCACCGAAGTTCCAGCCGCCGCCGAGACCGAGCTCTTTCTTGGCGTCGCCCAATGCGGTGTTCAGCTCCTGGTAGTAGATCTGCGCGGAAGCGGGACCACCCATGTAGACCGCGGCCAAGCCGTATCCATCGGCCTTGTTGTCCGGCATTTCCGCGGCGCTGTGCCCGAACGAATAGAAGCCGCGCACCGACAGGCCGCCCATCGAGGGGCTGGTGTAGTGGATGCCGTTGCTGGCGCGGGTCGTGATGCCGCCGGAGCCGGCCGTGAAGGTCAGCCAGTTGCCGTACAGGCCGTAGCCCATGACGTCGGACACGCCCGCTGCGCTAAACCCGGAGGTGTAGTCGCGACCGAAGCGGACTTCACCCCAGCCGCCGGCCAGGCCGACGACCGCACGGCGCTGCCAGAGGCCCGCGGCATCGGTGGTGCCGTCGTCGTACTGCATGCCCATTTCGAAGTTGAAGGTGGCTTTCAGGCCGCCACCCAGATCTTCGGCGCCGCGGACGCCAAAGCGGCTGGTCGACTGCACGCCCGATTCGACGAACATGGTCTTGTCGCCGCCGGGGGCGTCGTTGTCGAGCATGCCCACGCCTGCATCGGCGATGCCGTACAGCGTCACGTTCGACTGCGCGAACGCGGCCGCCGGCAGCGCTGCCGCGACAGCTACTGCAAGAAGCGATTTCTTCATTGAAGGTTCTCCTGGGTTGAAATCAATCGACGGCCTCCGCGCCGCCGCAACTCCCCGAAGCGGCTGGTGGGCCTTCCCCGGTCAGAAGTCCTGCGTATTCTCGCCAAATTCCGGGAGAGGGCATAGCGGACCGCCTTCCCGTCGTTGTTTTTTTGGGTATCCTGTCGCTCTCCAGCAACAGTCGGCCGCCTTCCATCGACGGTGCCGACCGCAACGCCGGATGTCACGTGACCGATGTCCGCCTCCGGACACGAGGACCGTAGTATGTCGAGCGGGTTCCGACGCGAAAGCGCGTTCGATCGGCTGCTGTCCGGCGCCAGTCGGGCGCTGGCCACGCTCAGCGGCGCAGTGCCTGCGGCCCGGGCCATGCCCGTGGCCGGTGGCGACCCGGCCGAGCCGGCCGATCCCGTTCAGCGCCGGCTGTCAGGCGCACTGATGCGGGTCAACCACGTCGGCGAGATCTGTGCCCAGGCGCTGTACGAGGGGCAGGCGGCTGCCACACCCGATCCGCGCCTGGCCGGGGAATTCCGCCAGGCGGCACGCGACGAGGGCGACCATCTGGCCTGGACCCGCGAGCGGCTGCGCGAACTCGACGCACGGCCGTCGCTGCTCAATCCACTCTGGTACGGCGGGGCGCTGCTGCTGGGACTGGCCGCAGGCCGTGCCGGCGACCGGCTCAGCCTCGGTTTCATGGCCGAAACCGAGCGCCAGGTCGAGGCGCATCTGGCCGGTCACCTGGAGCGGCTGCCCGCCTCGGACCTGCGCTCGCGCGCGATCGTGGTGGCGATGAAGGACGACGAGATCCGGCACGCGCAGAACGCGCTGCGGCTGGGCGGCGCCGAACTGCCGGCTCCGGTGCGCACGGCGATGCGTGCCGTGGCCCGCGTGATGACCGCGACCGCGCATCACATCTGAGCTCAGGCTTCGACGATTTCCCAGTCGTGTGTCAACTCGGCAGTCTTGCCGAGCATGATCGAGGCCGAGCAGTACTTGTCGTGCGACAGCCTGATCGCCCGCTCGACCACGTTCGGCTTGAGTGCGCGCCCGCGCACCGTGAAGTGGAAATGGACGCGCGTGAACACCTTCGGATCGGTTTCGGCGCGTTCGGCGCGCAACTGCACGTCGCAGCCGCGCACATCCTGTCCGCTGCGGGCGAGGATCACGACCACGTCGGACGCCGTGCAGCCGCCCGTGCCCAGCAGGACCATTTCCATCGGGCGGGGGCCGAGGTTGCGTCCGCCGACGTCGGGCGCGCCGTCCATCACCACGGCGTGCCCGCTGCCGGTCTCGGCGATGAAACTCATGCCGCCCGGGCCGGTCCACTTCACCAAGCACTCCATCACTGCCCCCGTTCGTTACCGCCCCGCCGATGCTGCCGGGCGATTGTAGTGCCGGGCACGATGTCCTTGCCGGCAGCCAGTTTTGCGGCGCCGCCGCAACGACATGCCCGTCGGCAGATCGATTCCGGGGGTCTTTTCGCAACCTGAAACGGTGCGAACCACTCCCGCAGAGTACAAATAAAATTGTGATATTTCAACGACTTAGGATCTTAGGACGTCGAGCTTTGGAGCGCGTCCGCCACCTCTTTCCGCATCTGCCCGATCGCCGATCTTGCAATGCACAAAGAAGTCCGCTAATATTCGAACTGTCTCCTCCACCTTCCTCCTTTGGTGGATTCAGCCCGGACCTCGACGTCCGGGCTTTTTTTTGGTTCTCCAGACCGCTGCGGGGATCATCAGGGTGTGAGGCAGTCGAAAGCGGCGATGCGGATTTTGACGATCGACCGACAGATCCGCTAGAATCAAAAGCTTTCCATGCGCCTGCTCCTCCCATGCGCTTGTCCCTCGAGAGAGAGTCATGAAGACGTTTTCCGCCAAGCCGCACGAGGTGAAGCGCGACTGGCTCGTCGTCGACGCCAGCGACAAGGTGCTCGGTCGACTCGCCGCCGAGATCGCCCATCGACTGCGAGGCAAGCACAAGCCCGAATTCACGCCGCACGTCGACACCGGTGATTTCATCGTCGTGGTCAACGCCGCGAAGCTGCGGGTCACCGGCAGCAAGGGCGAAGGGAAGAAGTACTACCGCTTCAGTGGCTACCCGGGCGGCATCACCGAAACCACTTTCGACAAGATGCAGTCGCGCTTTCCCGGTCGCGCGCTCGAGAAGGCGGTCAAGGGCATGCTGCCCAAGGGGCCGCTCGGCTACGCGATGATCAAGAAACTGAAGGTGTATGCCGAGGGCACACACCCGCATGCGGCGCAGCAGCCGAAAGTCCTGGAGGTCTGACGCAATGATCGGCGACTATTATTACGGCACCGGCCGACGCAAGACCTCGGTTGCGCGGGTGTTCCTCAAGCGTGGCACCGGCAGGTTCGTCGTCAACGGCAAGCCGCTCGACGACTACTTCGCGCGCGAAACCGGCCGCATGGTGGTGCGTCAGCCGCTCGAACTCACCGACAACATTCGCAGTTTCGACATCATGGTCAACGTCGCCGGCGGCGGCGAGTCGGGGCAGGCGGGCGCGGTGCGCCACGGCGTCACCCGCGCGCTGATCGACTACGACGCGACGCTCAAGCCGTCGTTGTCCGATGCCGGGCTGGTCACGCGCGACGCGCGCGAGGTCGAGCGCAAGAAGGTCGGTTTCCACAAGGCACGACGTCGCAAGCAGTTCTCGAAGCGCTGATCCGCGGGCAAACCGCGCGGGCGCCGGCAGGCGCTTCGGGAACAGGCCGCCATGCTTTGCTGGCGGCCTTTTTTCATCCGGAGGCCTTCTCGCCGGATTGCCTCGGTGGGTGACCTCATCCAGAGCGCCTGCAGGCATTCACGGAGTCGATGATGATCAAGGTCGGAATCGTAGGGGGGACCGGTTACACCGGCGTCGAACTGCTGCGCCTGCTGGCGCAACATCCGCAGGCCGAACTGGTCGCGATCACCTCGCGCAGGGAAACCGGGATACCGGTGGCAGAAATGTTCCCGTCGCTGCGCGGGCGCGTGTCGCTGGCGTTCTCGGATCCGGCCGAGGCGCCGCTCAGCCGCTGCGACGTGGTGTTCTTCGCCACCCCGCACGGCGTGGCGATGTCGCAGGCCCGCGAGTTGCTCGCCGCCGGCGTCAGGGTGATCGACCTTGCTGCCGACTTCCGGCTGAAGGACGCCACCGAGTTCGAGCGCTGGTACAGGATGCCGCACGCGTGCCCGGACGTCCTCGCCGAAGCGGTCTACGGGCTGCCCGAAGTCAACCGCGACGCGATTCGCCAGGCGCGGGTGATCGGTTTGCCGGGCTGCTATCCGACCTCGGTGCAGCTGGGCTTTCTGCCGGTGCTCGATGCGGCGATGGTGACCGCCGTCGGCGCCGAGCTGGTCGAGCGCGACAGCCTGATCGCGGACTGCAAGTCGGGCGCATCGGGCGCGGGCCGCAAGGCCGAAGTGCACACGCTGCTGGCCGAGGCGGGCGACAACTTCAAGGCCTACTCGGTGAGCGGGCACCGCCACCTCCCCGAGATCCGCCAGGGTCTGGAGGCGATCGCCGGCAAGCCGGTGAGTCTCGTGTTCACACCGCATCTGGTGCCGATGGTGCGCGGCATCTTCTCGACCCTGTATGCGCGGCTGACCCCGGCCGGGCGCGGCATCGACCTGCAGGCACTGTACGAGAAGCGCTTTGCCGGCGAACCCTTTGTCGACGTGATGCCCGCCGGTTCGATGCCGGAGACGCGCTCGGTGCGCGCCTCGAACATCGCGCGCATCGCGGTGCACCGCCCGCCGGGCAGCGAACTGCTGATGGTGCTGGTGGTCGAAGACAACCTGGTCAAGGGTGCCTCCGGACAGGGCGTGCAGGCGATGAACCTCATGTTCGGGCTGCCGGAAGGCACCGGACTCGACCAGGTGCCGGTGCTACCATGACCTGGCGTGAAGAAGAGACTGCTCGCGCGGCGCCGTTCGCTAAGCGCCGCCAGGATGACCGTTCGACGGCACGTGCCGTGGCCGTTGCGACTCGCCTCGTTCGCGTTTGCCGCAGCGGTCGGCGCGGTGGGCGGAATGTGGCTGTGGCGTGCCGCGTTCGACGAGGCTGCGCTCGACCGTGATCGAATCGGCGCCGAGATGGCTGACCTGCGTGATCGGCTCGACGACGAGCGCACGCAGCGGGTACGCCTGACCGACGTTCTCGTGTCCGCCGACAGCGGACTGCGCATCGACCAGGTCGCCGCGCAACGTCGCGAGCAGCAGTTGCGGGCGCTGGAAGCCGAGAATGCCGAGTTGAAGGCCGACCTCGCTTATCTCGAGAGCCTGCTTCCGGCCGCCGATGCGCAGGGCCCGGTGGCCATTCGTCGGTTCGAGGTCGAGCCCGATGCCGGCGAGCCCAACCGCGTGCGCTATCGTGCTCTCCTGATGCAGGCGGGCCGCGCAGAACGACTGTTCTCGGGGTCGCTGCAGTTGCTGGTGACCACGATGAATCAGGGACGCAGCGCGACCATGACCCTGCCCGACGATGGTCCCGCTGACGCGCGCGAGCGGATGAAGCTTTCTTTCCGGCGTCTGCTGCGCGTCGAAGGCCACTTCATGGTGCCGGAGGGCGCGGTGCTGAAGTCGGTGCAGATGCGCGTGCTCGAACGGGGCGTACTGCGCGCCGAGCAGCGGGCCTCCCTCTGAGCGAGGAGTCGCGATGTTCGGCAACAGGAAGGTGAATGCCGGCACGATCGATTGCCTGATCGGCGCCGGCACCGCGATCCGCGGCGACGTTCGTTTCAAGGGCGGATTGCGCATCGACGGCGAAGTGTGCGGCAACGTAATCGCCGAGGACGGCGAGCCGAGCATGCTGGTGCTGTCGGAGAACGCGCGCATCGAAGGGCAGGTGCGCGCCTCTCACCTGGTCGTGAACGGCACGATCGTGGGCCCGGTCCAGGCCGACGAGTTGCTCGAATTGCAGCCCAAGGCACAGGTCAGCGGCGAGATCCGTTACCGGGCGATCGAGATGCACCACGGGGCGGTTCTCGACGGCGCGCTCGCGCACCTCGGGTCCGAGCGCCCGCGTCTCGACGTGGCGCTCGGCAACGAACACGCTGCTGCGGCAACCGGTGCCGATGCCGATGCGGGTGTCGGTGCCTGATTGCCCCGACGCTGGCGAGGTTTCCGGCCGCACCCTACAATGGCCGGCCAACCGGAGGTTTTATCGATGAGCGCTGTCGCTGAAATGCCCGCGCCGCTGCTGTTCACGGAGAGCGCGGCGGCCAAGGTCAAGCAACTGATCGACGAAGAGGGCAACCCGGCCCTGAAGCTGCGCGTGTTCGTGCAAGGCGGGGGCTGTTCCGGCTTCCAGTACGGTTTCACTTTCGACGAAGAAACCAACGAGGACGACACCGTCATGGAAAGGGGCGGGGTTACCCTGCTGATCGACGCCATGAGCTTCCAGTACCTGGTGGGCGCCGAAATCGACTACAAGGAAGACCTGCAGGGTGCGCAGTTCGTCATCAAGAACCCGAACGCCAGCAGCACCTGCGGCTGCGGTTCTTCGTTTTCCTGATCAATCGCGTGGCTGCGGCTCGGCCAGCAGGCCGAGCACCCGCGGTCCGTGCGCGCCGGTGACCGACGTCAGGTTGCCGGCCTTTCCGTCGATGCGCCGCGCCGCCAGCCAGGCGAAGGCGGCCGCTTCCACCGCCTGCGGATCGACGCCGAGTGCCTCGGTCGTGGAGAGCTTCGCTGGCGCCGCATGCGCGGCGAGTCGCTCCATCAGGAACCGGTTGCGCACACCGCCGCCACAGACGAATACCCGCTCGGCGCCCGATTCGCGGCAGGCCCGGCCTGCCGTGGTCGCGGTCAGTTCGACCAGTGTTGCCTGCACGTTGCGCGGATCGTGCCGTTCGCCGGCGGCCAGCGTGCGCTCGAGCCAGCCGGCATCGAACAGATCGCGCCCGGTGCTCTTGGGGGGCGCCAGCGCGAAGTAGGGTTCGGCGAGCCACTTCATCAGCAATCCCGGGCTGGCCGTTCCGCCGCGTGCCCAGTCGCCGCCGCGGTCGAAGTCCGCGCCGGTGTGGCGACGGCACCAGGCGTCGAGCAGCGTGTTGGCCGGGCCAGTGTCGAAGCCGATGACCGGTTCGGACGCATCGAACGGTGGCAGTACGCTGATGTTGGCGATACCGCCGAGGTTGACGATGGCCCTGCGCTCGGCCGCATCGCGGAACACCTCGGCGTGGAAGGCCGGAGCCAGCGGCGCTCCCTGGCCTCCCGCCGCGATGTCGGCGGCCCGAAGGTCACAGACCACGGCGATGCCGCAGGCCTCGGCCAGGCGCGCCGGCTGCAGCAGCTGGATCGTGTAGCCGAGCTCCGGGCAGTGACGTACCGTCTGGCCGTGCGCGCCAATCGCGGTGATCGAGGAGGCCGGACAGCCCGCTGTGGCCAGCAGGTCGGCGACGACGCCGGCGTAGACGTCGGCCAGTGCACTGGCCGCCAGCGCTGCGCGCGCCAGCTCGTCAGGGCCGGGTGACTGCAGCGCTTCCAGTTCGCGGCGCAGGCCTGCGGGAATCGGCCGGCTGGCCAAAGCGGCGGTGCGCAGCGCATCGGGGTGGCCGTCGCCGATCTCGAGCAATGCACCATCGACCGCGTCGATACTGGTGCCCGACATCAGGCCGATGAAGCGGCGCACGGTGTCGGGCGCGCTGGGCCGGGTGGGTTTACTCGAAGCGGGCGAGGCGAACGACGCTGCCGGCCTGGGCGAGACGGGTGCGCAGGCCCGCGGTGCGTGCGATGAACTCCCCGCGCTCCGCTGCGTCCAGCGGCGCAGCCGGGGGCAGCGCCACCAGCAGCGGGTTGACGTGCTCGCCGTTCACCTTGAACTCGTAGTGCAGATGCGGCCCGGTGGACCAGCCCGTGGTGCCGACGTAGCCGATCACCGCGCCCTGGACCACCTTCGCACCCTTCGACAGCCCCGACGCGAATGCCTTCAGGTGCGCGTAGAGCGTGGAGATGCCGTTGCGATGGCGGACCTCGACGAGGTTGCCGTAGCCGCGTTGCTGGCCGATGAATTCGACCACGCCGTCGCCGGAACTGCGCACCTTGGTGCCGATCGGGGCTGCGAAATCGACGCCCTTGTGCTCGCGGGTGTACTTCAGGATCGGGTGCATGCGCGCGCTGCTGAAGCCCGACGAAATGCGGCTGAACTCGACCGGGTGCTGGAGGAAGGCCTTGCGCAGGCTGCGACCGTCGAAGGAGAAGTATTCGCCGTGCCCGGAATCCTCGCGGTCGAACCAGACGGCTTCGTGGCGGGTTCCGTCGATGGTGAATTCCAGCGCGAGAATGCGCCCGATGGTCGGCGGATCGAGGCTGTCGGCTTCGCGGATCGCTTCGTAGACCACGCGCAGCAGGTCGCCGCGACGCAGGTCGCGATTGAAATCGACCTCGCCATCCAGAATGTCGGCGATCCGGGTGGCTACCGCCTCGGGGATGCCGGCGGCATCGATCGCCGCGAACAGCGACGTGCGGATTTCGGCGACCGCCGTCGCGACCTCGCGCTCGAGCACGATCGGCTCGTCGCTCGCGACGAAGCCGTCGTCGCTGCGGCGGATGGTCACGCGACCGGTGGGCTGCGAGGGTTCGTCCGACTCGCTGTCGAGGTTGGCGTAGCGATAGTGCAGCGCCTGCATGCGCCCGGCCTCGTCGATCAGCGCGTTGACGGTGCGGCCGGCCTGCAATTGCATCAGTTTGCGCGCCTGCCGATCGGCCGCGACGAACTTCTGGAAGTCGACATCGGTGGCGCCCAGTCGATCGAGCAGCGACACGAGTGTCTCGCCGCGTCGCAGGCGCTCGGAACGCGTGTAGTGCTGCAGCGGCGCGGGCGTTGCCTCGACGCCCTGGGCCGACGGCGCAATGGCCACTCTTTCGATGATGGTCTGCACTGGCGGCAGGTCGACTTCGCGCAGCGGTGCGGTGCCGAAGGCGGTGACTGCCGCCAGAGTGAGCGTGACGGCGACTGCGGTCGCCACCTTGGGGAAGCTGGGAAGGGCAGGCGGGCTCATCGGGCTGACGGGTTCGTGCGCTTCTCGGGTACGGCTGCGTCGCCGGGGCCGTACGAACCCTCGGCTAGAATCTGACCCTTCGACCCGGCGGATGCGGTGGCGCCGACGGCGCCGTCCGGATGGTCCGGGGGGCGGTCCGGGGACAGCGGCCGATTCTACCGGATGATTCGAGGAAACCGGTCAAGAAATGACGATGAACGGCGCAAAGACCCCGACGGGCCCGGATCCGGCCGGCGCGGCGAACCCGGCGACGACCGGATCCGGGCGCCCGGCGTGGCCGGTGACCGCGCGCACCCGCGAGGCGCTGGCGATCAGCCTGCGCGGCTGCGAAGAACTGCTGATCGAGTCGGAATGGCTGGCCAAGCTGGCACGCAGCGAGGCCACCGGCAGCCCGCTGCGCATCAAGCTGGGCCTGGACCCGACGGCCCCCGACCTGCACCTGGGCCACACGGTGGTGCTCAACAAGATGCGTCAGTTGCAGGACCTCGGCCACCGGGTGATCTTCCTGATCGGCGACTTCACCGCGATGATCGGCGACCCGTCCGGGCGCAACACCACGCGCCCTGCGCTCACGCGCGAGCAGATCGAGGAGAACGCCACCACTTACTTCGAGCAGGCCAGCCTGGTGCTCGATCGCGAGCGCACCGAGATCCGCTACAACTCCGAGTGGTCGGATCCGCTGGGCGCGCGCGGCATGATCCAGCTTGCTGCGCGCTACACGCTCGCGCGGATGATGGAGCGTGATGACTTCAGCCGGCGATTTCGCGCCGGCCAGCCGATCTCGGTGCACGAGTTGCTCTATCCGCTGATGCAGGGTTACGACTCGGTGGCACTGAAGTCCGACATCGAGCTGGGCGGCACGGACCAGAAGTTCAACCTGCTGGTGGGGCGCGAGCTGCAGCGCGAGTACGGGCAGGAGCCGCAGTGCATCCTGACGATGCCGTTGCTCGAGGGGCTCGACGGCGTCGAGAAGATGTCGAAGTCGAAGAACAACTACGTCGGCATCAGCGAGGAGCCGGCGCAGATGTTCGGCAAATTGATGTCGATCTCCGACGCGCTGATGTGGCGCTACTACGAGCTGCTGTCGTTTCGCCCGCTGGCGCACATCGCGCAGTTGCGCGAACAGTGCGCGGCCGGGCGCAATCCGCGCGATGCCAAGGTGGCGCTCGCGCTGGAGATCGTCGAGCGGTTCCACTCGCGCGCGGATGCCGAAGCGGCGCGGGCCGGATTCGAGGCGCGCTTTCGCCATGGTGCGCTCCCCGAAGACCTGCCGGAGATGGTGCTGAGCGGCGCGCCGATGCCGATCGCGCAACTGCTCAAGCAGGCGCAACTGGTGCCCTCGACCTCCGAGGCCTACCGCAACATCGACCAGGGCGGCGTGCGCATCGACGGCGCACGGGTCGCGGACAGGGTACTGAGGCTGCCGGCGGGCACTTATGTCGTGCAGGTAGGCAAGCGCCGAATCGTGCGGGTCAGGCTCGCGGTGGCCTGAGCAACGGGCGCGCCGGGCGGGGCACGCCCGCAGGGGGCGGGGCCTTCGACCAACGACGCGTTTTCGCGTTCCGGGATGCCCCGAATCGCCGGCACGGGGTATGGTTCGGGTTGAAGCCGCGAAACCGGGCGGCCAGGGAGAACGTACCGATGAGAGTATTCAGTGAATCCTTCGCCGACGGGCAGCCGATCCCGGCCGAATTTGCGTTCTGCCGCATCGACCCGAAGGTGCACGTGGCACTGTCGGACAACCGCAACCCGCAGCTTTCGTGGTCGGGTGCGCCGGTGGGCACACGCTCGTTCGCGATCGTCTGCCACGACCCCGACGTGCCGAGCCGCCCCGACGACGTGAACCAGGAGGGGCGCGAAATTCCCGCTTCCCTGAAGCGCGTCGATTTCTTCCACTGGGTGCTGGTCGACCTGCCCGCGAGCTTCGATGCGATTGCCGCCGGCGAGTATTCGGACAAGGTCACGCCGAAGGGCAAGGCGGGGCCGGCTGCACGGCACGGCGCTCGCCAGGGCATCAACGACTACACCGGCTGGTTCGCCGGCGATCACGACATGGCCGGCGACTATTTCGGCTACGACGGCCCGTGCCCGCCCTGGAACGACTCGATCGTGCATCGCTACGTCTTCACCGTCTACGCGCTCGACGTCGAGCGGGTGCCGCTGATGGGTCGTTTCAGCGGAGCCGATGCGCGCAAGGTGATCACGCATCATCGACTCGGCGAGGCGTCGATCACCGGGACCTGCACGCTGAATCCGCGGCTCGCACCGGGACAGGCTTGAGCGCGTCCGAGCCGAACGCGCCAGGGTCGAACGCGCGGGGGCCGATCGCACCGGAATCGGGTGGCCGGCACACCGAGTTGATCCTCGTGCGCCACGGCGTCACGGCCTGGAACCGCGAGCGGCGCTTCCAGGGGCAGATCGACATCGGGCTCGACGACGAAGGGCGTGCGCAGGCGGTGCTCACCGGCCGGCGACTGGCCGTGTGGCACATCGACGCCATTTATGCCAGCGACCTGTCGCGTGCCCGCCAGACGGCGGAACCGATCGCTGCGGAGCGCGGCCTCGCCGTGCGCATCGAGCCGCGACTGCGCGAACGCCACTACGGCAGCTTCGAGGGCCGTACCCACGAAGAACTCGAGCGACTGCAGACCGAGGCCTGGAGGCGCTGGCGGCGGCGCGAACCTGATTTCGCGCTGCCGGGTGGCGGCGAATCGCTGCGCGTGTTCCACGCACGGGTGGCTGCGGCGCTGGGCGACCTGGCGCGGGTGCATCCCGGGCAGACGGTGGTCGCGGTCACTCACGGCGGCGTACTCGACATCGCGTACCGGATTGCCACCGGCATGGCGCTGGAGGCCCCGCGCGGCCACGACCTGCTCAACGCCAGCCTGAACCGGGTGCGCTGGGACGGTTGCGGGTTCAGCCTGCTGGCCTGGGCAGACATTGCACACCTCGCGACTTCGCGGGAACCAGCGCACGACGACGTCGAGGCGCGCCCTCGACGTGATCCTTTAGAATCGCCGGTGCCGCGTGACACCGGCGCCACCAGGTGATCCCCATGTTCGACCGCAACCACGGCATTTCCCTGACCGACCCCGAACTCTGGAACGCGATCCGGCTGGAGAACCAGCGCCAGGAAGCCCACATCGAACTGATCGCCTCCGAGAACTACGCCAGCCCGGCGGTCATGGCCGCGCAGGGCAGCCAGCTGACCAACAAGTACGCCGAGGGTTATCCGGGCAAGCGCTATTACGGCGGCTGCGAGCACGTCGACGTTGCCGAGTCGCTGGCGATCGAACGCATCAGACGTCTGTTCGGCGCCGAGTGCGCGAACGTGCAGCCGCACTCGGGTGCGCAGGCCAACGAGGCGGTATTCCTCGCGTTCCTGAAGCCCGGCGACACCATCCTGGGAATGAGCCTTGCAGAAGGCGGGCACCTCACCCACGGCATGGCGCTGAACATGTCGGGCAAGTGGTTCAACGCCGTCTCGTACGGCCTGGACGAATCCGAGGCGATCGACTACGAAGCGATGGAGCGCAAGGCCCACGAGCACAAGCCGAAACTGATCATCGCCGGCGCCTCGGCGTACAGCCTGCGCATCGACTGGGAGCGCTTTGCGAAAGTGGCGAAGGACGTCGGCGCGCTCCTGTTGGTCGACATGGCGCATTATGCGGGCCTCATCGCCGGCGGCGTTTATCCGAACCCGGTGCCGCACGCCGACGTCGTCACCTCCACCACGCACAAGAGCATGCGCGGACCGCGTGGCGGCTTCATCCTGATGCCCGAGCGCCACGAGAAGGCGATCAACTCGGCGATCTTCCCCGGCCTGCAGGGCGGGCCGCTGATGCACGTGATCGCTGCCAAGGCGGTGGCGTTCCACGAGGCACTGCAGCCCGCGTTCCGTGCCTATCAGCAGCAGGTGGCCGCCAACGCACAGGTGCTCGCGCAGACGCTGATCGAGCGCGGGCTGCGCATCGTCTCGGGCCGCACCGAGTCGCACCTGATGCTGGTCGACCTGCGCGCCAAGAAAATCACCGGCAAGGAGGCCGAGCGCCTGCTCGGCGAAGCGCACATCACCTGCAACAAGAACTCGATTCCCAACGACCCGGAAAAGCCGATGATCACCAGCGGCATCCGGCTGGGCACGCCCGCGATGACCACCCGCGGTTTCGGCAACGACGAGGCGCGGCTGGTCGGCCACCTGATCGCCGACATCCTCGACCATCCGGACGACGCAGCGAAGCTGGCGATGGTGCGCGAGAAAGTCGGGCAGCTGACCGCGAAGTTCCCGGTCTACGGCTGATTGTCCGGGGACTGCAGTCGCCGGGGCGCCTGACCGGTCAGATCAGCATGATCGTGTTGCCGTAGCGTGCGACATCGGCATCCCGGGTCATCAGGCGCAACGGCTCGGCCAGTGCCTGCGCTACCAGCATCCGGTCGAACGGATCCGCGTGGAGCAGCGGTAGCGACTCGAGTTGCGCGGCGTGGTCGGGCGTGACGTCGAGCATCGAGTAGCCCGACTCGCGAAACCAGCGCAGCGCATCGGTGCCGCTGACCGGCATGTCGGCCGGATAGCGCGCATGTTCGATGGCGATCTCCCAGACAGTCACTGCACTGACGTGGATCGAATTCTCGCTCGATGCGATGAGGGCGCGGGCCGCCCGCGGCAGACGCCGATCGTCGGTGATCGCCCACAGCGCCACATGCGTGTCGAGAAGCAGGCGCATACGGATGCCGAAGGCCTGGTGCCGCGCTGGATCGGTCAGTGGCGTTCGAACGTTTCGGCGATTTCGGTGGCGTGGCGATCGATCGAATCGGGGACGGTGAAGCGACCTCGCGCGATGCCGAGTCGGCGGGCCGCAGGTGTACCCGCGAGCGGCACGAGCCGCGCCGCGGGCTTTCCGTTGCGTGCGATGACGATCTCGCGCTCCCGGCCAGATTCGAGTGCCTCGACCAGGCGCGAGAGGGTCGATTTCGCTTCGAGCATGTTGACGGTGAGCACTGCGTTACCCTGATTAGCCAAGTCTGGCTAATATACGGTTCGGAACCAGGGTCGTCAATCGGCCGATCGCCTTCGGCTGTCCGGAACCGGGGTTCTCGGACATCCGAACGATCCAACGAAGCGATCTGCCGACCTACCGCTTCGCCCCGGACGCGCGGATCGCATCGAGGGTCGCGTTGGGCGTGATCGCCTGCGGATCGACTTTCAGGTGCACCAGTGCGGGCAGGCGCCTGGTGCGCGTGTACGCGAGCGCCGCGCGCATCGCCGGTTCGAACCCGGCGGTGCGTTCGACGCACACGCCGAAACCGCCGAAGGCCTCGCCATACTTCGCGAAGTCGGGGTTCGCCAGCTCGGTGCCCAGCACCCGCGACGGGTACTCGCGCTCCTGGTGCATGCGGATCGTGCCGTACATGCCATTGTCGAAGACGATCACGACCGGGGCCGCGCCGTATTGTGCTGCGGTCGCAAGCTCCTGCCCGTTCATCAGAAAATCGCCGTCACCGGCGAAGCACACCACGGTGCGCTGCGGCTGCGCGATGGCGGCAGCCACCGCGGCCGGCACCCCGTAGCCCATCGAGCCCGAGGTGGTCGACAGCAACGTGCGCAGGCCCGCATAAGGCCAGAAGCGATTGGCCCAGGTGGCGAAGTTGCCCGCGCCGTTGGCGAGGATTGCATCGGCCGGCAGCAGCCGCTTCAGCGTCTGCACCACCTCCCAGAGGTCGAGCGTCGGCGGGGCGCCGCTCAGGTAGACCGCGGGCCGGCCCTGCCAGGCTTCGTATTCGGCACGCGCCGCGGCAACCGAGCCGGTCCAGGCCGAGGCGTCGACCTTCACGGCCCGCAGCGCCGCAGCGAACTCGGGCATGCCCGAGGCGATCATCAGGTCTGCCTGGTAGACGCGGCCGAGCTCCTCGATGCCGGCGTGCACGTGCACCAGCGATTGCCTCGGACGGGGCACCTCCAGCAGCGTGTAGCCCGAGGTGGTGATCTCGCCCAGGCGCGGGCCGATGGCCAGGGCCAGGTCGGCCTGCTGCAGGCGCGCCGCGAGCTTCGGGTTCACGCCGATCCCCACGTCGCCGACGTAGTTCGGATGGCGGTTGTCGAAGAGATCCTGGAAGCGGAACGCGCAGGCCACCGGCAGCCGGTTGGCTTCGGCGAAGACGCGCAGATCGTCACAGGCCTGGGGCGTCCAGCCGGTGCCGCCGAGCAGCACGAAGGGTCGGTGCGCGCGCGCAAGCATCCCTGCGAGCGCGTCGATCTGCACGGCGCCCGGACTGGCGCGCACCGGCCGATGGCAGGCCGCGTCAGCGACCGTGGCCTGGCGCATCAGCATGTCCTCGGGCAGCGCGAGCACGACCGGCCCCATGCGCCCGCTCGTGGCCACCTGGAAGGCGCGCGCCACGTACTCGGGCAGGCGCTCGACGCGGTCGATTTGCGCGACCCACTTGGCCATCTGACCGAACATGCGCCGGTAGTCGATCTCCTGGAATGCCTCGCGGTCGATGAAGTCGGTGCCCACCTGGCCGACGAAGACGACCATCGGCACCGAGTCCTGGAAGGCGGCGTGCACGCCGACCGCGGCGTTGCTCGCCCCCGGCCCGCGCGTGACCATCACCACACCGGGCTTGCCCGTGAGTTTGGCCCAGGCGTCGGCCATGAACGCGGCGCCGCCCTCCTGGCGGCAGGTGACGAAGCGGATCTGTTCACGGTGCCCGTACAACCCGTCGAGCACGGCGAGGTAGCTCTCGCCGGGCACGCCGAATACCGTGTCGACGCCCTGTAGCGCCAGCGTATCGGCGAGGATCCGGCCGCCGGAGCGCGCTCCGGGCGTGGTGGTCGTCGAATGGGTCAAATCGGTCTCCCTGCGGCGAGTCCGTGGATGCTGGCGGGCCTGTTCGATGTCCGGACGATCGTAGCGCGGACGGGCGGCGATTCGGCGCGATAATGGCGCCCGATGTTCACGCCGGACGACCACGATTTCATGCAGCGGGCGCTGCGACTCGCTGCGCTCGGGCTTGCCACGGCCACGCCCAACCCGCGCGTGGGGTGCGTGGTGGTGCACGACGGCACGATCGTCGGCGAAGGCTGGCACCGGCGTGCCGGCGAGCCGCACGCCGAGGTGCTGGCGCTGGCGCAGGCCGGCGAACGTGCGCGCGGCGCCACCGCCTATGTCACGCTCGAGCCGTGCAACCACCACGGCCGCACGCCGCCGTGCGTCGATGCGCTGATCGAGGCGCGGGTCGCGCGGGTGGTCGCCGCCATGGAAGACCCGAACCCGTCGGTCGGCGGCGAAGGACTCGAGCGGCTGCGGGCCGCCGGTATCGACGTGCGCTGCGGGCTGCTGCGGCAGGAAGCGCGCGAACTGAACATCGGTTTCGTCTCGCGGATGGTACGCAACCGGCCCTGGGTGCGGATGAAGGTCGCCGCAAGCCTGGACGGACGCACTGCGCTGCCCGACGGGCGCAGCCAGTGGATCACCGGCGAGGCGGCGCGCGCCGACGGCCATGCCTGGCGCGCCCGCGCCTGCGCGGTCCTCACCGGCATCGGCACGGTGCGCGACGACGATCCGCAGCTCACCGTGCGCCACGTGCAGACGTCGCGGCAGCCGTTGCGGGTGCTGGTCGATTCGCGCTTCGAAGTCGACCCGGCCGCGCGCATTCTCGAGGGCGGCAGCACGCTGGTGGCGTGCGCGATCGACGAGGCGCAACGCGTGCGCAGGACCGCGCGACTCGAGGAGCAGGGCTGCGAGGTGATCACGCTGGCCGGTGCGCGCGGCAAGGTCGACCTGCCGGCGCTCCTGCGCGAACTGGCATGCCGTGGCGTCAACGAGTTGCACGTCGAGGCGGGTCACCGGCTCAACGGTTCGCTGCTGCGCGAAGACTGCGTCGACGAACTGCTGATCTACCTGGCGCCGACACTGCTGGGCAACGCGATCGGGATGGCCGATCTCGCACCTCCCGGGTCGCTCGGCGCGCGCCTCGTCCTTCGATGGCAGTCGGTCGATCGCGTCGGCGACGATCTGCGGCTGCTGGCGCGGTTTCCGGAAAGGATCTGAAGCAGATGTTCACCGGAATCGTCGCGGCCGTGGGCCGCATCGAGCGCGTCGAGCCGCTGGGTGCCGATGCCGGTCTGCGCCTGACCATCGATGCGGGGGCGCTGGACCTGTCGGACGTGGCGTCCGGCGATTCGATCGCGATCCAGGGTGCCTGCATGACGGTCATCGGCATCGACGGCGGGCGCTTCGTGGTCGAGGTCTCCAGGGAAAGCCTGTCGAAGACCTGCGGCCTGGACCGGCTCGGCGAGGTCAACCTCGAAAAGGCGATGCGGCTGGACGATCGCATCGGCGGGCACCTGGTTTCGGGACACGTCGACGGCCTCGGGCGGGTGATCGCGTTCGAACCGGCGGGCGAATCGTGGCGGCTGGTGCTGCAGGCACCCGCGGAGCTGGCGAAGTTCTTCGCCTACAAGGGCTCGGTCACGGTCAACGGAACGAGTCTCACGGTGAATCGGGTGGTGGACGTGGCCGGCGGGGCCGAGTTCGAGATCAACCTGATCCCGCACACGATCGCAGTCACCACGCTGAGGACGCTGAAGGTGGGTGATCGGGTCAATCTCGAAGTCGATCTGATCGCGCGCTACGTCGAGCGGATGCTCGGCGCGGCGGGCGGTGCCGTGGAGCCCCCCGTGCGTTCGTAGCGGCGGGTGCCCGGCGCCGGGGCGGACACCGCGTGGGTCGCTACAGGCCGGTCGTGTCGGGAGGGATGGCCACCGTCGCGCCGGCAGCCAGTTCGTCGAGCAGCGCGCGTGCCTGGGCGACGGCTTCGTCGTCGAAGTCGACCAGCGTGAGCGCGTTGTCGTGGTGGGGGCGGCGCAACACCACGAGGTCGTCCGCCAGCACGAAGCCGCGCGGGTAGTTACGCGCCGATTCTTCGCTGCGCAGCACGCGCAACCGCGGCCAGTGGCGGCGCAGCAGCGCGACCACGCGCGGGCACGAGCGCTCGACGAACCCGGGGTCGTGCAGGACGATCTCGACCGTCGTGTCGCGGCCGCGACCGAGCAGCGCTTCGAGCGCGTCGGCGAAGCGCTTGCGATCGAAACCGTAGAACTCGCCACGATCGTCGGCGATGCGCAGCGCGCGCTGCGTGCGCGACACGATGTCGTCGAACGCAATACGCGCTTCGCTGCGCGACCCGATGCGGCGGTAGCTTTGCAGATCCTGCGGATTCATCACCCCGGAAGTATCCGGCCGGGCGTGCGCCTCACGACCGCCGCCTGGCGGCGATGGCCGCCCGCCCGGCGTAAAATGCCCGGATGACACTGTCGAGCACCCCCGAAATCATCGCTGAGCTTGCCGCCGGCAGGATGGTCATCCTGGTCGACGAAGAAGACCGCGAGAACGAGGGCGATCTGGTCCTCGCCGCCGATTTCGTCAGCCCGGAGGCGATCAACTTCATGGCGCGCTACGGCCGTGGCCTGATCTGCCTCACGCTCACCGAAGAGCGCTGCAGCCAGCTCGGGTTGCCGCTGATGGTGGTCAGCAACGGCACGCGCCACGGCACCAATTTCACCGTGTCGATCGAAGCCGCCGAAGGCGTCTCGACCGGGATCTCCGCGGCCGACCGGGCGCGCACGGTGCAGGCGGCGGTCGCGCGCCAGGCCAGGCCCGATGACCTGGTCCAGCCGGGCCACATCTTCCCGCTGATGGCCCAGCGTGGCGGCGTGCTGATGCGTGCCGGGCACACCGAGGCCGGCTGCGACCTGGCGCGGCTGGCGGGTCTGACGCCCGCGTCGGTGATCTGCGAGATCCTGAAAGACGACGGCACGATGGCGCGCCTGCCGGATCTGGTCGATTTCGCGGCGAAGCACGACCTGAAGATCGGCGCGATCGCCGATCTGATCCAGTATCGCAGCGCCCACGAGAGCCTGATCGAGCGGGTCTCCGAGCGCCCGATCCTTACCCGCTGGGGCGGGTTCCGGCTGGTGGCCTATCGCGACACCGCTGCCGGGTCTCCCCACCTGGCGCTGGTGCACGGAGAGATCGATCCACGGCGCGAGACGCTGGTGCGGGTGCACGAACCGCTGTCGGTCCTCGATCTGCTGGAGGTCGACGCATCCACGCACTCGTGGCCGCTCGAGCGCGCACTGTCCGCGATCGCAGCCGAACCGTGCGGCGTGGCGGTGTTGCTGAACTGCGCGCAGCCGGCCGAGGCGCTGTTCGCGCATCTTCAGGTGTCCGGCGACGGCGAAGCCCGCGCGAGTGCCCGCCGACGTACCGGCAAGCTCGACCTGCGCACTTACGGCATCGGTGCGCAGATTCTGAAGGACCTGGGCGTCGGACGCATGCGGTTGCTCTCGCAACCGCGCAAGATGCCCAGCATGACCGGCTTCGAACTCGAAGTCGCCGGCTTCGAGCCGGGCCATCAGGAGTGACACATGGAGATCGAAGTGTTCCAGTCCGACCTGGACGGCGCCGGCCTGCGCATCGGCGTCGTGCAGGCGCGCTTCAACCAGGTGATTTGCGAGGCGCTGCGCGACGCCTGCCTGGCCGAACTGGTCGAGCTGGGTGTCGAGGCCGAAGATGTGTTCGTCTGCACCGTCCCCGGGTCGCTCGAGATCGCGCTGGCGCTGCAACAACTCGCCGCGTCGGGGGAGTTCGATGCGCTGATCGCGCTGGGTGCGGTGGTGCGGGGCGAGACGTACCACTTCGAGGTCGTCTCCAACGAAAGTGCCGCCGGCATCGCGCGCGTCGCGCTCGACTTCAATGTGCCGGTGGCCAATGCGGTGCTCACCACCGGGACCGACGAGCAGGCGTCGGCGCGTGCGGCCGAGAAAGGTGCCGAAGCGGCGCGCGTTGCGGTCGAGATGGCCAACCTCGCATCATCACTGTCGGGCCTCGCCGGTGACGACGACGAGTACGACGACGAAGACGAAGACGACGAAGACGAAGACGACGAAGACGACGAAGACGATGAGGAGGGCGAGGAGGAAGACGAGGAGGAAGAAGGCGGCGGCGAACCGGCGCCGGAGCGCCGCGCGCCCGGGCGCCACCGACGCAGGGCGCGCCATTGATGCCGGCGACCGGCAAGGCGCGGGGCACGCCGGCCAGGAGTGCACGGCGCCGTGCGCGCGAACTCGCGCTGCAGGGCTTGTATCAGTGGCTGATGTCGCGTGAAGACTCCGGCGCGATCCAGGCGCACCTCACCGAAACGCCGGGCTTCGGGAAGGCCGATTCGGGTCACTTCGAGACCCTGCTGCACGGTGCGATCGGTGCGGCCGGCGAACTCGACGCGCTGATCGCCCCGAATCTGGACCGCAAGGTCGGCGAGCTCAGTCCGGTCGAGCATGGCGTGCTGATGCTCGCGGCGTTCGAACTGTCGCGCATGCCCGAGATCCCGTATCGGGTCGTCATCAACGAAGCGGTCGAACTGGCCAAGACCTTCGGCGGCACCGATGGCTACAAGTACGTCAACGGCGTACTCGACCGGGTCGCCGCGCGCCTGCGCCCGCACGAAGCGGTCTCCCGCGGCTGAGCCGCAGCGCCACCGGCTCCGCGCCATGCCGCTCGGCGAATTCGAACTGATCGCGCGGTTCTTCGACCGCGGCCCTGCGCGCCAGGCGCTCCTCGGTGTCGGGGACGATTGCGCGCTGCTCGCGCCGGCGTGGCCGCACTGCGTGACGGCGGTATCCACCGACATGCTGCTGGCCGGCCGGCATTTCCTGGTCGGTGACGACCCGGTGACGGTCGGACACAAAGCGCTGGCGGTGAACCTGTCCGACCTCGCGGCGATGGGGGCACAACCCCGTGCGTTCACGCTTGCACTGGCCGTGCCGCAGGTCGACGAAACCTGGCTCGGGGGCTTTTGCACCGGCCTGTTCGCGATCGCCGACCGATACGGCTGCGAACTGGTCGGCGGCGACACCACGCGCGGCCCGATCACGATCTGCATCACGGTGTTCGGCGAGGTGCCGCCCGAGGCTGCGCTGCGCCGCGACGCTGCGCAGCCCGACGACGACCTGTGGGTGTCCGGCACACTCGGCGCGGCGGCGCTGGCGGTGGGCGCGTTCGCCGAAGGCAGGCCGCGTGCGCCCGGCGATCGCGCGCGCCTGCGGCTCGAGCTGCCCGAGCCGCGCGTCGCGCTGGGACTCGCGCTGCGCCACGTCGCGCGCGCCGCGATCGACCTGTCCGACGGTCTGGTTGGTGACCTCGGCCACATCCTC
>JAJTYR010000018.1 GCA_021463505.1 Burkholderiaceae bacterium | reverse complement strand
CGGCGGGCGCGGCGGCTCGCTCGCGGCCACGCGCGCAAGCGGCGGCGCCGGCCACGCGCGTGTGGCCGGATCGCCGGGGTCGTGCCCCCAGAGCGCCTCGGCCAATAGCGCAGCGTCTTCCACGGTGCGCGCGAACACGCCGATCTGGTCGAAGGGGGGCGACTGCATCAGCACGCCGGAGCGGCCGATCGCGCCGAACCCCGGCTTGTAGCCGACCACGCCGCAAAACGATGCCGGCCGGATCACCGAGCCGTTGGTCTGCGTGCCGATCGCCAACGGCACCATGCCGGCGGCCACCGCCGCGGCCGAGCCGCTCGACGAGCCGCCCGGCGAGTGGCGCGCATCGTGCGGGTTGCGCGTCTTGCCGGGCGCGTAGGTGGCGAGCTCGGTGGTCACCGTCTTGCCGAGCGGCCAGCCGCCGGCGGCGCGCAGGCGCGTGATCAGCGCCGCGTCGGCCTGCGCGATGCGCCCGGCGTGCAGCACGGTGCCGTCCTCGGTGGGCATGCCGGCCACGTCGACGATGTCCTTGACGCCCACCGGCACGCCGGCCAGCGGGCCGTCGCCGCAGTCAACGCCGTCGTGGCGGCGGTCGCGGCAGCGCGCGTCGACCTGCCGCGCCTGGTCGAGCGCGTGCCCGCGATCGAGCCAGGCCCAGGCCTGCACCTCGGGCTCGCGCTCGTCGATGCGCGCGAGCAGCGCGCGCACGTAGTCTTCGGCCGCGAGGCGGCCCGCGGCGATCTCGCGGGCGGCTTCGGCGGCGGTCCACTCAGCGATACAGCACCTCCGGCAGCCACAGGCCGATCGCGGGGAACATGTAGAGGAGGAAGATCGCGAGCACCTGGATCGCCATGAACGGCATCATGCCCATGAAGATCTGCCCCAGCGTGACGTGCGGTGGCGCCACGCCCTTCAGGTAGAACGCGGCCATCGCCACCGGCGGCGACAGGAATGCGGTCTGCAGGTTCAGCGCCACCAGCAGCCCGAAGAACAGCGGGTTCACGTCGAAGTGCCCGACCAGCGGGATGAAGATCGGCATGAAGATCACGATGATCTCGGTCCACTCGAGCGGCCAGCCGAGCAGGAAGATGATCACCTGCGACAGCAGCAGGAACTGGATCTTGCTCAGGCCGAGCGAGAGCACCCAGCGTTCGATGATCTCCTGGCCGCCCAGCAGCGCGAATGCCGCCGAGAAGATCGACGAACCGACGAACAGCCAGCACACCATCGCGCTGGTCTTGGCGGTGAGGAACACCGACTCCTTCATCACGTCGCGACTGAGCGCGCGGTAGGCGAGCGCCAGCACGAAGCCGCCGAAGGAACCCATCGCCGCCGCCTCGCTCGGCGTGGCCAGCCCGAACACGATCGCGCCGAGCACCGCGATAATGAGGATCGCCAGCGGAAAGAACGACGACAGCAGCATGCGAAAGATCTGCAGCCGCGCGAAATTCAGCATCGCGTAGTAGGCGGCGAGCAGCGCGAGACCACCGCCGAGCACGTACCAGAACCAGGTCGGCACCGGAGTCGCGGCCGAGCCGGCTGCAGCACCGGCAGAGGGTTGCGCGGCTTCGCCATTGGCGGCCTCGGCCTGGGCGACCTCGGCCTTGCCGGTGCCGGCCTGGCCGGCCCCCTCCTCGGCCGCCGCCGGTGCAGTCGCCTGCGGCCCGGCTGCGTCCGGTTCGGCTGCGCTCGGTTCGGCCGCCTCCGGCTCGGCCAGCCCCTCGGGCTCGGCCAGCCCCTCGGGTTCGGCCAGTCCGCCGCCATCGGCCGAAGCAGCACCGCCCGAGTCGCCGCCCAGTTGTTCGAGCGCGCCGATGTCGACCGCCACCTTGGGCGCGGTGGCCGAGTTCCAGGCCAGGCCGATCACCATCGCCACCGCGATCGCCGGCAATGCCGTGACCAGCAGTTCGCGCAGCAGGTGCGGCGCCCGCACGCCAACGCTGGCGGGCGTGCGCAGCGCGCGCAGCAGCGCCGGCAGGGCGCGATTGCCGAAGCGCTCGCGCACGCGCTCGACCTCGGCCGACAACGGCACGTGCTGCTCGGACTCGGGCAACGGCGGCATCAGTTTCGGCCGCAGCTTGGCCAGCACGATCACGTAGAGGATGTACAGCCCGGCCAGCATCAGCCCGGGAAAGAACGCGCCCGCGTACAACTGCACCACCGACACGCCGGCGGTGGCACCGTAGACGATCAGCAGCACCGAGGGCGGGATCAGGATGCCCAGGCAGCCGCCGGCGGTGATCGAGCCGGCCGAGATCTTCGTGTCGTAGCCGGCCTTGAGCATCGACGGCAGCGCAAGCAGGCCCATCAGCGTGACCACCGCGCCGACGATGCCGGTGGCCGTGGCGAACACCGCGCAGGTGAAGATGGTGGCCACCGCGAGCGAGCCGGGCAACCGCGCCAGCGCCAGGTGCAGCGACCTGAACAGCCGCTCGATCAGGTTGGCGCGCTCGACCAGGTAGCCCATGAAGACGAACAACGGCACCGCGATCAGCACGTCGTTGGCCATCACCGCGTAGGCGCGCTGCACCATCAGGTCGAGCGTCTGCTGGATGGCCTCCTCGGTGCTGCCGGTGCGGTCGATGTAGGCGAAGAACGCGAACATCACGCCCATGCCCATCAGCGTGAACGCGGTGGGAAAGCCGAGCATGATCGCCGCGACGATCAGCGCGAGCATCAACAGCCCGAGGTGGCCGCTGGTGAGCGCGCTCCACGGCATCAGCAGCGCCACCGCGGCAACGATCAGCCCGAGGATCGAAAAGCCGAAGACCAGTTCCTTGCGCATCGATCCTGTCCTTCAGCGCGCGTGCGCTTCGATGTCTTCTTCGTGGTGCCGGACCATCGCCTTGAGCTTGTCGACGTCGACTTCCTCGACGTCCTCCTGGCGCTTCGGCCACTGGCCGTTCTTCAGGCAGACGATGCAGCGCAGGATCTCCACCGCGCCCTGCACCAGCAGCAGCGCGCCGGCCACCGGGATCACCGCCTTGAACGGATAGATCGGCGGGCCGTCGGCGGTGATCGACGAGTGCTCGCGGATCGCGAACGACTCGCCCGCGTACTGATAGCCGGCCCAGACCAGCGCGATGATGCCGGGCACGAAGAACACGACGTACAGCGTCAGGTCGAAGAATGCCTGCGCGCGCGGCGAGAAGAAGCCGTAGAGGATGTCGCCGCGCACGTGTCCGTTGGCCGCCAGCGTGTAGGCGCCGGCCATCATGAACAGCGTGCCGTAGAGCATGATCTGCACGTCGAACGCCCACGGGTGCGGCGCGTTCAGCACGTAGCGCGAGAACACCTCCCAGGTGATCAGCGCGGTGAGCGCGACGATCAGCCACGCGAAGAAGTGGCCGATCCAGGTGTTGAACCGGTCGACCGCGAGGAAGAGCTTCTGCATGATGGGCCTGCGTCTTTCGGTGCGAGGCTGCGCCCGGGCGATGCACGGCGGAGCGCGCTTCGGCGTCCGTCGGCCGGGAACCGGAAGGAGACGGTGCGAGGCCCGCCGGACCCCGCACCGAGGCTGCGCCGCGTCAGGCCTTCTTCGTCTTCGCGCCGAAGTAGTGGTTGTACGCCATGCGCCGGTTGGTGTTGGTGTCCATGTCCCACTTCACCGCGCGCGCGGCGAACACGCGCTGGGAGTCGATGATCTCCTTGAACAGCGGGTTCGCCTTCGCCATCTTGTCGGCCACGCCGTCGTAGATCGTCAGTTGCTGCTGCAGGATCGCGTCGGGCGTCTTGTAGAACTTCACGCCGTCTTTCGTCTGCATCTCCTGGTAGTCCTTCGAGTAGCGGTCGATCGACTTCCACGACAGGTCGGCCGACGCCGCCTCGACCGCGTTGTCGATGATCGCGCGCAATTTCTCGGGCAGCGCGTCGAACTTGGCCTTGTTGAACAGGATCTCGAACTGCTCGGCGTTCTGGTGGAAGCTCTGCAGCATGCACACCTTCGAGACGTCCGGGAAGCCGAGCAGCCGGTCGGAGCTGGCGTTGTTGAACTCGGCGCCGTCGATCAGGCCGCGATCGAGCGCCGGGACGATCTCGCCGCCGGGCAGCGCGTTGACCGCCACGCCCATCGCGGTGAACACGTCGATCGACAGGCCGACGGTGCGGAACTTCAGCCCCTTCATGTCGGAGGCCTTGGTGATCGGCTTCTTGAACCAGCCCAGCGGCTGCGACCACATCGGGCCGTAGACGTAGGACTTCACGTTCGCGCCGATCGACTGGTAGAGCTTCTCGAGCAGCGCCTTGCCGCCGCCGTACTTGTGCCACGCGAGCAGCATGTTGGCGTCCATGCCGTAGCCCGGACCCGAGCCCCACAGCGCCAGCGCGTTGTTCTTGCCGTAGTGGTAGACCACCACGCCGTGGCCGCCGTCGAGCGTGCCCTTGGAGACCGCGTCGAGCAGGTTGAACGCGGGCACCACCGCGCCGGCCGGCAGCACTTCGATCTTCAGGTCGCCGCCGGTCATGTCGTTGACCTTCCTGGCGAAGTCGAGCGCGTACTCGTGGAAGATGTCTTTCGAGGGCCACGTGCTCTGCCAGCGCATCGAGATCGGGCCCTGGGCCCTGGCGATCATCGGGAACGCGAGCGTGCCGGCGCCAGCGGCGGCGGCGCCACCGAGGAACTTGCGGCGGGTGCGGGTCTGTTCGGTCATGCGAAGCCTCCTTGGGGCAATGGACGACGAATGGGGGGCGCGGATGCCGGTGTCGCGACGACGCCGGCGCGCAACGAACCTTGCATGCTAGCGGGCGACGCCGGCGTTGTCACCGGGGAAGCGAAATCCGCCCGGGTTTACCCGGATCGCCTCCGGCCGGCGTCGCACATCGCGCGTCGCACAACGGCGATGATCAGAAGAAACCGACGCCGACCTGGAACAGCTTCTCGACCCTGGGGATCATCCGCTTGTTGTCGACGAAGACGATGACGTGGTCTTCGGCCTGGATCACGGTGTCGTGGTGCGCCATGATCACCTCGAAGCGCGGTGCGTCCCGGCGCGCACCGGTCGGGCCACTGTCGGCCGAGCGCACGATCGCGCCGATGGTGGCGCCACGCGGCAGGTCGATCTGCTCGATGCGTCGGCCCACCACCCGCGACGACTTCGGGTCGCCGTGCGCGATCGCCTCGAGCGCCTCGGCCGCGCCGCGGCGCAGCGAGTGCACCGCCACCACGTCGCCGCGGCGCACGTGCGCGAGCAGCTTGCCGATGGTGGTCTGCGAGGGCACGATCGCGATGTCGATGCGGTTGCCCTCGACCAGGTCGGCGTAGGCCTGGCGGTTGATCAGCGCGATCGTGCGCCGCGCGCCCATGCGCTTGGCGAGCATGCACGACATGATGTTGTTCTCGTCGTCGGAAGTGAGCGCGACGAACAGGTCCATCTCCGCCACCGCCTCGTCGGCGAGCAGGTCCTCGTCGGTGGAGTCGCCGTTGAGCACCAGCGTGGACGACGGCAGCTGCGTGGACAGGTAGTTGCAGCGCGCACGGCTCGTCTCGATCACTTTCACCTGGTACTGCGAGCCCAGCGCGCGCGCCAGCCGCAGGCCGATGTTGCCCCCACCGGCGATCATCACGCGGCGCACCGGCTTGTCCATGCGCCGCAGGTCCGACAGCGCGGTGCGCACGTGCTCGGTGGCCGCGAGCAGGAACACCTCGTCGCCGGGCTCGATCATGGTGTCGCCGTCGGGGCGGATCGAGCGGTCGTTGCGGAACATCGCCACGATGCGCATGTCCACGTTCGGGTGCTCGGCGCGCAGGTCGCGGATCTGGCGCCCCACCAGCGGCCCGCCGGCGTACGAGCGCACGGCGATCAGCCCGGCGCGCCCGTCGGCGAATTCGAGCACCTGCAGCGCCTCGGGGAACTGGATCAGCTTGAGCACGTAGTCGGTGACCGTCTGCTCGGGGCAGATCAGGTGGTCGACGTAGAAGCCGCCGTCGCCGGTGATCTCGGGGTGGTCCTGGAACTCGGGCGCGCGGATGCGCGCGATGCGCGTGGGCACGTTGAACTGGCGCGCCGCCAGGTGACAGGCCACCAGGTTGGTTTCGTCGCGCGCGGCGGTGGCGATCAGCATGTCGGCGTCGGCCGCGCCGGCCTGCTCGAGCACCGGCGGATGCGTGCCGTTGCCGGCGACGGTGCGCAGGTCGAGCTTGTCCTGCAGTTGCGCGAGCTGCGCCACGTCGGTGTCGACGACGGTGATGTCGTTGCGCTCGGAAACGAGGCTTTCGGCGACCGACGCCCCGACCCGGCCGGCGCCGAGGATGATGATCTTCAAGAGACCTGCTTGCGATACGCGCCGCGTGACAGGTCGATGCCGAGCTGCTTGAGCTTGCGATAGAGGTGGGTGCGTTCGAGGCCGGTCTTCTCGGCCACGCGCGTCATGCTGCCGTGCTCGCGCGACAGGTGGTGCTCGAAGTAGGCGCGCTCGAAGGCATCGCGCGCCTCGCGCAGCGGCAGATCGAGCGGCAGGTCGCGCAGCGCGACGCTGGCCGCCGCCGGGTGCAGCGCCACCGGCGCCGGCGCGCCGGCGGCAAAGCCGAGCGTTGGTGCGGTGGCTTGCGCGCCGCCGGCGGTCTCGCTGCCCGGCGCCTGCGCAGGCATGCGCGCGCCGATGACGGGGATCGTGCCGACCGGGGTGCTGGCCTGGAAGCTGCCGAAGCTGCTGCGCAGGCTCGCCGGCGGCATGGACGCGCCGGACGCCGGCGCGGCGCTGCCCGGTGAGGCGCGCTGCAGGCCGGTTTCCACCGCCTTGAGCAGCTTCTGCAGGGTGATCGGCTTTTCGAGGAAGTCGAGCGCGCCGATACGCGTGGCCTCCACCGCGGTGTCGATCGTCGCGTGGCCGGACATCATGATGACCGGCATCGTCAGCTTGCCGCCGCTGGCCCACTCCTTGAGCAGCGTCACGCCGTCGGTGTCGGGCATCCAGATGTCGAGCAGCACGAGATCGAGCGGATTGGCTTCGCGCACCTGGCGCGCCTGCTGCGCGCTCTCGGCGAGCAGCACCGTGTGACCTTCGTCTCCGAGGATCTCGGAGAGCAACTCGCGGATGCCGATTTCGTCATCCACTACGAGGATTTCCGCCATGCGTACCTGCTGATGTCTGTGATTCCGCGGGGATCAGGCGCCGATTGTCCCCGCTTTTTGCCAATTTGGTAAATAGGACCGAAATCTGCGCCCCGGCGGGCTTGCCCGAGGCGTCGGCCCAGTTGCCGACGTCGATGCGCGCGCCGTGCTCGTCGACGATCTTCTTCACGATCGCCAGGCCCAGCCCGGTGCCGCGCGGCTTGTTGGTCACGTAGGGTTCGAAGGCCCGGGCCAGCACCGACGGCGCAAATCCGCCGCCATTGTCGCTCACCCGCACGCGCACCGCCCCGGCGCCGTCGGGCAGCGCGAGCCCCTCGGTCGTGACCTCCACCTCGGGATGCTCGATGCGCTCGGTTGCCTCGACGGCGTTCTTCACCAGGTTGTGGATCAGCTGGCGCAACTGCGTGCGATCGCCCAGCACCGGCGGCAGGCCGGGCTCGAGCAGCGCACGGATGGTGAAGCGCCCGCCGGCGGCGCTGTAGAGCCGCAGCACGTCGTCGGCGAGCGCGTTCAGGTCGAGCGGGGCGAGCACCGCGGCCGGCAGCCGCGCGTAGTCGCGAAACTCGTCGACCATCACCTTGAGCGCCGAGACCTGGCTGACGATGGTCTGCGAATTCTTCGCCAGCAATTCGGCATCGGCCGCCGGCAGTTTGTCGGCGAGCTTGCGCTGCATGCGCTCGGCCGCCAGCTGGATCGGCGTGAGCGGGTTCTTGATCTCGTGCGCCAGGCGCTGCGCGACTTCGGCCCAGGCCACCGCGCGCTGCGCCGAGATCACCCCGGTGACGTCGTCGAAGACGATCACGTAGCCCACGCGCCGCTCGGGCAGGATCGAGCCGCGTGCGAGGATCGTCTGCTCGCCGCCGGCGCCGGGGGCGCCGGCCGGCGCGCGCCCGGCTTCGGCCGGCGAAGCCGCGTGCGCTGCCGCGCCCGGCTCGATCCGGGGCAGCACGAACTGGCGCTGCCAGCTGGCCGCACCGGCCGCAGCCTGTTCGTTGAACGCGCTGCGGATCTGTGCGGCCACCGCGTCGAGCCGCGGCACCTCGGCGATCGCCTTGTCGAGGTGCTCGATCAGCGACAGCCCGAGAATGCGCTCGGCGCCGGCGTTGGCGAGCGTGAGCCGGAAGTCCGAATCGAGCACCAGCACGCCGGCGGTGAGGTTGGCCAGCACGCTCTCGAGCCGCGCGTTGACGCGCTCGAGTTCGCGCTGGTTGCGCTCGACCTGCATGCGCGCGTCTTCGAGCTGGCGCGTCATCACGTTGAACGACTGGGTGAGCAGGCCGAGCTCGTCGCGCCCCGAATAGTCCTTCACCGGCCGGTAGTCGCCCTCGGCCACCGCGCGGGTGCCGGCCGCCAGCATCGACAGCGGGCCGGTGAGCCAGCCCGACAGCAGGAACGAGGCGGCCACCGCCGAAAACACGGTGAGCAGGAAGATCAGCGTCAGCGTGATGCCGAAGATGCGCTTCAGGCCGCTGCGCGCCAGCGACAGTTGCTGGAAGTCGCGCCGCCCGCGCTCGACCGCTTCGGCGTTCTCGGTCATCGCCGAGGGCACGGCCTGCGTGAGCTGCAGGTAGCGGTTGTCGTCGGGGCGTTGCGTGGCCGGGTTGATCGCCACGATCACGCGCAGCTTCAGCGCATTGGCCTCGCCCTCGACCGGCTCCACCGCGGCGAACTGGCGCGTGATACGCGCCTGGCGCAGCGCGCTCGACGAGGGCAGGTCGGGCACCAGCATGCCGAAGCGGCTGCCGCTGGTGGTGATGATGCGCCCGGTGCCCGAGGCGATCATCGCCTCCTGCGCGCCGACCTGGTCGCGCAGCCGGTTCAGCAGCGAAGGCCACTCGTACTCCGGCGCATCGGCCAGTTCGCCGGCCACGCCGCGCGCCTTCTGCATCAGGTCGGCGAGCAGCGAATCGAGCGCGGTGCGCCCGAGATTCAGACCCGAGTCGAGCGCGCGCTCCACCGGCACGGCGAACCACGACTCGATCGAGCGGCCGATGAACTGCACCGAGACCAGGTAGATCAGCGCCACCGGGATCACGGTCATCAGCGTGAACGACACCGCCATGCGCACCATCAGCCGGGTGCCGAACAGGCCGCGCCGATAGCGCAGCACCAGCCGGCGCAGCAATTCGAGCACCAGCACGAACAGCGCCACCGCCAGCCCGACGGTGAGCCACAGCAGCATCGGGTACTGGCTCTCGAACAGCTCGGTGTTCGCGCTCGCCACCGCCAGCAGCAGCAGCAGGATCACCGCCAGCACCACCGAGCCGATCAGCGCAACGCGCAGCAGGCGCCCTACTGCGCGTTTGTCGGCATCGGCGGCGTGAACGTAAAACGCTTCCATTCGGACGGTGGGTTCCAGTCCCGATTGGTGATCGCGTTGACCTGGAACGGCTTGGGCAGCTGCGAGGTGTCGAGTCGCAAGCGTACCTGAGCCTCGTACTCGGTCCCGGGAGCGAGGCGC
Organism: Burkholderiaceae bacterium; assembly: GCA_021463505.1. Classification (GTDB taxonomy): domain Bacteria; phylum Pseudomonadota; class Gammaproteobacteria; order Burkholderiales; family Burkholderiaceae_E; genus Zeimonas. The sequence continues at coordinate 54,032 of JAJTYR010000018.1, read as the reverse complement.
GAGGCGTCGACCACGCGCCAGTTACGGATTCCGGCCATCGCGCGCGTGGCCGCATCCAGCGAGTCGAACACCTGCGTCAGCCCGTCGAAACCGAGCCGGTACTGGCGCGTGAGCGCGTGATAGGCGAGGCGGTAGACGATCGAGCGTTCGGCCACGCGCTGGTCGGTCCACCACCAGCGCGGGCGGATCAGTTCGAACTCGAGCACGAAGTACAGCGGCACCCCGCGGCGCACCGCGTCTTCGAACGACCGGGTGAGCGGCACGTCGAACTCGGCCGACAGCATCCAGCTGTCGCCTCCGGCATCGAGTTCGAGCCTGGGCTGCGCGGACGATTCAGCCGGCGCGGCGGCCCTCGCTGCCGGCATCTGCCCCCACAGCGTGGCCACCAGCGCCAGCGCCAGGGCGAGGCGGGCGATCAAGGGCGTTTTTCCAGCAGCGCGTAGAAGAATCCGTCGTGGTTGCGCGTGGCCGTCGCGACCGGCAGCAATTGCGAAACCGGCTCGGCAGCGCCCGCATCGAAGGGCCAGAACAAGGCTAGTCGCCTTGCGTTATGCCGTGAAGCGAGAAAGTGATCGACCACTGACTCACCTTCTGCCCGAAATACCGAGCAGGTGGCAAAAAGCAATTTACCACCCGTCCGGAGCAGGGGCCAAAGCGCCGCGAGGATTTCCGCCTGCTGGCCCGAAAGTGTCGCGAGATCGCTACGACGACGCAGCCAGCGGACGTCGGGGTGGCGGCGCACGATCCCCGAGGCGGTGCACGGCGCATCGACGAGGATGCGGTCGAAGGGCTCGCCGTCCCACCAGTCGGCCGGGCGGCGCGCATCGCCGGCGAGAACGTGGGGCGGTGCAGCGACGCCGCCGAGCCGCGCCTGGACCGGCTCCCCGATGCCAGGCCGGTCCAGGCCGAGCCGGGCGAGGTTTTCGCGTACCCGGCGCAGGCGCGACTCGCCGACATCGAGCGCGGTGACGTGGCAGTCGGCCAGTTCGAGCAGGTGGGTGGTCTTGCCGCCCGGCGCGGCGCAGGCGTCGAGCACGCGCTCGCCGGGCTGCGGATCGAGCAGCGGCGCGGCCAGTTGCGCACCGGCGTCCTGCACCGTGACCAGGCCCTCGCCCCAGCCGGGCAGCGCCTCGACCGCGCAGGGTTCGTCGAGCAGCACCGCCTGCGGGCCGATGCGGCGCGCGCCACGCCCGGCCGCAGCCAGTTGCGCGAGGTAGCCGTCGATGCCGGCGCGGCGCCGGTTCACCCGCAGCGTCATCGGCGGCGGCGCGTTGCCCGCTTCGAGGATCGCGCGCCAGGCCTGCGGCTGCTCGGCGCGCAGCTGCGCGATCCACCAGTGCGGAAAGTTCCAGCGCGCCTCGTCCTTGCGCCGCGCCGCCGCGAGCAGCGGCTCGCGCTCGCGCACGAAGCGGCGCAGCGTGGCGTTGAGAAAACCGGCCACCGTGGCGCCGCCGGGCATGAGCCGCGCGGCCGCGACCGCCTGGTCCACGATCACCGCCTCGGCCCGCATCGGCTCGAGCAATTGCGCCAGCGCCACCCATTGCAGTGCGGCCAGCGGCGGCGGCGGCGAGCGGCTCGCGAGCAGCCGCGCGAGCTCGCGTACCAGGCCGAGCTGGCGGCAGGTGTCGTAGGCGATGTCGCGGATCGCGGCGTGCGAGGCCGCTTCGAGCGCGCGGCCGCCGATGGCGGCATCGAGCGCCGGCGGCAGCGAGCGCCCGGCTGCCAGCGCGGCGATCGCCTGCGCGGCGCAGGCGATCTCGCGCGACAGCGGCGCGCGCGCGCCCAAGCTCAGGCGCGCGCGCCGGCCATCGCGAGCAGCCGCTGCACGCGCTCCTCGGTGGACGGATGCGTAGAGAAGAGTCCGCGCAGACCACCGCCCGACAGCGGGTTCATGATCATCATCTGCGCGGTTTCGGGATGCCGCTCGGCGGCCTCGAGCGGGATGCCCTGCGCGTAGCGATGGATCTTGTCGAGCGCCGAGGCGAGCGCGCGCGGATCGCCGGAGATCTCGGCGCCGCCACGGTCGGCCTCGAACTCGCGGGCGCGCGAGATCGCCATCTGGATCAGCATCGCCGCCAGTGGCGCGAGCAGCGCCACCGCAATCGTGGCGACCGGGTTGGCCGGGCGGCCGTTGTCGTCGCGCCCACCGAAGAACATCGCGAAGTTGGCCAGCGCCGAGATCGCGCCCGCCATCGTCGCCGAGATCGTCGAGATCAGGATGTCGCGGTGCTTCACGTGCGTGAGCTCGTGCGCCATCACGCCGCGCAACTCGCGCTCGCTCAGCACGCGCAGGATGCCGGTGGTGGCCGCCACCGCCGCGTGCTCGGGGTTGCGGCCGGTGGCGAAGGCGTTGGGGGCGTCTTCCTCGATCAGGTAGACACGCGGCATCGGCAGCCCGGCACGCCCGGCCAGTTCCTGGACCATGCGGTAGAACTGCGGCGCACTGGTTTCGTCGACCTCCTTCGCGTTGTACATGCGCAGGACCATCTTGTCGGAGAACCAGTAGGCGAAGAAATTGCCGAGCGCGCCGAACGCCAGCGCCATCAGCATGCCCTGGCGTCCGCCGATGGCCGTGCCCACGACGCCGAACAGCGCCATGATTCCCGCCATCAGGATCGCGGTCTTCATCCAGTTGAACATTCGTTCGTGCTCCTCGTGCGTGTCCGCAGGACAACAGTGTGCCGGATATCGGGGCGATCGCCCCGTGCTGCAAGGGCGCCTGGCGGGGCGCCCGCGCCGCGCCGCGGCAAGCGCCGCGCCGGGGCAGGCGCTACGTCGCAGCCGGCAGCACGAACCTTTCGCCGGGCTCGACCGGACAGCCGCGCAGGAAGTCGGCCGCCGGCAAGCGGCGGCCACCGGGGCGCTGCAGTTCGCACAACTCGACGACCCCGTCGCCGCAGGCGACCAGCAGGCGTGCGGGCGCGGCAAGCAGCACCGTGCCCGGGTGCACGGCCGCGGCCAAGGGGGTTGCCTGCGGCGCGTCGGGTTCCGGCACGGCTGCTCCCGGCACGGCCGAACCCACGGCATCGGGCAGCGCCGGCCGCGCCGACCAGACCTTGATCGGCGCACCGGGCATGCGCTCGAGCACGGCGGTGGCGCCGGGCACCGGATCGAAGGCGCGCACCCGATCGACGATGCGCCGCGCCGGCTGCGTCCAGTCGATCAGCGCGTCGGCGCGCGTGAGCCTGTGGGCGTAGGTGACGCCCTCGGCGGGCTGCGCCTGCCGGCGCAGCGTCGCGTCGCGCAGCCGCGCGAGCGCAGCGACGATGGCGCGCGCCCCGAGGTCGGCGAGCCGGTCGTGCAGGCTGCCGCCGGTGTCGCTCGCGCGGATCGGCTCGCGCTCGGCGAGCAGCATCGGGCCGGTGTCGAGCCCCTCGTCCATCTGCATGATCGTGATGCCGGTGTGCGTGTCGCCGGCCTCGATCGCGCGCTCGATCGGCGCCGCGCCGCGCCAGCGCGGCAGCAGCGAGGCGTGGATGTTCAGGCAACCGTGACGCGGCATCGCCAGCACCTCGGCGGGCAGCATCAGCCCATAGGCGGCCACGACCATCACGTCGATGTCGAGCGCGCGCAGCCGTGCCTGCAGGGCCGCATCGCGCAGGCTGCGCGGTTGCGCGAGCGCGAAGCCGCGCGCGCGCGCCAGCTGCTTGACGGGACTCTCGTGCAACGCGCGCCCGCGCCCCGCGGGCTTGTCGGCACGCGTGAGCACCAGCACGATGTCATGGCCGGCCGCAGCGAGCGCAGCGAGCGCCGTGGCGGCAAAGACCGGCGTTCCGGCAAAGACGATGCGCAGCCCGTGCGACGACTTCATTCGCGACCGCCTCGGGGCATCGGGCGTGCGCCCGCCGTCAGGCCACCGCGCGCTCGGCCTTCAGCAGGCGGGTCTTGATGCGCGACTGCTTGAGCCGCGACAGGTATTGCACGAAGACGCGACCGTTCAGGTGGTCGATTTCGTGCTGCACGCACACCGCGAGCAGGCCGTCGGCCTGCAAGGTGAACGGCTGGCCGTTTTCGTCGAGCGCGCGCACCGTGACGCGATCGGGCCGCTCGACTTCGTCGTAGATGCCCGGCACCGACAGGCAGCCTTCTTCGTGGACCTTGGTGTCGGCGCTGCGCTCGACGATCTCGGGGTCGATGAACACGCGCAGCTGGTCGCGCGTCTCGGAGACGTCGATGACGATCACCCGCAGATGCACGTCCACCTGCGTGGCGGCCAGGCCGATGCCGGGCGCCGCGTACATGGTCTCGGCCATGTCGCGCACCAGTTGGCGGATGCGCCCGTCGACCTGGCCAACGGGCTCGGCCACGCGATGCAGGCGTGCGTCGGGATAGCGGAGAATGTTCAATACGGCCATCGGGGTATAGCTACCGTCCGTAGGGTCGCGCCGACAAGCTTGCTTGCGGCCACCAGGCATCGGCGGCAGAATCCGGAGCGTCTTGCAGGGCTTTTCCCAGATGGGGCCGGGTTCGCCCGGATCAAGCCACCGGATAACCCAACGGCCGACCGGCGCACTCGATGAAAAAGTTTAGCACGCAGATTTTCGCGCTTGCCGTGGCGCTGGCCGCAACGCTGGGCGCGGTCGCGATGGCGCAACCGACGCCACCGCTGGAAATCGCCAAGGATGCGCCCGAGCGCTACATCGTGGTCAAGGGCGACACGCTGTGGGACATCTCGGGCCGCTTCCTGCAAAAGCCCTGGCGCTGGCCCGAGATCTGGCAACTCAATCGCGACGCGATCAAGGACCCGCACTGGATCTATCCGGGCGACGTGGTGTGGCTCGACCGCAGCGGCGATACGCCGCGCCTGCGGCTCGGCCGCAAGGTGGGCGGCGGCAGCAGCGCCGATGCCGCCGGCGGCGCCGGGCTGCCGTCCGAGCGGCTGCAGCCGCGGGTGCGCGCGCAGGCGCTCGAGCGCGAAGCGATCCCCACCATCAGCTCGACCGACATCGAGGCGTTCCTGAACCGCCCGCTGATCGTCGACGAGGCCGGCCTGAAGAGCCATCCGCGCATCGTCGGCACGCAGGAGGGCCGCGTCAGCCTGAGCCGCGGCGAACTCGCGTACGTGCGCGGCATCGGCGACGCGACGACCACCGACTGGCACATCTACCGCTCGGCCAGGCCGCTGCTCGATCCCGACACGCGCAAGCCGATCGCCTGGGAAGCGATGTTCGTCGGCTCGGCGAAGCTCGAACGCGCCGGCGATCCGGCCACGCTGCGCATCGTCGCCAGCAACGAAGAGATCGGCGTGGGCGACCGGCTGATGCCGGCCGAGCGCGCGCTGCCGATCAACTACGCGCCGCGCCCGCCCGAAGCGCAGGTGGGCGGACGCATCGTGTCGGTGTATCGCGGCGTCAGCCAGGTTGGCCGCAACAGCGTGGTCGCGCTCAACGTCGGCAAGACCGCCGGCCTCGAAGTGGGCAACGTGCTCGCGATCCAGCATCGCGGCCGCATGGTCACCGACCGCGAAGCCGCCCGATCCGAACAGGTCAGACTTCCGGATGAGTCGGTCGGTCATCTTCTGGTTTTCCGTGTCTTCGATAAGATCGCATACGGTCTGGTGATGGATGCGTCGCAGCCCATCGCGGTGGGCGACGCCGTCTCGAATCCGTAGCAGCGATCCCGCATGCCCCTGTCCGCCGAGGCGCGCGAAGAGCGCGCCGTCTGGCTTCGTCTCGTCCTCACACCGGGCCTCGGCCCGGCCGCCGCACGCCGCCTGCTCGAGGCGTTCGGGCTGCCCGAAGACATCTTCGCCGCCGGGCGCACAAAGCTGGCGGCGGCGCTCGATGGCGCGCGCGCACAGGCGCTGCTCGAGCACGACGCCGCGCGCCAGGCGCAGGTCGAAGCGTCGCTGCGCTGGGCCGAAGACGAGCGCCACCACCTCGTCACGCTCGCCGATCCGCGCTATCCGGCGCGGCTGCTGGGCATCGGCGATCCGCCGCCGGTGCTGTTCGTGCTCGGCGACCCCGACGCGCTGTCGCGGCCGACGATCGCGATCGTCGGCAGCCGGCAGGCCACCCGTGCCGGACTGGACCACGCCCACGCCTTCGCCCGCGCGCTCGCCGACGCCGGCCTGCAGGTCTGCAGCGGGCTGGCCCGGGGCATCGACGCGGCCGCGCATCGCGGCGCGCTGGCCGGCCGCGCCGGCACCGTCGCGGTGGTGGGCACCGGCATCGACCGCGTCTATCCGGCCGGTCACGCGGCGCTGGCCGACGCGATCGCCACACGCGGCGCGGTGCTCTCCGAGCTGCCGCTGGGCACGCAGGTGCAGCGCGCCAACTTTCCGCGACGCAACCGGCTGATCGCCGGCCTGTCGCTCGGCGTACTGGTGGTCGAGGCGGCGCGCCAGTCGGGCTCGCTGATCACCGCGCGACAGGCCGCGGAGTTCGGACGCGAAGTGATGGCGATCCCGGGCTCGATCCACTCCCCGGTGTCCAAGGGCTGCCACCAGCTGATTCGCGAGGGGGCGAAGCTGGTCGAATCGGCCGAGGACGTGCTGGTGGAACTGCGGGCGCAGATGCCCGCGGCGGCGCCCACGGTCGCACGCACGGCACCGCCGGATTCGTCCGCGCCCGGCGCACCGGGCACGCCCAGCCCCGCTGCCGCGTTGCTGTTGCGGGCGCTCGGATGGGAGCCGGCCGACCCCGATACGCTGGCCGAACGCACCGGCCAGCCAATCGGCGCGGTCGCTGCCCACCTGCTCGAACTGGAACTGGCGGGGCTCGCCGAGCGCTGGGTCGACGGTCGCTACGTGCGCGCGGGTCGCTGAAGCGCGTTTTCAGCCGGGCTGGCCGCCGCAATCCCGCGACCTGGCCGCACACCCGGACCATCCGGTCGAGACTCTTCGTCGTGCTCCCGGCTTGCTTCCGGTCGCGCGCGCCACTTATGATTGGCGCCCTTTCGAGTGGCGCCACCCCCCCTTGCGCCGCCCATGCGGCCCGTCCCGGGAGACCCAGTGAGCAAGGCCCTGATCATTGCCGAGAAACCGTCCGTGGCGGCCGACATCGCGCGCGCGCTCGGCGGCTTCACCCGGCAGGGCGACTATTTCGAGAGCGACGACTACGTCCTGTCGTCCGCGATCGGCCATCTGGTGGAGATCGCCGCCCCCGAGCAGTACGAGGTCAAGCGCGGCAAGTGGTCGTTCGCCCACCTGCCGGTGATCCCGCCGCACTTCGACCTGCAGCCGATCGCGCGCAGCGAAGACCGCCTGAAGCTGCTCACGCGCCTGATCAGGCGCAAGGACGTCGGACGCCTGGTCAACGCCTGCGACGCGGGCCGCGAAGGCGAACTGATCTTCCGGCTCATCACCCAGTACGCCAAGGCACGCCAACCGGTGCAGCGGCTGTGGCTGCAGTCGATGACGCCAGCGGCCATCCGCGAGGGTTTCGCCCGGCTGCGCGACGACGCGCAGATGCGCCCGCTGGCCGATGCCGCGCGCAGCCGCTCCGAGGCCGACTGGCTGGTGGGCATCAACGGCACGCGCGCCATGACCGCGTTCAACTCGCGCGACGGCGGCTTCTACAAGACCACGGTCGGGCGCGTGCAGACGCCCACGCTGGCGATCGTGGTCGAACGCCAGGAACGCATCAAGCGGTTCGTACCCCGGGATTACTTTGAAGTCCGGGCAACTTTCTCAGCCGAAGCGGGCACTTACGACGGGCGGTGGTTCGATCCGGCCTTCAAGCGCTCGGACAGCGAACCCGACGGTCGCGCCGAGCGACTGTGGCAACGCGAGCGCGCCGCGGCCATCGTCGATCGCTGCCGCGATCGGCCCGGGCGCGCCAGCGAGGAATCGCGGCCCAGTTCGCAGCTGTCGCCGGCGCTGTTCGACCTCACGAGTCTGCAGCGCGAGGCGAACTCGCGCTTCGGCTTTTCGGCGCGCACCACGCTGTCGATCGCCCAGGCGCTCTACGAGCGGCACAAGGTGCTCACCTATCCGCGCACCGATTCGCGCGCGCTGCCCGAAGACTACCTGCCCACCGTCCGGCAGACGCTGGACACGCTGAAGGACAGCCGCCCCTACGGCGCCTTCGCGCAACAGATCCTCGGCAGCGACTGGGTGCGGCCGAACAAGCGGGTGTTCGACAACTCGAAGGTGTCGGATCACTTCGCGATCATCCCGACGCTGCAGACCCCGAAAGGACACGGCCTCTCGGAGGCCGAACAGAGAATCTACGACCTGGTGGTGCGGCGCTTCCTGTCGGTGTTCTTCCCGGCGGCCGAGTACCTGGTGACCACGCGCATCACCGTGGTCGAGGGCGAGTCGTTCAAGACCGAAGGCAAGGTGCTGGTCAACCCCGGCTGGCTGGCCATCTATGGCCGCGAAGGCGTCAGCGACGCCACGCTGGTTCCGATCAAACCCGATGAGCGTGTGCTTACTCGCGAGATTGAGCTTCAGGCGCTTGCCACCAAGCCGCCGGCGCGCTACACCGAGGCGACGCTGCTGGCGGCCATGGAGGGTGCCGGCAAGCTGATCGACGACGACGAACTGCGCGAAGCGATGGCCGAGAAGGGGCTGGGTACGCCGGCCACGCGCGCCGCGATCATCGAAGGACTGATCGCCGAGAACTACCTGGTGCGCGAGGGCCGCGAACTGGCACCCACCACCAAGGCGTTCCAGCTGCTCACGCTGCTGCGCGGCCTGGACGTGACGGAGTTGACGGCTCCCGAACTCACCGGCGAATGGGAATACAAGCTCGCGCAGATCGAGCGCGGCCGGCTCGGGCGCGAGGCGTTCATGCACGAGATCGCCGCGATGACCCGGCAGATCGTCGAGCGCGCCCGGAACTACCAGCTCGACAGCGTTCCCGGCGACTACGCGACACTGGCCGCGCCGTGCCCGAAGTGCGGCGGCGTGGTCCAGGAGAACTACCGGCGCTTTGCCTGCACGAAGTGCGACTTCTCGATCACGCGGACACCCGGCGCGCGCCAGCTCGAGGTGGCCGAGGCCGAGCAATTGCTGCGCGAAGGCACGATCGGGCCGCTGCAGGGCTTTCGCAGCCGACTCGGGCGACCGTTCGCCGCCATCCTGAAGCTCTCCCCCGAGCACAAGCTCGAGTTCGATTTCGGACAGTCGGGCGCCGAAGACGGCGGCGAGCCCGTCGATTTCGGCGACCAGGCGCCGCTGGGCGCCTGCCCGAAGTGCGGCGCCGGCGTCTACGAGCACGGCATGAGCTACGTCTGCGAGAACTCGGTCGGCGCCTCGCGCGGTTGCGACTTCCGCAGCGGCAAGATCATCCTGCAGCAGGAAGTGACGCGCGAGCAGATGAGCAAGCTGCTGGCCGAGGGCCGCACCGACCTGCTGCAGGGCTTCGTGTCGGCGCGCACCCGGCGCGGCTTCAAGGCGTTCCTGGTGCGCGGCGCCGACGGCAAGATCGGCTTCGAGTTCGCGCCACGCCCGGCACGTGCCGGCAGGCCCGCCGCAGCGACGACAGCGACGGCCGCAACCCCGGTCGTGCAGGACGTCGTCGCCGCACGGCCGCGTCCCGCCGTGAAGAAGACGGCATCGAGGAGGGCGGCACCGAAAGCGGGTGCGCCGGCGAAGGCGGTGGCAAAGAAGGCGGCGCCGAAGCGGGCTGCATCGACGAAGGCCGGCGCCGGCAAGCGCGTCGCCGCGAAGACCGGCGCCACTCGCGGCGCCCGAACCTCGAAGACCTGAGTGCCGGCGGCCGCTTCGTCATGCCGGCGCTCCCGGCGCTCCCGGCGCGCGAGGATGCGATACTGCACGATCCATCGGACCGCCCGATTCACGCCGCACGGGTTCCGACCCCACCCAGGAGTCCTTCGTTGGCCTACGTCGTCGCTGCCCCCGAAATCGTATCGCTGCCGGTGGCGGGCAGTGCCGACCGCTTCCCCGTGCGCCGCGTCTTCTGCGTCGGACGCAACTACGAGGCGCACGCGAAGGAGATGGGTTTCAGCGGACGCGAGCCGCCGTTCTTCTTCCTGAAGCCGGCGCAGTCGGTCGTTCCGGTGCCGGCCGGCACCGTCGGCGAGATCGCCTATCCGCCGCTCACGAAAGACCTGCACCACGAAATCGAACTGGTGGTGGCCATCGGCAAGGGCGGACGCGACATCGCCGTCGCCGATGCGGCGAAGCACATCTACGGCTATGCGATCGGCCTCGACATGACGCGGCGCGACCTGCAGGGCGAGATGAAGAAACAGGGCCGGCCGTGGTGCATCGGCAAGGCCTTCGACCAGGCCGCGCCGATCGGCCCGGTCACCCCGATCGCGCGGTGCGGCGAGCTCACCGGGGGTGCGATTTCGCTCGCGGTCAACGGCGCGCCGCGCCAGGCAAGTGACGTGTCGATGCTGATCTGGAGCGTCAACGAGGTGATCGCGCACCTGTCGGCGGCCTGGGCGCTCGCACCCGGCGATCTCGTCATGACCGGTACGCCCGAAGGCGTGGCCGCGGTGGTGCGCGGCGACCGCATGCACGGCGAGATCGCCGGACTGGGCGCGCTCGACGTCGTCGTGCGCTGAACCCGGCCGACCACCGGTGCGGCGCAGCACACGGGCCGGCGGCGGCACCGAAGCGCCGCCGTACGACGCCGCACGGCGGCGCACACCACCCTTTGCGCGCGGCAACGGTATTCTTGCCGCCATGGTGTACATGCATCCCGCATCCGTGGCGGTCGACTGGGTGTTCGGCTACGGCTCGCTGATCTGGAATCCCGAAATCGACTACGAGCGCGTCGAAGTCGCGCGCGTGCACGGCTATCACCGGGCGTTCTGCATCCGCTCGACGCGCTACCGCGGGACACCGGCACAGCCCGGCCTGGTGCTCGGCCTGGACCGCGGCGGCAGTTGCGTCGGCGTCGCCTACCGTCTCACCGCGGAGCGCCGCGCCGATGCGATCCACCGCCTCTACGAGCGCGAAATCCCGGACTGGACCGAGCGCGTCTACCTTCCGGTGGTGGTCGAGGCGCGCCTGCCCTGCGGCACGCGCGTGGATGCGCTCACCTTCGCCGCCGATCGCGAACAGCCCACCTACCAACGGCTCGACGACGACGAAATCCTCGATCGGCTCGGGTGCTGCGCGGGCCAGCGCGGCGCCAATCGCGACTACGCGATCAACACCTGGCGCGCACTCGAGTCACGTGGCGTACGCGATGCGCGCCTCGAGCGCATCGCCCGGCGGCTGCTGGCCGCCGAATGTCGCGAGCGCGAAACCGTCGCCGCCTGAGCAGCGCCGTCAGGCCGACAGCGCGCGGTCGGCCGCGTGCAGCCGCGAGTTCGCCGGCACGCCGGCCATCAGGAACTCCATCTGATCGGCGAGGATGCGCCGGTTGCGCAGGATGAAGGCCTCGTGCAGGCTGGGTACGTACGGCACGTAGAGCAGCGGCATGCGCGCCTGCTCGGGCGTGCGATCGCCCTTGCGCAGGTTGCAGGGCTTGCAGGCGCTGACCAGGTTGGTCCAGCTGTCGCGCCCGCCGCGGCTTTGCGGTTGCACGTGCTCGGCGGTGAGTTCGGAGGCGCGATGACGCGTGCCGCAGTACGCGCAGACGAAACGATCGCGCGCGAACAGCATCTCGCGGCTGAGCGCCGGCGTGTGCTCGAAGCGCGCGCGCCGTGACGCATCGCCGCGCACCGCAACGATCGAGCGAAACGTGAGCGACGAGCGCTCACCCGTGGCGCGGCAGATCCCGCCGTGCAACGTGAACGCGTGGTCGCCCAGATCCCAGGCCACCTGGCGCTTGTAGTAGTAGCCGACGGCCTCCTCGAAGCCGATCCAGCGGCGCGGCGTGCCGCCGGCATCGAGCGCGAGGATGCTCACCGACAATGGCTGCGGCCACACGAGAGACTCCCGAAAGCATTGGCCTTGTGGTATGATTGCAACATCATCGCACAAGCGATGACGCTCCCTCAACAAAGGTGTCCCCATGTCAATCCGCGCCCTCTTGCGCGGAGGCAACGCAAGGCACCTGGTCGATACGATCTTCCTTGCGTTCCCCCGCCTGCGTACCCGCGAAACGCGGGACCAACTTCTGTTCGCGCTGCTGAAGACCGCCGCCCCGATCGGGCTGGTGGTGGCCCTGCTGCTGGCAGCCGGCCCCGAACCCGGCCACCTGCTGGCCGCAGCTTCGGTGCCTTGACCGGAAGTGTCTGCGACCGGCGGCAGCGCGCCGCCGGCCGGCGTGTGGGCGCCCCGACCCGGGTGCCTGCGATAATCGCCGTGTCGTTGCCCGCAGCACCAGCGCAGGAGTGCAGGTCATGGTTCACCGCAGCCGTCTCGTCCCGATCACCACCGCGCTGTTCGCAGCCGCCCTGCTGGCCGGCTGTGCTGCCCCGTCGACGTCGGGCCACACCTACACCTCCGGCGAGGCGCGCCGGCCGATGCAGGTGCAGATGGGCGTCATCCAGGCAATCCGCGAGGTTCGCCTGGAGCGCGAGCACCAAACCGGCGCCGGCACCGCGGCCGGCGCCGTCGTCGGTGGAGTCGCCGGATCCAACGTCGGCCGCGGTCGTGGTGCGATCGTCGGTTCGGTGCTCGGCGCCGTGGCCGGCGGCGTGGTCGGCAGCCACGCCGAGCAGTCACTCAGCAATCGCACGGCACTGGAACTCACGGTACGCACCGATGCCGGCCGCATCTTCGCGGTCGTCCAGGAAGCGGATGGCGAGACGTTCTCGCCGGGCCAGCGGGTGCGCATCCTCACCGATCCGGTGCGCGGCACGACGCGCATCTCGCAGTGAAGATGACGGCACTGGGCTAACATCGCGTTCCCGCGTTACCGATCCCCGATGGCACCATGATCGACACCACCCTCGAGCGCTTCAAGGCCGACGTCATCGACGCGTCGATGCAGACTCCGGTGGTGCTCGACTTCTGGGCGCCGTGGTGCGGGCCGTGCAAGACGCTCGGCCCGATGCTCGAGAAACTCGAGCAGCAGTACGGCGGCCGCTTCAAGCTGGTGAAGGTCGACACCGACGCGCAGCCTGAACTCGCGCAGCACTTCCGCATCCGCTCGATCCCCACCGTCTACGGCTTCGTCAACGGCCAGCCGGTCGATCAATTCCAGGGCGCGCTGCCCGAAGGCCAGTTGCGCGAGTTCATCGACCGGCTGCTACCGAACCCGGGCGACGTCGAAGTCGAACAGGCGATGCAGGCGATCGAACGCGGCGACCACGCAGCCGCGGTCGAACACCTGCAGAAAGCGCTCGCCAGCGATCCGGCCAACGACCATGCGCGGCTGATGTACGCGCAACTGCTGCTGCAGGACAACGACGCCGGCGCGGCACAGGCGCAACTCGCGCGGCTGTCGCCCGAATCGCAGCAGGACCCGCAGGTGAAGGAACTGGTCGAACAGGTGCGACGGCGACTCACCGAGGGCATCGCTCCGCCCCCGCCAGGGCTGCTCGGGCGCGTGGCCGACCAACCCGACGACCTGCAGGCGCGCCTCGACCTCGCGCGGCACTACATCGAGCACAAGACCTGGGCGCCCGCGCTCGAGCAACTGCTCGAGATCGTGCGGCGCGATCGCGCCTTCGGCGACGACGCGGGCCGCAAGACGATGATCGAAGTGTTCGGACTCGCTGCGGCGCAGCCCGAACTCGTCTCGGAATGGCGACGCCGGCTCAGCTCGGTGCTGTTCTGACGAGGGGAGCGCGCAGCATGGGCAGTTTCGTCGAACTCGCCGCCGCCGATGGGCATCGCTTCGCGGCCTGGCAGGCCACGCCGCAGGGCAAGGCGCGCGGCGCCCTCGTCGTCGCGCCCGAGATCTTCGGCGTCAACAGCCACATTCGCGCGGTCACCGACGGCTATGCGGCCGACGGCTACCTGGCGATCGCACCGGCGCTGTTCGATCGCGTGCAGCGCAACCACGAAACCGGCTACGCGCCCGACGAGATCCAGGCGGGCGTGGCGATCATGCAGCGCATCGACTTCGACGCTGCACTGAAGGACGTGGCCGCGGCGATCGCGCACGGGGCATCCGCGGGACGCGTGGCAATCGTCGGCTATTGCTGGGGTGGCACCGTCGCCTGGCTGGCGGCGGCGCGCCTGGCGGGCCTGGCCGCCGCCGTGCCGTACTACGGCGGCGGCATGCCGAACCACGCGGACGAATCGCCGCAGTGCCCGGTGCTGTGCCACTTCGGCGAGCGCGACAAGTCGCCGTCGCCGGCGCAGGCGCGCGCGCTGCTGGCCAGGCACCCGGAGGTGGCCGCGCATTTCTACGACGCCGGCCACGGCTTCAACTGCGACCAGCGCCCCTCGTACGACGCGGCGGCGTCGGGGCTCGCGCGCACGCGCACGCTGGCGTTTCTCGCACAGCACGTCGGCTGACGCGCGGGCGCGCGGCGCACCGACGGGTGCCCAGGCACGGGATCCGCGTCGCGTCATGCGCCGCGCGAGCCGGCGCGCCGTCAGTGCGCGCTGCCGGCCCGCTCCTTGTCGCGCAACTCGGTCTTGAGCACCTTGCCGTAGGCGTTCTTCGGCAGCGCCTCGACGAAACGATAGCGGCGTGGTCGCTTGAAGCGCGCGATCTGCTCCAGGCAGTGCGCGTCGAGCTCGTTCTCGCCGACCGGCGCGTGCGTCACCAGCCAGGCGACGACGATTTCGCCCCATTCGGCATCGGGCGCGCCGATGACGCTGACCTCGGCCACCGCGGGGTGCCGCAGGAGCGCCTCCTCGACCTCGCGCGGATAGACGTTGCTGCCCCCGCTGATGATCAGGTCGTGCTCGCGATCGAGCAGCGTCAGGAAGCCATCGGCGTCGAAGCGGCCGATGTCGCCGGTACGCAGCCAGCCATCGCGCAGCGCCTGCTCGGTGGCGTGCGGCTGGTTCCAGTAACCCTTCATCACGACTTCGCCGCGCACGCAGACCTCGCCCGCCTCGCCTGCCGGCAACGGCGTGCCGTCGGGCGCGCGGATCGACACCTCGACCATCGGCTGCGGATAGCCGACCGAGGCCAGTCGCTCGCGATGGCGCGGATGCGCGCGATCCTCGATCACGTGCCGCGGGAGTACCGTGATGGTCATCGGGCTCTCGCCCTGCCCGTAGATCTGCGCCAGGTGCGGACCGAGCACCGCACAGGCATCCTCGACGTCGGCCAGGTACATCGGCCCGCCGCCGTAGACGATGGTCGCCAGACCGGACAGCGGCCGCGGCTGCCCCCGCGCCCAGTCGACCAGTCGGCGCACCATCGTCGGGGCGGCGAACAGCGAAGCGTTGCCCCAATGGGCGGCGAGCGCCGCGATCTCGACGCCGTCGAATCCGCCGGACTCGGGCAGCACGTTCACCCCACCCTGCAGCACGTAGGGCAGGTGATACATCCCGCTGCCGTGCGACAGCGGCGCCGGGTGCAGCATCGTGTCGCCCGGCGCCACCGGCTGCACCTCGGCGAGGTAGGCGAGCGTCATCCAGCGCAGGTTGCGGGCGCTGAGTCGTACGCCCTTGGGCTTGCCGGTGGTGCCGCTGGTGTAGAACAACCAGGCGTCGTCGTCCTCGCTGCGAACGGCCATCGGCGCCGGCGCGTACGCGTGACGCCCGGTGGCGGCATCGAGGAACGGATGCCGGTCGATGATCCGGCATGCGCCCGGCACGTGGCCGGCGAGCCGGTCGGCGTGGCTGGCGTCGGTAAAACAGATCGTCGCGGCACAGTCGGACAGGATGAACGCGGCTTCGCGCCCGTGCAGCCGGGCATTGATCGGCACCGCCACCATGCCGCCCCACCAGACGCCCCACAGCAGCCGCAGGTAGTCGGGCTGATTGCCGAGGAAAAAGCCGACGCGGTCGCCCGGCGTCAACCCCTGTTCGTGCAGCCACGCCGCGGCACGCGCAGCGCTGGCGGCGAACGCGCGGTAACTGCAGACGGCAACGCGGCCGCGTGCGATCGCAGGGCGCTCGCCGAACACCGCTGCGCTGCGTTCCAGCCAATGCGCGAGGTTCATCGTCATCTCCCGTGCGAGCCGGTACCATTGATTCTGCCATGCACGACTCGCCCGACGACGCCGAGCGCGCCCGATCCGCGCCCCCGAGGCGGCCGCTGCTGCGGCGCCCCGGGTTCTGGCTGCTGGCCATCGTGCTGCTCGCCGGCGGGTACTGGGCCATCGATCTCGCGAGACGGCCGCCACCGGCCGAGGCGCCCGGCACCGGGGCGCCGGACACCGCTCGCACCGACGCGCCCGGCGCCGCTCGCACTGACGCACCGGGCGCTGGTCGCGCCTCGACGTCCGGCGCCGGCCGGGGCGGCGAACGCGCGATCCCGGTCACGGTAGCCGTCGTCGAGCGCGCCGACGTGCCGGTGGCGCTCGATGCGCTGGGTACCGTCACGTCGCTGCGCACGGTCACCGTGCGCTCGCGCGTCGACGGCCAGTTGCTGCGCGTGAACTTCCGCGAAGGACAGATGGTCAAGGCCGGAGAACTGCTGGCCGAAATCGATCCGCGGCCGTTCCAGGTGCAGTTCGAGCAGGCGCAGGGACAACTGGCGCGCGATCGCGCGCTGCTGGAAAACGCACGGCTCGACCTGGAGCGCTACCGCACGCTGGTCACGCAGGAGGCCGCCAGCGAGCAGCAGCTCGACACCCAGCGCGCACTGGTGCGCCAGTACGAAGGCGCGGTCAGGTCCGACCAGGCCCAGGTCGACAACGCGCGCCTGCAGCTCGCCTACGCGCGGATCACCGCGCCGTTCGCCGGACGGCTCGGCCTGCGCCTGGTCGATCCCGGCAACCTGGTGCGCGCGGGCGACGCGAATGGCCTGGTCACGATCACGCAGGTGCAGCCGATCGGCGTGACGTTCTCGCTGCCCGAGAAGGATCTCGCGCCGGTGCTGGCGCGCTATCGCGCAGGCACCCCGATGCCGGTGCAGGCGCTCGACCGCGAGCAGCGCGCGGTGCTGGCCACCGGACGCCTGACCACGCTCGACAACCAGATCGACGTGACCACCGGCACGCTGAAGATGAAGGCCGAGTTCGCCAACGCCGACGGGGCGCTGTTCCCGAACCAGTTCGTCAACGCGCGGCTGCGCATCGACGTGCTCGTCGGCGCCACCGTGGTACCCGGCGCCGCGATCCAGCGCGGCGCACCGGGCACCTACGTCTACCTGGCGCAACCGGACGGCACCGTGGCGCTGCGCCGCATCGACCCCGGACCGGTCGACGGCGAGCGCACGGTCGTCAAGCATGGCCTCGAGGTGGGCGACCGGGTGGTGGTCGACGGCGTCGACCATCTGCGCGACGGCGCCCGCGTCGAGGCGATCGACAGGGCCGCGGCGGAACGCAGCGCATCGCGGCCGGCCGCTCGTTCGGCCGCCCAGCCGGGCGGCCAGCCGGCTGCGCAGCGCCGGCCCCAGCCGTCGCGCGCGCGCTGACATCGTGCGTGGCGCAGACGCGGAGCCGCGGCGCGCACCGAGCGAACGCGTCCGATGAACCCCTCGCGCCTGTTCATCCTGCGGCCGGTGGCGACCTCGCTGCTGATGGTCGCGATCCTGCTGGCGGGGCTCGTCGGCTACCGGCTGCTGCCGCTGTCGGCGCTGCCCGAAGTCGATTATCCGACGATCCAGGTCACGACGCTGTATCCCGGGGCGAGCCCCGAAGTGATGACCTCGTCGGTCACCGCGCCGCTCGAGCGCCAGTTCGGCCAGATGCCGGGGCTGAAACAGATGTCGTCGGCCAGTTCGGGGGGCGCCTCGGTGATCACGCTGCAGTTCGAGCTCGCGCTGGCGCTCGACGTGGCCGAGCAGCAGGTGCAGGCGGCGATCAACGCGGCCGGCACGACGCTGCCCGCCGACCTGCCGGTGCCGCCGCTCTACAGCAAGGTCAACCCGGCCGACGCGCCGGTGCTCACGATCGGCGTGGCCTCGCGCACCATTGCGCTACCGCGGGTGCGCGACCTCGTCGAGACGCGCGTGGCGCAGAAGATCGCGCAGTTGCCCGGCGTCGGACTGGTGTCGATTGCCGGCGGGCAACGGCCGGCGATGCGCGTGCGTGTCGATCCGAAGGCGCTGGCCTCGGCAGGGCTGGGCATCGAGGACGTGCGCACCGCGATCACCAATGCGAACGCGAACCAGGCCAAGGGCAGCTTCGACGGCCCGAGCCGCGCGGCCACGATCGACGCCAACGACCAGATTCGCGCGGTCTCGGGCTATCGCGACCTGATCGTCGCGTATCGCGGCGGCGCGCCGCTGCGCCTGTCCGACGTCGCGCAGATCTCCGAGGGTGCCGAGAACGACCGGCTCGCCGCCTGGGCCAACGAAACGCCGGCGATCGTGCTGAACATCCAGCGCCAGCCGGGCTCGAACGTGATCGAAGTGGTCGACCGGGTCAAGGCGCTGCTGCCGACGCTGCGCGCGTCGCTGCCGGGCGCGGTCGAAGTCTCGCTGCTCACCGACCGCACCACCACGATCCGCGCCTCGGTGCGCGACGTGCAGCGCGAGCTGGTGCTGGCGGTCGCGCTGGTGGTGATGGTGATCTTCCTGTTCCTGCGCAATCTCTCCGCCACGGTGATTCCCAGCGTCGCGGTGCCGCTGTCGCTGGTGGGCACCTTCGGCGTGATGGTGCTGGCCGGCTTCTCGCTGAACAACCTCACGCTGATGGCGCTCACCATCGCCACCGGCTTCGTCGTCGACGACGCGATCGTGATGATCGAGAACATCGCGCGCTATCTGGAACGCGGCGATGCGCCGCTCGAAGCCGCGCTGAAGGGGTCCAGGCAGATCGCCTTCACGATCATCTCGCTCACCGTCTCGCTGATCGCGGTGCTGATCCCGCTGTTGTTCATGGCCGACGTGGTCGGCCGGCTGTTCCGCGAGTTCGCGATCACGCTGGCGGTGGCGATCCTGATCTCCGCCGTGGTGTCGCTCACGCTCACGCCGATGATGTGCGCACGGCTGCTGCGGCACGTGCCGCCCGAGCGCGAGGGGCGCCTGCAGCGGGCCAGCGGCGCGGCGTTCGAGCGCCTCGTCCGGGTCTACGGGCGCCTGCTGAACAAGGTGCTCGACCACCAGCCGGCGACGCTCGTCGTGGCGATGCTCACGCTCGCGCTCACCGTCGCGCTGTACGTCGTCGTGCCCAAGGGTTTCTTCCCGGTGCAGGACACCGGCGTGATCCAGGGGATCTCCGAGGCCGGGCAGTCGATTTCGTTCGCCGCGATGGCCGCGCGCCAGCAGGCGCTGGCACGCGAGATCCTGAAGGACCCGGCGGTCCAGAGCCTGAGCTCGTTCATCGGTGTCGACGGCGTGAACCCGACGCTGAACACCGGCCGGCTGCTGGTGAACCTGAAGCCGCGTGCCGAGCGCGACGCCGACGCCTCCGGCGTGATCCGTCGGCTGCAGCCGCGGCTCGCGCAGCTGCCCGGCATCACGCTGTACATGCAGCCGGTGCAGGATCTCACCGTCGAGGATCGCGTCAGCCGCACGCAGTACCAGTTCAGCCTCGAAGACGCCGACCCCGGGCGGCTCGCGGCCTGGGTGCCGCGGATGGTCGAACGGATGCGGGCGATCCCGGTGCTGGCCGACGTCGCCAGCGACCTGCAGGACCGCGGCCTGCAGGCGTGGCTCGACATCGACCGTGACGCCGCCGGCCGCTTCGGCCTGTCGATGAGCGCGATCGACAACGCGCTCTACAGCGCGTTCGGCCAGCGGCAGGTCTCGACGATCTTCACGCAGGCCAACCAGTACCGCGTGGTACTCGAAGTGGCACCGCAGTTCCAGGCGAGTCCGGCCTCGCTCGAGGCGATCCGCGTGAGCGGCAGCACCGGCCAGCTGGTGCCGCTGTCGAGCATCGCGCGCGTGGTCGAGCGTCCCATCGCGCTGGTGATCAACCACCTCGACCAGTTCCCGGCGGCGACGATCTCGTTCAACCTGGCGCCGGGCGCCTCGCTCGGCGAAGCGGTCGAAGCGATCCGCGCGGCCGAACGCGGTCTCGGCCTGCCCGCGGGGATCCAGACGCGCTTCCAGGGCGCCGCGCTGGCGTTCCAGGCCTCGCTGGACAGCACGCTGTGGCTGATCCTGGCAGCGCTGGTCACGATGTACATCGTGCTCGGCGTGCTCTACGAGAGCTACATCCATCCGGTGACGATCCTCTCGACGCTGCCCTCGGCCGGCATCGGCGCGCTGCTCGCACTGATGCTCGCCGGCAGCGACCTGGGGATCGTCGCGGTGATCGGCATCGTGCTGCTGATCGGCATCGTGAAGAAGAACGCGATCATGATGATCGACTTCGCGCTCGACGCCGAGCGCAGCGAAGGCAAGGCACCGCGCGAGGCGATCTACCAGGCCTGCCTGCTGCGCTTCAGGCCGATCCTGATGACCACGATGGCAGCACTGCTGAGCGCGCTGCCGCTGATGCTGGGCAGCGGCGTGGGCTCGGAGTTGCGCCACCCGCTCGGTCTGACGATGGTGGGCGGCCTGCTGGTGAGCCAGGTGCTCACGTTGTTCACCACGCCGGTGGTGTACCTCGCTTTCGACCGGCTGGCGCGGCGGCGGGTGCAGGCCGGCGGCGACCCGCAGGCGGGGGCGCCGCGGTGAACTTCTCCGAGGTCTTCATCCGCCGGCCGGTGGCGACCACGCTGATCACGCTGGGCATCGTGCTCTCCGGCCTGGCCGCGCTGCGGCTGCTGCCGGTGGCGCCGCTGCCGCAGGTCGAGTTCCCGACGATCTCGGTGTCGGCGTCGCTGCCCGGCGCGAGCCCCGAGATCATGGCGGCCACCGTCGCCACGCCGCTCGAACGCGCGCTCGGGCGCATCGCCGGCGTCACCGAAATGACCTCGAACAGCTCGCTCGGGCAGACGCGCGTGGTACTGCAGTTCGACCTCGATCGCTCGATCGAGAGCGCCGCCAACGACGTGCAGGCCGCGATCAACGCGGCGCGCGGCTCGCTGCCCAGCGGCCTGGTGCGCAACCCGACCTACCGCAAGGTGAACCCGGCCGACACGCCGGTGTTCATGATCGCGCTCACCTCCGGGTCGATGACGCGCGGGCAGATGTACGACGTGGCCGCGACGGTGCTCGCGCAAAAGCTCGCGCAGGTGCGCGGCGTGGGCCAGGTCACGATCGGCGGCAGCTCGCTGCCGGCGGTGCGCGTGCAGGTCAACCCGCTGCAACTCGACCGCTACGGCATCGGCCTGGAACAGGTGCGCCTGGCGATCGCCGGCGCCAACGCCAACCGGCCCAAGGGCTCGGTGGCCGACGAGACGCGCCACTGGCAGGTGGGCGCCAACGACCAGTCACGCGACGTCGCCGACTACGTGCCGCTGGTGGTGAGCTACCGCAACGGCGCGGCGGTGCGCCTGTCCGACGTCGCCAGCCTGCGCGAGTCGGTCGAGGACGAGCGCAACGCCGGCTCGGCCAACGGCAGGCCTTCGGTGCTGCTGGTGGTCTACCGGCAGCCGGGGGCGAACATCATCGAGACGGTCGATCGGATCTACGAGCTGATGCCGGGGCTGCGCGCGCTGGCGCCGGCGGCGATCGACATGCAGGTGGTGCTCGACCGCACGCCGACGATCCGCGCGTCGCTGCACGAGATCGAGCGCACGCTGGTGATCTCGGTGGCGCTCGTCGTGATGGTGGTGTTCCTGTTCCTGCGCAGCGCAGCGGCCACGCTGGTGCCGGCCGTGGCGGTGCCGGCCTCGCTGGTGGGCACGTTCGGTGTGATGTACCTCGCGGGCTACAGCCTGGACAACCTGTCGCTGATGGCGCTCACCATCGCCACCGGCTTCGTGGTGGACGATGCGATCGTCGTGCTGGAGAACATCGCGCGGCGCCGCGAGGCGGGCGAGCCGCCGCTGGCCGCAGCGATCGCCGGCGCGCGCGAAGTCGGCTTCACGGTGGTGGCGATCAGCCTGTCGCTGATCGCGGTGTTCATCCCGATCCTCGCGATGGGCGGCGTGGTCGGGCGGCTGTTTCGCGAGTTCGCGGTGGTGCTGTCGGTGGCGATCCTGATCTCGCTGCTGGTGTCGCTCACCACGACGCCGATGCTGTGCGCGCGCCTGCTCGGCAGGCAGCGCGGCGGCGCACCCGGGGACATCGCGAGCGCCGGCGGCACGGGCAGCGACGAGACGATCGCGGCCGAAGGTCGGCTGGCCCGCTTCGGGCGGCGCGCGCTCGAGCGGGTGGTCGACGGCTACGCGCGCAGCGTCGGCTGGGCGCTCGACCACGGATGGCTGATGCTCGGACTGCTCGCAGCGACGATCGCGCTCAACGTCTGGCTCTACGCCATCGTGCCCAAGGGGTTCTTCCCCGCGCAGGACACCGGGCGCCTGTTCATGTCGATCCGCGGCGACCAGAGCATCTCGTTCCAGGCGATGCAGAAGAAGCTCGCCGACTTCATCGAGATCATCCGCGCCGATCCGGCGGTCACGATCGTCACCGGCTTCACCGGCGGGTCGCGCGTGAACAGCGGCTGGGGCTTCGTCACGCTGAAGCCGCTGGGCGAGCGCAAGGAGAGCGCCGAGCAGGTCGTCACGCGGCTGCGCGCGGCCACCTCGCGCGTGCCGGGCGCGCGCGTCTTCATGGTGCCGGTGCGCGAGATCCGCATCGGCGGCCGCCAGAGCAGCTCGGAGTTCCAGTACACGCTGCTCACCGACGACCTCGAGGTGCTGCGCACCTGGGAGCCGCGCATCCGCGATGCGCTCAGCCGCCTGCCGCAGGTCACCGACATCGACACCGACCAGGAAGACAAGGGGCGGCAGGTGTCGCTGACGATCGATCGCGACGCCGCCGCGCGGCTCGGCATCCCGACCCGGCGCATCACCAGCCTGCTCAACGACGCCTACGGCCAGCGGCAGGTGTCGACGATCTACCAGCCGCTGAACCAGTACCACGTCGTGCTCGAAGTCGGCGCGGAGTTCCGCGACAGCCCCGACGACCTGCGCAACTTCAGCGTGCCGAACGCGGCAGGCGTCGCGGTGCCACTGTCGCAGTTCGCCCGCTGGGCCCCCACCCCGGTGCCGCTGGGCGTGAGCCACCAGGGCCAGTTCGCCGCCTCGACGATCTCGTTCAGCCTGCCCGAAGGCGTGTCGCTGTCGCAGGCGAGCGCCGCGATCGAGGAGACGGTCGCGCGCCTGGGCGTTCCCACGAGCCTGTACGGCAGCTTCGCGGGCACCGCGGGCGCCTTCCAGCGCTCGCTCGAGAGCCAGCCGCTGCTGATCCTGGCCGCGCTGGTCACCGTCTACCTGGTGCTCGGCATCCTCTACGAGAGCCTGGTGCACCCGATCACGATCCTGTCGACGCTGCCCTCGGCCGGTGTGGGCGCGCTGCTCGCGCTGATGGCCACCGATACCGAGTTCAGCATCATCGCGCTGATCGGCGTACTGCTGCTGATCGGCATCGTGAAGAAGAATGCGATCATCATGATCGACTTCGCGATCGCCGCCGAGCGCGAGTTGGGCCTCGCGCCACGCGAGGCGATCCACCGCGCCTGCCGGTTGCGCGTGCGCCCGATCCTGATGACGACGATGGCGGCGATGCTGGGCGCGGTACCGCTGGCGCTCGGCACCGGCAACGGCGCCGAGTTGCGCCAGCCGCTCGGCATCACGATCGTCGGCGGACTGGCGCTGAGCCAGTTGCTCACGCTGTACACGACTCCGGTGGTCTACCTGTACCTCGACCGGCTCGCCGCGCGCCTGCGCCGCGGCGCGCGCACCCCGCCTGGCGGGGCAGCGCTGCACGGCACGTCGCTGCGCAGCGCATGGCTGCCGGGCGTCGCCCTGCTGTGCGTGCTGCTCGCCGGCTGCGCGACCCCGCCCGCCTACGAGCGCCCGCACATCGCGGTGCCGCCAGCCTACAGGGAAACACCGCCCGAGGGCCGGCAGGCCGCGCGTCCGGCCGCGCTGCACGATGGCGCCTGGTGGCGCGCGTTCGGCGACCGCCGGCTCGACGCACTGATCGCCGACCTCGACACGGGCAACCAGGATCTGCGGCGCGCCGCGGCGGTGTTGCGCCAGGCGCGCGCCGCTACCGACGCCGCGCGCGCGGGCCTGTATCCGTCGGTCTCGGCAAGCGCCTCGGCGAGCCGCAGCCACCAGGCCGGCACGGACTTCAGCAGCTTCGGCCTGGGCGTCGCGGCGGGCTGGGAAGTCGATCTGTGGAGCCGCGTGCGCAGCGGCGTCTCAGCCGCCGAAGCTGCCGCAAGCGCGAGCGAGGCCGATCTCGCCGCGGCGCGCCTGTCGCTGCGGGCCCAGCTGGCGCAGAGCTATCTGCAATTGCGCATCGCCGAGGCGCAGCGCAAGCTGCTCGGCGAAACCGTCGACTCGTACCGGCGCTCGCTCGAACTCACGCGCAACCGACTGGCCGCCGGCGTGGCCACGCGCGCCGACGTCGCGCAGGCCCAGACGCAGCTGAAGAACGCCGAGGCGCAGCGGCTCGAAGTCGGCATCGCGCGCGCCCAGCTCGAACACGCCGTGGCATTGCTCACCGGCCGCGCACCGGTGGCACTGGCGCTCGCCGAAGCGCCGACGCCCGCCGAGGTGCCGTCGGTGCCGGTGGGCGTGCCCTCACAACTGCTCGAGCGGCGCCCCGACGTGGCTGCGGCCGAACGCCGCGTCGCCGCCGCCAACGCGCAGATCGGCGTGGCCCGCGCCGCCTGGTTCCCGTCGCTCACGCTGTCGGCCGACGGCGGTCTGCGCTCGAACCAGCTGGGCGAGCTGCTGTCGCTGCCGAACCGCTTCTGGTCGCTGGGCCCGTCGCTCGCCGCGGCGCTGTTCGACGGCGGCGCGCGCGCCGCCGCCAGCGAGCAGGCCGAGGCCGCGCACGATGCGACGGTCGCGGCCTACCGGCAGACCGTGCTCGCGGCGCTCGGCGAAGTCGAGGACAGCCTGGTCGCGTTGTCGGTGCTGGCCGACCAGGAGCAGGTGCAGCGCGAGGCGCTCGCCGCCGCGCGCACCGCGCTGGAGATCACGACGTTGCAATACAAGGCGGGCACCGTCTCGTTCCTGAACGTGATCGTCGCGCAGACCGCGGCGCTGCAGGCCGAGCGCGCGCTGCTCGACCTGCGCGGCCGGCGCCTGACGGCGACGGTGGCGCTGATCAAGGCGACCGGCGGGGGTTGGTGATGCACGAAACCGTCATCGAACGGGCAAGGGCCCGTTGCGCCATTCGCCGCAGTTCAGCGCCCAGGCTCGACGACGAGTCGGACGATGCCGGTGTCCTTCTTCGCCAGCAGGTCAAGTGCCTCGTTCACGCCGGCAAGCGGGAAAGTCCGGCTCACCGATCGCGACAGATCGAGCCGGCCACGCGCGACGAGCTGCAGAAGGTCGGCGATGTCGCGCTTGTTCATGCCGAAGGAGCCGATCACCGACTGCTCGCGGCCGACGAAGCTCAGCAGCGGTGGCAGCGTCGGACGCCCCGGCCCGACACCCACCAGCACCGCCCGCCCGCCGGTGTCGAGGCAGCGCAGCGTCGTCTCCACCGTTTCCGGGCGGCCGACGAATTCGAGCGCCAGATCGACGCCACGGCCGAAGTGGGCGCGAATGGCGCGGCCCGGATGAGGTTGCTCGGCGGGATCGATAGCCAGGTCGGCGCCGAACTCGATCGCGCGCTCGCGCGCCTGCGCCTGCGTGTCGAGGGCGGCGATGAAACCCGCCCCCATCATGCGTGCCAACAGGATCGCGTGCGCGCCCAGGCCGCCGCAGCCCACCACCGCGACTGCCTCGCCGGCGCACAGCCGGCCCCGCGAGCGCAGGGCGTGCAGCGGCGTCGCGACGCCGTCGGTGACGATGGCCGCGGTCGCGAAATCCACGGCATCGGGAATCGGGATCGCA
This sequence comes from Burkholderiaceae bacterium, assembly GCA_021463505.1. Lineage (GTDB taxonomy): Bacteria > Pseudomonadota > Gammaproteobacteria > Burkholderiales > Burkholderiaceae_E > Zeimonas. Next base: position 28,342 of record JAJTYR010000018.1, on the reverse strand, counting down.
CCCGCGACCGGCGCCAGCATGTAGCGCGCAAGCGCCCCGTCCTGCGACATGCCGTAGGCCTGCGTCGCCTCGCACAGGGATTCGCGTCCCGCACGGCAGAAGCGACACTGGCCGCAGATCGGCGAAGGAAAGAGTGCCACGCGCTGACCGAGCGTGAAGCCGCTCACCCCGTTGCCGAGCGCCGCGATCGTGCCCGCAGCCTCGTGGCCGAGCGTGATCGGAGTGCGCGCGACCGGGATGTCGCCATCCACCGCCAGATGGATGTCGGTGCCGCACAGCCCGCAGGCGGCCACTTCGAGCAGCAACTGGCCAAACCCGGGTTGCGGGACCGGGACCGTTTCGATCGCGAGCGGCGCACCGGCTTCGTACAACCGCGCCGCCAGCATGGTGGTCGCAATCATGACTGGTTACTCCCTGCTGCCCGTCGAGGCGCCCGGTTGCGCGCTGCGGCATCCTTCGACTTGCCGACTCCGGAAGTTGCATTGCGCGCTCCAAATCCGAACGCACGCTTGACGACGTCGAAGACCCGGGCCCGTGTCTCGCGCTGTTCGCCGCGCGTGCCGTGGCCGAGGTTGGCCCGCGATGCGCCGGCGATCGTCAAACCGAGGAACAGCGACCACAGCATGTTCGCGAGCACGACGCCCGGCGTGGACGGGTCGATGCGCCCAAGGAGGTCGCGCAGACGCCGGAAGTTCTCGCCCGAACGGCGCGCGATCTCGTGCTTGACCTCGGGCGAGACGTTGTCGAGCACCTGCGGCTGCGCCAGGTAGGCCGAGATGACGAAGTAGTCCGGATGCTCGCGATAGACCTCCTCGTGGAACTGCCAGATGGCCTGCAGCAGTGCCTCGGGCGACAGCGACTTCGCGGCCAGCGCATCCAGTCCTTGCGCCCAGAACGCGATGCTCTCGAAGATCAGCGAGAGCAGGATCTCGTCCTTGTTGCGGAAGTAGAAGAACAGCGTCGCTTCCGAGAGTTCGCAGCGCTCGGCGATCTCCTTGGTGGTCGTGCCGCGCAGACCCTGGCTGAGCAGCACGTCGCGTGCCGCATCGAGAATCTCCCCGCGTCGTGCCGCGCGTTCGCGCTGGCGCCGTTCCGTCACACCCATTTGCCGGCCTGTCGTGATAAATGCCTGAAGATCGTCTCGCGCTGGATCTCGCTGGTACCCTCGCCGATCTCGAGCACCTTGCAGTCGCGATAGAAGCGCTGTGCCGCACTCTCGCGCATGTAGCCCTGAGCGCCGCACAAGTGTAATGCGCGTTCGCAGACATGGCTGCAGGTCTCGGTGGCGAACAGCTTGGCCATCGAGGCGGCGCAGTCGTAGTCACCGCCGGCTTCGATGAGGCGTGCCGCGTGCAGCGCAAGCCGCCAGGCAGCCTCGATCCGGGTCGCCATGTCGGCGAGCGTGAAGCGCACGAACTGGTGACGCGTGATCGGCGCGTCGCCCTGCATGCGGGTCGAAGCATAGCGCAGCGCTTCCCCGAGGGCCGCGCGGCCGAGGCCGACACCGAAGCCTGCCGACGCGACGCGCCCGAGCGTGAGCACCTGGAGCGCCTCGATGAAGCCCAGATGCTCGGTCCCCAGCCGGTTGCCGGCGGGCACGCGCACGCCCTCGAAGACGATCTCGGCCATCTCCGAGGCACCCATGCCGAGCTTTCTGAACGGGGCGCTGACGCGCACGCCCGGCGTGTCACGATCGACGACGAAGATCGACATGCCCTTGAGACCGCGTGCCGGATCGGTCTGCGCGACGACCACCATGAAGTCCGCGAACGGCGAGTTGGTGATGTACAGCTTGGCGCCGTCGATCACGTAGTGCTCGCCCGTGCGGCGCGCACGTGTACGCACACAGGCAATGTCGGCGCCCGCGCCGGGTTCGGCATAAGCCCAGCAGCCGATGCGTTTGCCGGCCAATGCCTCGGGAAGATGGCGCGCCTTCTGCTCTGCGCTGCCCAGGTGCAGGATCGCCGAGGCGGCCAGTGCGGTATGCACGTACAGGCCGAGCGCGACCGCCGCCGAGCCGCGCGCCAGCTCGGCGCACAGGATTGCGTACAGCACGCTGCCGCCACCGCTGCCGCCGACCTCCTCGGGAAATCCGATGCCGAGCCAGCCGAGCGCGGCGGCTTCCTGGAACAGCTCGCGCGGATAGCGCTCCTCCAGGTCCCAGCGCGTGGCATTGGGCACGATACGCCTGTCGACGAAGGCACGTACGCTGTCGCGGAAAGCGACTTCCTCTTCGCCCAGGCCGGCATCGCTCATGGTCGGCGTTCCTCGCCTGTGATTTGCGGATTGGAGGTCGACACGCCGGCTCGGCTCAGGCACCGCGAAAGACCGGCGCCCGGCGCTCGCGAAACGCCGCCACGCCTTCGCGGTGATCGGCGCTCTGCAGGCACTGCACCTGGGCGAAGATCTCGTAATCGAACTCGCCTTCCATGTCGCGGTCGACCGAGCGGCGGATGGCCGCCTTGGTGAAGGCCGTGGTGCGCGGCGCAAAGGCTGCGAGCCTGTCCGCGAGCGCGTCGACCGCGGCATCGAGCTCGGCATCGGGCACCGTCTGGCTGACCAGTCCGATCGCCTGCGCCTCCGGCGCACCGACGACGCGCGCCGTCATCATCATGTCGGTGGCGCGCCCCAGGCCGATCAGGCGCGGCAGGAAGTAGCCGGCCGACATGTCGCAGCCGGCCAGCGCCAGCTTGACGAACGGCGCGCACATGCGCGCCGACTCGGCCGCGACGCGGAAGTCGCAGGCGATGGCGAGGCCCAGCCCGCCGCCGAATACGTTGCCGTGCAGCCGCGCGATCACCGGCTTGCCGATGCGTGCGATGACACGGATCGGATCGAGGTAGTGATCGACGGTGCGCTCCCAGTCGTCGGCGGTGCGGTCGATCATCTGTCCAATATCGGCGCCAGCGCAGAACGACGCACCCGCACCGGCAATCACGATTGCGCGCACCGTGGGATCGCAGCCAGCCGCCTCGAGCGCCCCGGTAAGCGCATCGAGCAGCGGCAGGTCGATGGCGTTGAGCTTGTCGGGCCGGTTCAGCGCAAGACGTAGCACGGCACCACGGCGCTCGGTCAGCAGCGAGTCGATCATGGGGTTCTCCTGCGCATTGCGTACTGGAAGCTGCCTTCGAAGACGGACTGCCCGCCCGCATCACGGATCACGACGTCCACCGTCAAGGCGCCGCGGCCGCTGGCGGAGAACTCCGCGGCCAGCGCCGCGGTGTCGGCGGCTGGACCAAACCGTGCCTCGGCCTCGAGCGCGCCTTCGGCGCGGCGCGTGTAGTGCACCGTCGCTGCCGCGAGAAGGATGAAGCCTCCCAGCGGTGCGGCCATACCGTCGGCGACGACGCCGGCCGCGGTCTCGGCCAGCGTATACAGCGCTCCGGCGTGCGTCGTGCCGACGTAGTTACGCAGCTCCGCGCGATCGGGCTGTTCCACCACCACGCGGCCCGGCCGCTCGATGCGAATCCTGTGGCCGTGCCAGGCGACGTAGGCGATCGCGTCGAGGACGCTCTGCGTATCCCTCACAGATCGAGCCTCAGCGCCCGCAGCAGATTGTCGCGCACGATCTTGCGGTAGACCTTGTCGTCGACGCCGAGCGCCTCGAGCTCGCTCAGCGTGCGGTCGAAGCCGAGCAGCGGGTAGTCGGTGGCCCAGATCACCTTGTCCTGGCCCCAGCCCCTGGCGAAGTCGACCAGCGATTCGGGCCACTGACGCGGTCCACGCGCCGAGGTTTCGAGGTAGACGTTGGGGTGCTTCCAGGCGAGGACCATCATCTCTTCGTGCCAGGGTTGGCCGACATGGCAGCCGAGGATGGCGAGATCCGGGAACGACAGCGCCACCTCGTCGAGGTAGATCGGGCGGCCGCACTCGGAGGGCAGCAGCGGCCCGGTGTGGCCGACCTGGATCGCCACCGCGACGCCCAGCTCGCTGCAGCGCATGTAAACGGGCCAGTAACGCTTGTCGTTCGGCGGCAGCCCGGTCATGCCGTCGCCGTACATGTACGGCTCCAGGCGTAGACAGCGCAGTCCGAGCTCCTTCACCAGGTAGTCGACTTCGCGCACCACCTGCATCGGCTTCTGCATGATGTTCACGGTGCCCGCGCCGATGAAGCGCTCGGGACGCTCGCGCACCATTCCTGCCACCTCCTCGTTGCTCAGCACCCACTGCCCGCCGTAGAAGAAGGCGGAGAGCACGATGCGATCGACGCCCGCAGCGTCCATTTCCGCCAGCATCGCCTCCACCGTCCCGCCCTCGAACATGTTGGGCGGGCACCTGTACTTGCGAAAGATGTGCAGGAACTCGGGCGGCCATTTCTTCGCCCCCTCCGGCGAGATGTAGGTCGCCCATGCGTCGATCGCGATCTTCGGCCTTGCCATGCGGTCTGCTCCTTTCAGTGCCCGACGAAGTCGGGGCGCCGTTTCTCGATGAAGGCGCGTACGCCCTCGGCGGCGTCGTCGCTCTGGCGCAAGGGTTCGGCGAGAAACTGCTCGAGCCGCAATGCGGCGTCCATCGGCAGCGCGAGCCCCTGGTAGACCGCTTCGCGCGCAGCGCGCACGGCGAGCGGCCCGTTGGCGGCGATCAGTGCGGCAAGCCGGAACGCGCAGTCGAGCAGCGCCGCTCGCGGCACGACGTGGCTCACCAGACCCCAGCGCAGCGCGGACCCGGCGTCGATCGGCGCGCCGGTCAGGATCATCTCCAGCGCCACGCCCACCGGCAGTGCACGCGGCAGCCGCTGCGTGCCACCGGCGCCGGGCAGGATGCCGCGACACACCTCGGGCAGGCCGAAGCGCGCGTGCTCGGCGGCGACGCGGATGTCGCAGGCCAGCGCGAGCTCGAGGCCGCCCGCGAGGCAGACGCCATTGATGGCGGCGATGGTCGGCTTGCGCGGATCGAAGTTGCGCGTGATTGCGCCCAGGCCGGGTTCGCGCTCGCCACGCTCGCGGCGCTCGAACGGCGTCATCGAGCGGTAGAAGGCAGCCAGTTCCTTCAGGTCGGCGCCGGCGCAGAAGGCGTCGTCGCCGGCGCCTGTGAGCACCGCCACGCGCAGCGTGTCGTCGTCGCGAAAGCGCAACCACTCTTCGACGAGCGCCTGCTGCGTCTCGGCGTTGAGGGCATTGCGTGCGGCCGGACGGGCTATCGTCAGGATCAGCACGCCGTCGCGCGTTTCCCGCTTCAGGCTCATCGTGCCACCAGGTTGTTGGCGCGGGCGATCAGCCCGCGCATGATCTCGCTCGAGCCGGCACCGATCGTCATCGCCAGCGCATCGCGATGCAGCCGCCCCGTCAGGCACTCCTCCATGTAGCCCAGGCCGCCGTGCAACTGGGCGCACTCGGCGGCCGTGTAGCGTGCCGTCTCGGTGGCGAACAGCTTGGCCATCGAGATCTCGGACTGGGCCGGGCGGCGGCGCACGTACAGGTCGACGCCGCGCCGCGTCAGGGCTTCGGCTGCCTCGATGCGCGTGAGCACGTCGGCCAGCCGGTGCTGCCAGACCTGGAAGCCCAGCAGCGGCTGCCCGAAGGCGCGCCGGCTGTGGCCCCATTCGCGCGCCTCGTCGAACATCAGCCGCGCATGCGAGCACGCCATCACCGAGAGCACGAGGCGCTCGCCCTCGAAACCCGACATGATCATGCCGAAACCGTCGTTGCCCGCGCCGAGCAGGTTGGCGGCGGGCACACGACAGCCTTCGAAGAACAGCTCGGCGGTGTCTGCCGCGTGGGTGCCCAGCTTGCGCAGACGGCGGCGCTGCAGGCCCCGGGAATCGCCGGGTACGACGATCATCGAAATACCGTGCGCTCCGGGGCCGCCGGTGCGTACGGCGAGGGTGATGTAGTCGGCGATCGTGCCGTTGCTGATATAGAGCTTGGAGCCGTCGATGACGTACTCGTCGCCGTCGCGCACGGCGCGCGTGCGCAGCGCGGCGACGTCGCTGCCGGCATCGGGTTCGGACACGCCGAGCGCACCGATCAAGCGCCCCGTGGCGGCACCGCGCACGAAGGTCTCGCGCAGCGCGGGCGACCCGTACCGGTCGATCAGCATGGTGGCGAACTCGGCGTGCGCCATCACCGACACCGGCACGCCGATCGAGCCGCAGCGCATCAACTCCTCGAGCAGCACGACGGTGAACCAGAAATCCTGTCCACCGCCGCCGTATTCCGTCGAGAGCCTCACCCCGAGAACGCCGAGCCCGGCGAGATCGGTGAACAGGCTGCGCGGCACCTCGCCGGCGGCCTCCCAGGCCAGCACGTGGGGCGTGACCTTGTCGCGCACGTAGTCGCGCAGCGACTGCCGAATCATTTCCTGTTCGTCGCTCCGGTCCCAGTCCACCGCCGCCTCCAGTGTCGAACAGCTTGCAATCGGGGCTTGTTCGAACGATACTCAGTTTTCGTGTATTGATCAAGCACAGTCAGGCACAGCCAGGCGCAGCCATCGAAATCCGTTGCTCCGCTGCGCACGAAGCGCCCGTCCGCGCTTTCGCAGGGAGCCGAAGAGCACCCGTGAATCGAGTCGCCATCGCAGGCACCGGACATACGGCCTTCGGCCGCCTCGACGGCCGCAGTGCGCTCGAACTGGAAGCGCAGGCAGCGCGGCTGGCGGTGGAGGACGCCGGCTTCGCGCCGCGGGACATCGACGGTCTGATCACCGATCCCGGCGTGTCACAGGGCGTGCTGCAGGGTATCGAACCGCATTACCTGCGACTCGGCCGCGCGCTCGGACTCGACCCGGATTTTGCCGCCACCGAGATCCTCGGCGGCGCATCCAGCGTCGGCAGCATTCAACGCGCGGCGATGGCGATCGAGGCCCGGCTGTGCTCGGCGTGTCTGTGCATCTACGGCGACACCGCACTGTCGAGCGCCGGGTCGTACGCCTACGGGCGCGGCGAAGAAGCAGCCTTCGGCTTCTTCGGCGCCGCGGGCCTGCACGCACTGGCCGCGCAACGACACATGGCGCTGCACGGCACGCGCCCCGAGGCCCTGGCCGAAGTCGCCATCGCGGCGCGCGCGCATGCCGGCCGCAACCCGCACGCACAATCGAAGACGCCGCTCGACATGGCCGGCTATTTCGCATCGCGCATGCTGGTGGAGCCGCTGCGTCGCGCCGACTGCTGCCTGGTCTCCGACGGTGCGGCAGCAGTCGTCGTCTGCGCCGCAGACCGGATGCCGGACATGCGCCACGGCCCGGTGCGCATCCTCGGCATGGGCCAGGCGCACAGCCTGGGCACCTACTCGAACCCGACGCATTTCGACACGCTGCCTGCCGCACGCTGCGGCCCGCGTGCGCTCGAACGCGCCGGCCTCACTGCCGCCGATATCGACGTCGCCATGCTCTATGACTGCTTCACGATCGTGGTGCTCATGCAGCTCGAGGCTTACGGGTTCTGCGCACCGGGTGAAGCGGGCGATTTCGTCACTGGCGGAAGGATCGCGCCGGGCGGTGCGCTGGCGGTGAACCCCAGCGGCGGGCTGCTCGCCGAAGGATACGGTGGCGGCATGCTGCACGTCATCGAGGCGGTACGTCAGTTGCGCGGCGATGCCGGCGAGCGCCAGGTGCCGAACGCCCAGGTGGCACTGGTCACCGGCCATGGGCTGGGCATGAACAGCCACGCGACGCTGCTCCTGGGGCGCTGACGATGCGCCGCGCATCCGACATCGCTGCGGCTGCCGCGCGGCATCTCGAGGCGGCGCAGTGCCATGCCTGCGGTCACCTCTTCCTGCCCTTCGGCCCGGTGTGCCCGCGCTGCTGGTCCGACAGGCTGGACAAGCGGGCGCTGACGGGCCTGGGCGAAGTGGCGACCTTCACGGTCTATCGCCAGCAGTATCACCCCGACTTCCCCGCACCTTACGTCATCGCACTCGTCGCGTTGCCTGAAGGACCGCGGATGATCTCCAGCATCGTCGACTGCCCGCCCGAGGCCGTACGCATCGGCATGGCGGTGCGCGTCCGCTTCGAGGCGCGCGGCGAGCGCTGGCTGCCCGTGTTCGTGCCGGAGGCGACTGCCGCCTGCCCTGCCACTGCCACTGACAACCGAGGATCGAAGCAATGAGCGAACCCCGCGCGCCGCGCCCGCGGCGCCACAACATCGGCGAATTCTTCGCCTCGGACGACTGGAGCGACTACTGGACCACCGCGATCAGCTGCGCCGGCCACGGTCGCATCCTGGTGCGCGGCTACCCGGTCGAGGAGATCATCGAACGACTCAGCTACACCGAGGTCGCGTATCTGGTGTTGTCGGGCGAATTGCCGGATGCGCGCCAGACCGCGCTGTTCGACCTCGTGCTGCGCAGCGGCGTCGACCAGCAGTTCATCAGCGCCGCCGTCGGCGCCGCGCGCTTCACCGCGTCTGCGTTCCCGGACTCGCCAGTGCCGGCGCTGGCCAGCGGCATGCTGGCATCCGGCTCCGTGACCGGATCGCCGCAGGAGCCGGCCGAGATGCTGATCGAGGCGGTCGGCTGGCAGCTGCCGCAAGCCGAGACCTGCGCGCGGGTCCTGCAGGTCTGGACCGAGCGACGCGGCCGCGTGCCGGGGTTCGGTCATCCGATGCACAAGTCGGCCGAGCCGCGTGCCGTCACCGTGCGGCGCCTGGCGCAAAGGCTCGACGGCTGGGGCGGGCACGGGCGGATGCTCGACGCCGTCGAGGCGCATCTGGCCGCGGCCAAGGGACGCACCATCCCGATCAACCTGGCCGGTGCCCTCGGCGCCGTGCTGGCCGATCTCGGCTTCGATCCGCTCGTCATCGGCGGGCTCGGCGCGCTCGGTTACGGCATGGCCCTGCTGGCCCACGTCACCGAGGAAATCCGTGACGGCGTGCCGCTCAGGATCATTCCCGACGCGCTCGGCGCCCGCTACGACGGGCCCGAGGAACGCCATATCCCGGATCGGAGGAACGGAGCATGAAGCATCCCTATTCCCATTACCCCGCGCGTGCCGCACGGTACTGGCCGAACCTCGTGGCTGCCATCGACGGCGAGCGGCAGCTGAGCTTCGCCGAGCTCGACGCCAGGGCCAGCGGCGTCGCCGCAGCACTGATCGCACGCGGTCTGCAAGTCGGCGAACGGGTGGCCGTCATCCAGTACAACAGCCTCGAGTTCGTGATCGCGGTCATCGCCATCGCGCGCGCCGGCGGCGTGCTGTGCCCGATGCTGGGCGCGCTGACCGAGCGCGAACACCGCTACATCGTCGCCGACAGCGACGCACGCTTCGTGCTCGCGCTCGCGCCCGAGCACCTCGGACGCGCGCGTGCCATCGCGCCGAGCCCACAGGAAGCGCTCGGCCTCGGCGCCTTCGCAGACTCCGCCGACCTGCTGGCCGGCGCCGGCGCACCCGTCACGCTGCCTGCCTTCGACCGCCCACCCGAGACGCTGGCGCAGATCCTCTACACCTCGGGCACCACCGGGCAGCCCAAGGGCGTCACGCACAGCTTCGCGTCGGTATCGGCAGCGATGAACTTCTGGGCCACGACCTTCGCGCACCGGCCCGGGGACCGTGTACTCGGCCAGCTTGCGCTCAGTCACTTCTGCGCGCGTGCGATGGACAGCGCGTGGATCGGCGGTGCAGCGCTGGTCATCCTGCGCGACCCATCGCCGAAGCCGGTGATCGAGGTGATCGCCCGCCACCGCATCACCTTCATGCTCGGCGTGCCGACCTTCCTGCGCATGCTGCTCGATGACCCGGCGATCGAGAGCGCCGACCTCTCCAGCCTGCGCAACATCGTCTACGCCGCCGCCCCGGCGGCGCCGACGCTCGTGGAGCGCGCGATCAAGCGCTTCGGCCCGGTGCTCAACACCGGCTTCGGCCAGACCGAGGCCTACGGCCTGTGCACGTACATGGGGCCGGCCGAGCACACGCAGGCGCTGGCCGAAAACCCCTCGCGGCTGACCTCGGTCGGGCGCGAGTTCGCCAGCGCGCAAGTGATGATCCGCGGCGAAGACGGCGAACCCTGCGCGCCGGGCGAGGTGGGCGAGATCTGCATCTGCGCGCCCTGGATGACGCCGGGCTTCTGGAAGAACCCGCAGCTCGACGCGCGACGCCTGAAAGGCGGTTGGCTCCTCACCGGCGACCTCGGGCGCATGGAGAGCGACGGCTACATGTACCTGGCCGACCGCAAGGAGGACATGATCATCAGCGGCGGCTACAACGTCTATCCGGCCGAAGTCGAGCACGCGCTCGCCGCGCATCCGGCAGTCGCCGAAAGCGGCGTCTTCGCCGTACCCGACGACAAGTGGGGCGAGGCGGTGCACGCCTCGGTCGTGCTGCGGCCCGACGCCAAGGTCAGCGAGGCCGAGCTGATCGCCTTCGTCAGGGAGCGCGTCACGTACTTCAAGGTACCCAAGGCGGTGCACTTCGTCGATGCGCTGCCCAAAACGCCGGTGGGCAAGATCATCCGCCGCGTGCTGCGCGAGCCCTACTGGACCGGGCATGGGCGACAGGTTCACGGCGCCGGGTGAGGATCACGCGCGGCGCACGGGTACACACAGGTTGCATCCGCCGGCTCAGTCCCTGTAATGCATGGATTCGGTCAGCATCACCCAGCGCCCGCTCCGGATCTGCGCCAGCGAAGTGCGCCGCGAGGCCAGATGATCCGTCGACGAGAACGAAATCGGCGCAGTGCCGAAGATGTTGCGATACTCGCGGATGCGCTCGAGCCCGGCGACGAGCGAGTCGACCGTCAGCTCGCGGCCGGCATTGGTGATGCCCATCGCGGTGGTCGTGAGCACGAGGTACCCCACCACGGCCTCGATCGTCGGTTCCTGGTTGAACCTGGCCTTGTAGCGCTTCATCCAGTCCTGCACCTGGGGCGACGCGGTGTCCGCATAGGGCAGCGGCGTCATCACGCCGGCATAGAGCCCCTCGACCACGTCCTTGCCCAGCGCAGCTACCGCCAGCGAGTAGCCGGCCTGACTGACCAGGAAACCCGGGCTCCAGCCGAGGTTGCGCGCTGCGGTCATTGCGCCGACAGTCTCACGCACCACGGTGCCCATCACCACCAGATCGGCCCCGTCGGCCTTGAGGCGTGCGATCTGGGTCGAGAAGTCGGTGGCGCCGCGCTTGAAGCTCTGCGTCGACACCGGCTCCAGGCCGGTTTCCTTCAACTGGTCCTGCACGGCGCGCAGGATCTCGGCACCGAAGTCGTCATCCTGGTAGAGCACGCCAATGCGCCTCAACTGCCGATTCGCGACGAGATACCTGAGATTCGTGCGCACGTCGTCGTAGTAGGGAACGAAATATGCGAACTTGAGCCGGTTGAACGGCAGCGCGAACATCTCGGCCGGCGAAATCGGGAACAGGTGTGGCACCCCGCGCTTGAGCACCAGCGGCATCGTCGCCGCGGTCGTCACGGTACCCATCGCCCCGACGACGGCGAAGACGCGATCGCGGGTCAGCAGCTTCTCGGTGACGAGCACCGCCTTCCTGGGATCGTAGCCCATGTCCTCGACCACCAGTCGCAACCTGCGGCCGTGGATGCCGCCGGCGGCGTTGATCTCCTCGACCGCCAGCTCCATGCCGTTCTTCGCCGGCAGGCCCCAGAAGTTGATCGGGCCGCTGAGGTCGAGGTCGGTGCCGAGCACGATCTCGGTGTCGCTCACACCCTGGGTCTCGGCCTGCGCCGGACCCGGCGACCACAGCGCCATCAGGGCGGCGCACGCCACCGTCACGAACCTGGTGAGTTTCATCGTCTGCTCCTCTTCATTGCTCCTCGACCACGGCGCCCGGTTCACGCGCGCCACTCATCGCACCCGATTCACGATCACTCTCGTACATGCTGTCGATCAGCGCCCCGTGACGGCGCGCCACGACATTGCGCTTGAGCTTGAGCGTGGGTGTGAATTCCTCGTCCTCGGTGGTCAACTGCACGTCGATCACGCGAAAGGCCTTGATCTGCTCGACGCGTGCGAAGCGGTCGTTGACCGCTTCGATCTCGGCGGCGACGAGGGCCTGAACGTCCTCGTGCGCGCACAGGCTGGCGTAGTCGGTGAACGGAATCGCGTGGTCCTGGGCGTAGCGGGCGACGTTCTCGTAGTCGATCATCACCAATGCCGTCAGGTACGGCCGCGCCTCGCCGATCACCACCGCGTCGGCGATGTAGGAACTGAACTTGAGCTCGTTCTCGATCCCGGACGGCGCCACGTTCTTGCCACCCGAGGTGATGAGGATGTCCTTCAGGCGGTCGACGACGCGGATGAAGCCGTCCTCGTCCATCGTCCCGATGTCGCCGGTGTGCAACCAGCCATCGACCATCACCTCGGCGGTCCTGGCCGGGTTGTTCCAGTAGCCGCCAAAGACATGCGGCCCGCGCACGAGAATCTCCCCCGCCTCCGACAGCCGGATCTCGGTGCCCGGCAGCGCCACACCGACGCTGCCGGGCCGGCGTACGCGCGGGGGCGGCAGCGAGGCGACACCTGCGGTCTCGGTCATCCCGTAGGCCTGCCTCATGTCCAGGCCGAGCGCCAGATACCAGCGGATCAGTTCGGGTGCGATCGGCGCAGCACCCGTGGTGACGTAGCGTGCGCGCTCCATGCCGATGAGCTTGCGCGTGCGGTGCAGGACGGTGCGGTCGGCGAGCCGCCACGCGAGCCCGAGCCACAACGGCACGCGCTTGCCCGCCGCGCGCAGCGCGAGCACCCGGCTGGCCGCGCCGAACGCAAGCCCGAAGGCCAGCCGCTCGAACGCCGTGCCGTCGCGCGCGGCGATCACGACCCGCGAATGGAACTTCTCCCACAGCCGCGGCACGGCGAAGAACACGGTGGGCGAGATCTCGCGGATGTTCTGTGGCGCGGTATCCTGATTCTCGGCGATGTTGACGATGGCGCCGTGGAAGATCGGACGCAGCGCGCTGAGCAGCCGCTCGGCGATGTGACTGAGCGGCAGGAAGGACAGGATTTCGTCGGCCGGTCCGAACGGCATGACCGCGTGCAGCGCAGCGGCCTGGAACACCAGATTGGCGTGACTGATCATCGCCCCCTTCGGCGCTCCGGTAGTGCCCGAGGTATAGATCAGGATCGCGGTGTCCCCGGGCGCCACTGCCGCGGCGCGCGCGCGCCATTGCGCGGTCCGCGCCGCCAGTTCGGTCGCGCCCCGCTCGGCAAAGGTGGCCAGACTCGTCACCATCGGATCATCGAAGCCGCGCAGCCCTTCCATGTCGAAGACGACGATGTGTCCGAGCGCCGGCACCCGCTCGCGCACCTGCAGGACCTTGTCGAGCTGCTCCTCGTTCTCGACGAACAGCACGTGCGCGCCGCAATCGTCGAGCACGTGGGCCACCTGCCCGGGCGCATTGGTGGCGTAGATGCCCACCGAGACCGCACCCGAGGTGATGACCGCCTGGTCGACGTAGAACCACTCGGGGCAGGTCTCGCCGAGAATGCAGACGCGGTCGCCGCGCGCCACGCCCGAGGCGATCAGCGCCGCCGCGATGCGCCGCACCTGCTCGCCGTATTCGCCCCACGAGATCGAGCGCCAGAGGCCGCGCGCCTTGTGCCGCAGCGCGACGCGCTCGCCGCGCAGTTCGACGGCGGCGAGGAAGGCCGCGGCCAGCGTCGTCGCCGGCCCGGGCTCGATCTCCTGGCCGCGGCCATGGCGCGCCCAGCCGGCGTCGGGCGTGTCGGTCGGCCTCAGCGCCACAGCTTGGTCCTCTTCCAGCGACGCGAGGCGCGTGCGCCGGCCTGCTTCACGCCGAGGTAGAACTCGCGGATGTCGGCTTTCCGGACGAGCTCGGTTGCCGGCCCCTTCATCACGATCCGGCCGACTTCGATGACGTAGCCGAAGTCCGCCACTCCGAGCGCCTTGCGGGCGTTCTGCTCGACGAGCAGGATCGTCGTGCCCGCCTCGACGTTGATACGCCTGATGATCGTGAAGATCTCGCCGACCAGCCGCGGCGACAGGCCCAGCGAGGGTTCGTCGAGCAGCAGCAGCCTGGGGCCGGCCATCAGTGCACGGGCGATTGCCAGCATCTGCTGCTCGCCGCCCGAGAGCGTCATCGCCGGCTGTTCCGCTCGCTCACGCAGGATCGGAAACAATCCGTGCATGCGTTCGAGGTCTGTGTACACGGCATCGCGGTCGTGACGCGTGTAGGCACCCATCAACAGGTTCTCGCGCACGGTGAGGAACGGGAACACCTCGCGCCCCTCGGGCACGTGCAGCAGGCCCAACGCCACCGTCGCGTCGGGCTCGCGTCCGACAAGTTCGTGGCCGGCGAAGCGGATCGTGCCCTTGCGCGGCTCGACGAAACCCGAGATCGACCTGAGCACGGTGGACTTGCCCGCGCCGTTGGCGCCGAGCAGCGTGACGATGCTTCCCGCCGGCACGTCCATGCTGACGCTCTGGATCGCCAGCACCGGTCCATAGCAGGCCTCGACGTTGCGCAGCGCCAGAAGCGGCTCGGGTATCTCAGTCACCAAGATAGGCCTCCACCACGCGCGGGTCGGCCATGATCTGCTGCGGCAATCCGATCGCGAGTACGGCGCCGCGGTCCATCGCCAGCGCGCGATCGGACACTCCATCGACGAGGCGCATGTCGTGCTCGATCAGCAGCACGGTGATGCCGAAGTCGTCGCGGATGTCGCGGATCCAGAACGACATGTCGTCGGTCTCCTCGGGATTGAGCCCCGAGGACGGCTCGTCGAGCAGCAGGATGCGCGGCTCGGCGGCCAGCGCGCGGCCGATCTCCACGACCTTGCGGATGCCGTAGGCGAGCGAGCCGACCGGCGCGTCGCGGTGCGCCTGCAGATCGAGCAGGTCGATGATCGCCTCGACCTTGTCGCGGTGCGCGATCTCGGCCCGGCGGTTGGCCGCAGTAAAGAAGAGCTCGGCCAGCGGCGCGGCGCTCCCCCGGCAGTGACGCCCGACCAGCAGGTTGGCGAGCACCGTCGAACGCTCGAACAGTTCGATATTCTGAAACGTCCGCGCGATGCCAAGCGCCGCCACGCGATGCGGTGCGACCCGGGTGATGTCGAGACCTGCGAGCAGGATTTCCCCCCGGTCGACGTCATGGACACGACTCACCAGGTTGAACAGCGTCGTCTTGCCCGCTCCGTTCGGGCCGATAATGGAGAAGATCTCGCCTTCGTCGACCGCGAGACTCACGTCGCGCAGGGCCTCGATGCCGCCGAAGCTGCGCCCGAGCCTGCGCACCTCGAGCAGGCTCATCGCAGCTGCTCCGATCGGTGATACAGACGCTGACGGCGAAAGCTCGCCCTGCGGTAGAAGGGGAACAGATCCAGGTAGGCTTTGATCTTGACCCAGCGCCCGTACAGCCCCTGCGGCTCGAACAGCGTGAACAGCACCAGCAGCAGCCCGTAGGCACCGGCGTCGAGTCCCGTCTGGTACGCCGAGCTGATCGCCAGCGTCTCGCGCACCACGATGATGAACTGCGGCAGCATGACGATGAAGGCTGCGCCCAGCACCGCGCCGTGCAGCGAGCCCAGGCCACCGACGACGACCAGCACGAGCAGTTCGACCGAGTTCATGATGGTGAACTGGTCGGGCGTGATGAACTGGATCTTGTGCGCGTACAAGGCACCCGCAAGACCCGTGAGCGCTGCGCTCACGGCCAGCACGACCGCCTTGTACAGGGCGAGATTGACGCCCAGGCTGCGCGCCGGAATCTCGCTGTCGCGGATCGCCGTGAGTGCACGGCCGCTGCGCGAACGCAGCAGATTGATCGCACCCAGCAGCACCGCGACCAGAACGACGAGGCAGACGTAATAGAACTGCCATTCGGCATCGAGCGCCAGCGGCCCGAACCGAATGCCCTCGACCGTCATGCCGAGACTGCCTCGGGTGAGCGTCTCCCAGCGGGTCAGCACTTCCTCGACGATGAAGGCGAACGCAAGCGTGCCGATCGCCAGATAGACGCCGGCCAGCCGCGCCGTGAGCAGCGCCAGTGCCAGGCTGAGCGTTCCGGCGATCGCACCGGCCGCCGGCAGTGTGAGCATGAACGGCAACCCCTGGGCGCGCAGGATCGCCTCGGTATAGGCGCCGACGGCGAGAAAGGCGGCGTGACCGAGCGAGATCTGCCCGGCGTAACCGATCAGCAGCATCATCCCGACGCCGGCGATGGCGTAGATCGCGACGAAGCTCAATTGCGACAGCAGGTACTCGCTCAGCAGGGCCGGCGCGAGCAGTGCCACGGCGGCCAGCAGCGCGTACGAGACCACTGTCGCGCGGTCATCGAACAGGCGGATGTCCTGCTCGTAGCGGGTCCGCATCGGCACGTACATCGACTCAGACCTTCTTCCTGACGCTTTGCCCGAACAGTCCTTGCGGGCGCACCGCCAGCACCAGCAGCAGCAGCACGTAGGCGGCGACGTTCTTGAAGCCTTCTGGCAGGTAGAAGCCCGCCAGCGCTTCGGCGATGCCGACGACGAGCCCGCCGACGATGGCACCGGGAATCGAACCGAAGCCGCCCAGCACCGCGGCCGGGAACGCCTTGAGCCCGATAAAACCCATGTTCACGTGCACGAAGGTCACCGGGGCGAGCAGCACGCCGGCCAGCGCCGCCGCGGCGGCGCTGATGGCCCAGATCCGCGACAGAATGGTCTTGACCGGGATGCCGACGTGATAGGCGGCGAGCTGGTTCTGCGACGTTGCCTGCATGGCAATGCCCAGCGTCGTGAAGCGGAAGAAACCGTAGAGCACGAGCACCAGGATCAGCGTCGCCGCGATGATCGTGAGGTACTCGTCGCCGATCACGACGCTGCCCAGCGCCGTGACGCCGCGGGCATAGGGCGTGGCGATCGAGCGGGTCTCGGTGCCCCATCCGGGCAGCATCGTCACCATTGCACGAATCAGAAAGCCGATGCCGATGGTGATGATCACGATCGAAAACACCGGCTGACCGACCATCGGGCGCAGCACGACGCGGTCGAGCGCCGCGCCGGCCAGCGCCATGCAGGCGGCCGCGAGCGCCAGCCCCGCGACGAACGGCAGGCCGAGCACGCCGACGAAGGTATAGCCGAGGAAGGCGCCCAGCATCATCAGGTCGCCCTGGGCGAAATTGATGATCTCGCTGGCCTTGTAGATCAGCACGAACCCGAGCGCGACGATGGCGTAGATACAGCCGATGGCCGTGCCGCCGACGAGCATCTGCGCGAAATCGCTCCACCCCCCCATCTCGCTGCCCCGAAGGTCCGCCGTGCCCGGTCTGATCGTTGCGAGCCTGCTGATGCGAGCCTACTTTATAGTTCCTCAGTTTTCAAGTATTGTTCAATACAATGCCCGACCGAGGGTGCCAGCGCCCGTTTCGGCGCTGGCCGGTGCCGGGCGAGGCGGACACGGGAAAACTCGATGACGCTACCGGACGACATGCAGGCTCTCGTACTGCTGCAGGCGGGCTACGCCAGCGCGCTGGCAGGTGTCGCGCCCCCCGCCCTGACCGGGCTCGTCGCGCTGCAACGGGTTCCGGTACCACGCCCCGGGCCCGGCCAGGTACTCGTAAGAGTCGCGCTGTCGCCGATCAACCCGTCGGATCTGCTGTACATCGCCGGCACATACGGTCAGCCACGCGCGCGGGGCACGCCGGCGGGCTTCGAGGGCACCGGCGTCGTGGTCGCCGCCGGCGACCCTCGGGCGGCGGCACTGAACGCGCGCCGCGTGAGCTTCCTGGCGAGCGCGTCGGGCGCCTGGGCCGACTACGCGTTGGCCGATGCCGCGTCCTGCGTCGCCGTCGACGACGAGTTGCGGGATGAGGACGCCGCGGCGCTCCTGGTCAATCCTCTCACCGCGATCACGATGATCGACATCGCCGCCCGCCTCGGGGTGAACGCCGTCGTCCTGACGGCGGCGGGTTCGCAACTCGGCCGCATGATGATCCCGTTGGCGCGCGAGCGTGACATCGCGCCGATCGCGATCGTGCGCAAACCCGACGCCATCGGGTCGCTGCAGGAACTGGGCGCCGCGGAGGTGCTCGCCAGCAGCGCGCCCGGCTTCGCCGGACAACTCGCCAGCGTCCTGCGCGCCCGAAAGCCGCGCGTCCTGTTCGATGCCGTCGGCGACCAGCTCGCGGCCGACATCTTCCTGGCCATGCCTTCGCACAGCCGGTGGATCTCCTACGGAATCCTCTCCGCCAGGGGCCCCTGCCTGCCGGACATGCGTTCGTTCGTCTTCCAGGGAAAGGGCATCGAAGGTTTCTGGCTCAGCCGCTGGTTCGGCGCCGCCGACCCCGTGACGCGCGCACGTGCCACGCAGGAGGCGCAACGCCGCTTCCTGGACGGCACGTGGCGCACGCAGATCGCCGCGCGCGTGCCGCTCGGCGATACGCCGCGCGGGCTGCCGCCGGTGCTCGATCTTCCGGGCAAGGTGCTGTTGGCTCCCTGAGCGGGCAGCGCACGTCGCAACGGGATCGGCACCGCACCGGAGCACGATGACTTCTTCAGCAAAGGAGGTTCAGCCATGCAGACCAATATCGGCTTGTTCCTGGCCAAGCGCGCGCAACTCGATCCGAACCGGGTCGGTCTCGTCTTCGAAGGGCTCGAGCCGAGCTACAGGGAGTGCAACGCACGCGCCAACCGCGCCGCGCACGCCTTCGCCGGGCTGGGGGTCGGACAGGGCGATCGCGTCGGCCTGTTGATGGCGAACTCTCCGGAATTCGTCGATTGCTTCTTCGGTCTCGCCAAGATCGGCGCCATCGTGGTGCCGCTCAACTGGCGGCTGACGGCACCGGAGCTCGCGTTCATCGCCAACGATGCCGGCATCGGCATGCTCGTCTACGGCACCGAGTACGCGCAGACGGTGGCGGCGCTGCGCGGCAGCATCACCGCGACGACCTGCATTGCGGTCGGTGACGCCCCCGCCGGCGACCCGGCCTACGCGGAACTCACCGCCGCAGCGTCCGACGCCGAGCCCGACCCCGTGGGCCAGGGTGACGATGCGCTCGTCCTCATGTTCACCTCCGGCACCACCGGCAAGCCCAAGGGTGCGGTACTCACGCACGACAATCTCTTCTACGACTCCTGCACGGTGCAGATGAGCGCCGACTGGCGCGCGGGAGACCGCGTGCTCGTCGCGCTGCCGCTGTTTCACATCGGTGCGCTGATCTACGTCGTGATCGCCACCCACATCGGCGCGACCACGGTGCTGATGAAGGCCTTCGACCCGGCAGGCTTTCTCGGATCCCTGCAGAATCGAAAGATCAATTCCTTCCTCGCCGTGCCTGCAATGCTGCACTTCATGTTGCGGGTACCCACGCTCGGCGAGTTCGACCTCTCGTCGGTGCGCTGGGCCCTGTGCGGCACCGCGCCGGTACCCGTGCCGCTGATCCAGGCCTGGGCGACGCACGGTATCGCCATCCAGCAGGTCTATGGCCTCACCGAATGCTCGGGCGGCGCGGCGGTGCTCAGTCCGGAGCGTGCGCTGGACAAGGCGGGTTCGACCGGTCTGCCCATGTTCCACACCGACATCCGCGTCGTCGATGCGCGCAGCCGCGACGTCGCGCCCGGCGAAATCGGTGAGATCATCATCCGCGGCCCACACGTGATGCGCGAATACTGGAAGAACCCGCAGGCCACGGCCGAGACGCTGCGCGACGGCTGGCTCTACACCGGAGACCTCGGACGGCTCGACGAGGAAGGCTATCTCTACATCGTCGAGCGCAAGAAGGACCTTGTCATCTCCGGTGGCGAGAACATCTATCCGGCCGAAGTGGAAAGCGTTCTGTCCGAACTGCCGCAGTGCGCCGAGGTCGCCGTCATCGGCGTTCCCGACCCGGTCTGGGGCGAAGCCGTCTGCGCGATCGTGCGGCCCGGGGAAGGCCAGGCGCTCACGCTCGACGAGATCGTTGCACACTGCAGCGACAGGCTCGCCAAGTACAAGATCCCGAAGCGGCTCATCCTCACCGACGAGCCGCTGCCGCGCAATCCGGCAGGCAAGCTGCTCAAGCGCGTGCTGCGTGAAAAACACGCGAGCAGGAAATCCGGGTGACTGCAGGCAGTCCGCACCGGATCTGCACGGCCGCACGGCAACGCCGCGCACGCCAGCAGGGTCTCGGTTGACTCGGGGCATCCGGCGGCCGAAGCTGCCCCCATGCCCGTGCCCCGATCGATGCGAACCGTCCACCTCGTGCTGGTGTTCGTGGCGCTGCTCTTCGGCCTCGCGACGCTGGTCGCCGGCACGCGCGTCCTGACCGGCTCGGACCCGGGATACGTCGTCTTCGAGCCGCTGCTCGTCTACAACGTCGCCATGGGCGCCGTCTACATCGCCGCCGGCATCGTCGCGTGGCGCAGCGTCGGCTGGGGCAGGCGCGCGGCGTTCGCCATCTTCGCACTCAACCTCGTCGTGCTGGCGGCGATCGCGTGGCTGTACGCGCGCGGCGGCGCAGTCGCCGTCGAGAGCGTGCGCGCGATGATCCTGCGCACCGGCGTGTGGCTCGCGCTGTTCACCGGTTTCGCGTGGCTCGCGAAGCGCGCGTGAGGCAACCGCCAGCCACGCGCGGCCGAGCGGCGCCGGCCATCGACGTCCAGGAGATCTCCGCATGACTCGCATCCGCCCCAGCGTCGCCGACAAACGGCGCAGCTTCCACCAGTTGCACCAGAGCGGCTGCTTCGTCATTCCCAACCCGTGGGACATCGGCAGCGCACGCTACCTGCAGGGGCTCGGCTTCAGCGCACTCGCGAGCACGAGTTCCGGTTTCGCGTGGAGCCGGGGCGGCGCCGACGGGTCGATGCCGCGCGACGAGGTCCTCGCGCACCTGGCCGCGCTGGTCGAGGCGACCGACGTGCCGGTGAACGCCGACTTCGAGAGCGGCTTCGCACCCGATCCCGCCGGCGTCGCGGAGAGCGTGCGGCTGGCGGTGCAGACCGGCGTGGCGGGCCTGTCGATCGAGGACTCGACCGGTGATCCGGCACAGCCGTTGCGCGCGCTCGACGACGCGGTGGCCCGCGTGCGCGCGGCGCGCGATGCGATCGACCGGACCGGCGGCGAAGCGCTGCTCGTCGGGCGCGCGGAGTGCTTCATCGTCGGTCGCCCGGATCTCGACGAGACGATCGCCCGGCTGAAGGCCTACGCCAACGCCGGCGCCGACTGCCTCTATGCCCCGGGAATCCGCAGCCGCGAGCAGATCGCGGCGGTGGTGGCCGCCGTCGCGCCGAAACCGGTCAACCTGCTGGTCGGGGCGGCGAGCGAACTCACGATGCGCGACATCGCCGCACTCGGCGTGCGACGCGTGAGCGTGGGCGGTGCGCTGGCCCGCGCCGCCTGGGCGGGAATGATCAACGCGACGCGCACGATCGTCGAGCAGGGACGTTTCGACGGCTTCGCGGGCGCCGCCTCGGGGCAGATGCTCAATGCGCTGTTCGCGGGCCCACCGCCGGAACAGCGCGGCTAGATTTGCGTGTACTTGCGGCTGGACCCGCGGGCGCGCTCCACTGGATATTTCTGCGCATTGAGCTGCATCTTGCGCCGGGCCGCCTGCACCAGGTCGACGTCGAGCTTGTCGGCCAGCCGCACCAGGTAGAGCAGCACGTCGGCCATCTCTTCGCCGACCTGCGCGAGCGTCTCCGGGGGGAGCTCGCGCGACGCGTCCTCGGTCATCCACTGGAAGTGTTCGAGCAACTCCGCAGCCTCGACGCTGAGCGCCGCAGCCAGGTTCTTCGGCGCGTGAAACTGCTCCCAGTCTCGCTCGTCGGCGAATCGGCGCAGCGCCAGCGCCAGCTCGCGCAGCGGATCGGCGGCGTCCGGTCGGTCGTGCATCGTCGCGTCGAGCTCCGGTCGGCGGGTCAGCGGGGGATCGGCGGTCAGCGGATCGGCGGTCAGCGGATCGGCGGACCGGCGGGCCATGGTTCAGCGAGCATGATACCGGGCGCCTCGCGCGCCACGCCCCGGCAGCTCTGCGCTCGCTCTCCGCTCGCCCTTCCCCTGCAACCCGGTACTTGACCCGCCGGATTGCGGCGGCGAGGATGGCAGCTCATGGACTTCGGCACGTGGCTCATCTATCTGCTGGCGGCGATCGGCCTGTCGCTGTCGCCCGGCCCCAACGGCCTGCTGGCCCTGACGCACGGCGCGCTGCACGGGCGGCGCAAGACGATGTACACGATCACGGGCGGCGCCATCGGTTTCGTCGCCGTGATCGCGCTGTCGATGTTCGGGATCGGCGCGCTGCTTCAGGCCTCGCTCGGCTGGCTGACGGTCATGAAGTGGGTGGGCGGCGCGTACCTCGTCTGGCTCGGCATCCAGGTCTGGCGATCGCCGCCGATCGGCCTCGAGGTGCCCGGTCCGGCGGCGCCACGCGCGCCGTGGTCGCTGTTCCGGCAGGGTTTGCTGTCGGCCGTGACCAACCCGAAGGGGATCCTCTTCTTCGCCGCGTTCCTGCCGCAATTCATCGACCCCGCGCGCAGTCTCGTCGTCCAGTTCCTCGTGATGGCCGGAACCTTCGCGGCCACCGAGGTGGTCACCGAGGTACTGATCGCGAGCATGGCGCATCGCATCAGCCCGTGGCTGCGGCGCGTCGGCCGACGCTTCAACCAGACCTGTGGTGGCGTGTTCGTCGCGATCGGGGTTGCGCTGCCCCTTCGCGGCTGAGAACGTCGTCGCGATTGCGTCGCCGCGGCGCGTCCGGCACTCGGCACGCGCCACCGGCGAAGAAGGCACGCTGCGATCAGCCCGCGCCCCCACTGGACACAGTTCGCCGGAAGCGCCGAAAGAGCCCGAGCACGAGGATCGGCAGCAACGCGAGCATGTTGTAGCCAGGCGCGACGAAGGCCA
Organism: Burkholderiaceae bacterium; assembly: GCA_021463505.1. GTDB lineage: Bacteria > Pseudomonadota > Gammaproteobacteria > Burkholderiales > Burkholderiaceae_E > Zeimonas. The sequence continues at coordinate 5,650 of JAJTYR010000018.1, read as the reverse complement.
GCCCGAACGCCGCGGCGGTGCAGACGAGCGTCGACACGGCGCGCACTGCGGCATCGGCCTTCGCCGCAGGGTCCGGCCACGTGACGATCGCCGGATGCCCGCGCAGGTACAGGTGCCGCACGGCTTCGGCCAGCGCGAGCAGAAAGAGGTGTGCCGCATAGACGGCCGCGGCGGGCGCGAGGTTTCCGTGCTCGCCGATCAGCGCCGACGAGAACGGCAGCAGGCTGACGAGCGCCAATCGCCACAGTCCGAGGCGGAGCAGCCAGCGATCCAGCGCGGCGAGAGTCGCCAGCGTCCGGACGTCGCCGATCCAGAAGATCGCCAGCACCCAGAACGACAGCAACCAGGTGAGCAGGCGGGGCCAGGTCGAGGCCAGCGCGGACCAGAGCAGCGCATCGGTCAGGGGCTCGCCCAGCGACGGTAGCCGCAGTTCGAGTACCAGCAGCGTCATCGCGATGCTGTACACACCGTCCTGCAGCCCCGCCAGACGGTGCCTGTCGATCGCAGGCCACGCAATGCTCATGCGTCCCTCGCCCCTCGCCATTCGCCCCCCCTGCCGGCGTGCTGACGCCGCAGCGACGTCAGGACGCCTGTTTCCTGATGCGGATCACCGGCGCCCGGGCGCTTCGCCCGCGGCAGGGTTGATCGACTCGGAGGTCGGCTGCGACCCGACTTGCCGGTCATCGACGGTGTTCAGGTATGTCTGCACGGTTGGCTCCTCACTCGGAATCCTCGTAAGCCGCAGCCCGAAACCGCGGCGTGCACAGCGCGTGGAACACCAGATCCTCGGTGCCGCAATTCGTGATTCGCTGGCGGCAACCGGGCGGAATGACGACGACATCGTTGCGGGCCACGATGCGCGGCGGCAGTTCTCCGACTTCCACGAGACCTTGTCCGGAAAGGATCACGTAGCGCTCGGTCGTGTCCCGCAGGCGATGCCACCGCGTGGCCACGCCCGGCTCGACCCTGGCCAGGGCCACGGACAGCGCTTCATCCGCCGGCGAGTTCGACAACTCGGTGATGTGGCAGCGCTCCTCCGTGAGGAATTCCTTGCCCGGGTCGCAGGAAAGAATGGCCGGCTGCATAGGTTCGGGACCTGTCGCGTCGAATGCTTCATGGTAGGTCACGACGCCGCGAGGCGGCGACGTGCCAGAAGGTGACCCCGACGACCCCTGGCACGACGCCAGCGGTAACGCCAGGAAATACGCGCCTCTCGCAGCCGACGCAATGCCGCCTGTATCAGCAGGCTGCCGATGCCCTGCCGCTGACATTCGGGCGCCACCGAGGTGGGCCCGAGCCGGACCCAGCGGGAAGCGCTGGAAGCGTCGGACGTGTCGGACGTGTCGGACGTAGCGGACGTGCCGTCCGAAATCGAAACCGGCGACACCGCGACAGGACCCACGATCCTGCCGTCCTGCTCCGCCACGAGGGAGACGGTCAAGGCCCGGGCGTCGCGCAAGGCCTCGACGATGAACTGCTCCCACCCGACATACTGCGGGTGAATGGCTGCATCGATGACAAAGCGGTCGCGGCCTCGCGAGTGCTCCCGCAGTCGACAGACCCTGTCCCGGAGTTCGCGCTGCTCCGCGGACAGGGATTCGACGGCAGCGGTCGTCGACATGGCTCTGGCGAGGCTATCGCAGAGGGCCGTCTACGCAAACCATCGCACGATCTGCTCCGAGACTTCGGGTCGACCGAGCAGGTCCAGGTGGTTCATGCCGTGGCCGATCCACTGCCGCTCCTCCGGAAACGACAGCGAGCGTCGCGGATCCCTGTGACGCCCCAGTGCGCTGCTCACGGGGACGAGTCCGTCACCCACGAGACGGTCACGGACGTCGCCGGACCTGGTGCCGGTCGTCGCGGCCATCGCGTAGCTACGCACACCGTCTGGCAGCGGCACGGATTGGCGGGTGTCGCGGCCGCGCGCGAACCGGTCGCGGCCCTCCCAGTCCTCGTCCAGCACGTTGCCGTAACGCAGGTCGGTGATGCCGGCGCTGCGGATCTTTCCCAGCCGCGCGAACGGCCTGGCATAGGGGGTCACGCCCAGGATCACCTCGAACCAGTTGCCGCCGCGCTCCAGCGGTGCACCGTGGTGAGGCGTACCGAGGAAAACGAGTTTGCGCAGCTGCTGCGGCCAATCGTGGCCTGCGGCTGCACCGTAGTGGCAAGCGCTGCGGACCACCAACCCGCCCATGCTGTGGGCGACGAGCGCCAACTCCGTAACCGGAGCGTGCCATTGCTTCAGGAGAACCTCGAGCAGGTCGGCGAGCGCACGCCCATTGGTGGACGTGTGAAGGCCGGTGTTGTAGTGGAGATAGAGAGGCGTGTAGCCAAGGTCCCGGGCGAGGGCTGCCCCGTGGTTGTGCCCGTCACGATTCCAGTGCAGATCATTCATGCACAGGCCGTGCACCAGCACGGCCAGCCTGCCGCTCGCCCGCGGAATCGTCGCCGCCAGCGCCTCCGCCCCGAGCACGAGAGACCGGCCATCGCGCCGCAGGCTCATGGGGATGGCCAGCGGATTGCCGCTCGCAACCAGGTAGTCGCCCAGTACGCCGTTCAGCGCGGCCAGTACGGCCTCGCGCTCGGGCGACGAAGTCCGGCCCGTGAGCGTCGGCCGAAGCTGGGCGAGGAGGACATCCAGACCTCCGCCCACCAGGCGCGTGACGCCGCGCACACTCCCGTAGACCAGGCCCGGGATGCCGCCCATGCGGTCGGGCGGTTGCCTGCTCGCGCTGCCAAGGGGACGGACGATCGTGTGATGCATGGCTTCCACGAGATCCGCCAGACCTGCGGTCGCACCCGTGGCGAGCCGCGCGAATCCACGAAGGTCGGAAGGGTGAAGGTGAGTCGTCCTGGTCATGGCAACGCCGTGTGCGATTGATCCGGGGGGAGTTCACCGACCAAGGCCAGGACTGCCATGAGCGGCACTACCACGAGCGCGTGCTGCAGGCACTGGCACAACGCGCGGCCAAACTCGGCATGAAAATGGTTCCGGCAGAACAACCGGCATGAGGCGCTCCTCGCGAGTCGAGACCGCAGAAGGAGTTTCTCAGGAGCCAGCGGCCTTCTCGCTTGCCGGTGCCGCGTGCAGTTGCAGGCCCAGGGCGGCGACGACCTTCAGGATAGTGGCGAACTCTGGATTGCCATCGGAAGAGAGAGCCTTGTACAGGCTTTCCCTACCGAGACCGGCTTCTCGCGCGACCCTGGACATGCCTTTGGCCCGCGCGATGTCGCCAAGCGCCGCTGCGACAAGAGCGGAATCACCTTCCTCGAGCGCAGCCTCGAGGCAGGCAGCCATGCCCTCCTCTGTATTGAGGTGTTCGGCCGGATCCCACGGTGAAGTGACTGTCCTGGACATTACGACTCCTGGAGCTCGCGCGCGAGCGCCCTGGCTTGGCGGATATCCCGGTCTTGACTCGCCTTGCTACCGCCAGCCAGCACGTACTCGTTTCCTCCTCGAGTGAAGTACACGCGATAGCCGGGCCCATGGTCTACGCGCAGCGCTGAGACACCCTCGCCGACTGGCCTGACATCACCCGGATTGCCGAGGGACAGGCGGCGGATGCGAATGTCGATGCGCACCTTCGCGTCGCGATCTCGCAGGCCAGCAAACCAGGAGGCATAGGTCCGGGTCTGGCGGATTTCGAGCACGGGCCACTGTATCGCCTGGGATACGGACCAGGCAAGCTCGTATTGCCGCTGGCTAACGTCGAAGTCGAGCGGCACTCGAGGCGGCGGACCGACCGCGGTAGCGGACGGGCCGACGGGTCAAGTGTCCGCTTCAGCGACCTGTTATGCCACGTGCTGCATCTTGTTCGCGTAGTCCTTGCCCGAGGTCGGCGGAGGCAACGACCGCCCCTCGGTCTCGTACAGAGCGATCGCTTCTTCCACGATCTCGATAAGCTCCTGGAACACCGCCGTCTCATCGTCGCCGTGGCACCCGCCGTACACCAGTCCCGGTGAACTGCCGACGTAACACTGATCCTCGTCCGACCATTCCACGATCTTTGCGTAACGGGCAGAGGCTTTCATTTCCTGGGCTCCTGAATCGCAAGCTTGACTGCACGAGGCTGATATTGCTTCGCATCGCTCCCGGACTGGCCGGAAACCGTGATTGGCCGACTGACTTTCGGATGCACGAAGTTTCGATGACTTCCCTTTCCGCCCCGGTCTGTGAACCCGGCTGCTTCGAGGTCCGCGACAAGCTCCCTGATCTTCGGTGGCATGCGCTGTATCAAAGGGGCATAACGCTCGAGGTAATCGGCGCGAGCCCGCGCAGCGGGTGAGCATCCGGTTAACCGAATAGTCAGATTGCCAGCCATTTATACATCACATACGCATCGACGAGGCCGTGCTGAGGATGACGAAAGGCCTGTGGAAGGGTGCCCACAACGTCGAAGCCCAACTTTTGCCACAGCCGAACGGCTCCGGAATTTGTCGAAACCACGAAGTTGAACTGCATGGCCAGGAAACCCAGCTTTACTGCTGTGGACTGGGCGTGCTGGCACATGGTGGATGCGACGCCATAGCCACGCGCCAACTCCGAGACCACGAAGCCACAGTTGCTCACATGGTCGCCGTGGCCCGACTGGTTTGCCTTGATGTAGTAGGTGCCAAGAATTTGCCCGGACTGATCGCACGCTACAAACGTGGCTTTTGGAGCTTTTACCCAAGCGTCCGAGATTTCCTGTTCGGTTGCGTTCGGCGAGAATGTGTAGGTGTCGCCTTTCGCAAAGGTGGCGCGGAGTATTGGCCACAATGTTGGCCAATCGCTTTGCTCGAATGGGCGAATCAGAACTTCCATGGCAATCTGACGTTCGAGTTCACCCGCGCGCCGCAGACGGCGGCGGCGGCTGTGGTGCGTCGGGTGCACGAAGGGTCAGGCGTCACCGATTGCTGGTGGCGAGCTTGATGCCGAAGCCTACGAGCGCAATGCCAGCCAGGCGAGTGGCGACCCTTCTGGCTGACCGCAGGGCGCGAAGGGCGTTGGCGACACGATTGCCGAGGAGAACAAGAAGACCCTGATAGAGCAGGCTGAGCAACGTGACGTGCGCCATCATGATTCCCAGGGTCACGGGCGATGCATCTGGAGTGAGAAAGAGGGGGAAGAAAGACACGAAGAACAAGATGACTTTCGGATTGGTCAGACTGACCGCAAACGCTTGGCGGAAGTACACGGCGGGCGAGCGCTTGGGTTCAGCCACGACGGCCGAGCCTTCGACTTTCGCGCGCAGCAACTGAATGCCTATCCACACGAGGTAGGCTGCACCGAACCACTGGAGCGCCTGGAAGACGACCGGATTGGAATGCATGATGGCCGCCAAACCCGCAACAGCGGCGACCATGAAGACAAAGTCTCCTGCAACGGTTCCCAGCACTGCAGCACTTCCCGCACGGATTCCATTGCGCGCTGTCGCATTGAGGATTGCGATCGTGCCGGGTCCTGGGATCAGCTGGAACACGATTACGGCAAGTACAAAGCTGGTGTAGTTTTGGATTTCGAACATGGGAACCTCGGAGACAGCAGGTATTGGCAGTGACACCTAACGTTCGACATGAGCGGCGTGACCCGGCTTGCCGGGACACGTCCGCTCGATGGAAAGGTTAGCCACCTGCGCCACCAGCGGTGGACTTTTTCCAACTCATGCTC
>JAJTYR010000017.1 GCA_021463505.1 Burkholderiaceae bacterium | reverse complement strand
CGAGTCTGATTCATCGTCGCTGCATCGTCCGGGTCGCATCACCCCATCGACCTGCAAACCCAGGACTTGATTACTCTTGACGATTGCGACCATACGAGGACCTGTTCACACTACGATCGCCCGCGCGCTGGCGGGCGACGCGGTCCCCGGGTTGCAGCCCATGCCGCGGCGGGGTTTGCCGCCGCGGCGCGCCCGTTCCCGTCAGAGCGCCAGCGGCGCAGCCAGCGCCGGCGCATCCACCGCGAAGAACGAGAGCACGAGAGCAGCGCCGCGCTGCGTCGCGCGGTGGCGCCCGTCAGACGCAGGATCGTGCCGATGGTGCGCGGGTTTGGTGGGAATCGCTGCGGTCGTTATTCTCGCATCTCGGGTCCGGTGACACGGTCGGATCGAACGGCAGGATCGGGAGCATCAACGGCATGGAAGAAGCGCACGCGATCCCGCACCTTCGCGAGACGCTGCTGTTTCTGGGACTGGCGGGCGTGCTGGTGCCGCTGCTGCAGCGGCTGCGCGTGAACAGCGTGCTCGGCTTTCTCGCCGTGGGCATCCTGGTCGGGCCATTCGGGCTGGGGCGCCTTGCAGCCGACGTGCCGCTGCTCGGCTGGCTGGTGTTCCCGACGCTCGAAGCGGTCGCGGTGCTTGCCGAGGTCGGTGTCATGTTCCTGATGTTCATGATCGGCCTCGAGTTGTCGGCCGAGCGTCTGTGGGCGATGCGCCGCTGGGTGTTCGCGGCCGGCAGCGCCCAGGTGCTGGCGAGTGCCGCGGTCATCGGCCTGACGGCCGCGGCCATCGGCACCACCCCGGCGGCGGCACTGGTCGTTGGCCTGGCGTTGTCGTTTTCGTCGACGGCCGTGGTGATGCAGCTGTTGTCGGCACGCCGCGAACTCGGCACGCCGATCGGCCAGGCGAGCTTCGCGATCCTGCTGCTGCAGGACCTCGCGGTGGTGCCGGTGCTGATCCTGGTGGGGCTGCTTGCACGGCCGGGTGATACGCCGGTGGTGGCGTCGATGGCGATTGCCATCGGCAAGGCGGCGGTGGCGATCGTCATGATCTACCTGCTCGGGCGCGTGGCGATCCGGCCGCTGTTCCGGCGCATGGCGGCGAGTCGCCAGGCCGACACCTTCATGGCGCTCACACTGCTCAGCACCCTGGGGATTGCCTCGCTCACCTGGCTCGCCGGACTGTCGATGGCGCTGGGTGCGCTGCTCGCGGGGTTGCTGCTGGCCGAGACCGAATTCCGCCATGAGGTGGAGATCACCATCGATCCGTTTCGCGGGCTGCTGATGGGGTTGTTCTTCCTGTCGGTGGGCATGTCGATCGATCCGCTCGAGATCCTGCGCGCGCCGGCGCTGCTGCTCGGCGCGGTGGCGGGATTGTTCGTGCTGAAGGCGATCGTCGTCACCACGGTGGCCCGGATCGGCAGGCTGCCGGCGGCCAGGGCGATCGAGGCGGGCCTGCTGCTGGGGCAGGGCGGCGAGTTTGCCTTCATCGTGTTCGGGGCGGCGATGTCGCTCGGCCTGCTGGAAGAGCGTGCCGGACGCTTCCTGCTGCTGGTGGTCGGCCTGTCGATGTTCGCCGCGCCGCTGGTGGCCGAGGCGGGTCGGCGACTGGGCGAGCGGATCCAGCGTGCCGCCCGCCCGCCGCCTGGCGTGGCGCCGGTGTTGCCCGGCCTGTCGGGGCACGTGGTGGTGGCCGGGTACGGGCGCGTCGGGCAACTGCTCGGCCAGTTGTTCGACTCGCAGGGCATCGCCTACCTTGCGATCGATCCCGATGCGCGCCTGGTGGCGGGCTTTCACGCGCAGGGTCGACCGGTCTTCGTCGGTGACGCGAGCCGCGGCGAGTTGCTGCGGCACCTGGGGCTCGACGACGCGAGCGCCATCGTGCTCACGATGGATCACGGTCCGGCAACGCTGCGGGCGGTGCAGAGCATCCGGCGCGAGTGGCCGCGGCTGCCGATCCTTGCGCGCGCCCGCGACGAACGGCATGCGCTGGCGCTGCGCGAGGCGGGCGCCGACACCGCGATTCCCGAGGCGCTCGAATCCGCGCTGCAACTCGCGGCCCTCGCGCTGGCGCGCGCCGGGCTGCCGGGAACCGTCCTGGTCGATCTGATCGACCATGAGCGCGAGCAGCGCATCGCCTCGTTCCACGGGGAGGGACACACATGAGCGGGGCTGCGCGTCGTTGCGCCGCACGTGGCCGGGCGCTGGTGCCGGCCTCGATCCTGGTGGCCACCGATTTCTCGCGCAACGCCGGGCAGGCCGCAGCGCGCGCGCTGGCGCTGGCCGACCAGCTCGGCATCGACGCATTGCGACTGCTGCACGTCGTCGAGGCACCGTGGCTGGGCGCCTTGCAGCAGTGGTTGCGCCTGCCCGATGCGTCGCGACAGGGACTGTTCGAGGAAGCGCGGCGCTCGATGGATCGCCTGGTCGCCTCGCTCGGGGCGCACAGCGGCAGGCGCGTTGCCGCCGAGGTCGCGATCGGCACGCTGCTGGACACCGTGATCGAGCGCGCCGCGCGCGCCGATCTGCTGGTGATCGGCGCGCGCGGCCAGCATCCGGTGCGCGATTTCGCATTGGGCACGACCGGCGAGCGGCTGCTGCGCAAGCGGCGCGGACCCATGCTGGTGGTGCGGCGCGCGCCGACCAGACCCTACCGGCGGGTGCTTGCGCCCGTCGATTTCTCGGTGCATGCACCGCAGGTGCTCGCGCAGGCCGCGGCGATTGCGCCTTCGGCGCAAATCGAGGTGCTGCACGCGTTCGAGTTGCCGTTCGAGAGCAAGTTGCGCTTCGCCGGCGTCTCCAGCGCGGCGATCCACGATTTGCGGCAGCAGGCGCGCGCACAGGCGGTCGGGCGGCTGGCCGGGTTCGTGGCTGCGGCGGGCATCGACGCGGCGCGCGTGTGCCAGCGCATCGAACACGGCTATGCGCCACGCGTCATCGTCGATGTGGCGCGCCAGTCGCGGGCCGATCTGATCGTCATCGGCAAGCACGGCGAGTCGATCGTCGAGGACCTGCTGCTCGGCAGCGCGACGCTGCACGTGCTCGGCGAGGCGCGCTGCGACGTGCTGGTGGTGAGCGCACGACCGCCGCAGCGCGCGCAGCGTCAATCCTCGAACGGCAGGCCGACGTAGTTCTCGGCCAGGGAGGTGGACGCCGCCTTCGAGCCGACCAGGTATGCCAGTTCGGTCTCCTGGATCTTCTGGCCGAATTCCCCGGTGTCCGGGAAGCGGTGCATCATCGAAGTCATCCACCACGAGAAGCGCACCGCCTTCCAGACGCGCCGCAGGCACTTGCCGGAATAGGCGTCGATCTCCCTCATCGAGCCGCTGCGATAGTGGTCGACCAGTGCGCGCGACAGATAGCGCACGTCGCTCGCCGCGAGGTTCAGGCCCTTGGCGCCGGTGGGCGGCACGATGTGGGCGGCATCGCCGGCCAGCAGCAGGCGCCCGAAGCGCATCGGCTCGGCGACGTAGCTGCGCAGCGGCGCGATGCTCTTCTCGATCGACGGGCCGGTGACGATCGTGGAAGCGGCCCGGGTGTCGAGGCGGCGTCTGAGTTCGTCCCAGAAGCGCTCGTCGGACCAATCCTCGATCCTCTCGTCGAGCGGCACCTGCACGTAGTAGCGGCTGCGGGTGCGCGAGCGCATGCTGCACAGCGCGAAACCGCGAGGGTGGTTCACGTAGATCAGTTCGTGCGAGACCGGAGGTACGTCCGCGAGGATGCCCAGCCAGCCGAACGGATAGACGCGCTCGTAATGCTTCACTGCGCTTGCCGGCGGACTCTCGCGGCACACGCCGTGGAAGCCGTCGCAGCCGGCGATGAAATCGCAGGCGACTTCGTGGGCGACGCCGTTCCTGCGGTAGCGCACCACCGGCGAGTCGGTGTCGAAATCGTGGATGCTGACGTCTTCGGCTTCGTAGACGGTGGTTGCGCCGGCGGCGGCGCGTGCGTCCATCAGGTCGCGCGTGACTTCGGTCTGGCCATAGACCGTGACGTGCTTGCCGCCGGTGAGTCCGGCCATGTCGATGCGGTGCCGTTCGCCATCGAAACACAGTTCGATGCCGCCGTGCACCAGCCCCTCGGCGTGCAGGCGCTGACCCACGCCGGCCTCGTCGAGCAGGTCGACCGCCCCCTGCTCGAGCACGCCGGCGCGGATGCGGCCCAGCACGTACTCGCCGCTCTTGCGCTCCAGGATGAGCGCGTCGATGCCGGCGCGATACAGCAGCTGACCCAGCAGCAGGCCGGATGGACCGGCACCGACGATCGCGACCTGCACCCGCATGGCGTTCCTCCGTCGATTCGCGTGTCGCAAGTGTACGGCCTGCGGGTAGCGATAATGGCGGATCCGCCACAATGCCCCTTCCGTGGAGTCCGATGTCGCTCGTCTATCTCGTCCGTCATGCCCAGGCCTCGTTCGGGGCGCAGCACTACGATCGCCTGTCGGCGCTGGGGCGCCAGCAGGCGCGCTGGCTCGGCGTCTATTTTGCCGAGCGCGGAATGCGCTTCGCACGCGTGATGGCCGGAACGCTGGTGCGCCAGCAGGACACCGCGCGCGAAGCGATGGGGGCGATGGGTGCCGACCCCGGGACGATCATCACGCACGCCGGCTTCGACGAATACCACGGTGAAGCGCTCTATGCGGCCTGGTCGGGTGGCGCCGACCCGCGCGAGCACCAGCACGCCGATCCGCGCGACTACTGGCGTGCGTTCCGGGCCGCGATGCAGGCCTGGTCGGAGGACCGCCTGGCCGGCGTGCCCGAGAGCTGGCAGGCGTTCGGCGAGCGGGTGCGCGCCGGCCTCGACGAGGCAGCGCGCGACACGGCGCGCGACGACGCGGTGCTGGTGGTGAGTTCGGGCGGCGTGATCGGGCGCGCGCTGGCCGACATTGCCGGCGCGCCGGCGCGCACCGCGATCGAACTGAACCTGCAGTGTCGCAACAGTGGCATTTGCGAACTGATCGCCGGCGGCGGCAGGTTGCAGGTGCTCAGTTTCAACACCGTGCCGCACCTCGAATCGCCGGCCCGACGCCAGGCGATCACCTTCGCCTGAGCGGCGCGCCGCGTCGCGCGTCCACTTCAGTCGGCTTTCGCGGGCGCTTCCCTGATGCACTTCCTGACGAAGCTGGTCTTCGCGGCGCCGTGCAGTTTTTTCCCGGCGGCGCTCGCTTCGCACGCGGCGGCGTTGTCCTTTTCGCACTTCTTCAGGAAACTGGCGCGGGCCGCGCCGTGCAGTTTCTTCTCGTCGGCGCGATCGGTGCAGGTGGGGCCGGCGGCGAGTGCCGCGGTGGCGAACAACGACAGACAGACGGCAGCGATGAACCTGGACATGATCTCTCCGCAAGCGTGTGCGCACCGTCGGCACGGTGTGCGCGAAGAACTATACCGCGCTCCGATGTCCCGCCCGGTGCCGGCGTTGACCTGCGGCGTCACGGCGACGAAGGCGCTGGCGTGCGCATGCGGCTGAGGCAGGGCGTCGCCGCGACCATCGTCTGGGTGTCCGCGCACGGCGTGGCCGGCGGCGCGCAGCCGTTCGAGGACAGCATCGCGCAGCGCACGCTCGCCTGTACCGCCTGCCACGGCGCGCAGGGCAGGGCGACGCGCGACGGGTATTTTCCGCGCATTGCCGGCAAGCCGGCCGGCTATCTGTTCGAGCAGCTGCGCAGCTTCCGCGACGGCCGCCGTTCGTATCCGCCGATGGCCGGCCTGCTCGCCAACCTCGGCGACGACTATCTGCGCGAGATGGCCGGTCACTTCGCGAGCCTCGATCTGCCGTATCCGGCACCGCGGGCGGCGCGGCTGTCGCCGTCGATGCTGGCGCGCGGGCGCACGCTCGCGCTGGAAGGCGACGCGACGCGCGAATTGCCGGCCTGTGCCGAGTGCCACGGTCGCGCCCTGAGCGGCGCCGCCCCGGCGATTCCCGGTTTGCCCGGCCTGTCGCGCGACTACCTCAACGCCCAGCTCGGCGCCTGGCGCGACGGCCTGCGCCACGCCGGCGCGCCCGATTGCATGGCGCAGGTCGCGCGCCGCCTGCGGCCCGAGGACGTTGCCGCGGTCACCGGCTGGCTGGCCGCGCAGCCGGTACCCGATGGCCCGGTGCCGGTTGCCCCGCCGGGGAGGCGGTTGCCGATGCGCTGCGGCAGCCTCGCGGTGCATGCGTCGGGCGGTGCGTCGTCTGCCGGTGCTTCGCCAGGCGGCGCTGCGGCGTCGCGTGCTGCCGCGGCACCGCAGGCCGACGCGGCACAGGTCGCGCGCGGCGCCTACCTGGCACGTGCCGGCAACTGCGCCGGCTGCCACACCGCGCGCGGTGCGGCAGCCTATGCAGGCGGGCGCGGCGTGGCCACGCCGTTCGGTATCGTCTATGCGTCGAATCTCACGCCTGACGAGGACACCGGACTCGGGCGCTGGAGTTCCGACGATTTCTGGCGTGCGCTGCACGAGGGGCGCTCGAAAGACGGGCGGGCACTCTATCCGGCGTTCCCGTATCCGCAGTTCACCCGCATCAGGCGCGAGGATTCCGACGCGATCTTCGTGTTCCTGCGCAGCCTGCCGGCGGTGCGTGAGACCAACCGGCGACACGCGCTGCGTTTTCCGTACGATCGGCCGCTGGTGCTCGAGGCCTGGCGCTGGCTGTTCTTCCGCCCCGCAGCGTTCGTGGCCGATGCGGCGCGCCCGGCCGACTGGAATCGCGGCGCCTATCTTGTGAACGGGCTCGCGCACTGCGCGGCCTGCCATGGCGCCCGCAATGTCTTCGGTGCGGCGCGCGAACGCGGGCGCTTCGACGGCGAACAGATGCCCGACGATGGCTGGTACGCGCCGTCGTTGCACGATCCGCGCCAGGCCGGGCTCGCCGACTGGTCCGTCGGGGAGATCGTCGAATTGCTGCGCGGTGCCGCGACCGCGCGCGCCGGCGTCGCCGGACCGATGGCCGAGGTCGTGGCGCACGGCACGCAGCACCTGAGCGAAGACGACCTGCGTGCGATCGCCGTGTTCCTGAAGGCGTTGCCGGCGGATCCGCCGGGCCGCGCGCCGGCCGGGGCGACCGGGCGTGATGCCGGCTGGCTGGCGCGGGGCGCACGCGGCTACGGCGAACACTGTGCGCAATGCCACGGCGAGCAGGGCGAGGGCGTGCCGCGCGCCTATCCGGCGCTCGCGGGCAATCGCGCGGTCACGATGGATCCCGCGGTGAACCTGGTGCGGATCGGCGCGCACGGCGGTTATGCTGCGGCGACCACTGCGAATCCGCGCCCGTTCGGCATGCCGCCGTTCACGCAGGTGCTCGACGACGCCGATCTTGCCGCGATCCTGTCGTTCGTGCGCAATGCCTGGGGCAATCGGGGCTCGATCCTCTCCGGGTCGCAGGTGAGTCGGCAGCGCGGCAGCGCGGCCCGGTGACTTTGACCCGGATCAGGCGCAAAGCGGCGCAACACGCCAGACTACGGGCACGGCGGTCACACAAGGCCGTGCGACCCGACAGGAGCGATCGCTTGGACGAATCGGCCTTTTACCGGACTGACGAACTCGACGAGGTGGTCGCGCGCATGGCGCGCGAGGCGCAGGCGTTGATCCGCGATCCGGCGCGCCTCACGGTGGTTGGAATCCTGCGGCGCGGCGCGCCGCTGGCCGACCGTCTGTGTGCGCACCTGCACGAGGCGTGGGGCGCAGCGCGCATCGCGCGGTTCGATCTCGACATCAAGCGCTATGGCGACGACCTCGCGTTGCTGCACCCCGAGACGCGGTTGCGCGAGCGTGCCGACGCTGCAGTGCCCGAACTTGCCGGGCGCACCGTGCTGCTGGTCGACGACGTGCTCTACGAAGGGCACTCGTTGCTGCGCGCCTTGCGGTGGCTGGCCGCGCGCGGTGCGGCCGAGATCCGCAGCGCGGTGCTCGTCGACCGGCGCTGTGCACGGCTGCCGCTGAAGGCCGACGTGGCCGGGCTGGTTCTCGAGGTGGCCCCGCTGCAGATCGTCGACGTGCACGTGCCGCCGTACGAGCCGCACTTCGGCATTCACATCAGGCGCCGGGAGAAAGACCATGTTCAGGAATCGTGAGGACGCGGCACGACAACTCGCGGGCGCGCTCGACGCCTGGCGTGGCCGCCGTCCGCTGGTGCTCGCGATCCCGCGCGGAGCCCTGCCGATGGGCCGCGTGCTGGCCGAGGCGCTCGCAGGCGAACTCGACGTGGTGCTGGTTCGCAAGATCGGCGCGCGCTGGCAGCCGGAGTTCGCCCTGGCGGCGATCGACGAGAACGGCGAACTGCACTGGACGCCGGGGATCGGTCCGCATTCGGCCGATCCGCAATGGCTGGAGCACGAGAAGTATTCGCAACTCGAATTGCTGCGCCACCGACGCGATCGGTATCGCTGCGGCCGGCCGGCGATCGATCCGGCCGGACGCGTGGTCATCATCGTCGACGACGGCCTGGCCACCGGTTCGACGATGGTCGCCGCGCTGCACGCGACGCGTGCGCGCAAGCCCGAGCGGCTGATCTGCGCGGTGCCGGTGGCGGCGCCGTCGGCGCTCGAGCGAGTGCGTCCCTACGCGGACGAAGTCGTCTGCCTTTTGGCGCCGGTCTCCTTCCAGGCGGTTTCGCAGTTCTATCGCGAGTTTCCGCAGGTGGACGACGACGAGGCGGTGCGCGTGCTCGCGGCGGCGCAGGCGGACACGCCCAGCGGCCCGCCTGCGGCCGGGCAAGCCTGAACCTCAGGACGCCCGCGACCCTTCCCGCACGGGGCCGGCTTCGGGCGGCGTTCGTGGGGCGATCCACTCCTCGCAGCCGTGGCCGCCATCGGTACGCGGGGTGGCGAGCACCGGCAGCATGCGCCACAGGTACAGGCCGAACGCCGCGATCCAGGCGGTCACGGCCAGATGCATCAGCGTGGTCGCCGGCAGGCCGGGGATGCCGGCGCCAGCGCGCGCCAGCGCAGCGACGACCACCAGCGCAGCGCCCAGTGGCACCCAGGCGCGCGGGTCGAGCGGGCGCCCGCCATGGATGCGACCGGCAATGCACAGCACCGCGTAGATCGACAGCCCCATGGCACCCACGGTGAGCAGGTGCCGACCGGCACTGGTGCCGAAGCTGCCGGTCATCAGCGCGACGCCAATCGCGGCATGGCCGAGCGCCATCAGCCAGTAGACCGCATAGAGCATCGACGGCAGGCGGCCCCACAGCACGCGACCCACGTGCCAGTCGTTGAGCAGGTTCAGGATGGCAGCGGCCGCGGCCAGGGCGGTCCAGGCGCCCACCGGCGAGCCCGGCACGACGAACTCGACCACCGTGTTCAATGCGATGGCGAAGATCGCGAGGTTGCGGCGCGGTGGCCGGGCGCGGTATTCGGGCGCATCGGGGTCGGCCAGCGCGCGCCGCTCGTCGAGCGCGTCGTTGACGATGCGCATCGACACGCGGCTCATCGCGACGACGATCAGGATCATCATGACGCCGATGCCTGCGTGCGCCCAGCGCAACGGATCGGCGCCGCGCAGCGCGTCGACGTGATAGCCGGCGACGGTTGCGGTCATCGCGATCAGGCCCCAGAGAAAACCACTGTGGCGGCGCTCCGGATCGGCGAGCAGCCTTCGCGCGACCAGTGCCGGCAGCGAGGCTGCGAAGCCGATCCCGAACAGTGCCGCCGGCCATGGGCCGAGCAGGCCCGATGCCCAGAAGGCGGCCCGCGTGGCGAGCCAGCCGGCCGTGATGCCGAGCGCGGCGCGCGGCCCGAAGGCAGGCGTTGCGGTGAATTCCGGCACCGAGGTTGCCACGAAGCCGGAGACCGCCGCCAGCCCGAAGCCGAACACCATTTCGTGCGCGTGCCAGGCCACCGGGCCACCGGGAACCGCAGGCACCGCCAGCCCCCAGGCGAGAAACGCCGACCACAGCGCAAGCCCGAGCGCGGCAAACGCAGCGGCGGCGATGAACATCGGCCGCAGGGAGCAGGCGAACAGCGGATGTGCGGCCACTCTGCCGCGCACGCCGTCGCCCGCGGGCCCTGGCGCCGCGGTCAACATCGGTTCGCCGTGCGTCCGAGCGGTACGACCACGGCGGACGGTCGTGCAGGCGCGAGCCCGGATTCCTCCCCGTGACCGGGTTCCGGTGCGTCGGCCGACGGTGTGGGCAGGCCGAAGCTCGCGCGCACCACCGCCTGCTGAACCAGCCGCGCGGTGTTGCGGTGGATCCAGCCTTCATCGCGGCGCGACGGCGCCAGATCGAGGACGAAGCGTCCGACGATACGCCCCGGTCGTGGCGCCATCACGAGGATCTCGTCGGACAGCCGTACTGCCTCCATCAGGTCGTGGGTGATCATCAGCACGCCCATGCGTCGCGCCGCCAGGTGCGCCAGCAGCAGGCCGTAGAGTTCCTCGCGCAGCCCGATGTCCAGCGCCGAGAACGGCTCGTCGAGCAGCAGCAACTGCGGCTCGAGCGCCAGGGCACGTGCCAGCGACACGCGACTTTGCATGCCACCCGAGAGCTGGTGCGGAAAGCGGCCGAGATCGACCGCCGAAAGCCCGAGACGCAACGCGAGTTCGTTTGCGCGGCGCTCGCGCTCGGGGCGCACCATGCCGGCGGCGGCCAGGCCGAGTGCGATGTTGTCGAGTGCCGTTTTCCAGGGCAGCAGGCGCGGTTGCTGGAACATGAACGCCTGGCTGGAAAAGCCGTTCTCGATCGTGCCGTCGCGCACGTGCAGCAGGCCGGCGCACAGGTGCAGCAGCGTGGTCTTGCCGCATCCGGAGGGGCCTACCAGTGCCACGATCCGGCCGGCTTCGAGATCGAGATCGACACCATCGAGCACCTCGTGGCGTGCGAACGCATGGTGCAGTCCCCTCACGCGCAGCGCGGGTGTGTTCATTGCGCCGCCTCCGCCGCCGCATGCGGTTCGCGCCAGCGTTCGATCTCGCGCTTGACCGGTTCGAGCAGCAGGTATTCGACCGCGAGGAGCAGCCCGACCACCGCCGATATCCACGCCATCGTCGCTGCGGTGTCCAGTTGCGAGCGCGATACCGCGAGTGCTGCGCCGACACCGTCCTGCGTGGACAGCAGTTCGGCCATCACCACCACTTTCCACGACATGCCGAGCGCGGCGATCCAGGCCGGAAACAGGTACGAGATCACGTGCGGCAGGTAGACGTCGAAGAACATCATCCGTCGCGGCAGCCGGAAAGACTCCGCCATGGTCCTGAGCTGATTGTCGAGCGTGCGCGCGCCCTGCAGCGCGCCGACGAACACCACCGGGAAGCTTGCCACGAACACGGTGAACACCGGCGTGCCGTCGCTCGCACCGAACCACAGCATCGCCAGCACCAGCCACGCGATCGGCGGGGTGCCCATCAGCACGGTGACGATCGGCCGCGACATCGCCGAGGCGGTCATCGACACCCCGGCGGCCAGCCCGAGCAGGCTGCCGGCCAGCACCGACAGTGCGAAGCCGGTGAGCGCGCGCCGGGCCGTGGCTTCGAGCTCCGGCCAGGCTGCCCCGCTGGCGATCAGCGTGTAGAGTGTAGCGAACGCCGAGCGCGGGTCGGGCAGCACCAGCGGCCCGTACATCGCCGCCACCGCTTCCCAGGCGGCCACCAGCATCAGCAGGCTGGCAACTGCGCCCCAGCCGCTCCACAGGTACGCGGGCAGTCCGGCGAGCCAGGCGCCCAGCAGCTTCATTGCGCTGCGGCTGCCGCACGCAGCGGCGCGTGGGCGCGCGTGGACGCGTAGAAATCATCCGGCGGCAGGCGCCCGCCGAGCAGCGCGGGGTTCTTCTTCAGCAGCAGTTCGAACAGGAATTCGACCTCGGCGCGCGCATCGGCCGCCGCCACCGCGCGCATCCGGCTCGAAGCCACCGCATCGGCCACCGCTTCGGGCGACAACGCATCGATGTGTCTGGCTACCATCGCTCCGCACTCCTGCGCATGGGTGTCGCACCAGCCCAGCGCCTGAGCATACGCGTCGGCGATGCGCGCGACCATGGCGGGCCGGTCCATCACGCTGGACATCACCGCGATGCCCGCCTGCGGGATGCGCGGAGCGCGTCCGAACGCCTGCCCCCACTCGGTCTGCAGGTCGACTGCCCGGTGCAGTTCGGGTGCTACCAGGCTGAGCGGAAACGATCCGGTCTTGCGCAACGCCATCGACACCGCCGGCTCGGCCAGCAGCGCGTTCTCGACGCGCCGCATGACGAGCAGCTGCATCGCGTCGATCGGCGTGGCGACGTAGCGCAGCCGCAGATCCTTGCGCAGGTCGATGCCCTCGCGTTCGGCGATCAGCGAGAACAGGATGTCGGGCATGTCGCCGCGAAACGGCATCGCGATCTCGCGGCCGCGCAGATCGGCCAGACGCTTGACCGCCGGATCGCGCGAAACGATCCACAACAGCCCCCAGGTCGAGACGTTCAGCAGGCGCAGCTTTGCGCCGCGGTTGTAGAGGTTCGCCGCGACATTGACCGGCATCGCAAGCACGTCGGCCTTGCCTTCGAGCGCCATCACTCGCAGCTGGTCGGGATCGCGCCATGGAACGAACTCCACTCCTTCGGCCAGGTCTGCGAGCGCTCCTGACTCGGCCATGCGGATCAGCGGGTTCGACACCGATGCGAAGGGGCCCGCGAGCAGCAACCGCGGCAGTCTCGACGCAGGCCGGGCGGTTGTCGCGCCAACGCCCGGCGCGCCGGCGAGCGCGGCCAGCGCCGCCAGCAGGCTGCGCCGTCGGGGCAGCGACGGACCGCACATTTCAGAAGCTCCCGTTCAGGCCGACGATCAGGCCGCGTCCCGGTGCCGGCAGCTCGCGCCCGGAGAGCCCATCGACGAGGTGCTCGTGGTAGCGCCGGTCGAACAGGTTCACCAGGCGCAGGTCGACGCTGGTGCGCTGCAACGCGCCGAGCTTGCCGAGGCGCCATCCGAAGCGCAGGTCGGCGGTGACGAACCCCGGGGTCGGGTCTTCGGTGCCCGCGGAGAAGCGCGTGGCGACCCGATCCTGTCGAGCCACGGCCCGCAGTTGCGCGCGCCAGTGAAAGCCGTGCTCGGCGGGCTGGCCGAGGCCGACGCGCACTTCGGGCGGCGGCATCTGGTACAGGGGTTCGTCGTCCTGGTGGTTCACGCCGCGCAGCCAGGTGAAGGCGGCGTCGCCGACCAACAGGCCGATCGGCGCGCTGACGCGACCCTCGATACCGTGGATCGCGACCCGGTCGAGGTTCTCGGTGCGCTTGACCGGAAGGCCCGTACCGGGCTGGACCGCACCGGTGACGCGCCCCGCGACGTAGTCGTCGATGCGCGTGTGGAACACCGCCAGGCGGTATTCGCGCGCAGCGTCGCGCCCCTTGACCCCGAGTTCGACGCTGGTCGAGCGCTCCGGATCGAGCTGCGGATTGCCGACGTGGTAGTAGCCGTCGCCGCGCGCCGCGTCCTCGAAGCGCTCACGCATGTCGGCGGCGCGATAGCCGCGGCCGAGGTTGGCGTAGACGCTCGTCCGGTTCGACAGCGCGCGGATCGCGCCCACCGACCAGGACAGGGTCGTGTCCTGGTGATCGAGGCCGGTGGTCTGCGCGGAGGGGCCCGCGCCCTTGCGTGCGGCGTCGCCGGCGATCCGGTCGAGTCGTGCGCCGGCCACGATGCGCGTGCCGCCGAGATCGACCTCGTCCTGCACGAATACGCCGGAGGAACGCAGCACGCCATCGTCGAACGGATCGTTGCGCAGGTTGTTGTCGAAGAGCGGCGGGTTGTTGTCGATGTAGCGCTGCGGGTCGGCGCGCATCCGCCAGGACTCGGCGCCGAGCGTGAGCAGGTGCCGGTCTCCGGCGGGTACGAGGTACTTCGCCCGCACGCCGTCGGTGGCGAAGGTGACGTCGTTGCGAACGTAGTCGCGGCCGATCGACGCCGAGTACGCGCGGATCTGCCGGAAGACCTCCTGCCGATACAGGTCGGCTTCGAGCCTGCCCGGGCCGAGCCCGGTTTCGATGCCGGCCTCGAAGAGCTCGCGCCGCTGCTCGGGCGAGTGGATGGTCACCGTGCCCAGCGGCGGAGGGATTCCCGCGCCGCCGGGTTGCCCGCCGGTGCGCGCCGAGCCCGGATACCAGACGTCGCGATCGGCGTGGCGCTGCAGGCTCAGCTTCAGGCTGGTGTGGTCCGAAAGGCGGTAGCGGTACTTCGCCATCAGCGTATCGGAGCGGTAACCGGTGTCCGGTTCGCGGCCGTCCGGGCTGCGGTAGTCGCCGGCGCCGCGAGCGGCCGCTCCCAGCGCGAGCGCATGGCCGGCGTTCGAGCGCTGCAGCAGCACGGCTCCCGACAGGCTGCGGTCGTTGCTGCCCGCGCCCAGGCCGATTCGCCCCCCGGTGGCCGGTTGCGCGGTGAAGCGGGGCTCGGGCGTGAGCAGGTTGACCACGCCGCCCAGCGCGCCGCTGCCATACAGCACCGAACCGGGCCCCTTGACGACCTCGGCGCGCTCGAGCAGGCCGAGGTCGACGAACGAGGCGATCGCGCCCTGCGGTTGCGCGGAGTTGACGCGCACGCCGTCGATCAGCACGACCACGCTTTCCTTCTTCAGGCCACGCAGCACGGGGTTCTGGCCCCAGGCGCCGTCCGACTGCACCGCGAGGCCAGGCTCGCCGCGGAACATCTCGCCGGTCGGCGCCGCGGCGGAGGCGCGATCCGGTGTCAGGACGTCGACGGCCTGCGGGGTGTCGATCGGATCGACTTCGCGCCCGGTTGCGGTGACGACGACCGCATCGAGCACGGGTTGGGCGAGTGCCGAGGGGGCGTGCAGGGCAGCCGTGCCGCCGACGATGGTGAGAAGCAGGCTTCGCAAGGCCGGATCCTCGAGAAAGAGGAAGGTCGCCGCGCGACGCGTGCCGCTCCGAGGTCCGATCGCGCGATCACTGATTATAAACAGAAACGCGACGTATTCGTATTTAATATAGATCAAGCCTCATTCAGCCGATCCCTCGTGGGTGCCCTTGGCGCTGGGCGAGTTGACAACCGGTTCCGGGTCCGAGGAAGATAGTAATAATTTACTTACTTTGAGACCCCGCCTCCCATGGATGCAGTCGCCAGGCACCTCCCCGCCGACGAACGTCGGGCGGTCACGGTCGAGACCGTGGTCGAACTCGCCGCAGAGCAGAACCCGAGCGAGATCACGACCGCCGCGATCGCCACCCGGATGGGGCTGACCCAGGGGGCGCTGTTCCGGCACTTCCCGACCAAGGACGCGATCTGGCGCGCGGTGATGGACTGGGTCGCCGAGCGGCTGATGGCGCGCGTGGACCGTGCCGCGAGATCGGCCGCGTCGCCGCTGGGTGCGCTCGAGGCGATCTTCATGGCGCACGTCGCTTTCATCGCGGAGCACCCGGGCGTGCCGCGGATGATGTTCGGCGAATTGCAGCGGCCCGGCGACTCCGCCACGCGGCGGATGGTGCAGGCGCTGCTCGAGCGCTACCGCGATCGCCTGCGCGCGCTGATCGTGCAGGGTCAGTCCAGTGGCGAGTTCGATGCGCAGGTCGATGCCGATCAGGCGGCGCTGCTGTTCATCGGCACGATCCAGGGACTGGTGATGCAGTCGATGGTGGCCGGGGACGTGCGGCGCCTGCGCAGCGACGCGCCGGCCGCTTTCGCGACGCTGTGTCGCGGCATCGGGAGAAAGCCATGAGGCGGCTGTCGATCAGCCGGCGCGTGCTGGCGCTGGGCGGGGTGCTCGCGATTCTGCTGGGCCTGTTCGTCTGGGTGGCGCTGCGCGCGGGCCCGCTCACCCCGGTACGGGTGACCGCCGCGACGGTGGAGCGGCACGAACTCTCTCCCGGGCTGTTCGGCATCGGCGTCGTCGAGGCGCGCTACACCAACCGGATCGGTCCGACGGCGGCAGGGCGTCTGGCGCGTATCGACGTGCAGGTCGGCGAGGCCGTGCAGGCCGGCCAGGTGCTGGGCGAGATGGATCCGGTCGATCTGGACGAACGCTCGCGCGCGCAGCAGGCCGCACTTGGGCGCGCACAGGCCGGCGTGCTCGCTGCCGAGGCGCAACTGCAGGATCTGTCGGCGCGGCGTGCCTTCGCCGAAACGCAGGCGCGTCGCTACGAGCAATTGCGCGCGGCGCGATCGGTCAGCGACGAGGCGGCCGAGGCGCGGCGCCAGGAATGGCAGCTCGCCGAAGCAGGCCACGCGGCGGCGCGCGCCAACCTCGACGCGGCACGCCAGGAACTGGCGCGGGCGCGCGCCGACCGCGAAGGTCTGGCACGTCAGCGCGCCAACCTGAAACTCGTTGCGCCGGCGGCGGGGATCGTCGCGGTCCGCGCGGCCGATCCCGGCACCACCGTGGTGGCTGGTCAGGCAGTGGTCGAGATCATCGATCCGTCCACGCTGTGGCTGAACGTGCGCTTCGACCAGCTGCGCACCTCCGGACTGCGCGCCGGCCTGCCCGCGCGCATCGCGCTGCGCTCTCGTGCGGGCGAGTCGATGCGCGGCAAGGTCGCGCGCGTGGAGCCGGTTGCCGACGCGGTGACCGAAGAGGCGCTCGCGAAGATTGCGTTCGACCCGATTTCGCAGCCGCCGCCGGCGCTCGGCGAACTGGCGCAGGTCACGATTGCGCTGCCGGCACGGCCCGCGGTGCCGGTGGTGCACAACGCGAGCATCCAGAGATCGAACGGGCAGGCAGGGGTCTGGGTGATCGACGACGGCGCGCTGCGCTTCGCACCGGTGCGGCTCGGCGCCTCGGACCTGGACGGTCACGTCGAAGTGCCCGAGGGGCTGAAGGAAGGCGAGCGCATCGTGGTCTACAGCGAGCGCGCGCTCGACGCCCGCACCCGCATCGAGATCGTCGACCAGCTCGCGGGAGCACGGCGGTGATCAGCCTCGCGGGCCGCGACATCCTGCAGTCGTGGGGCAAGTTCGTCTTCACCGGTGTGGGCCTGGGCCTGCTGATCGGCGCGACGCTCACGATGGCAGGGGTCTATCGCGGCATGGTCGACGACGCACGCGTGCTGCTCGACAACAGCGGCGCCGACCTCTGGGTCGTTCAGCAGGACACGCTCGGTCCGTACGCCGAATCGTCGAGCCTGTACGACGACGTGTATCGCGGCATCGCCGCGATGCCGGGCGTGGCACGCGCGGCCAACGTCACCTATCTGACGATGCAGGTGGGCCGCGGCGACCGCGACGTGCGTTCGATGGTCGTCGGCGTGGTGCCGGGCGGACCCGGCGAGCCGGGCCAGCCCGGATTCCTGGTCGCGGGCCGCCACATCACGCGCAGCCACTACGAGGCGGTGGCCGACGTGGCGACCGGTTTCGCGCTCGGAGACGAGATCCGCATCCGGCGCAACCTGTACACCGTGGTCGGGCTCACGCGACGCATGGTCTCCTCGGGCGGCGATCCGATGGTCTTCATCCCGCTGCGCGATGCGCAGGAAGCGCAATTCCTGAAAGACAACGACGCGATCGCCAGGCAGCGGCGGCGCACCGCGCAGAACCCCGCCTTCGATCGCCCCGGCGTGCCGGGGTTGCTCGAGGCGGTCATCGCGTCGCAGAGCGTCAACCCCTACGTGAACGCGGTGCTGGTGCGCATCGCCGACGGCGTCGCCTCCGAGGAGGTCGCCGGGCCGATCCGGCGCTGGAAGCGGCTGCAGGTGTACACGCGCGTGCAGATGGAGGAGATCCTGATCGGCAAGCTGATCGCCACGTCGGCCCGCCAGATCGGGCTGTTCCTGGTGATCCTCGCGATCGTCAGCGCGGCGATCGTCGCCTTCATCATCTACACGCTGACGCTGGGCAAGATCCGCGAGATCGCGGTGCTCAAGCTGATCGGCACGAGGAACGCCACCATCGCCTCGATGATCCTGCAGCAGGCGCTCGGGCTGGGGTTGATCGGATTCGTCGTCGGCAAGGTTGCGGCGACGCTGTGGGCGCCGATCTTTCCGCGCAACATCGTCCTCGAAACCACCGACGCGGCGCGTGCCATCGTCGCGGTGCTGGCGATCTGCGTGCTCGCCAGTACGATGGCGATCCGTGCCGCGCTGCGCGTGGATCCGGCGGAGGCGGTCGGTGGCTGAGGCCGTGGCCCGGGGCATCCGCATCGCCGGCCTGCGCAAGCGCTACGGCTCGGGCGACACCGCGGTCGACGCGTTGAAGCACGTCGACATGGCGGTCGCGCCCGGCGAGGTCGTCGGCCTGATCGGGCCTTCCGGGTCGGGCAAGAGCACGCTGCTCAAGTGCCTGGGCGCGGTGATCGAGCCAAGCGCCGGGCGCATGACGCTCGGCGACGACGTCATCTACGACGACGGCTGGAAGGTGCGCGACCTGCGCGCGTTGCGGCGCGACCGCATCGGCTTCGTGTTCCAGGCACCGTACCTGATCCCGTTCCTCGACGTGACCGACAACGTCGCGCTGCTGCCGATGCTCGCCGGTGTGCCCAACGCACAGGCGCGCGGCAAGGCGCTGGAACTGCTCACCGCGCTGGACGTGCAGCACCGCGCGCGTGCGATGCCCTCGCAGCTCTCCGGCGGCGAGCAGCAGCGGGTGGCCATCGCACGCGGACTGGTCAACCGCCCGCCGGTGATCCTCGCCGACGAGCCGACCGCGCCGCTCGACAGCGTGCGTGCGATGTCGGTGATCCGCATTCTCAACGAGATGGCGCGCAGGTTCGAGACCGCCATCGTCGTGGTCACGCACGACGAGAAGATCATCCCGACCTTCAGGCGGATCTACCACATCCGCGACGGCGTGACGCAGGAGGAAGCGGGCGAAGGCAGGCCGTTCGAATGATGATCGACGACAACACCATGCGCAGCGCCGTCGTGCGGTTGCCTGAAGCGCTCTCCGACGGGCTGCGTGAACCCGGTCTGCGCCGCTTCGGACTGGCCGTGGCGGCAGCGCTGCTCGCGGGCTGCGCCGTCGGTCCCGACTTCAAGGCTCCGCCAGCGCCCGCGGCATCCGGGTACCTGGCGAGCCCGCTGCCCGAGCGCACCGCGTCGGCGCCGGTTGCGCTGGGCGATGCGCAGCGCTTTGCGCCGGCGGCGCCGATTCACGCGCAGTGGTGGCGCGAATTCGGCTCCGTGAAGCTCGACGCGCTGATCGACGAGGCACTGAAGGCCAGTCCGACGCTCGAGGCGGCGCAGGCCACGCTGCGCCAGGCGCGCGAGACGTTCGATGCGCGCGCCGGCGCAACGCAGTATCCGCAGGCGAGCGGCCGGCTCGGCGCACAGCGCCAGCGCACCAACGGTGCCGCGCTCGGCCAGTCCGGCGCCGGGCGCACTTTCGAGCTCTACAACGCCTCGGTGGCGGTCAGTTACGACCTCGACCTGGCCGGCGGCAACCGCCGCGCGCTCGAAGCGCTGGCCGCGCAGGTCGACCACCAGCGCTTCCAGCTGGAGGCGGCGCGCCTGGCGCTGGCCGGCAACCTGGCGACCGCGGCGATCACGCAGGCGCAGCTGGCCGCACAGTTCGCAGCCAGCGAGGCGATCGCGGATGCGCAGCAGGAACAGGTGGAGATCACGCGGCAGCGGCTGTCGCTGGGCGCGGCAGCACGCGACGAACTGCTCGCGCTGCAGACGCAGCTCGGACAATCGCGCGCTGCGAGCTCGGACCTGCACAAGCGGCTCGACCAGGCCGGGCACCTGCTCGCCGTGCTGGCTGGACGAAGTCCCGATCGGGCGGACCTGCCGCGTTTTGCGCTCGCGGAGTTCGGACTGCCGCGGGATCTGCCGCTGCGCCTGCCTGCGGAACTGGCGCGCCGCCGTCCCGACATTCGCGCCTCCGAGGCCTTGCTGCACGCCGCCGATGCGCAGCACGGGGCGGCGCTCGCAAAGCTCTATCCGCAGATCACGCTGAGCGCGACCACCGGCGCGCAGGCACTGACCGCGGCGGGTCTGTTCGGCGGCGGCTCGCTGGTCTGGGGCCTGGCGGGGCAGATCGCGCAGCCGCTGTTCAACCCCGGCCTGCCCGCCGAGGCGCGCGCCGCCGAAGCGGGCTTCGATGCCGCCGCAGCGAATTACCGCCAGACGGTGCTGCAGGCGCTGCGCAACGTCGCCGACGTGCTGCGCGCGCTCGGGCACGATGCCGCGACGCTGGCGGCGCAGGCGGCTGCCGACGCGTCGGCAAGCGAGGCGCTGGCAACCGTCGGCACCCGGCACGCACTCGGCGCAGCGAGCTACCTGCAGTGGCTCACCGCGCAACAGCAGGCGCAGCAGGCGCGACTCGGCCTGTTCGCCGCGCAGGCGCAGAGGCTTGCCGACACGGTGGCGCTGTACCAGGCGATGGGCGGCGGCTGGGCGGACTGACGACGCGCACTCAGCCGCGCGCGAGCGGCAGGCTCGCCTGCGCCTGCAGGCCGCCGAGCGCGGCCGAACGGCGGTAGCGGATCGATCCTGCGTATTGCGCGATGATGTCGGCCGCGATCGCCAGCCCCAGTCCGTGACCGGGTTGCTGTTCGTCGATGCGCATGCCGGCGGTGCCCAGTTGCCCGAGCATCTCGTCGGGCACGCCGGGGCCGTCGTCCTCGACGCTGAACTCGAGCGCGTCGGTGGCGGGGGCGGCCGGCGCCACCGAGACGCGGACACGCCGGCGAGCCCATTTGCAGGCGTTGTCGAGCAGGTTGCCGAAGAGCTCGAGCAGATCCTCCCGATCGGCGGCAACACGCCGCTCGGGCGCGTCCACCTCGATCGCAATGCCGCGATCGCGATGCAGTTGCTGCAGCACGTCGGCGAGCGTCCCGAGCAGCGCGCGCAGTTCCACCGGTTCGCCGGGTGCATTGCCGCCGGCCAGGCGGGCGCGTCGCAACTCGCGCTCGATCGTCGCGCGCATCGCGTCCAGGTGCTCGCGCATCGACGTGGCCGCGCTCGTTTCGCCGCGCCTGGCCAGGTCGTCGGCCTGCTGCGAAAGCACCGCCAGCGGCGTCTTCAGCGCGTGCGACAGGTTGCCCACGGCGTGACGGATCCGGCCGAGCCGTTGCGCGTGGTGGCGCGCCAGCCGGTCGATCGCATCGAGCATCGGTTGCACTTCCGACGGTGCGAGGGGTGCCGGCGAGCGGGCCGCTTCGCCGGGCGGTTCGCCACGCTCGATCCGCCGGCAGGCGGCAACCGCGTCGTCGAGCGGCGCCAGGCCGCGCACCAGCAACACCCGTTGCAGCGCGAGCAGCACCAGCAACGCGAGGGCGACACCTGCGAGCAGCCACGCGCGGAATCGCGCGATGGCGTCGTCGATGGCCGAGACGTCTTCGGCGACGGTGACCGTGATGCCGGCGCCGGCGCCCGCAAAGCGCTTGGCGAACACCAGCAGGCGCTGCCCGGCCGGGCCGGGCACACGTCGCACGAACCCGGCCTGGGTGACGGCGGGCGTCGCCAGGTCTTCGTCCCACAACGAACGCGAGCGGATGAGCTGGCCGCCCACGCCGATCACGAAATAGTGCCCCGACAGTGGCAGCCGGAAAAAGCTGCCGGCTGCGTCCTGCGCGGCCGCCTCGGGGTCGGCCGCGTCGAGCACGCGCGTGTAGAGCATCTCCGCGTCGTGCTCCAGTCGCGCGCCGACGAAGCCCTCGACCAGCCGGCGCGGGAAATCCTGCAGACCGATCGCGAGCAGCGCCGCCGCGGCGAGCAGCACCAGGGACAGCGCGAGCGACAGCCGGTTGCGCAGCGAGTTCACGAGCGGCCGACGAACGCGTAGCCTTGTCCGCGCCGCGTCTCGATGCATCCGGCGCCCAGCAGCGCGCGCAGGCGACGCACGTAGACCTCGATCACGTTGCTGTCGCGCTCGGCGTCGTAGTCGTAGACGTGCTCGGACAGCCGCGTCTTGGAGAGCACTTCGTCGGGGTGGCGCATGAAGTAGCGCAGCAGGCGGAACTCGGTGCCGGTGAGCGGCTGTTCGCAGCCGTCCGCGCCGATCAGGCACTGACGGGCCTCGTCGAGGCGCCAGTCGCCGGCGCGCAATTCGGTGGCCTGCAGCGGTGCGGCACGGCGCAACAGGGCCTGCACGCGCGCGAGCAGTTCCTCGACGTGGAAAGGTTTGCCGAGATAGTCGTCGGCGCCGGCCTGCAGGCCCGCGACGCGCTCGCTCCAGCCGTCGCGCGCGGTCAGGATCAGCACCGGTACCGTGTTGCCGGCGGCGCGCCATTCGCGCAGCACCACAAGGCCCGCCTTGCGCGGCAGGCCGAGGTCGAGAATGACCGCGTCGTAGGGCTCGGTGCTGCCCAGGTGCGCCGCGTCGATGCCGTCGGCGGCCACGTCGACCGCGTAGCCGGCGCCGGCCAGCCGCGCGCGCAGCTGGCCGGCGAGCGTCGCGTCGTCCTCGGCGATCAGCAGGCGCACGCGCTCACCGAGTCTTGCGCCGCAGCACCTCGCCGCTGCCGGCGTCCAGCTCGAGCTTGTGCACCCTGTCGGCGTCGTCGATCACTTTCACCTCGTAGACATAGCGGCCGCCTTCACGGTCGAGTTCGACTTCGACGACCTGGCCCGGCTGGGCGGACCGGGCGCGGCCGAGAATGTCCTCCATCGGCAGGATCTTGCCACTTTCGCGCAGCTGGCGGACCTCCTGCTGGCGCACGCGATCGCTGGCTGCGGCGGGCAGGGTGACGAGGGCGGTTCCGGCCAGCGCGGCGGCGGCTACGGCGGTGGCGAACAGATGGCGTGTCTTCACGATGCGACTCCTGCGGGTGCGTGATGCCGGTGACGGCGGTGTCCGGCAGTATCGGCGCGTGGCGCTGAAGCGAAGCTGAATCGGCGCAGCCAGGCATCAGCGCAGGAAGAACAGCACCGTCATGACCAGTCCGGTCGCGACGATCGTCGCGCGAAGCATCGCCGGCGCAA
Organism: Burkholderiaceae bacterium; assembly: GCA_021463505.1. Lineage (GTDB taxonomy): Bacteria > Pseudomonadota > Gammaproteobacteria > Burkholderiales > Burkholderiaceae_E > Zeimonas. Next base: position 41,448 of record JAJTYR010000017.1, on the reverse strand, counting down.
TGCGTCGTGCCACGCGCGCGCCCAGGTAGCCGCCGGCGGTCGCCGCAACCATCATCGTGAGCGCCTGCGGCCACAGCACGAGCCCGCCCCAGGCATAGACGGCGACCGCGATCGCGGTCAGCAGCGCGGAGACCAGGTTCTTCAGGCCGTTCATCGCGTTCAGGTTCGACTGGCCGAGCAGGCCGAACAGCGCGAGCAGCAGGATGCCCAGGCCGCCGTTGAAGTAGCCGCCGTAGGCTGCGACCGTGAGCACGCCGCCCATCGAGCGAGCCAGTCCGACCGGTCTGCCACCGCCAGCGCGGCGCATCAGCCACGGCGCGGCAGCGAACAGTACCGTCGCAGCGAGCAGCAGCCAGGGCACGATCCGGCGGAATGCCGCTTCGCCCGTGACCAGCAGCAGCGCTGCGCCGAGCGTGCCGCCGACCAGGCTCGCCGCGGCGAGCAGGCGCATCGACATGCCGGGCGGCGCCCGCATGTCCTGGCGAAAACCCAGGGCGCCGGACAGGTACCCGGGCAACAGCGCGACGGTGCCGGTGGCGTTGGCGAGCACTGCCGGCACGCCGGTGAAAACGAGCGCCGGCAGTGTCAGGAAACTGCCGCCGCCGGCCACGGCGTTGAGGGCACCGGCGACGAAGGCGGCTGCGAGCAGCAGGGCGAGGTGCAGCGGATCGGACACGCAGCGTTGCGCTCAGGCCGCCTGCGGTGCGGTCCATTCGCGGCAGATCTTCGACGTCTGGGCGGCCGCGAGCGCCTCGTTGGTGAGCCCGCAGCGATATCCGTCGCCCTCGACGAGAAAACACGCGCAGTCGCGGCACACACCGAACGCGCGGTGCCCGTTGTGCCGTTGCAGTGCGGCCAGCAGTGCATGAAGGCCCTGTCGCGCGGCGTCGTCGCGCACCGACTGGTGAACCAGCACCGCAAGGCGTTCGAACAGCACGGAGGCGGCGTGCATTGCATCAATGTATCGACTCGATACACGGTTGACAAGCACGCCGCACCGGATCCAGGCTTCCTGGCATAGCCACTCGATCCATCGTCACACGCCCTTCGAAGGAGGACCGGAATGAGCACCGCGATCGGCACCGCCACGCTCTTCCACGCCGACTGTCCTGTCTGCGTGCCGGCCGGGCAGTCGTTCCACATCGACTTCGGCGCGTCGCTGGCCCACCAGAAGTGAGCCAGCTCCTGACGGTGCAGGCCGGCGCCGTCGCGCCGCCGTGGCGCGTCGAGCGCTGGCTCAACGCGGCCCAGCCGCCGACGCTCGGGGCGCTGCGCGGGCGCGTCGTGGTGCTGCACGCGTTCCAGATGCTGTGCCCGGGCTGCGTCGCGCACGGCCTGCCCCAGGCACGCGCGTTGCACGCGACCTTCGCGGGGGAGGGCGTCGCAGTGGTCGGGTTGCACACCGTCTTCGAGCATCACGACGCGATGAAGCCGGTGTCGCTGGCAGCCTTCGTTCACGAATACCGGATCGACTTCCCGGTAGGCATCGACGCCCACGACGGCGCCGATCCGGTGCCCTTGACGATGCAGGCCTACGGCATGCGCGGCACGCCCACGCTGATCGTGATCGACCGTGACGGCAGGGTCCGCCTGCACGCTTTCGGTCGGGTCGAAGACCTCGTCGTGGGAGCGCTGATCGGCCGCCTGCTGGGCCAGGCTTCGGGCTGACCGGCCTGTTCGCCGGCTGCGGCCACGTTGACTTCGGTCAAGCCGCGGCGATGCGGTTCGAGTATTTCTTGTGCATGGCACACAAACAGGTTCTGTTCCGTTCGGCGGCGCGCGAGAAGGTGCTGCGCGGCGCCACCCAGCTTGCCGACGCGGTCCGCGTGACGTTGGGACCGCGCTCCAAGTCGGTGCTCATCGATCGCAAGTGGGGCGAACCCATCGTCTGCAACGACGGCGTGACCATCGCGAAGGAGTTCGATCTCCCCGACGCCGAAGAAAACCTCGGCGCACGCATGCTGCGCCAGGCGGCGGTGAAGACCGGCGACGTGGTCGGCGACGGCACCAGCACGTCGACCCTTCTGGCCCATGCGATCTTCGCCGACGGCGTGCGCAACGTGGTGGCTGGCGCGAGCGCGATCGACATCAAGCGCGGCCTCGATCGCGCATCGCGGCGCGCCATCGAGGCGTTGCGCGCCTTGTCGCGTCCGGTGGCCACCCGCAGGGAACGCGCCCAGGTCGCCGCGATCTCGGCGCACAACGACGCCGACATCGGCGAACTCGTCGCCGAGGCCATCGACCGCGTCGGCAACGAAGGCGTGATCACCGTCGAGGAATCGAAGACCACCGAGACGGTGCTGGATGTGGTCGAAGGCATGCAGTTCGACCGCGGCTACCAGTCGCCGTACTTCGTCACCAACGCAGAAAGCATGGAGGCGATCCTCGAAGACTGCCTCGTGCTGCTGTGCGACCGCAAGATCGGCGCGCTCGCCGACATGATTCCGCTGCTCGAGAAGGTCGTGAAGGCCGGTCGCCCGCTGCTGGTGGTGGCCGAGGAGCTCGAGGGCGAGGCGCTCGCCACGCTGATCGTCAACCAGGTCCGTGGCGTGCTCAGGAGTTGCGCGGTCAAGGCGCCCGGGTTCGGTGACCGCCGCAAGGCGATGCTGCAGGACATCGCGATCCTCACCGGCGGACAGGTGATCTCCGAGGAGCTCGGTCTGAAGCTGGAGAACACTGCGCTCGACCAGCTCGGCCGTGCCCGGCGTGTGGTGGTCGACAAGGACAACACCACGATCATCGGCGGCATGGGCGAAGCGAAGGCGATCGAGGGCCGCGTCGAGCAATTGCGCCGCGAGATCGACAAGGCCACCAGCGACTACGATCGCGAGAAGCTGCAGGAGCGGGTGGCCAAGCTCGCGGGCGGCGTCGCGGTGATTCGTGTCGGTGCGCCCTCCGAAGCCGAGATGAAGGCGAAGAAGGAGGCCCTCGACGATGCGATCAGCGCCACCAAGGCGGCCGTGGCCGAGGGCATCGTGCCCGGGGGCGGGCTCGCGCTGCTGCGCTGCGTGAGGGCGGTCTGCGACGAGGAGACCCGCTGCGACGGCGACGAGCGCACCGGCGTGCAGATCCTGAAGCGCGCGCTCGAGGCACCGACGCGCCAGATCGCCGAGAACTCGGCGGTCGACGGCGGAGTCGTGGTCGCGCGGATGCTCGAAGGCGAGGGCAGTTACGGTTTCGACGCCGGTCGCAAGCAGTACGTCGACCTGATGGAGGCCGGCATCATCGATCCGACCAAGGTGGTGCGCGTCGCCCTCGAGAACGCGGTGTCGGTCGCCAGCGTGCTGCTGCTCACCGAAGCGACGATGACCGAGCTTCCCGAGCCGAAGGGCGGGCGAGGCGCCGCCGAGCCGGACATGCCGATGTAGTGCGGTGGGCGCCCCGGGCGGCATCGCGTCCGGCACCGCGTCCGGCCGATGGCCCTGCTTGCGGCGTGCCATCTTCGAAACGCAGGCAGACTGTTACTTAGCATGGAGGCCCGCCCTCGTTCGCACAAGGCTCCGCGATGACCTCCGCGCTTCCCACGCAGACCTTTCCGGCGTTCTTCGCCGATGCGCCGGCGATCCTGGTTCGCGATGCGCTGTCCGCATTCCTCGGTGCCGCCGAGGGCGGGATCGTCGAGTATCGCTATGCCGATGCAGTGAGGCTTGCGGGGCACTCGTGTCCGACGGTGGCAGGCGCCTTCATGATGACGCGGGCGGCGCTGCGCGCGCTGTACCCCGGTCCGCGCGAGCTGCCCGAGCGTGGCGAAATCCGCGTCGATTGCCGCGACGCGCGCGATGCCGGCGTCACCGGCGTGATTGCGGCGGTGCTGGGTCTGCTCACCGGCGCGGCCGGTGACGGCGGCTTTCGCGGCCTTGCGGGGCGCTTCGTGCGCCGCGACCGCCTGTTCTTCGAGCAGCCACTGGCCCGTGGCGACGTGCGCTTCACGCGTCTGGACGACGGGCGTGCCGTCGAGACAGCAACCCGCCTGGACCGGGTGCCGGGCGATTCGCGTACTTCCTGGGCGATGTCGCGCTGCCTCGTCGGGCAGGCGACACCCGAGGAGACCGCGCTGTTTCGCCACCTGTGGCAGGACCGCGTGCGCCGCATCCTGGTCGAGCACGCCGACGATCCGGACCTGGTCGAGATCATCCCTGTCTCCCGATAGCACTGCGCCCGCGCGCCGTCCGGGTCCGTACCGGCCCGCCTCTCCGACGCCGCAGTTGACAGAAACAGTACCAAAACAGTACTGTTTAGCCTGTGCTGGCGTCACCGATGCGACGCCAGGGGAGACTGGCAGCAATGCTTCGGATCAGCAGACTCGCCGACTACGGCACGATGGTCATGAGCCAGATGGCAGGCAACCCCGACCGGCTGTTCAGCACGAACGATCTCGCGCTCACGCTCGGCCTGGGGCGCGCGACCGTCAGCAAGGTGCTCAAGAGCCTGGCGCGTCACGAACTGGTGGCCAGCGTGCGCGGGCTGCACGGCGGTTACGCACTGGCGCGCCCGCCGCAGCAGATCACCGTCGCCGACGTGGTCGACGCGCTGGAAGACCAGCCGTTCGGGCTCACCGAGTGCAGCGCCACGTCGGGCAACTGCGACATCGAGACCAGCTGCCACGTGCGCACCAACTGGCAGAAGATCAGCCTGATCGTGCGCCGCGCGCTCGAAGGCGTGACACTGGCCGACATGGTGCAGCCGAACCCGGCCGAGCGGCCGGTCGTGCTGCATCGGCCGGTTGCCGCCCCCGCGCGGCCGATGCCCGCGCAGTCCACCGGTTCGGTCCGATGACAGGAAGCTCCAGAGCATGAACACCGTCACCAACAAGCTCGACACGTTCCTCGACCGCGAATACGAGGCGGGCTTCGTCACCGAGGTCGAGAGCGACTCGATCCCCAAGGGCCTGTCCGAGGACACCATCCGCCTGATCTCGGAACGCAAGCACGAACCCGGGTTCATGCTCGAATGGCGTCTGCAGGCGTACCGGCGCTGGCTCGCGATGTCGTACCCGGAGTGGGCGCAGGTCCATTACCCCGCGATCGACTTCCAGGACATCGTCTACTACTCGGCGCCGAAGAAGAAGGCCGGCCCGAAGAGCCTCGACGAGGTCGACCCGGAGCTGCTGCGCACCTACGAGAAGCTCGGCGTGCCGCTGCACGAGCGCGCGCGGCTGGCCGGCGTGGCGGTCGACGCGGTGTTCGACTCGGTGTCGGTGGCCACCACCTTCAAGAAGCAGCTGGCCGAGCACGGCATCATCTTCTGCTCGTTCTCCGAGGCCGTGAAGGAGCATCCCGAGCTGGTGAAGAAATACCTTGGCTCGGTGGTGCCGCAGGGCGACAACTTCTACGCGGCGCTGAACTCGGCGGTGTTCTCCGACGGCTCGTTCGTCTACATCCCCAAGGGCGTGAAGTGCCCGATGGAGCTGTCGACCTACTTCCGGATCAATGCGCGCGACACCGGGCAGTTCGAGCGCACGCTGATCATCGCCGACGAGGGCGCGTCGGTGAGCTATCTCGAAGGCTGCACCGCGCCGATGCGCGACGAGAACCAGCTGCACGCGGCGGTGGTGGAGCTGGTCGCGATGGACGACGCGCACATCAAGTACTCGACGGTGCAGAACTGGTACCCGGGCGACAAGGACGGCGTCGGCGGCATCTACAACTTCGTGACCAAGCGCGGCGACTGCCGCGGTGCGCGCTCGCGCATTTCGTGGACGCAGGTCGAGACCGGCTCGGCGATCACCTGGAAGTACCCGAGCGTGGTGCTGCGCGGCGACGAGTCGGTGGGCGAGTTCCACTCGGTGGCGCTGTCGAACCACCGGCAGCAGGCCGACACCGGCACGAAGATGATCCACATCGGCCGCAACACGCGCAGCACGATCCTGTCCAAGGGCATCTCGGCCGGGCACGGCAGCAACACCTATCGCGGCCTGGTGCGCATCTCGCCGAAGGCGGTGGGCGCGCGCAACTACACGCAATGCGATTCGCTGCTGATCGGCGACAAGTGTGCGGCGCACACCTTCCCGACGGTCGAGGTACGGCATCCGTCGGCGCAGGTCGAGCACGAGGCGACCACCTCGCGGATCGGCGAGGACCAGCTGTTCTACGCGATGCAGCGCGGCCTGTCGGCCGAGGACGCGGTCTCGATGATCGTCAGCGGCTTTTGCCGCGAAGTGTTCAAGGAATTGCCGATGGAGTTCGCGGTCGAGGCACAGAACCTGCTCGGCGTGAGCCTCGAAGGCAGCGTCGGCTGAAAAGGAAGAACGACATGCTGGAAATCAAAGACCTGCACGCCTCGGTCGACGGCAAGCAGATCCTGCGCGGCCTGAACCTCGGGGTGAAGCCGGGCGAGGTGCACGCGATCATGGGCCCCAACGGTTCGGGCAAGAGCACGCTCGCGCAGGTGCTCGCGGGCCGCGACAGCTACCGCGTCGAGGGCGGCAGCGTCGCCTGGGACGGCAAGGACCTGCTCGCGCTGCCCGCCGAGGAGCGCGCGCGCGAGGGCCTGTTCCTCGCGTTCCAGTACCCGGTCGAGATCCCGGGCGTCTCGAACGCGTATTTCCTGAAGGCCGCGGTGAACGCGGTGCGCCGCCACCGCAAGCTGCCCGAGCTCGACGCGATGGACTTCCTCAAACGCGTGAAGGCCGAGATGAAGGCGGTAGGCATGCGCGAGGAGTTCCTGTACCGCTCGGTGAACGAGGGGTTCTCGGGCGGCGAGAAGAAGCGCAACGAAGTGCTGCAGATGGCGCTGCTCGAGCCGAAGCTGGCGGTGCTCGACGAGACCGATTCGGGGCTCGACATCGACGCGCTGCGCATCGTCGCCGACGGCGTGAACCGGCTGCGCAGCCCGGAGCGCTCGATGATCGTCATCACGCACTACCAGCGGCTGCTCGACTACATCGTGCCCGACAAGGTGCACGTGCTCTCGGGCGGGCGCATCGTGCACTCGGGCGGGCCGGAACTGGCGCTCGAACTCGAGCAGCGTGGCTACGCCTGGGTGTCCGACGCGCCGAAGCCGCCGGCGAGGGCCGTCAGGGGCGAGGCTGCACCGACCCCGCGGGCCGGTGCAGGCGAGGTCGCGCGATGAGCGACGTCGACACCTGGCTCGCGGTGTTTCGCGCGCAGGCCGCGACGCTGTCGGGCGCGGGTTTGCCGTGGCTGGCGGCGCTACGCCAGCGCGCGATCGAACGCTTCGCCGACGAGGGCTGGCCGACCAGCCGGATCGAGAGCTTCAGGCACACCTCGCTCGCCTTCCTGGCTCAGCAGCGCTTCGTCGCCGCGCAGCCTGCCGGCGCGACGCCCGAGGGCGTGCAGGAAGCCGTCGCGCAGCTGCGGCGCGACGAGCCCGGCAGCCACTGGCTCGTCTTCGTCGACGGCGTGTTCGTGCCGGCGCTCTCGGCCCCGGGCAGCTTGCCTGCCGGTGCGCAGGTGGGCTCGCTGTCGCAGGCGCTGGCGCGCTCGCCCGAGCGGGTCGAGGCCGCGTTCGGCAGTGCCGGGGATGGCGCGAGCCCGGCCGCGCTGAACGCCGCGCTCGCCACCGACGGCGCCTGGATCCATCTGCCGCGCGGGGTCGCGATCGAAGCGCCGATCCACCTGGTGTTCGTGGCTGCCACGTCCGGCGGCGCCTGCCACCCGCGCAACCTGATCGCCGCGGGAGCCGGCGCCCAGGCCACCGTGATCGAGCATTACCTGGGGGTTGCGGACGGCACGCAGGAAGCGCCCACGCTGACCAACGCGGTGACCCGCATCGAGGCCGGACCCGATGCGCGCGTCACGCACCTGAAGCTGCAGCAGGAGTCCGCGCAGGCGATCCACCTCGCCACGATCGACGCGGCGCAGGCGCAGGGTGCGGCGTTCGACTCGCACTCGCTGTCGTTCGGCGCGCGGCTCGCGCGCAACGACATCGTCACCCGCTTCCAGGGCGAAGGCTGCGAGACGCTGCTCAACGGCCTGTTTCACGTCGACGGGCGCCGCCACGTCGACCATCACACCCGCATCGAGCACGCGCACCCGCGCGGCACGAGCCGCGAATTCTATCGGGGCATCCTCGACGGTGCAGCCCGTGGCGTGTTCGCCGGCCGGATCGTGGTGGCGCCGGGCGCCATGCGCACCGACGCGCAGCAGCGCACCGACAACCTGTTGCTGTCGCCGCAGGCCGAGGCCGATGCGCGACCCGAACTCGAGATCTACGCCGACGACGTCAAGTGCGCGCACGGCGCCACCGTCGGTCAGATCGACGAGGCGAGCCTGTTCTACCTGCGCTCGCGCGGCCTGGACGAAGCGCACGCGCGCAACCTGCTCACCTACGCCTTCGCCACCGAGGCGCTGGCGCGCATCCGGCTGGCGCCGCTGCGCCGACGCGCCGCGGCATCGATCCGCGCGCGCCTGCCGGGCGGCGAACTGCTCGAGGAACTGTCATGAACGCGTTGGCCACTGCGGTCCCGACCCACGGTGCGGACGCCGGCGCGCCTGCCGCCGGTGCCGCCAGGCGCGCCCTGGTCGCCGCGGACCTCGCCCGCGATTTTCCGATCCTGTCGCGACCGGTGCGCGGCAAGCGCCTGGTCTACCTCGACAACGGGGCGACGACGCAGAAGCCCGAGGCGGTGATCGAGGCCGAGCGGCGCTTCTACCGGGAGTCGAACGCCAACATCCATCGCGGCGTGCACTGGCTGTCGCAGCACGCCACCGACCTGTACGAGCAGGCGCGCGAGCGCGTGCGGCGGCTGCTCAACGCGGCGAGCGCCGACGAGGTCGTCTTCACGCGCGGCACCACCGAGGCGATCAACCTGGTCGCCTGCAGCTGGGGGCGTGCCAACCTGAAGGCGGGCGACGAGATCGTGCTCACCGGTATGGAGCACCACTCGAACATCGTGCCCTGGCAGCTGCTCTGCGAGCAGACCGGCGCACTGCTGAAAGTGGTGCCGATCGACGAGCGCGGCGAGTTGCAGTTCGACGCGTTCGAGGCGCTGCTCGGGCCGCGCACGCGGCTGGTGTCGGTGGTTCACGTCTCGAACGCGCTGGGCACGGTGAATCCGGTGTCGCGCATCGTCGAGCACGCGCACGCGGCCGGCGCGAAAGTGCTGGTCGACGGCGCACAGGCGGTGGCGCACCAGGCGGTCGACGTGCAGGCGATGGGCTGTGACTTCTACGCGTTTTCCGGCCACAAGCTCTACGGGCCGACCGGCATCGGCGCGCTCTACGCGCGGCGCGAGATTCTCGCGGCGATGCCACCCTGGCAGGGTGGCGGCGACATGATCCGCACCGTGAGCTTCGAGCGAAGCACCTGGGCCGATGCGCCGCAGCGCTTCGAGGCCGGCACGCCGAACATCGCCGGCGCGGTCGGGCTGGGCGCGGCGATCGACTACCTGATGGCGATCGGGATCGACCGCGTCGCCGAACACGAGCACCGGTTGCTCGCGCATGCCACCGAGCAAGCGCAGCGAATTCCCGGGCTGCGGCTGATCGGCACCGCCCCCGAGAAGGCCGGCATCCTTTCGTTCGTGGTCGACGGCATCCATCCGCACGATCTCGGCACGATCCTCGATGCCGACGGCGTGGCGATCCGCGCCGGCCACCATTGCGCGATGCCGGTGATGACGCGCTTCGGCATTCCGGGCACGGCGCGCGCCTCGTTTGCGCTCTACAACGACGAGGAAGACGTCGCGGCGCTGGTGGCCGCGCTGGCGAAGGCGCAGCAGATGTTCGGGGGAGCGCGCAGATGAGCCTGGGCCACGGCGACCTGCGCGAGTTGTACCAGGAGGTGATCTTCGATCACAACCGCAGCCCGCGCAATTTCCACAGGATGGACGACGCCGACCGCGTCGCCGAGGGCCACAACCCGCTGTGCGGCGACCAGCTCACGCTGTATGTGCGCCTGACGGACGGCGTGATCGACGAGGCGAGCTTCGTCGGGCACGGCTGTGCGATCTCGACCGCATCGGCCTCGCTGATGACCGAAGCGGTCAAGGGGCGCACGATCGACGAGGTCGAGGCCTTGTTTCGGGATTTCCATGCGCTTCTCACGGGTGAGCCGCCGCAAGGGCGCGATTTCGGCAAACTCGAAGTCCTGGCCGGCGTGCGCGAATTTCCGGTGCGCGTGAAGTGCGCGACGCTCGCCTGGCACACGCTGCACAACGCGCTGACCGGCGAAGCTGCCGCGGCAAAGACCGAATGAGGAAGATGCGATGGGTTACCGGCACGGCGACATCCAGGAAGTCACGCTGACCCGCGATTGCCCGGCGGTGGCGGTGCCCTGGGGCACGGCCACGACACTCGAGGCGGGGCGCGTCGGCTACATCAGCCAGCAACTGGGCGGCACCTTCACGGTGATGGTCGACGGCAACCTGTACCGCATCGACGGCCGGCATGCCGATGCGCTCGGCCTCGAGCTCAATCCGTCCGAGGAACTCGCGCTGGGGGTGGGTGACGGCCCGCCGACCACTGTCGAGGCCGTGGAAAAGGCCGCATGGGCGCAACTGGGCACCTGCTACGACCCCGAGATCCCGATCGACATCGTCAACCTGGGGCTGGTCTACGGATGCGACGTCAAGGCGCTCGACGGCGGGACGTTCCGCATCGACGTGCGCATGACGCTCACCGCCGCCGGCTGCGGCATGGGCACGCTGATCGCCGACGAAGCGCGCGCCAAGCTGCTGGGCATCCCGAATGTCGCGGACGTCGACGTCGAGCTCGTCTGGGATCCCCCGTGGAGCCGCGAGATGATGAGCGAGTCGGCCCAGCTCGAGATGGGGTTGCTGTAGCGCAACGCGCTTTGGTCGGCGGCGCCACGCCGTCCGGCGCAGGCGCAGGGTGAGCCTGCTGCCGGTGGCCCAGACTGTGCAGCATGCGCGCAGACCGTCCGGCCGAACCGTCGTCCGCGACCCCGGCGTTTCGCCGCGGCGCGGGGCTGGGCGTGCGTTTCGCGGCGACAGCCGCGCTCGGAATGCTGCCCGTGCAGGGCGTCGGGTATCTGCTTGCCGTCCGGGCGATCGGACCGCTGGGCTGGCGCACGCAGGCGGTTCTCGTGACGATGTGCGTGGCCAATGCCGCGGCGGCGGCGCTGCTGGCCTGGTGGCTGGGTGGGCGGGCTGCGCGCCGGCTCGGGCGCGTGCGGCAGACGATCGAGCGCAGCGTCGAGGATGCCGGTGATCGCGAACGGCTGGAGATCGGCGTGCGCGACGAGATCGGTGCCGTGATCGAGTCGGTCAACGCGCTGGTCGAGTCGGCGGCAACGCGTGAACGACGCATCAGGGAGTCGGCGCTGTCCGATCCGTTGACCGGCCTGCCGAACCGCGCGCTGCTGGTCGACCGGATCCGCCACATGGTGAAGGTGTCGCAACGCGCCCATGCGGCATTCTCGATCGCGCTGCTCGACATCGACCGTTTCAAGGTGGTCAACGACACGCTCGGGCATGCGGCCGGAGACATCCTGCTCGGGGAGGTGGCGCGTCGCCTGCGATCGACCGTGCGCGACAGCGACACCGTTGCACGGCTCGGCGGCGACGAGTTCGTGCTGCTGATGGCGGGCGGGGTGGAGGCGGCGCGCGAGGTCAGCCGGCGCGTCATCGAAACGATGAAGGCGCCGCTGCGCCACGGCGACCAGCTGATCGACGTCGGTATCAGCATCGGCATCGCGCTCTTTCCCGATCACGGCCAGGACGACGTGACGTTGCTGCGCCACGCCGACTCGGCGATGTATCGCGCCAAGCGCTCGCGCTCGGGCGAACGCGTGTTCGACGGCGATGGCGCCGAGGTGCAGCGCAGCTACCTTTCGCTGCTCGGCGAGATGCGCGCGGCGCTCGAGGGCGGCCAGTTCGAGCTCGATTACCAGCCCAAGCTCGCGCTGCGCACCGGGCTGATCGCCGGCCTCGAGGGACTGGTGCGCTGGAATCACCCGGTGCGCGGGCGCGTGCCTCCCAGCGAATTCATCCCGTTCGCCGAACAGACCGGCTTCATGCGTGAGATCACCCGATGGGTCGTCGGGTGCGGCGCACGCTTCTCGCGCACGCTCACCGCGGCCGGGCTCGACCTGACCGTGTCGGTCAACGTGTCGGCGCTCGACATCCAGAATCCCGGGTTTGCCCGCGAAGTGCTCGATCTGCTGCGTGCGGCGTCGAGCGATCCGAAGCGACTGTGTCTCGAGATCACCGAGAGCGGCGTCGTCAGCGAGTCGGAGGCAGCGATGAAGAATCTGCGTGCCATCGCGCGCCTCGGCGTGAAGCTGTCGGTGGACGATTTCGGCACCGGCTACGCGACGCTCAAGCAGCTGCAGCAGTTGCCGGTCGACGAGCTGAAGATCGACCGCTCGTTCGTGACCGGAATCCAGCGCAACCGGGGCAACCTGGCCATTGTCCGATCGACGATCGAACTGGGCAAACAACTCGGACTGAAGGTGGTCGCCGAGGGCGTGGAGACGCTCGAGGAACTGCGCTGCCTTGCCAGGCTGGGCTGCGACGAGGTCCAGGGCTACTACCTGTCCAAGCCGTTGCGCGAGGCCGACGTCGCGGGCTGGGTCGAGATGCGGCACGCGTTGTACGAGAGCTCGCGCGAAACCTACTTCGCGATGCTGACCGAAAAGCGCTGAAGACGCGCTCAGGCCGCGCGGACGCCCACCAGGCTGCCGATCCCGTAGGTGGCTGCACCTGCGAGCGCACCGATCGCGAGCATCCGCATGCCCGACACGAATGCGCTGCGGCCGGTAAAGAACGACAGTGTCGCGCCCACGCCGAACAGCGCCGCAGCGGCCAGCGCGATCGACGCGACGAACGCCCGCTGTCCCTCACCGAGCAGGAACGGCAGCAACGGAATGATCGCGCCGGCCGCGAACGCGAGAAACGACGCGCTGGCAGCGCCCCACGGCGAGCCGAGCTCGTCCGGGTTCAGGCCGAGTTCCTCGCGTGCCAGCGTATCGAGCGCGCGCTGCGGGTCGGCGATCAGCGTGCGCGCGAGCCGCCGCGCATCGTCGCGCTGCATGCCCCTGGCTTCGTAGATCAGTGCGAGTTCGTCGGCTTCGGCCTGCGGGTATTCGTCGAGTTCCTCCCGCTCCAGGCCGATCTGGTACTCGAACACCTCGCGCTGCGAGCGCACCGACACGTATTCGCCGGCGGCCATCGAGAAAGCGCCGGCGAGCAGACCGGCCACTCCGGTGAGCAGCAGCGTGCGCGGCCCGGCGGCGGCACCCGCCATGCCCATGATCAGGCTGGCGTTCGACACCAGGCCGTCGTTCACGCCGAACACCGCGGCGCGCAGGTTGCCGCCCCCGGTGCGATGGCGCCGCCCGATCTCGTCGACGCGGGTGACTCTCGGATGGCCGGGTCCGCGCGGCGCCGAATACACCGACAGGCCACGAACCTTCAATGCGGCGAAGACGCTGCGCATCGGCCGGATCCCGATGCGGCGCGCCAGCAGCAGCGCGGCACGGGCGCGGCAGCCGGGAAGCGCCGTGGCTGGAATCGCCTGACCGGACTCGCGCAGCCTGTCGGCCCACAGCGCGGCCTGTCGTGCCGCCATCCCGGAGAGGTCGCGGTACATCCGTGCGATGTGCGCCTCGGATTCGATCGCGGCCAGTTCGACATACAGCCGCGCCGAGCGGGTTTCTTCCAGATAGCCCTCGCGCGCCGCCTCGGCGTCGCGGTCAGGGGGTCGGGTCTGCGGGGCGCTCACGAATCTGCAGCTCGCGATGCCGGGATCGGCGCCGCATCGTAGTGCGTTCGGGCTCTGGTCGGCAAGGCTGGCGCGTGCCGGGAGGTGTCGACAGCGCAGTCGCCGGCCGCGTCCCCGGCCGCGCACCGGAAGCGGTTACCGGGTTGATGACAGCATGCGCACGGCGGTGCGATGATGGCCGCCAACCGTGTCGACGCTGCGAACCCTCCTGCTCACCGGCGCAGCGATGCTCGCCTTCGCGGCGAATTCGCTGCTGTGCCGGCTCGCGCTTGCCCAGGCGCGGATCGATCCCGCCAGCTTCGGATCGATCCGGCTGGCATCGGGGTCGCTTGCGCTGGCGCTGATCGTGCGCTTGCGCCCACGGCCGCAGGGCGCTGCGCCTTGCGTCGACTGGCTGGCGGCGGCGATGCTGTTCGCCTATGTCGCGCTGTTCTCGTTCGCCTACCTGAGCCTGCCCGCCGGCACCGGCGCGCTGATCCTGTTCGGCGCGGTGCAACTCACGATGCTGGGCGCAGGCCTGCGCGCCGGCGAGCGCTTCGCGCCGGCGGCCTGGGGCGGCCTGGCGGCGGCGATCGCGGGGCTCGTCTATCTGGTGTCCCCGGGGATCGCCGCGCCCGCGCCGGTGGGCGCGGCCTCGATGGCGCTGGCCGGGGCTGCCTGGGGCGTCTATTCGCTGCGTGGCCGCGGAATCGCCGATCCGCTGGCTGCGACGGCGTCCAACTTCGCCCGGGCGGTGCCGCTGGCGGCAGCGCTGTCGCTCGTCGCGGTCGCGGCGGCGCATGCCGACGCCGCGGGTGTGGCGTTGGCGGTCGCCTCCGGCGCGCTGACGTCCGGGATCGGCTACGTGATCTGGTACGCGGCGCTGCGCGGACTCTCGGCGATGCGCGCCGCCACGGTCCAGCTGTCGGTGCCGCCGATCGCGGCGATCGGCGGCGTGCTGATGCTGTCCGAGCCGCTCACTTCCCGGCTGCTGGCCGCGTCGGTTGCCGTGCTCGGTGGCATCGCCGTGGTGCTGGCCACCCGTGCGCGCGCCGTCGCGCGAGTTGTGCGCTGACCGCCGGGGAAGGCGCCGTCATGCAGCGAAGGCTGGCGATCCACGGTCTGGTGCAGGGTGTGGGCTTTCGCGCATCGCTGGCGCGCGAGGCCCGGCGCCGCGGCCTGACCGGCTGGGTGCGCAACCGCAGCGACGGTTCGGTGGAGGCGGTGGTTGCCGGCGAGCCAGCGGCGGTCGAAGATCTGATTCGCTGGGCGGGGCAAGGGCCGCCGGCCGCGCGTGTCGCCCGTGTCGACGTGGGGGCAGCCTGCGGCGAGTTCGCAGGCTTCGAAACCCGGCCGAATGCCTGAGCGAATACTCCATACCCCATTCAGGTAATACCGTGCCTATCATGAGGGTTATGGACGCGCTTCGGGCCGCGCCGGAACATGCATGACGATGGTCGCGGGGACGGGCCCGTGCTGCAGACGACAACAAGGCGGGGGAGACATCGTGAAGTTCAGGATCGATCGGATCGCATTGATGGTGGCGGCGGGCCTGGTGCCCGCCCTCGGTCACGCAACCAACGGCTACCTCTCGCACGGCTACGGCATGAAATCGAAGGCCATGGCCGGCGTCGGCATCGCGCTGCCACAGGACGCCATGGCCGCCGCGACCAACCCGGCCGG
Source organism: Burkholderiaceae bacterium (assembly GCA_021463505.1). Lineage (GTDB taxonomy): Bacteria > Pseudomonadota > Gammaproteobacteria > Burkholderiales > Burkholderiaceae_E > Zeimonas. Next base: position 26,140 of record JAJTYR010000017.1, on the reverse strand, counting down.
CATGGCCTTCGTCGGCAACCGGATGGACGTGGGGCTCGACGTGTTCATGCCGGCTCGCGACAGCACGATCAGCGGCAATGGCGCCGGACTGAACGGCCGTTATGACGGTGACGGGCGCGACAAGTTCTTCATGCCGGACTTCGGCTACAACCGGATGGTCAACCCGAACCTCGCGATCGGCGTGAGCGTCTACGGCAACGGCGGAATGAACACCACCTACGAGAAGTCGCCGTTCTCGGCATTCGGCGTCACCGGCACGACCGGCGTCGACCTCACGCAGCTGTTCATCTCGCCGTCGGTGGCCTACAGGATCGCGCCCGACCATGCCGTCGGCATCGCGCTGAACCTGGCGCATCAGCGCTTCTCGGCGTACGGGCTGCAGCCGTTTGGCATGATGTCGTCCGATCCGACGAAGCTGACCAACAAGGGCGAAGACGCCTCGTCGGGCTGGGGTGTGCGCATCGGCTGGGTCGGCCGCATGAGCGACATGGTGACGCTGGGCGCGACTTACCAGACGAAAACGAAGATGGGGCGCTTCAGCGACTACGCCGGGCTGTTCCCGGACCAGGGTGACTTCGACATCCCGGCGAACTACGGCGTGGGCATCGCGGTCAAGGCGACGCCGAAGCTCACGATTGCCGCCGACGTGCAGCAGATCGACTACAGCGGCATTGCGTCGGTGGGAGGCACCGGTGCGTCGGCGATGCCGCTTGGCGCCAGGGGCGGACCGGGATTCGGCTGGCGTGACATGACGGTCTACAAGCTCGGCGCCAGCTACGCGATGAACGACGCGCTGACGCTGCGCGGCGGGCTGAGCACCGGGCGCCAGCCGATCCCGTCGAACGAGGTGTTCTTCAACATCCTCGCGCCGGGTGTCGTCGAGACGCATCTCACGCTGGGCGCGACCTGGCAGCTCGGCGGCGGCAAGGAGGTGAGCGTTGCCTACATGCACGCGTTCGAGAAGACCGTCAGCGGCCCGCTGCCGATGATGATGGGCGGTGGCAGCGCCGACCTGCGTATGCACCAGAACACGCTGGGCGTCGCGTTCGGCTGGCGGTTCTGAATCCCACGCGACGAGGGACGGACATTGGGGTACCTGATCAACGGCGTCGAGGTGCAGGCCGACGACGAAGGCTTCCTGCTGGAACCCGATTACAGCGACGAGGCCGCGCGTGCGATCGCGCAGGCCGAAGGGATCTCGCTCACCGACGACCACTGGCTGGTGATCGCCTGGCTGCGCGAGCGCTTTCGGGACGAAGGCCACACGCCGAATTTCCGTGCGATGGTCAAGGAATTCGAAGAGGCTCATCCGGGCGCCGACTGGAAGACGAAGCTCTATGAGCTCTTTCCGAACCAGCCGGCCCGGCAGGGGCCGCGCGTGGCCGGCCTGACCAAGCCCTTCGGCAAGGGCGGATACTGAGCGGGTCGAACCGCCAGCGGCTCGCTTACCCGACGAGGGTATGGACGCCGCTGCGGCAGGCGTGCGTAATTATCGGGTAGGCTCGGGCGGGTGGCCGAGTGGCCGCGCCCGGCGGCGACCAACGCCGATCGATCAACGAAGGGAGCATCGACGATGAACATCGACAAGGAACTCGACGCACGCGGCCTGAACTGTCCGCTGCCGATCATCAAGACCAAGAAGGCGCTGAACGACCTGACATCGGGGCAGGTGCTGCGCGTCACCTCGACTGATTCCGGTTCGGTGAAGGACATGGAAGCCTTCGCCAGGCAGACCGGCAACGAGTTGCTGCAGTCCGCCGAGGAAGGCGGCAGCTACGTGTTCCTGATCAAGAAGAAATAGGCCGGCGCAGGCTGCCAGGCCGCCGTCGACGCGATCTCAACGGACATCCGACAGAGGCAGACGCATGGGACCGAAAAAGATGGCGATCATCGCCACCAAGGGGACGCTCGACTGGGCGTACCCGCCGCTGATCCTGTCTTCGACGGCGGCGGCGCTCGGATACGAGGTGCAGGTGTTCTGCACCTTCTATGGTCTTTCGTTGCTGCGCAAGGACGTGAGCGGCATCCGGGTCAGCCCGCTGGGCAATCCCGCGATGCCGATGCCGGTGCCGATGCCGGTGCTCGTGCAGGCGCTGCCGGGCATGGAGGCGATGGCGACGATGATGATGAAGAACAAGATGAAGGCCAAGGGCGTGGCATCCGTCGAGGAACTGCGCTCGCTGTGTCTCGAGGCCGACGTCAAGTTCATCGCCTGCCAGATGACCGTCGACCTGTTCGAGTTCCGACGCGAGGAGTTCATCGACGGCATCGAGTTCGCCGGCGCGACCGCCTTTCTCGGCTTCGCCGGCTCGGCCGACATCCAGCTCTACATCTGAGCAGGCATTGGACGCACACCGATCCGGCGGTTCGAAGCGGATCTTTCCGATCCGTATCGAGGCGCTCGGCCCGGCTGCGGCCGACGGGCAGGAAGGTGGCGACGGCTGCTCGTCGGGCGAATCGTTCGCGCTGATGGTGCTCGGCGATTCGATGCTGCCCGAGTTCGCCGAAGGCGAGATCATCGTGATCGAGCCCGACGGCCTGGCGACCGACGGCTCCTTCGTTCTTGCGCGCTGCGACGACGACTGGGTCTTTCGACAGCTCGCGCGCGGCCCGACCGGCAACTGGTTGCTGCGTCCGCTCAACCCTGCCTGGCCCGAGATCCCGATCGCCGATCTGTCGGCGGTCCGCGGTGTCATCATCCAGAAGGCCAGACCGGGCCGGCGCCGCGCCAGCAAGCGCTACGTCGCCTAGGGCATCGCGCCGATGCCCGGCATCGAGGAGCTGGCCGCGGCGGTCCAGCGCAACTGCGACCTCGCCGACGCGGTGCACGCGCAGGACCTCTCGATGTGCATCTACCTGCTGCAGATGCGCGAGTTCTTCCGCTGGGAGCGCGACCTGCCGCTCGACCGGATGCCCGATCGCGCCGAGGTCGGCGACTGGATCGCGACACGCGAGGCGCACTGGCAGTCGCTCGCGGGGCAGGCCGATGCGCGTTTCGATGCGCTGCCGATCGGCGGCGGCGTCGACGCCTTCGACGAGGCGGCGGCCAATGCCCGGCTCGCTGCGCACGGGCTGGTCTACGCGGCCGGCCTGGCCAGCTATCGTCGCCCCGAGTTCGTGCTGGCCGAGCGCATCGAGTCGCAGACGCGCGAGGGCGCCAGCATCGTGGTCACCGGACGCGAGCACGCGCGCGGGCTGAATCCGCCGATGGCCGCCACTCGCGGCGACCAGGTTCTCGTGCGGCGCGATGTCCTGCGGCGCTGGCTCGGCACGCGCCTGGAACTGACGCGCCAGCGGCCGTCGGCCGAAGGCCTGTGCGCCGCCGCCGATGCCTGGCAGGTGGGCGACGATCGCGAGGCCGCGCTCGATCGCATCGCAGCGGCCGAGACCGAGACCCTGATCCTGCACGAACTGGGGGAGCGGCGCGCCGCCGTGCAGCTCGGCCCGCAGTGGGAGAGCATGCTCGGATCGCTGGACGATCAGCGCAGCGAGCGCGTGGCCCGGGCGATACGCGACCTGTTCGCCGATTGCGACTCGACGCTTCCGGCCCTGCTCGAGCGCAACGAACGGGCGTCGATCCACTTCTGGTTCGCCAACCTGGAGGGCATGCGCGGTCTGCTCGCCCCGGAACTGCGCGCCGGCTACCTTCGCTGGCGCGGTGCCGCGGCCGACAGCGCCGGCGCGGCGGCCGTGCTCGCCGATGTGGTGCAGGCGCAGCGCGCGCACTGGCTTGCACAGGCACACGCACTGCTCACGGCGTGGCGCGAGGCCGCAGCGCCCGGGGTCATGGCGTTCAGCGCGGCGCTCGTCGCCGCGGCTCGTGGCGAATCACCGCCCGGATGATGCGCGACCACGGCATCTCGTCGAGCGCACGGTAGCGCTGCAGCGCGCGTTGCATCAGCGCGTCGGTGTCGGCCGGGCCGGCACCGGCGTCGGCGCGCTCGTCGCCATCGAGGGCTTCATGCAGGCCGATCAGCCCGCCGCACTGGGCGCGGATCTCCCTGGAGAACGTCCAGGGCACCGCAGGATCCGCGCGCAAAGCGAAGCGCGACGCCACGCGCAGCCGATCGAGATACGCGGTGCATCGCGCGCTGGCGGCCCGGGCATCGCAGCCGATCGCTTCGCGTTCGGCCAGCAGGATCGGGCGCGCGCGGCTGCAGGCTGCGCAACGTGCCAGCAGCGCGCGCTCGAACGGGCAACGATGACCGAGCGCGACTTCGCGTCGCAGGCGGAAGGCGTCCTCGTCGGGTGGCGGCATGGCTGGCGGCGCGGCGATCGGTACCGACGCGGATGTGCAGGCGTCGCCGAAGGATCGGCGGATTCTCAGTCATCCGCGCCGTACAGCGACGGATCCGGTTCGCGCGGCTGCGCCAGCAGGTCGGCCGCCTCGAATTCGTTGGCGGCAAACACCATACGGATCGCCGATGCGTCGCCGCCCTCGCGCGCGCGCAGTTCACGCAGGATCGCCCTGGCCTCGCGATAAGCGGGTGCCTCGGCCAGGCGCTCGGGCAGGCCGGCCAGGCCGGTCCTGCGGAACACGAAATACGGCATCGGGTCCTCCAGCAGTCCTGATTCACCAATAGGCGAGCACCTGCCCGTTCTCGACCCGCGTGGGGTAGCGGGTCAGCGCGAGTGTGCCGTTGCGCACGCACGCGCCGCTGGCGAGGTCGAAGACCCAGCCATGCCCGGGGCAGGTGAGCGTGCCGGCCTCGAGCGCGAGTTCGGGAATGTCGGTGCCCTGGTGCGGGCAGCGACTGTCGAAGGCGTTCGGCCCCGCAGGGCCGCGTGCGACGAACAGTGCGCGTCCGTCGCACTCCACGCGGATCGCGCCGACGACAGGCAACTCGGCCTCGGGCGCCAGGTCGTGCCACCGCGCCGCTTCTCCGGCCGGCGCACCCGGGTCGAGCTCCGGCAATTGCATCGACAGCATCACGTCGACCGCCCAGGTTATTTTTGCCAGCCCGAGTGCCGGAAACGCCATCAACAGCGCATCGATCACCTCGGCAGGCGTGGCGCCTTCGCGCAGCGCGCGCTTGACGTATTGCTTCAGACCACGCTCGGTCTGCGAATGGACCTTGGTGATCACCGAGATCAGGTTGCGCGTCTTCGGATCGAGCTGCCTGCCCGCGTCCTTCAGGAACGCGAAGTAGTGCCCCATCGCTTCGGGGCGGGCCTTGACGAGGAAGTCGAGTGCTGCGCTCATCGCTGTCGGAGTTTGCCGGTGCAGTCAGCAGGCCAGTGCGCGCACGCTGTGGGCGGGCGCACCGGCGTCGAGCAGGCCGCGTGCCGCGGCGTCGACGAACGCATGCGGGCCTGCAATGAAGTAGCGGCTGGCCGCGGGGTCGCCATCGTCGAGGGCGCGCTTCGCCACCCGCGACGCGCCGCGCGCGGCGTCGTCGTCGAGCGCCGGATGATAGTCGAACTCGTCGAACGCGTCGGTCCAGGCCTGACACTGGTTGTCGAGATAGTGGCCGTCCGGGCGCGTTGCAAGCCAGTACAGCGAAAAATGCTCGACGGCTTCCGCGGCCATCGCGTGCTCGATCAGGCTCTTCACCGGGCCGAAGCCGGTGTCGCAGGCAAGGAATGCGGCACGTGGCGGCACGTCGACACCGAGCACGAAGTCGCCGCGCGGCCCGTGCACCCCCAGCGTGTCACCGACCGTCACTGCGCCGGCGAACAGGCGCTCGGCGAGTGCGCTACCGGGGTCACGCGCCACGTGAAAGTGCAGGTTGCGATCGTCGCAGGGGCAACTCGCGATCGGCCAGGTCGCCTGCAGGTCTCCGCCCCGATTGGCGAGCGCGAGCGTGGCACCCTGGCCGGCAAGGAAGCGCAGACGCGAACTGCGCGGCGCCTGCAGGTGCAGCAGCATCGTGTTCGGTCCGAGCCGCTGGAGCGCGCGCACCCGCGCCACCAGTTCCTGCTCGGGGATGTCGGTCGGACTGCCCGCCTCGAGCGTTTCGATCACCAGGTCGCTGACCGCGGTGTGCGCACACAGCAGCAGGTAACCTTGCGCGCGCTCGGCTGCCGACAGGTGGTAGTCGGTGTGCAGGATCTGGCGCGTCTGGCCCGACACCAGCCGCCCCTTGCACAGGCCGCAGTTGCCGCCGGCGCAGCCGTAATTCAGTCCGAGCCCGGCCTTCAGGCCGGCCTGCAGGATGCTGTCGTTGCCCTGGACGAGAAACTCGCGCCCGCTGGGGCGGATCACCACGTTTGCGGAAACCACTTTCAACATGTCGGTCATGGCTTCGAGACGGTTGTCGGATTCGCTGCCCAATACCCGGGCGAGCCCCTGTTCGAGCCGCCGGCGCGCCTCGTCGGCGAGATCCGGCGGTGCCGGGCGCGTGGCCAGACACTCGATCGTCGCCGCCACCAGCGCGTGGTACGCCTGCAGGTGACGGCGCAGTTCGGCCAGCTCCTGGCTCTGGGCGAACAGGCGCTGGGAGAGCAGTTCCGGCGACGGCAGTACGAAGTCGCGCACCCTTCGGCCGAACGACTCCTCGCGGATCCGGACGGCCTTCTCGAGCATCCCGGAATCCTCGAGGCGCGCGTCCGGAAATGCCTGCAGCAACGCGTCGATGTCGATCAGTCCGTCGGACTGGGCCAGTTCGCCGGCGCGGATCATCCGCTGCAGCACGGCCCTGGGGACGCCGACCAGCTGCGCTGCTCTCGAGACCGTGAGTGCGCGTGACATCGTGGGTGTTGCCTGCTGCCTGGCGCGCCGGGTCCGGAATGCCGCGCCCTCTGCCGGATTCGGGGCCGCGGATAGAATGGCGGCGCTTTCCGTCAGACAATCTATCATCGAATCCGCAGGCGAGGTGAGCCGATGAGTGAACGGATCCCCGATTCTCCCGATGCCGGGCGCGAGATCGTCTCGATGCCGGTGGAGCGACGTGACGACGACCTGTCCGCGTGCACGGATGCGCTGTCCGGCTGCCGGGCGCCATGGCGTCCACGATGAGGATCTGCATCGTCTCGGACAGCCACGATCGTGCGCCGCTGCTCGCGGCAGCGGTGTCGGCCGCAAGGCACGCCGGAGCACAGGCGGTCGTCCACTGCGGCGACCTGATCGGCGCGCACACGCTCAGGCCGCTGCTCGCACTGGGGCTGCCGGTGCACACGGTGCACGGCAACAACCTCGGCGACGCGATGGCGCTGCACCGGGTCTGCGCGCGCTCCGGCGGGCTGCTCGTCTATCACGGGGCCGACGCCGAGCTCGAGCTCGGCGGCCGGCGGATATTCGCAACCCATTACCCGCACTACGCGCGGGGAATCGCCTGCACCGGCGACTACGAGATCGTCTGCTGCGGGCACTCGCACGACGCGTCGGTGACGCGACAGGCGACCATTGCGGGCGGCACGACCTGGCTGGTCAATCCAGGCACGGTGGCAGGATTGAACGCGCCGCCGACCTGGATCCTGGCCGACCTGGACGCCTGCGAGTTCGAAATCAGGACGCTCGAATGAGACGCGCTCATCCGGATGGCAGCCTTTCGGGAAGGTTTGCGCACAGGCGCGGGGAGCCCGCCGTGCGGCCGGTCGGGAAGCGGGCGTGACGCCCGATCCGCCCGGACAGCGCGTGTCGGCCGTGGGCAATCCGCCGTTCTTCCCGCCGCAGCGCTACGACGACCCGGCCGCGGCGCTGGCGCAGGTCGTCGCGATCTACGAGGCCGGTGTGGACTGGCTGCGCGACGCCGTGCAGCGATTCGTGGCGGGCCAGGATCCTTCACATCGCGTGCATGCGTTCTACCCCTTCGTGCGTATCCGCACCGAGACGGTGGCGCGCGCCGACTCGCGGCTCAGCTACGGGTTCGTCGCCGGCCCCGGTACCTACGAGACGACGCTGACGCGCCCCGATCTGTTCGGGCGCTACTACCTCGAGCAGTTCCGGTTGCTGCTGACGAACCACCGGGTGCCGCTCGAGGTCGGCACCGGAAAGACGCCGATTCCGGTGCACTTCGCGATGGCCGGCCAGGAGCACATCGAGCGGTCGATCGACGCCGCGCGGCGGCGCCTGATGCGCGACCTGTTCGACCTGCCGGACCTGGGCGCGATGGACGACGGCATTGCCAACGGCACCTGGGTGCCGCGCTCGGGCGTGCCGCATCCGCTGGCGCTGTTCACGGCGCCGCGCGTGGACTATTCGCTGCACCGGCTGCGCCACTACACCGCGACCGAGCCGGTGCACTTCCAGAGCTTCGTGCTGTTCACCAACTACCAGTTCTACGTCGACCAGTTCGTGCGGCTCGGTCACGCGCTGATGACCGAGGCCGCGCCGGCCGCGCACGGCTATTCGGCGTTCGTCGAGCCGGGTAACGTCGTGACGCGCCGCGCGGCGCCGGCAGGAAGTGCCGTCCCGGGCGGGCAAGCGTCCGGGGCGCCGGGCCCATCGGCTGCCGCAGGGCAGCATCCGGCGCCGGGGAGGCTGCCGCAGATGCCGGCCTACCATCTGATCCGCGAGGACGGATCGGGCATCACGATGATCAACATCGGCGTCGGCCCGGCCAACGCGAAGACGATCACCGATCACGTCGCGGTGTTGCGGCCGCAAGCGTGGATCATGCTCGGTCATTGCGCCGGGCTGCGCACGACGCAGCAACTCGGCGACTACGTGCTCGCACACGGCTACGTGCGCGAGGATCACGTGCTCGACGAGGACCTGCCACCATGGGTACCGCTGCCGGCACTGGCCGAGGTGCAGATCGCCCTCGAATCGGCAGTGGCCGAGGTGACGCAGCTGACCGGCTACGAGCTCAAGCGCGTGATGCGCACCGGCACCGTGGCCAGCACCGACAACCGCAACTGGGAGCTGCTGCCGCACGGTACGCCGATGCGCCGCTTCAGCCAGAGCCGCGCGATCGCGCTCGACATGGAGAGCGCGACGATTGCCGCCAACGGCTTTCGCTTCCGGATCCCGTACGGCACGCTGCTGTGCGTCAGCGACAAGCCATTGCACGGCGAGATCAAGCTGCCGGGCATGGCCGACCAGTTCTATCGCGAGCGTGTCGAGCAGCACCTGCGCATTGGCGTGCGTGCGATCGACCTGCTGCGCCGCCAGCGTGCCGACGAACTGCACAGCCGCAAGCTGCGCAGCTTCGACGAAGTCGCGTTCCAGTAGCGCTGGCGCGCCCCTCCGGGCCTACGGCTGTTTTGGCGTCTGGTATTCGGCTTCCTTCTGGAACGGCTCCCAGATGGTCTCGAAGCCGATGAACCCCTTTTCGGTTGGCGGCTTCGCGCGCGTCGTCACGAAACGCGAACGACCATCGGGAACCGGGGCCTTGGGGGATTGCTGCTCGCTCATGTTCTGCCTCCTTTCGCCGTGAAGTCAGGACGGTGTCCGCAAGCGCTTGCGCCCGGGCCGTCCTGCGCTGTTCGATCTCGCTGCTCAGACAGGTCGCAGCAGCCTGGGGTCGATGTCCGGGCGGGGGGCGATTGCCCCGTTGCCCTCGATCTCGTCGCTGCCTGCGTCGCGCACCGTCAGTATCTCGAGCGTGAAGACGACCTCTCTGCCGCAAAGCGGATTGTTGCCGTCGACCGTCAGCGTCTCGTCGTCCATGTGCGTCACGAGAAAACTGCGGGTCTGGCCTGCGTCGTTTTCCATCAGGATCGACGCACCGACCTGCCGATATTCCTCGGGCACGTTCTCGATCCGATCGGTGAAGACCAGCGATTCGTCCCGGGGGCCGAAAATCTGGTTGCCGTCGATCGCCACATCGATGACGTCGCCGGCCGACCGGCCTTCGAGCCGCGCATGGACCGATGGGGCCAGGATCTCGGTGTGGCCATGGACGTAACCGAGCGGGAACTCGACACGGGTCAGGATGTGCCCGGTCTTCCTGTCGGCGACCTTGTAGCTCAACTCCACGAATTTGCCGGCCTGGATGATCTGGTTCACGTCAGATTCCGACGAGGTGATCAGAAGATGGATGCACCGAAGATCCTGACCTGTCCGTCCTCGTAGCCGAGCACGAGGCGGCCAAGCCATTCTCCGGGCTTCGAGGTGCTGCGCTGCCGGTAAAGAACGGTCACGTGTTCGCCGCGGCGGATGATGCCCAATGCGTCGAACCGGTCGGACAGATTCCGCGCCAGTTCGCTGTGCGCGAACTGGTGGCCGGCGGCGACCTGGTCCATGGCGCGCGCCAGTGAACCGGAGAAGTTCCTCGAGAACTCGCCGTACTTGCCTTCGTTCGAGTACCTGACGAGGTCGCGCCACAGGGGCGCAGCCAGCGCCAGGATCTCTTCGTCGGCCTTCTCGATGATGTTCACGCGTGTCGCCGGCGATCCTGCTATTGCTCGTCGCCCACCAGGTGATAGCAGGGCGCCTTCTCCATCGTGTACTCGCCCGTCTTCGGGTCGCGCCGCGAAACGGTCAGCACGTGCCAGTTCTGGTCGTCCAGCTTCAGGTAGTCGCCGCGGTAGTAGTAGCCGGGCCAGCGCGTCTCCTTGCGGAACAGCGTGTGGTGCGTGACGCATTCGGCGGCGCGATGACGGTGCTTCAGTTCCCACGCACGCAGCAGTTCGTGCGAATCCGCGGCGGCCAGGTTCTCGAGGTCTTCCTCCATGATCCTGAGCTTCTTCAGGCCGATGTGCAGGAGCTTCTCGTTGGTCATGTAGCTGGCTGTCACCCCGCCGCAGTACTCGTCCATCAGCTTCTGCAGGCGGTCCAGTCCCTGCTCGGGGTTGATGTAGTGCGGATTGACGCTGCCCGCAACGACCGCATTGCGGTAGATCCGGTAGTGCTCGAGAGGCCTGTACACTTCCTTTTCGAGACGTCCGATCTGCGCCTGCGAGACGACGATGCCGTCGGCCTTGCCGTCGTCGATGTACTTGCAGGCGGCCTTCGCGGCCAGCCGGCCCTCGGTGAACGAGCCCGACGAGAACGCGTGCGGCGTGCCGCCGACCGTGTCGCCGGCCCCGAAAAGACCTTCGATCGTCGTCATGCGGTTGTAGCCCCAGAAGTACTCGGGGGGCGACACGTCCTCGGGGCCCGAGCACCAGGCGCCCGAGCCGGTCGCGTGCGAGCCCATCACGTAGGGCTCGGAGGTGGTCAGTTCGGGGTTCTCGTTCTTCGGGTCGACGTCGGTGGCGGCCCACAGGACCGCCTGCCCGACGGTCATGCCCAGGAAATTCTCCCAGCCGACTTCCTCGAGGTGCGGATCCTGGAAGGCGCGCATCGTCACCATGTGGATCGGGCCGCGGCCGGCATTGATCTCGCTGATCATTGCGTGGTTGCGCAGGCAGGTCGGGATCGGGCGATGCGTCAGATGCGACGCTTCGGGATCGAGGTATTCCTTGCCGACCATCTTCTGCAGGTCCGGCCACCACTTCGATTCGAACTCCTCGCCCATGCCGTTCTGGGTGTACGTCTTCAGGTGCAGGAAGTAGGCGCCAACCGGGCCGTACCCGTCCTTGAAGCGGGCCAGCACGATGCGGTTTTCCATCTGCGTCATCTTGGCGCCCGCGTTGATCAGCAGGCCGTAGGCGGACGCCGACGACCACGGTGCGTACCAGGTGCGCCCGGCGCCTTCGCCCACCGAGCGCGGCTTGAAGATGTTGGACGCGCCGCCCGCGCCGCAGATCACCGTCTTCGCCTTGAAGACATGGAAGTTGCCGGTGCGCACGTTGAACCCGACGGCGCCGGCCACGCGGTTCTCGCGGCTTTCGTCCATCAGCAGGTGCGTGACGCAGATGCGGTTGAAGACCTTGTCGGCCGATTTCCTGGCTGCCTCGGCCACGATGGGTTTGTAGGATTCGCCGTGGATCATGATCTGCCACCGGCCTTCACGCAGATAGCGTCCGGTCTTCGGGTCCTTCATGATCGGCAGGCCCCACTCCTCGAACTGATGCACCGTGGAGTCGACGTGACGGGCCATGTCGAACGCCAGGTCCTCGCGCACCATGCCCATCAGGTCGATGCGGGCGTAGCGCACGTGGTCCTCCGGCTGGTTCTCCCCCCAGCGCGTGCCCATGTAGCAGTTGATCGCGTACAGGCCCTGGGCGACCGCACCCGAACGATCGATGTTCGCCTTCTCGGCGATGACGATCTTCTTGTCCTGGCCCCAGAAACGCGCCTCCCAGGCCGCTCCCGTGCCGCCCAGCCCCGCACCGACCACGAGAATGTCGATGCCGTCTTCGATGATGGTTTGGTAGGCCATATCAGTAGTACACGCCTTTCTTCAGTTTCAGGCCTGCATCCTGCAGGGTGCGCAGACCGCCGTCGTCGAGCCGGACGTACTTCGGTTCGTTGTAGAGGAGTTCGCTGTTGCGCATCTCCCTGGGCGGCGGCGGAACCTCGGCGAGCTTCGGAATCGCCTGGCCCCAGGGCTTGGTGGTGATCGGCGAGAGGAAGTTCTTCTCCGTGCCGTTGCGGAACTTGATCCGCCAGGCGATCGTGCCCTTTCGTTCGTCCCGGTCGACGCGCACGCTGTGTCCCAACGGGGCGAAGTCGGCATATCCGCGCACGTCGATCGCGTGCTGGGGACAGGCCTTGACGCAGGAAAAGCACTCCCAGCACATGTTCGGCTCGATGTTGTAGGCGCGCCGGTAGGTCTTGTCGATGTGCATGATGTCCGAGGGGCAGATGTCGACGCAGTGTCCGCATCCGTCGCATCTCGTCATATAGACGAAGGTTGGCATTCGTCCAGCTCCTTATCTGATCCAGAGGAAATTGCGCAGTGCTTCCCGGTTGTCAATAGTGGCGCGGTGCTTCGCGCTTGATGCCCAGACCCATGTCCATCGGCGCGTCGAGCAGCAGTTCCATCGAGTGTCTCTTCTGTTGCTCGGGGTCGTCGCGCGTCTGCGTCGGCAGGTTCTGGGCCGTTCCGTTGGCCCTGGACAGGCGCTTTTCCATCGCGGCCGCAGGCTTGAAGAACATGTGCGCGAACTTCGACCAGGGGACCCCGGCGAACAGCACCGTCGTGGCCAGAATGTACAGCCAGAACAGCACGCCGTTGCCGCCACCCGCGACCGCCCAGATCAGGGCGAGCGTCGCACTGGCCAGCAGCGAGAGGATGAACAGGTCGGCCTTGACGAGTCTGAACGGTGAGTGTCCCTCCGCAGCGACGTCGACGCGAATGAAGAACCAGAACCAGTAGCCGCCGACGCAGATCATCAGGGCCCCGAGCCACCAGAGTGTCGCCCAGAATGCGCCGGCCGACGCATCGAAGGCCAGTACCGCGGTGGCGAGCACGTAGAACACGAACCCGTACATGCCGAGCAGGTGCGCAACGCGCCGGCGCTGGTTGCAGAACTCGCCCGAGGCCAGCACATCCACGACGGCCGTCTGCACGGCAATCGAGACGAATTCGCCTCCGCCGACCTGGCGCGTCGCCTTCGACCTGGACCTGCGCATGTTCTCGAAGAAGTAAGCAGCACTCCCCTTGTGCACGACATCGAACAGCGTTCCCGCGATGACCAGCAGGAACATGACGACGACGTACCACTGCATGAACCCGGGCGACAGCGACGCCGACAGCCCGGCAAACGGATTGGCGCTAAGCATCGTTTGAACTCCTCCGCGAACGATCGTGGGTGTGATGGTTTCGACCGGATGGCTTCAGCGCGCCGAATGCCCGGTCATCCTGACCTCGACGCGATCTTCCGCGGCGAGACTTTCGTAATACTTCCTGAGCACGGTCAGCACTTCGGGCCGGCTGAACTCTGCCGGTACCTCCGACCCCTCGGAGAGCCACTTGCGAAGCTTGGTGCCCGAGACGAGCAACCGGTCGGCGTCGTCGTGCGGGCAGGTGCGCGCGGAGGCCATGCCGCCGCATCGGTAGCACCAGAAGGTCCAGTCGATCTTCATCGGCTGCGTCTGCAGCGAGCCCTTCGGGATCTCGTCGAAGATGTGGTGCGCGTCGAACGGCCCGTAGTAACTGCCCACGCCGGCGTGGTCGCGCCCGACGATCTGGTGCGAGCAACCGTAGTTCTGCCGGAACAGCGCGTGCAGCAGCGCCTCGCGCGGACCGGCGTAGCGCATGTCGAGCGGATAACCGGCCTGCACGATGGTCTTCTTCTGGAAGTAGCCGTCGACCAGCACCCCGATGGCCTGCGTGCGCACTTCTGCCGGGATGTCGCCGGGCTTGAGCGCACCGAGCAGCGAATGCACCAGCACGCCGTCGCTGACTTCGATCGCGACTTTGGCCAGGTACTCGTGCGAGCGATGCATCGGGTTGCGCGTCTGGAACGCAGCCACCTTCGACCAGCCGAGCGATTCGAAGAGCGCGCGCGTCTGCGCCGGCGTCTTGAAGAGATCGCCGTACTTCTCCGGGAAGCCGCCCGTGGAGAGCACCTTCACCGGTCCGGCCAGGTTGACGTCGCCCTGTCCCATGACCATCCGCACCCCGGGGTGCTCGGGGTCGGTGGTGCGAAAGACGGTGGCGCATTCGTGCGCCTTGTCGATCGCGTATTTTTCGGTGACCTTCATCGTCGCCAGCGGCGAGCCGTCGTCCGGGTCGACCAGTGCGAGGTCGGCGCCCGCCGCGATCGCACCGGCCTGGGCCGCGTCGGCCGACAGCGTGATCGGGATCGGCCAGAAGAGCCCGTTGGCCATGTGCATGCCGTCGCACACGCCCTGCCAGTCGGCGCGCGTCATGAATCCCTGCAATGGCGTAAACCCGCCGATGCCCATCATGATCAGGTCGCCTTTCTCGCGCGAACTGACCTGAAGCCTCGGCAGTGCCTGCGCGCGCGCCCGCTCGGCGGCCAGTGCCTCGCCTTCGAGCAGCAGCGGTGCCAGGCTGCCACCCCCGTGCGGATCAACGAGCGCCATGATGCGTACTCCTCCCAGGATTGTCGCCCCCCGCGAACATACCCGAACCAGCACCCGATTCCTTGACGTATCGCAGTTTCATGCGACGGCCCGGTAATACAGGTTCTGCGGGTGATTGGCTTCGGCGAAGAAGAACCAGCGCTCGGCGACGAGGCCGGCGAACTGGACGGCGAAGGCCAGCGCCAGCAGCGGCGCGGGCGGCCCGAACAGCGCGGCCGCAAGCAGCACGGCCGGAACCGCGAATGCCGCGGTCAGGAACGCCCATTTCACCCAGCGCAGCGTGCCGGGGGCGCGCCCGTGGAAGAACTCGAGGGTGTTGAACGAACCCGACTGGAACCCCATCGATTTCTGCACGATGCGCGGATGCTTCACGCCGATGGCCGTCTGCAGCGTGGATTTCGGCTTCAGCCGGCGGTTGCGCACGAGTGCTGCGCTGCGGCCGGCCAGTCCCAGCAGCGTGAATGCCAGCGCGTAGCCGGTGAACAGCCGGGTGAACTCGGGCGCTGCCGTGGCGGCGAACGCCGCTGCCAGCGTGAAACCCGACGCGCAGCCGAGCAGCAGGAAATTGACCAGCGTGAGCGGGCTGTGCCACTCGCGCAGGAACGGCAGGCATGCATAGATCATGCCGGTGCAGACGAACAGCGCGAGCGCCAGCAGCATCGCTGCCAGGCCGGCGAGCGTGGCCAGGTCGATCGCGCCGCCGCCGGGCAGCCGCGCGAGCACCGGGCGGAATCCGGCGAAGTGAACGAGCGCGTAGACGAAGACGGCGAACATGAACGCGGGCAGCACGATCACTTCGCGCGACAGCCACGAGGTGCGCCATTGCGCGATTGCGCGCCAGGCGCGCTCCGGACGCCCGAGATGGAAGAACGACGCGAGCAGGCCCGCGCCGGTGAGTGCCAGCGCGATCACGCTGCCGGTGACGTCGAAGGCGAGGCTGTCGGCCACCGGAACCAGATCGAACAACGCCAGCCCGTGCGCGGTGAAGATCGCGAGGAACAGCCCCTGGCCGGCGCCGATCAGGGTCGTCAGAAGGATCACGGAGGCTTCGGGACGCATCGGGCTCGCCGCTACCAGGAAGTGACGTCGTCGAGCGACGGGTCGGCCCGCGACGGCTTGGGCAGCAGTCCGTCGATCTTCAGCGGATTGTCGGCGCGCTCGAGTTCGTCGGCGTGCACGCGCATCGCGGTGCGCCGGCGCGGCAGGTAATGGTTCGACGGATGCGTGCCCCATTCGGGCATCAGTGCATAACCTGCGTTGTCGCGGATCGCCTTCGAGACCGTCGATTCGGGATCGTGGATGTCGCCGAACAGCCGCGCGCTGGTCGGGCAGGCCAGTACGCAGGCCGGCTTGCGCTCGGACTCCGGCTTCGTGGCGTCGTAGATCCGGTCGACGCACAACGTGCACTTGGTCATCACCTTGCGCCCGGGGTCGATCTCGCGCACGCCGTAGGGACAGGCCCACGAGCAGTACTTGCAGCCGATGCACCTGTCGTAGTCGACCAGCACGATCCCGTCCTCGGGCCGCTTGTAGCTGGCGCCGGTCGGGCACACCGGCACGCAGGGCGGATCCTCGCAATGCAGGCACGACTTCGGGAAGTGCACCGTCTGCGTGTCGGGGAACTCGCCGATCTCGAACGTCTGCACGCGGTTGAAGAACGCGCCGGTCGGATCGGCGTCGTAGGGGTTGACGTCGGCCAGCGGGCCGGCCGCGCCCGAGGTGTTCCATTGCTTGCAGCTGGTCACACAGGCGTGACAGCCGACGCAGACGTTCAGGTCGATGACCAGCGCCAGTTGTGTCACGGGCGCCTCCCGCTGCCGGCGAACCAGGCGAGCATGCGCGGCCGGTACGTTGCCTTCGTGCCGGGGGCCGGCGGCACCGGTTCGAACTGCGGCCAGCTCTGCGCCGGCTCGTCGTCTTCGGCCCGGTAGATGCGCACCCGCACGTCGTACCAGCCGGCCTGGCCGGTGACCGGATCGGAGTTCGACACCGTCCCTTCGTCGCCGGCGCCCGGCAATTCCTCGGAAATCAGGTGGTTGAGCAGGAACCCGCGGCGCGATTCGTTGGCGTCGGGCGCGAGGCCCCAGGCGCCGGGTGCCTTGCCGATCGCGTTCCAGGTCCAGACGGTGCCTGGCTCGACCGCCTCCGAGTAGCTGGCCTGGCAGCGCACGCGACCCCATTGCGATTCGACCCACATCCAGCCGCCGTCGTCGATGCCATGGGCGCGCGCCAGGCGCGGGTTCAGGTAGAGCGTGTTGTGGCTGTGGATCTGTCGCAACCAGGCGTTCTGGGAATCCCAGGAGTGGTACATCGCCATCGGCCGCTGGGTCACTGCGGAAAGCGGATAGCGCACCCGGTCGGTGCGCTGCGCCTCGAGCGGTTCGTAGTGGAACGGCAGCGGATCGAAAAACTCGTCGACGCGCTTGCGCAGGTGCTCGGGCGGCTTGCGCGAGGTGCCCTTGCCGCGCGCGGCCAGCCGGAACTTCTGCAGCACTTCCGAGTACAGGTGGATCAGGATCGGCTCGGCATAGCGCGTGATGCGGTTGCGCTGCGACCACTCGAGGTAACCCTTGTTCCAGTTGCGCATGTACTGGTACGAGGGCGGCAGCCTGTAGTGGTAGACGCAGTTGTTCTGTGCGTACATCTCCCACTGGCGCGGGTTCGGTTCGCCGCGCATGAACTTCTCGCCGCCCTTGCCGCGCCAGCCGGCCAGGAAGCCGATGCCCGAGCCCGGCTCGGTCTCGTAGTTGACGATGAAGTCGGGATAATCGCGGTACCTGCGGCTGCCGTCGCGGCGCACGAAGGCGGGTAGCCGCAGCCGGCTGCCCAGCTCGATCAGCACCTCCTGGAACGGCTTGCACTGGCCGGTGGGCGGTACCACGGGCACGCGCACCGAATCGACCGGTCCGTCGAACTCGGAGATCGGCCGGTCGAGCATCGACATCACGTCGTGGCGCTCGAGATAGGTGGTGTCGGGCAGGATCAGGTCGGCGAACGCGGTCATCTCCGACTGGAATGCGTCGGCGACGACGAGAAAAGGGATCCTGTACTCGCCGTCTTCGCCGCGGTCTTCGAGCATGGTGCGGACCTGCGACGTGTTCATCGTCGAGTTCCACGCCATGTTCGCCATGAAGATCATCAGCGTGTCGATCGCATAGGGGTCGGCGCGCCACGCGTTGGTGATCACGTTGTGCATCAGCCCGTGCACCGACAGCGGATACTCCCACGAGAACGCCTTGTCGATGCGCACTGGCCGACCCGCCTCGTCGACGAACAGGTCGTCGGGTTCGGCCGGCCAGCCGAGCGCCAGGCCATCGAGCGGATGGCCGGGCTTGACCGCCAGCGGGGTGTTCGGCGTCTTCGCGCACGGCGGGATCGGCCGCGGGAACGGCGCCTTGTGCCGGAACCCGCCGGGTCGGTCGATCGTACCCAGCAGCGACATCAGGATCGCGAGCGCGCGGATCGTCTGGAAGCCGTTGGAGTGCGCCGCCAGCCCGCGCATCGCGTGAAACGCCACCGGGTTGCCGGTGACCGTGTCGTGTTCCCGGCCCCAGGCGTCGGTCCAGGCGATCGGCAGTTCGATCCGGTGGTCACGCGCGGTGATACCCATTTCGTGCGCGAGGCGGCGGATCGTCGCTGCCGCGATGCCGGTGATGCCCGATGCCCACTCGGGGGTGTAACGCTCGACGCGATCGCGCAGCAGCTGGAACGCGGGCTTGACCGCGGTGCCGTCGCGCAGGCGGAATTCGCCGTGCAGGTATGGATCGGCGCCCGCGGCGTGCGTGACCACCGGGCCGTTGGTGACGCGGTCCCACCAGAGCTTGTTCTGCGGGTCGTAGCAGCCCTCTTCGGCAGGCACGTCGGCGCGCACGAACAGCCCCGCTTCGTCGTGGGCCTCGTCGACGTTCACCAGTTGCCCGGCGTTGGTGTTGCGCACCAGGAACTCGCGGTCGTACAGACCCAGCGCGATGATCTCGTGGATCAGTGCGAGCAGCAGCGCGCCGTCGGTGCCCGGGCGGATCGGCACCCACTCGTCGGCGATCGCCGAATAGCCGG
Source organism: Burkholderiaceae bacterium (assembly GCA_021463505.1). Classification (GTDB taxonomy): domain Bacteria; phylum Pseudomonadota; class Gammaproteobacteria; order Burkholderiales; family Burkholderiaceae_E; genus Zeimonas. The sequence goes on along the minus strand of JAJTYR010000017.1, from coordinate 7,317 downwards.
TGCGCACCGGATTGATCGAGATGAAGCGCCCGCCGTTGCGCTTGAATTTCGAGACCGCGATCTTCAGCGGGTTCGAATGGTGGTCCTCGGCGGTGCCGATCATCACGAACAGCCGCGCGCGATCGAGATCGGGGCCGCCGAACTCCCAGAACGAGCCGCCGATCGTGTAGATCATGCCGGCAGCCATGTTCACCGAGCAAAAGCCGCCGTGCGCCGCGTAGTTCGGCGTGCCGAACTGGCGCGCGAACAGCCCGGTGAGCGCCTGCATCTGGTCGCGGCCGGTGAACAGCGCGAACTTCTTCGGGTCGGTGGCGCGGATCTTGGCGAGGCGCTCTTCGAGCAGCGCGAACGCCTCGTCCCAGGAGATCTCGTCGAACTGGCCGCTGCCGCGCCGCGCGCCCGCCTTGCGCCGCAGCGGCTTCGTGAGCCGCGCCGGCGAGTACTGCTTCATGATGCCGGAGGAACCCTTGGCGCAGATCACCCCCTGGTTCAGCGGGTGGTCGGGATTGCCCTCGATGTAGCGGACTTCGCCGTTGCGCAGGTGCACCCGTATGCCACAACGGCAGGCGCACATGTAGCAGGTGGTGTTGCGGACTTCGGTACTGGCGTCGGGCAGCGGCGCCTGCGCAGGGTCGTGAATCGGCTGGGGTGGCATCTCCGATGCGATATTAGGTGATCGGGGCGGGGGTCTCCATAAGCATTCCGGGGAGTCGTTCCATTATCCGTTTGGGGGATCGGCGTGTAAGATCGCATTGGGGCCTGCCGCAAAGGGGCCGCAGGAGGGTCAATGCAGTTTTCGGGTTCCGGAACCATTCCGGGCGTGCCGGCGGACGCCACGGCGCTGGCCGGGGCTGCGGCGGGCACGGTCGGCAAGGCGGTGCGCGTGGTGCCGATCGTCGACGCGCGCGTCCAGCGTCCGGACGCGCGCAGTGCGAACGCACCGGTCGCCTCCGCGGTCGGCGGCACGCCGCAGTCGATGCTCGACGCCTTTCTCGTCACCGTCGTCAGGCTGGCAGGCGCGCGGGCCGGGGCGGTGCGCACGCTCACCCCCGAGGGCGACAAGTTGCGGCTGGTCGCGGCCTGGGGACTGCCCGACGATGTCCTCGCGCGCGAGGCGCTGATCGGTCCGTGCGGCGTGTGCGGCGATGCACTGCACGGCGATGACGTGCGCGTGGCCGACAGCGCGTCGCCGTGCGGCACGCTCGCGGTCGACAGTTTCTTCGAGCAGGTGTGCACCGGCACCGTTGCCGTGCCCCTCGAGTACAAGGGACGCTCGGTGGGGGTGTTCACGCTGTTCTTCGATGGCGTGCACAGTCTGCGCGGCGAGGTGATCCACCTGTTGCGTCCGGTCGGCCAGCTGTTCGGCCTGGCGCTCGAGAACGCCCGGCTCGAGCGCGAAAACCTGCAGTCGAGCCTGGTTCACGAACGGCAGACGATCGCGGGCGAACTGCACGATTCGCTCGCGCAATCGCTCACTTTCGTGCGCATGCGCATGCCGCTGCTGCAGGACGCGATCGCCCAACAGGACACACTGCAGGCGCAGAAGTACTGCCGGGACGTCAATGACGAGCTCGGCAGCGCCAACCGGCGCATGCGCGAGCTGATCACCCACTTCCGGGCCGGCATGGATGGCCAGGGCCTGCAGCGTGCGCTCGAGCAGATGGCCGACACCTTCTACGAGCGCACCGGCGTGGCCCTGGAGTTCGATTGCCGCATTCCCGAACTGCGCCTGCCGGCCGAGGTCGAGGTGCAGGCCTTTCACATCGTGCAGGAGGCGCTGGCGAACGTGCGCCGGCACTCGGGTGCGCGCCGTGCCTGGCTGCGCATCGAGCGCGAAGGCGCCGATGTGGTCTTCAGCGTGCACGACGACGGCCGCGGATTCGCGCGGTCCGTGCCTTCGCCCAGGCGCACCGTGCGCACCAGTTTCGGGCTGGAGATCATGCGCGAACGTGCCCAGGCGATCGGCGCCCACGTCGCGTTCGAGAACATGCCCGACGGCGGCGCGCGCGTGGTGGTCCGCATTCCCGCGGGTGCTGCGCCGGCCATCGAGGTCCGCCATGGCTGAACCGCTGCGCGTGGCGCTGGTCGACGACCACGGGTTGTGCCGGCGCGGATTGGGCGAGTTGCTCGAACGGCGCGCCGGCATGAAGGTCGTGGCCACCACCGGCAACCCCGAGGAAGGCATCGAGTTGATCCAGGCGCATGCGCCGGACCTCGCGGTAATCGATCTGCGGATGCCGCAACTCGACGGCTTGAGGCTGCTGCGCGGCCTGCGCGACGCGGGGTCGCTGGTGCCGGTGGTCATCCTCACGATGAGCGATTCGCGCGAGGATCTCGCCGCGGCGCTGCGCATGGGCGCGCGCGGCTACCTGCTGAAGGACATGGATCCGCAGGACGTCATCGACGCGATCGGCCGCGCGGCCCGCGGTGAACTGGTGGTGGCGCCGGCCATGACGGCCAAGCTGGCCGGCCTGTTCGAAGAGGGCACGCAGCGGGCAGCGCCGGGCAGTTCGCTCGACCAGTTGACGGTGCGCGAGCGTGAGATCCTCGCGCAGGTGGCGCGCGGCCTGAGCAACAAGGCGATCGCCCGCGAACTCGGCATCAGCCACGACACCGTCAAACTGCACGTGCGCCACATCCTGTCGAAGCTCGGCTTCTCGTCGCGCGTCGAGGCAGCGGTGTTCGCGATCGAGAATCGGGTCGGCGAAGGCGGGCGCATCCATCGCGACGACGGCGAGACGCCAGCGGCGCGCCTGGTGCACTCGCGGTAGCGGGGCGCGCTCAGCCGGCCAGCGCGGGCGCTTCCAGCGTACGTTCGAACCACTTCAACCTGTCGCGCAGGCGCACCACCTCGCCGACGATGATCAGCGTCGGCGGCGCGAGTCGGGCCTGCGCCGCGAGCCCGGGCAGCGTACGCAGCGTGCCCGTCACGACACGCTGGCTGCGTTGCGTGCCTTTCTGCACGATCGCGGCCGGGGTGGCTTCATCCAGGCCATGCTCGGCGAGCCTGGCGCACAATTCGGCGAGCCCCTGGAAGCCCATGTAGCAGACCAGGGTCTGTCCTGGCCGTGCGAGGGCCGGCCAGTCGAGATTCATCGTGCCGTCGCGCAGGTGCCCGGTGATCAGCACGCAGGCATGTGCGTGGTCACGATGCGTGAGCGGGATCCCCGCGTAGGCGGCGACGCCCGCGGCCGCCGTGATGCCGGGGACGACCTGGAAGTGCACGTCGTGTGCGCACAGTGTCTCGATCTCTTCGCCGCCGCGACCGAAGATGAAAGGGTCGCCCCCCTTGAGCCTGACCACCCGGTGGCCCGCGCGTGCCAGTTCGACCATCAGTTCGTTGATCGCCTCCTGGCGCAACGTGTGGCGGTTGCGCTCCTTTCCGACGTAGATGCGCTGCGCGGCCGCACCGACCAGCGACATGATCTCGGGCGAAACGAGGTTGTCGTAGAGCACGACGTCGGCCTGCTGCATCAGGCGCAAGGCCTTGAGCGTCAGCAACTCGGGGTCTCCCGGGCCGGTGCCGACCAGCGCGACCTCGCCGGGCGCCAGTGGCGGTCCGGCATGCGGTGGCGGGCCGCCGGCGGGCGGAGGGACGAAAATCGTGTCCATCGGAGTCTCCCGTCAGCCTTGCCGGTCTTCGTGTCGCGGGTCGCGGCCGAAGACGAAGCGGTATTCGGTGGGCGCAGTCTCGACGTAGTCGAGCACGGTGCCGTCGAGCGGCGTGCGCGAAGCGGGCGACACCAGGAGGATCACGCCTTCGCAGTGGATCTCCTCGTCCTGCTCGCGGCGATCGTCGAAGCCCATGCCGATCTCGAGCGCATCGCTGTCGTCGTCGTAGCGGGCGGCCACCCTCAGCAACGGCTCTTCCATGCCGGCCTGCCCGGCAGCGATGAGGATCTGGCGGGCCGCAGCGGGTGTGACGGTGATCATCATGGGAAACACCCGGTGAGGGCACGGCGGTTGCGCCGCGCAGAATCGACGCTGCGCACGAACCGGGCGAAGCGCTGCGGCCAGTGATTGCCGCCGACGCCACGCAGGTGTGCATACGAGGCGAGGACATTGCGATGCACGATGCCGTCATGGGAGCCGTCGACGCCGTGGCCGCGCACGACGCGGTATGCATAGCGCAGCCCGGGTGCCGGATTTTCGAGTGCGGAGTGGTGGAATTCGTGTCCACGCACCAGCGGCATCGGTCCGTCGGGCCAGGGAAAAGCGTCGGTTTCCTCGAGCGTGACGTAGCCGCGGCCCACGGCGCGGTCGCGCATGACGACGTCGGCCGGCAGCGCGCCGACCATCTCGTGGCACTGGCCGCGCCAGCGGATCGAGCGGGCGAGATACATCAGGCCACCGCACTCGGCGTATACCGGCAGCCCGGCTTCGATGCGCTCGCGCAGCGCGCGGCGCAGTGCCTGGTTGGCCGTCAGCCGCGCAGCGAGCACTTCGGGAAAGCCGCCGCCGATGAACAGTCCGTCGACTTCGGGCAGTCGGGCGTCGCGCAGCGTGTCGAACGGCACCAGTTCGGCACCTTCCGCACGCAGCGCTTCGAGGTCGTCGACGTAGTAGAAGCCGAAGGCTTCGTCCAGCGCGACGCCGATGCGCAACGCCGCCGCGTCGCGCGCGGGCCGCGATGGCGGTACGGCGGTGTGCGTCGATGCGGCCAGCCTCGTCGAGGCCGCGGGCGATGGCGAAGCGGCAGCCGCGGGCGTCGCCGCTTGCCGGGCGCGCGGCCCGGGTGCGGTGGCATCGAGCAGCGCATCGAGGTCGACGCTCGCCGTGATTGCGGCGGCCAGCGTGTCGACGATGCGAGCGGCGCCCTGCGCCTCGTTGCCGGGCACCAGGCCGAGGTGCCGCTCGACGATCGCCAGCGCCGGATCCTCGCCGATCGCACCCAGCACCGGCAGGTCGGTGTAGCGCTCGAGCGCGTCGCGCAGCCGATTCTCGTGGCGCGTGCCGCCGACGCGGTTGAGAATCACGCCGACGATCCGCAGACGCGGCTCGAACGCCTGGTAGCCGAGCACCAGCGGTGCGACGCCGCGCGCGGTGCCGCGCGCGTCCAGCACCAGGATGGTCGGCAGATCGAGCCGGCAAGCCAGTGCCGCGTTGCTGTCGCTCCCGTCGGCGGCCATGCCGTCGTGCAGGCCGAGGTTGCCTTCGACCAGACTCGCATCGGCGTCGTCGGCGTGCCGCAGGAACGCGGCTTCGAGTTCGTCCCAGCCGCACAGGTGGGGGTCGAGATTGCGGCAGGCGCGGCTGGCGGCCAGCGTCAGCCACATCGGGTCGATGTAGTCGGGCCCCTTCTTGAAGGGCTGCACCGACAGGCCACGACGGCGCAGCGCAGCGCACAGCCCGATCGAAACCGTCGTCTTGCCCGAAGAGCGATGCGCTGCGGAGACGAGCCAGCGACTCATCGCGTTGTTCAGCCGCTGCCGGTGGCCGATGCCGGCGCCGCATCGGGGTCACGCGGCAGGAAATCGAGCACGTGCACGCCGATGACGGTGAGCAGGAACGCGGCGGCGACGCCGCCGATGCCGAGCAGCAACTCGGGCATTGACGGCGTGTAGGGGGCGATCTGGCCGTCGTAGAACGTCGAGCGGGTGATCGCGCCGGGAAACAGTTCGAGCGGGAACGCCTGGCCGCCGATGATGAACACGTACAGCGCACAGAAGGCGCCGGCGACGACCAGCGCTGCCGCAACGGCCGCGTTACGCGGCTTCGTGGCGTCGCCCGCGTAGATCAGCACCAGCGGTGCGAGGCTGCCGAGCGCGACATGGCCGAGCCAGAACAACGCCGGGTAGATGCCGCCGTCGACGAGGATGAAGCGTTCGAACTCCACCTGGCGCGCGAAATACAGGTTGGTGACGTGGTGCATCGCCACCATGTAGAGCGTTGCCGCGACGAATACCCCGAGCAGCCGGCTCATCCGGCGACTGGCCTCGGCGGGCAGCGTCCGTCCGTTCCAGGCGTAGACCGCGGCCTGCACCAGCAGGAACACCGCCAGACCCCAGGCGAACGACATGATGACGAACATCGGGGCGAGCAGTGCCGAGCCGTAGGCCTGGCGCGCCACCAGAAAGCCGAAGATCGAGCCGGTCCCGGTGGTCAGCAACAGGCGCCAGACGAATGCAGCCAGGCCGGCCGGCTTCGAATAGCGGTTCATGTGCCGTTCCATCAGTGTCCAGAGATAGAGGCCGACAATGGCGGCCATTCCGGAATACAGGAACACGTTCAGCGCGAACATCGACGTGAAGTTGTAGTGCGTGGCGGCGATCATCAGCCGGTCGGGGCGGCCGAGGTCGAGCATCAGCACCATCAGGCCACCGGCCAGCATCGCCAGGCACAGCAGTCCGGACAGCGGCGCGCGCGCCTTGTAAAGGGTTTTTCCGAAGACCGAGCCGACCGAGGCCACGTTGAGCACGCCCGAGGCCGCGACGATCAGGAAGATCGCGAAGACGTGCGGCAGGCCCCAGACCACGTGGTTGTTCATGCCGGTGACGATGTGGCCCTCGACCTCCATGTAGTGCGCGGCGCCCAGTCCGGCGGCGACCAGCGCCGCACCGAACGCGACGACCAGCCAGAAGCGGCTCGCGGCGGGGGTGGCGATGACTGGCTGCATGTCGTCAGATCCCGTGATAGCGGATGCCGGTGTCCAGGCGCAGGTCTTCGCGGATGCGGGTCGTGGCGATCTCGCGGATGCGTCGCGAGATCGCACTGCCGGGGTCGTTCAGGTCGCCGAAGATGATCGCCTGCTCGGGGCACGACTCGACGCACGCCGGCTGCCGGCCGCGATCGATGCGATGCACGCACATCGTGCAGCCTTCGACGCATCCCTTGCCGCGCGGCACCTCGGGCTTCTGCGTGGTGAGCGGTTCGTGCACGAAGCTGCGCGCCTTGTAGGGGCAGGCCATCACGCAATAGCGGCAGCCGATGCAGGTGTGGCGATCGACCAGCACGATGCCGTCGGCGCGCTTGAACGACGCGCCGGTCGGGCAGACGTCGACGCAGGGCGGGCTGGCGCAGTGCTGGCACATGACCGGCGCGCTGCGGGTGCGGCCGGTGTCCTCGTAGCGGATCTCGACCTTGCGGATCCACTGCGAGTCGGTCGGCAGGGTGCCACCGGACAGCCCGTTTTCGGTGTTGCAGGCCGTCACGCACGCATTGCAGTCGGTCGAGCAGCGTGTGGTGTCGATCAGCATGCCCCAGCGCACTTTCGACGACGCCGGCTCGCCCGCCGCGCGTGCGCGCTGCGCGCTGGCGACCTCGATCAGGTGCACGCCGGGCGCCAGCAGCACGCCCGCCAGTGCGGCAGTGCCGGCC
>JAJTYR010000016.1 GCA_021463505.1 Burkholderiaceae bacterium | reverse complement strand
AACTCGTCGACGAGCACGAGGTCGATCGACCCCTCGAGCCTTTCAGTCAGACCAGGTGAGCGGAGTACCTCGAGAGCAAGCACTTCCTGATCGACGAAGTCGATTGCGCCCATGTTGGCTTTGTGATCGGCGTACGCGCCGAGGGCTTCCGCCGCCAGGTCGAAAACGGACTGGATCGCCGCGTGGCAATCAGCTCGAAGCCCCGCCGAACGGGCGTGCCGGGCCGCGGCGTGGCCGCGACACGGCACGCGACGGCCAGGGCAACGAAGCCGCGTCGGATTCGGCGGCGGGCGGTGCCGACACGCAGACCCGGTCCGACGATGCTCCCGCCAGGCGGCCGCAGGCCGACACCGACCCGCTGCCGGCCTACGCAAGCGGCGCCGCGATCGGGCTGGATGCCGCTGATCCGCGCAAGCGGGCGGCGCGCCGCGCACCGGCCGAAGACCAGCCGAAGCTGCACAAGGTGCTCGCCGATGCCGGACTCGGATCGCGGCGCGACATGGAAGAGCTGATTCTTGCCGGACGCGTCTCGGTGAACGGCCAGCCGGCGCACATCGGCCAGCGCATCGGGCCGACCGACCAGGTGCGCGTGAACGGTCGTACGATCAACCGCCGTGCAGTGTCTGCGGCGCCGCGCGTGCTGCTCTATCACAAGCCTTCGGGCGAGATCTGCACGCGCGACGACCCGGGCCAGCGCGCCACGGTGTTCGAGCGCCTGCCCAGGTTGAAAGGTGCGCGCTGGGTTGCGGTGGGTCGGCTCGACTTCAACACGGAAGGTCTGCTGGTGTTCACCACGTCGGGCGACCTCGCCAACAAGCTGATGCATCCGCGTTACGGCTGGGAGCGCGAATACGCGGTCCGGGTGCTCGGGCGCATCGAGGACGATGCGCGCGACGCATTGCTCGCCGGCGTGCAACTCGACGATGGGCCGGCGAAGTTCGCGGTCCTCGAGGACCTCGGCGGTGATGGCGCCAATGCGTGGTACCGGGCGGTCATCGCCGAAGGCCGCAATCGCGAGGTGCGGCGAATGTTCGAGGCGGTTGGCCTGACGGTCAGCCGGTTGGTGCGCCTGCGATTCGGCCCGCTGGCGCTGCCGCGTGGCCTGGTGCGCGCCCGCTGGGCCGAACTGAGCGACACGGAGGTGCAGGCGTTGATGCAGGCGATCCGGCGCGCTGCGACCCCGGGCGCGCAGACGGCTGGCGCGCCGGGACGGCCCGTGGGCGCCGAAGTGTCGATGGCGGGGGACGAGCAGCCGCGAGCGGTCGCCGCGCCCGAGGCGAGGCCAGGCGAAACGGGCCACGATCGCGATGCGGGCGACGACGCGTACCGGCGCGACGAATATGGCGACGACGAAGATCCCGCCGATTCGATCGGCAACCGCGCGCTGCCCGAGGACGTCGCGCCCCGGCGCGATCCGATGGATGACGATGACTGGCAGCCACGCTCGGCCAACGCGCACCTCGAGGGCATCACCCGCACGGTGCGCAAGGGCGATGGCGCGAAGCCGGCCGGCAGCAGGCGCGGCAGCTTCGGCAAGGCGCGTGGTCGCGCGGCAGGGACGGTGAGCTTCACCGGTCCGATGGACACCGGCAGGTCGGGGGGTATTGCCGGTGGGCAAGGGGGCGTCGCACGCGGCGGCCAACCGGGCGCGCGCGGCCGGCCGGGCAAGCGCGCGTACGGGCCAGGACAAGCGCCAGGGCAGGGCCAGGGACAAGGGTACCCGCATGGACAGGGGCAGGGGCGGCGCGGCCCCCAGGGCACGGGTCAGGGCGGCAATCAGGGCGCGCCGCGCGGGCGGTCGGGCGGCGGTCGACGCGGCGGGCGCTCGGGGGGCGGCCCGCGCGGCGAGGGCTGATTGCGACACGCTGCAACCGTGCCGAAGCGGCGTTTTCGGGCTATAATGCGCAATTAACAAAATCGCCGCTTCGGCAGTTGCGCGATCGCGATCCGGACGACGTCATCCGGGGTGCAGGCGCATCGGGCACGGGCGGCGTGCTCGAAGAAATGGGCTCGTCAGGCCCATTTTTTTTTCCGGTTGCGCCGGCATGGGGTCGGCGGCAGACCGATCAGCGTCGGCAGGCAGCCGGCAGGGGGTTCGCGAGTGTCCGCACAGATGACGTCGATGCAGGCGATCATCGAGCGCACCCTCGCGGGCATGGGTTACGAACTCGTCGACATCGAGCGTGCGCAGAACGGATTGCTGCGTGTCTACATCGATGCGCCAGCAGGCATCTCGCTGGACGACTGCGAGAAGGTCAGTCGCCAGTTGTCGCACGTGTTGGCGGTCGAAGACATCGACTACGCGCGGCTGGAAGTGTCGTCGCCGGGGCTCGACCGGCCGCTGAAGAAGCCGGCCGATTTCGAGCGCTTCGTCGGCGCCGAGGTCAGCCTGAGGCTGCGCCGCGCGCTCGGGGGGCGGCGTAATTTCGAGGGTGTGCTCACGTTCGAGGGCGACGGGCGCTACGGACTCGAACTGATCGAGCGGCAGCCAGAGGCGGGTCGCAGGTCGGGCGCGAAGGGCAGGAAGGCAGGTTCGAAGGCAGGCGCGAAACGCGCGCCAGTCAAGGCGGCGCGCCTGCCGCAGGGGCCGCGGGACGCCGATGTCGGCGACCCGGCCGCGACGGTGCGCAAGCTGGTGTTCGTGCTCGACGAGATCGAGCGTGCCCGGCTGGTGCCGAAGCCGATGTTCCAGGAGAGGCGGAAATGAGCCGGGAAGTGTTGCTGCTGGTCGACGCGCTGGCGCGCGAGAAGAACGTCGCGCGCGAAGTCGTCTTCGGTGCGCTCGAGAGCGCGCTGGCATCCGCGACGAAGAAGCGTTTCAAGGAAGAAGTCGACGTGCGCGTGTCGGTGGACCGCATGAGCGGTGAGTCCGAGTCGTTCCGCCGGTGGGCGGTGGTGCCCGACGGCGAACTCGAGGACCACGACATCCAGGTCATCCTGTCCGAGGCGCAGAAACAGATTTCCGACATCCAGGTGGGTGACTTCATCGAAGAGGAACTCGAGCCGGTCGACCTCGGTCGCATCGGCGCGCAGGCGGCCAAGCAGGTGATCCTGCAGAAGATCCGTGACGCCGAGCGCGAGCAGATCATCAACGATTTCCTCGCGCGCGGCGAGTCGGTCCTGTCGGGCACCATCAAGCGGATGGACCGCGAGGGCGCGATCGTCGAGTCGGGCAAGGTCGAGGCACGCCTGCCGCGCGACCAGATGATCCCGAAGGAGAACCTGCGGGTCGGCGACCGCATCCGCGCCTACGTCGCGAAGATCAACCGCGAGGGTCGCGGCCCGCAACTGTTCCTGTCGCGTACCGCACCCGATTTCATTCGCCACCTGTTCGCCAACGAGGTGCCGGAGATCGAGCAGGGGCTGCTCGAGATCAAGGCGGCGGCGCGCGATCCGGGCGTGCGCGCCAAGATCGCGGTGCACTCGCACGACCGGCGCGTCGACCCGATCGGCACCTGCGTGGGCGTGCGCGGCTCGCGCGTGCAGGCGGTCACCGGCGAACTGGCCGGCGAGCGCGTCGACATCGTGCTGTGGTCCGAGGATCCGGCGCAGTTCGTGATCGGCGCGCTGGCGCCTGCGAACGTCTCGTCGATCGTCGTCGACGAGGACAAGCACAGCATGGACGTGGTCGTCGACGAGGACAACCTCGCGCTGGCGATCGGCACCGGCGGGCGCAACGTGCGCCTGGCCTCCGAGCTCACCGGCTGGCAGATCAACATCATGAGCGCCGAGGAGTCGCAGGCCAGGAACGAGGGCGAGCGTCAGGCGGTGCGCGATCTGTTCATGGCCAGGCTCGACGTCGACGAGGAGATTGCCGACATCCTGATCGACGAGGGCTTCACCACCGTCGAGGAGGTGGCCTACGTGCCGATCAACGAAATGCTCGAGATCCAGTCGTTCGACGAGGATACCGTCAACGAATTGCGCAACCGTGCGCGCAACGCGCTGCTCACCGAAGCCATCGCCACCGAGGAGAAGATCGGCACGACTGCCGAAGATCTCCTGACGCTCGACGGCATGGACCGCGCGCTCGCCGCGAAGCTGGCCGATGCCGGCGTGCACACACGCGACGGCCTCGCCGAGCTGGCGGTCGACGAGCTGGTCGAGGCGACGGCGATCGACGAGGAGCGCGCGAAAGACCTGATCATGAAGGCGCGCGCGCACTGGTTCGAAGACGAGCCGGCGGCCGTGGCGCAGCCCGGGCAGGAGCGGGCGCAGGCGTAGCGGGACATTCGACGGCGACGGGCCGCGACGCGGCCCCGGGCGTGGCCCGGCTTCGCACCGGGGTGCGGCGAAGCAGGTGGTGCGGTTTGAGCAGTGAGGTCCGGGAAGGATGAGCATGGCGAGTACGAACGTGGCGAAGTTTGCGGCGGAGCTGAAGATGCCGGCCGAGGCGTTGCTCGAGCAACTGAAGGCCGCCGGCGTGAGCAAGCGTTCTGCTGACGACGACCTGACCGAGGCCGACAAGGAGCAGCTGCTGCTCGCGCTGCGCCGTGCGCACGGCGCCGACGAGGGGCCGAAGCGTCGCATCACGCTGACGCGCAAGCAGACCTCCGAGATCAAGCAGGCCGATGCCACCGGCAAGGCACGCACCATCCAGGTCGAGGTGCGCAAGAAGCGCGTGTTCGTCAAGCGCGACACGGGCGACACCGCGGCGGTGGAACTCGCACCGGCCGAGCCGGTGGCGGCGCCCGCGCCGCTGCGGTCGGTGGTCGACGAGGAGCAGCAGCGCCTGCGCGAAGCCGAAGAGGCGCGCCAGCGCGAACTGCTCGAGCGCCAGGCCGCCGAGTTGCGCGAGAAGCAGGAACGGCTCGAACGCGAGCGCGAACGCGAGGCGCAGGCTGCGGCCGAGGCCGCGCGGCGCGAGGAGGAGGCGCGGCGCGAAGCCGAGCGTGCGGCGGCGATCGACACCGTCTCGGCGAGCGTCGAGCGCGAGCGCGCCGAGGCCGAGGCGCGGGCTGCCGGCGAGGCGGCGCGCAAGGCTGCCGAAGAGGCGGCCGAGCAGGCGCGCGCGCGCAAGGCGGTCGAAGACGAGGTCGCCGAGATCAATCGCCTGATGAGCCTGCAGCGCAAGCCCCCGCAGAAACCGGTGGAGGCGCCGGCAGCGCCGGCGAGCGTCCGACCCGTCGCGGCGGCGGCGGGCGCGCCGGGGGCACCGGCCGGCAAGGCGAAGGTCACCGGCACGCTGCATCGCCCCCCCGCGGGCGGGCGGCCTGGTCCGGGAGCGGCGCCGGCGGGCGATCCGCAGAAGAAACACGTCAAGAGCGAGAAGCTGTCGTCGACCTGGTCGGAAGAGGCGGCGAAGAAGCGCGGAATCAAGACGCGCGGCGACACCGCCGACGCAGGCTGGCGCGGCAAGGGGGGTGCGCGCCATCGTGCCGGTGCGCGCCAGGAAGTGGCCGGCTCGATGCCCGCGGTCTCGAACGAGCCGATCGTGCGCGAAGTGCACGTGCCCGAAACGATCACCGTGGCCGACCTGGCACACAAGATGTCGGTGAAGGCTGCCGAGGTCATCAAGGCCCTGATGAAGCTCGGCCAGATGGTCACCATCAACCAGGTGCTCGATCAGGACACGGCGATGATCCTGGTCGAGGAGATGGGACACAAGGCGCTGGCGGCCAAGCTCGACGACCCGGAAGCGTTCCTGGTCGAGGACGTGAATTCGGGCGAGGTGGCGCGCGAGCCGCGCCCCCCGGTGGTCACGGTGATGGGCCACGTCGACCACGGCAAGACCTCGTTGCTCGACTACATCCGGCGTGCGAAGGTCGCCGCCGGCGAGGCCGGCGGCATCACGCAGCACATCGGCGCCTACCACGTCGAGACGCCACGCGGCGTGGTCACCTTTCTCGACACGCCGGGGCACGAGGCGTTCACCGCGATGCGCGCGCGCGGCGCGAAGGCCACCGACATCGTCATCCTGGTGGTGGCGGCCGACGACGGCGTGATGCCGCAGACGATCGAGGCCATCAATCACGCCAGGGCGGCGCAGGTGCCGATGGTCGTCGCGATGAACAAGATCGACAAGTCCGAGGCGAATCCCGAACGCGTCAAGCAGGAACTGGTGGCCAACCAGGTCGTTCCCGAAGAGTACGGTGGCGACGTGCCGATCGTTCCGGTCTCGGCGCGCACCGGCGAGGGCATCGACGACCTGCTCGAGAACGTGCTGCTGCAGGCCGAGGTGCTGCAGCTCGGGGCGGTGCGCGAAGGTGCCGCCAAGGGGCTGGTGATCGAGGCCCGGCTCGACAAGGGCAAGGGCGCGGTGGCCACCGTGCTGGTGCTGTCGGGCACGCTCAGGCGCGGCGACGTCGTGCTGGCGGGCTCGTCGTTCGGTCGCGTGCGTGCGATGCTCGACGAGAACGGCAAGCCGGTGACCGAGGCCGGGCCGTCGATCCCGGTGGAGATCCAGGGCCTGCAGGATGTCCCGGCTGCCGGCGAGGAGGTGATCGTGCTCGGCGACGAGCGCAAGGCGCGCGAGATCGCGCTGTTCCGGCAGGGCAAGTTCCGCGACGTCAAGCTCGCGAAGCAGCAGGCAGCCAAGCTCGAGAACATGTTCGAGCAGATGGCCGCCGGCGAGGTGAAGACGCTGCCGCTGATCGTCAAGGCCGACGTCCAGGGCTCGCAGGAGGCGCTTGCGCACGCGATGCTCAAGCTGTCCACCGACGAGGTCAAGGTGCAGATCGTGCACCAGGGCGTGGGCGGCATCAGCGAGAACGACGTGAACCTGGCCACGGCGTCGAAGGCGGTGATCATCGGTTTCAACGTGCGCGCCGATCAACTCGCCAAGCGGCTGGCCGAAACCAACGGCATCGACATCCGCTACTACAACATCATCTACGACGCGGTCGACGACGTGAAGGCGGCGATGTCCGGTCTGCTGTCGCCCGAGCAGAAGGAAGAGGCGATCGGTCTGGTCGAGATCCGCCAGATCATCCGCGTGCCCAGGGTCGGCAACATCGCCGGGTGCATGGTGCTCGAGGGCGTGGTGCGACGCGGCGCCAGGGTGCGCCTGCTGCGCGACCATACGGTGGTGTGGACCGGCGAGCTCGATTCGCTCAGGCGCTTCAAGGACGACGTGCGCGAGGTCCGCGAGGGCTTCGAGTGCGGCCTGTCGCTGAAGAACTTCGGCGACATCAAGGAAGGCGACCAGCTCGAGGTGTTCGAAATCAAGGAGGTTGCGCGCACGCTGTGAGGCGTGCGCCGGGTCCATGGCCACTCGTCGACCAGGCGGCACGAGCCGCAGCGTTCGGGTTACCGGGCAGGTGCACCACGAGCTCGCCGAACTGGTGCGCGCCGAGGTCAAGGACCCGCGCGTGGGCATGGTGACGATCACCGGCGTCGCGCTGACGCCCGACTATGCCTACGCGACGGTCTACTTCAGCGTACTGCCCGACGACGAGGTCACGGTGGCCAGCACCCTCGCGGGCCTGCGCCACGCTGCCGGCTTCCTGCGCTCGCAGCTGGGGCGGCGCGTGCGCATCCACACCACGCCCGAGCTGCGCTTCGTTCACGACGCCTCGGTCGAGCGGGGAATGGCCATGTCGAAGCTGATCGACGAGGCGAACCGGCAGCACGCCGACGACTGAGACGGAAAAGCGCGAGCCGCCGGGGCCGGCGGCGAACGCAGGTCGCATGTCCCCCAGCAAGTCACAACGCGAACCGGTCGACGGCGTCCTGCTGCTCGACAAGCCGAAGGGCCTGAGCTCGAACGACGCCGTCGTGCGCGCGCGGCGCCTGCTGAACGCCCGCAAGGCCGGGCACGGCGGCACCCTCGATCCGCTGGCGACCGGTCTGCTGCCGCTGCTGTTCGGCGAAGCGACCAAGTTCGCGCACGACTCGCTCGACGCCGACAAGACCTACCTGGCCGAACTGGCGCTGGGCGCGAGCACCGACACCGGCGACGTCGAGGGCAGGGTGCTCGCGCGTCGTGAGGTCGGCTGCGACGCAGCGCAGTTCCGCGCCGCGGCCGCGCTCTTCGTCGGCGCAATCGACCAGGTGCCGCCGATGCATTCGGCGCTCAAGCGCGACGGCCGGCCGCTGTACGCCTACGCGCGTGCCGGCGTCACGCTGGAGCGCGCACCGCGGCCGATCGTGATCCACGCGATCGAGACGCTGGCGTTTGCCGGGACCCGCGCGACGATCCGGGTGCACTGCGGCAAGGGCACCTACCTGCGCACGCTGGCGGCCGACATCGGCGAGCGACTCGGTTGTGGCGCGCACCTCGCCGCGCTGCGCCGCGAGCGGGTCGGCGCGCTGTCGGTGGCCGACGCGATCACCCTCGAGGCACTCGAGGCGCTCGATCTGCCGGCGCGCCGCGCGCGGCTCGCGCCGCCCGACGCGCTGCTGGTCGACCTGCCGCGCCTCGAGATCGACGCGGCGGCCGAGGCGCGCTTCCTGAATGGACAGACGCTGCGCGCCCCGGCCACGGCGGGCAGCGGCGACGCTGCACGAGTGCGCGTCTATGGCGCGCGGCGCCTGCTGGGCGTGGCCGCGCTGCGCGACGGCACGCTGGTGCCGCAACGGCTGATCGCCACCGGCGCCGGCGCGAACGAAACACATCGAACCGGAAGTCCCCCATGAGTCTCGCCATCCGCAATATCGCGATCATCGCCCACGTCGACCACGGCAAGACCACGCTGGTCGACCAGTTGCTGCGCCAGTCGGGCACGTTCCGGGCAAACCAGCAGGTGGTCGAGCGCGTGATGGACAGCAACGACATCGAGCGCGAGCGCGGCATCACCATTCTCGCGAAGAACTGCGCGGTCGAATACGCCGGTACGCGGATCAACGTCGTCGACACCCCCGGACACGCGGATTTTGGCGGCGAGGTCGAGCGGGCGCTGTCGATGGTCGACGGCGTGCTGCTGCTGGTCGACGCGGTCGAGGGGCCGATGCCGCAGACGCGCTTCGTGACCCGCAAGGCACTCGCACAGGGCCTGAAGCCGATCGTCGTGGTGAACAAGATCGACCGCCCGGGGGCGCGTCCCGACTGGGTCGTGAGCCAGACCTTCGACCTGTTCGACAAACTCGGTGCGAGCGAGGAACAACTCGACTTTGCGGTGGTCTACGCGTCGGCGGTCAACGGCTTCGCCGTCGAGCGCCTGGCGGATCTCCCCGAGGGCGGTGTCGCAGGCCCGGGCGACGCCGCCTCCGGGGGGCTGTCGATGAAGCCGCTGTTCGAGGCGATCCTGAAGCAGGTCCCGGCGCGCGAGGACGATCCCGACGGCCCGCTGCAGCTGCAGATCTCGGCGCTCGACTACTCGAGCTACGTCGGCAAGATCGGCATCGGCCGCATCAACCGCGGACGCATCCGCGGCGGCCAGCCGGTGACGGTGCTGTACGGCGACCCGGCGCACAGCGGTGTGGCGCCGGTGGTGGCCAGGGTGAACCAGGTGCTGCGCTTCAGCGGCCTGGAGCGGGTGGTCGTCGAGGAGGCGCAGGCCGGCGACATCATCGCGATCAACGGCATCGAGCAGCTCGACATCGGCTCGACGGTGTGCGATCCGGCCCGCCCGCAGGCACTGGCGGTGCTGAAGGTGGACGAGCCGACGATGTCGATGGAGTTCATGGTCAACACCTCGCCGATGGCGGGCCGCGAAGGCAGGTTCGTGACCAGCCGCCAGATCCGCGAGCGCCTCGAGCGCGAATTGAAGAGCAACGTTGCGCTGCGCGTCGAGTTCACCGCGGACTCCGACACCTTCGTCGTCTCGGGCCGCGGCGAGCTGCACTTGACGATCCTGCTCGAGAACATGCGCCGCGAGGGCTACGAGCTGGCCGTCTCCCGGCCCAGGCCGAAGCTGCGCAACGTCGACGACGAGCGCCAGGAGCCGTACGAGCTGGTCGCGATGGACCTCGAGGACGCGCACCAGGGCGCCGTGATGGAGCTGCTTGGCCGGCGCCGGGGCGAGCTGCAGAACATGGAGCCCGACGGCAAGGGCCGCGTGCGGCTCGACTACCGCGTGCCCGCGCGTGGCCTGATCGGCTTTCACAACGAGTTCCTGAACCTGACCCGCGGTACCGGGATCATCAGCCACGTGTTCGACGACTACGGCGCCTGGGCCGGCGACATCGAGGATCGCCGCAACGGCGTGCTGATCTCGCAGGACGACGGTGCGGCGGTGGCCTACGCGCTCTGGAAACTGCAGGAGCGTGGCAGGATGTTCGTCAGCCCCGGCGATCCGCTGTACGAGGGCATGATCATCGGCATCCACTCGCGCGACAACGACCTGGTGGTCAACCCGGTGCGCGAGAAGAAGCTCACGAACGTGCGCGCCTCCGGCAAGGACGAGCACATCGTGCTCACGCCACCCATCCAGCTCACGCTGGAGAAGGCGGTGGAGTTCATCGCCGAGGACGAGCTGGTCGAGCTCACGCCGCGGAGCATCCGCCTGCGCAAGCGCCATCTGAAGGAGCACGAGCGCAAGCGCGCCGTGCGCGAAGCCGAGGCTGCCTGACGCGCCGGGTGGCGTCCGGCGCGGATCGGGACAGGGCGCAGATCGGGGAGGCGGGTACGGATCGGGGCCGGGCGCGGGCAGGCGGCGGGCCAGTGCCGGCCCGCATCAGGCGACTCACTCGCGGTACCAGACGATCTGGTGCGTGGTCGCCAGCAGGCGCTGGCTGCGGCCCCAGAGTTCGCCGTGCTGGTCGAAGTAGCCACCTTCGTAGATCTGGCACTGCGCGGCACCGAGCATCGGCGTGGCGCCCTGTTCGGCCAGCGCCGCCGCGTCGGCGTGGAAGTAGACGTTCAGCGACACCGTGCCGACCGGCACCAGCTTGCCGCGGCGCAGGAAGATCCTCGGGAAGAACACGTCGCAGGCCGACGCCAGCGCCGGGTAGTCCAGCGGGCGCGGCGGGTGATCGGCGATCCAGCAGGTGCTGCTGCTGTCGGCCGGCGGGTGCTCGAACGGCGAGCGCTCGAAGCGCAGGTCGTAGCGCCGCGTGAAGGCCGGCGCCTGCGGGTGCGACAGCCGGGGCAACGCGTCGTGTGGCGCGATCGACGGAGGCCGCGCCTCGGTGTGGCTCCAGACCGGGCGCCGCGTGCCGAACACCGCCATCGCCACGGCGACCACCGATTCGCTGTCGCTGCCGCTGTCCTGGGTCTGGACCATCGTGGCCGTCCAGTGCTGCGTCGAGCGGTTCGAGCGCATCAGTTGCGTGCGGATCTGCAGTCGCCCCTCGGCGACCGGGCCGGCGAAGTTCACCGTCAGCGAAACCGGATCGCCGTGGCGTTCGGGTCGCAACAGCAGCGCCTGCAGCAGTTGCGCGGCGGTGATCCCGCCGTACGGCCCCACCATGTTCCAGTAGGCCGGACTGGCGCGTCCCGCGAATGCGCCGTCCGGCAGCGCTTCGAGACCGATGGCCTCGTCGAACGGATGGGGAGCGGCGGGCATCGACGGCTGCGCGGGAGAGGACGGGCTGCGATTGTCGCATGCACCGTGTGCCCCCTCGGGAACGACCGTGCTGCCGATGCACGCGAAGGTTTGCGTCGCCGATACAACACTCCCGACGAACGGTGCCTTTGCAGCGCTTGTTTTTGTTGGCGTTCCGTGCAAGACGCGTCATGCTTCGCTCCTGTGGAGAGCACGCGTTTTCCCTCTGAAACCGCGTTGTTCGAAACGAACATCGCACCCATGGATTCAGGAGGATCGAGAATGGCCACTGCCAAGAAGGCTGCCAGGAAACCCGCTGCGAAGAAGGCCCCGGCGAAGAAGCCGGCCGCGAAGAAGGCCGCCGCGAAGAAGCCGGCCGCGAAGAAGCCGGCGGCGAAGGCCGCCGCGAAGAAGCCAGCGGCGAAGAAGGCCGCCGCGAAGAAGCCGGCGGCGAAGAAGGCCGCTGCGAAGAAGCCGGCCGCGAAGAAGGCGCGCAAGCCGAACGCCGCGTTCATGAAGGCGCTGACTCCGAGCGCCGCGCTGGCGTCGATCGTCGGCGACAAGCCGCTGCCGCGCACCGAGGTGGTCAAGCGGCTCTGGGACTACATCAAGAAGGGCAAGCTGCAGGACGCGGTGAACAAGCGCCTGATCAACGCCGACGAGAAACTCAGGCAGGTGTTCGGCAAGGCGCAGGTCAACATGTTCGAGATGACCGGCCTGGTCGGCAAGCACCTGAAGTAACCCGGGCGCCCGCCAACCGTGGCCAGGGCAGCCTTCCACGGCTGCCCTTTTTCTTTGGTGCGCCCGGCACGGGCGCACTCCCGTCATGGCGCGCGGCACCGGTTCGAGCCCTGATCTGGCGCCCCTTTGCCACGCTTTTCAGGCCACACCGATCCGGCGCGGGTTCCTAGACTGGTGCGGGGTCTCGAATCATCGCGGCGCGAAGTCGTGCCCGGCAAGTGAACCCCGTTCTGCGCAAGGACGCCAGCCATGGACTACCTGATCGTTGGCGCCGGATTCGCCGGCGCCGTCTGCGCCCGCGAACTGGCCGAGGCCGGCAACGGCGTGCTGGTGATCGACCGGCGCGAGCACGTCGGCGGCAACGCCTACGACCGGCGCGACGCCAACGGCGTGCTGATTCACGAGTACGGTCCGCACATCTTCCACACCAACAGCGAGCGCGTCTGGTGCTACCTGTCGCGCTTCACGTCCTGGAGGCCCTACGAGCACCGCGTGCGCGCCGTGGTCGAGGGCAGGCAATACCCGATCCCGATCAATCGCACCACCATCAACCAGCTCTATGGACTCGATCTCGACGAAGCCGGCGTGGCCGCGTATCTCGCGAAGGTGCGCGAGCCGCGCGACACCATCAGGACCAGCGAAGACGTGGTGCTGTCGTCCGTGGGCCGGGATCTGTGCGAGAAGTTCTTCCGCGGCTACACCCGCAAGCAGTGGGCGCTCGACCTGTCGCAGCTCAGCGCGGGCGTGGCCGCGCGCATCCCGACACGCAGCAACGACGACGATCGATACTTCACCGACACGTTCCAGGCGATGCCTGCGGAGGGTTACACCGCGATGTTCGATCGCATGCTCGGACACCCGAACATCGAGGTGCGCCTGGGGGTGGACTTCGCCGGGGTCGGAGAACGGATCGGGCGCGACGCCACCGTCTACACCGGTCCGATCGACGGCTACTTCGGATACCGTCACGGACGTCTGCCCTATCGTTCGCTGCGCTTCGAGCACGAGCACCTGAGCGGCGTGCAGCGCTACCAGGAAGTGGGCACGGTGAACTACCCGAACGACCACGCCTACACCCGCATCACCGAATTCAGGCACCTCACGGGGCAGGTGTGCGCGGGCACCTCGATCGTGCGCGAGGTGCCGTGTGCCGGGGGTGACCCCTACTACCCGGTGCCCAACCCCGACAACGAACGGCAGTTCAGGCTCTACGAGCGCCTGGCCGCGCAGCAGCGCAACGTGTACTTCATCGGCCGTCTGGCGCAGTACCGCTACTACAACATGGACCAGGTGGTGGCTGCGGCGCTGGCACTCACCGCGAAGCTGCTGCGCGAAGAGCCGGTGCCGGTCGGGTGACACGCCGGGAGGAAGCGCGGTTTTCTGCGTCTTTTCCGGACTTGTCGGTTGCGCGGCAGACCCCAGACTGAATCGCCGGGCTGTCACGCGCCCGGGGATTCGCCGGATCGACTCCGTCGCGCACCAGAAAGGACACGCCATCATGACGAAGCCGTACCTCGCCCTGTTTCGCGCCGGCCGCAATTCACTGCACCCACAAGCCGTGGAGCGCCTGGACCAGCAGAACTTCGACTACGCCCTGTCGTGGTTCGGCGACGATCCGCCGCAGGCACCGGATGCGGCATTCGTACACATGCAGAAGGGTGCCAAGTGGCCTGGCCTGGAGCACACGCTGCGGACGTACTGGGACGCCATCCAGCCGTACCGCTACGTCTGGCTGCCCGACGACGACCTGCTTTGCGTGCCCGAGCAGGTGTCGCGCATGTTCGCCATCTGTGACGAACTGCAACTCGATCTGGCCCAGCCGGCGCTGACGCCCGACTCGTACTACACGCACGTCATCACGCTGCAGCACAGCGAGTTCCAGGTGCGCTTCACCAGCTTCGTCGAGATCATGGCGCCGGTGCTGTCGATCGACATGCTGGCGCGCATCCATCCCACGCTGGCCGGCAACATCAGCGGCTACGGGCTCGACGCCGTGTGGCCTCACTATACGAAGCTCGGCAAGGTGGCGATCATCGACGACACACCCGTCCGGCACACCCGTCCGGTTGGCGGGCCGAACTACGCCTTCAGCCGGAAAGCGGGCCTCGCGCCGGCCCACGAGGACTGGCTGACCAGCGCCATGTATGGCGTCGAAAGACCGGCAGATTTCCAGATCAACTACGCCGGTCTGCTGCAGTCGGGCGACCCCATCGTGATCGGCGGCACGGCGGGCGAACTCGACACGATGTTGCGCCACCTGATCGTGTCGTGCAACGGCAAGGCGATCAGCGCCTTGCAGCTCACGCGCTATCTGTCGAATCACTTCGACTTCTGCGCCGGCGGATCGAGCGGTTCCGCGCGCTATCCGCGCGCCATCTTGCGCATTGCGCTGAACCACACGCTCGGGCACGTCCGCATCCGCTTCCCGGCGCCGCCCGAGCCGAGCCAGGACGAGGCGGCCGTGCGCAGCAGCGCCATCGCCGTGAGCGAGACGTCCTGACCCCTGCGTCGGGTGCCGATCACGGCACGGTGGCGGTCAGCATCTGCAGGTACCAGCCACTGTCGGGCAGTGGCGTCGACGCGAGCAGCAGGCCTTCGAGTTCGTCGACCTGTCCGAGAAGGGCCGGGGCGATGGATCGGGCCAGCTCGGGGGCGTCTTCGGCCAGCATCGCCAGTTCGCTGGCCACCGCCAGCGAGGCGGGCAGGTACTGCACGACCGCGAGTTCGGGTGGTTCGAAGTAATGCGCGACCACCGTGCCCAGCTCGGTGCCGGTGAACGGGCGCTCGAGGGGTGACGGTCCGCAGGGCTGCTCGCCCCACCAGCGTTCGGACGAGATCCCGCGCAGGCGCTGCACCGTTGCGGATGGCACGCGCCCGAGCCGGCGCAACGCGGCCGCAGGCTCTTCCACCTGCACCTGGATGCGATCGAGCAGCGCACGTTGCGCGTCGCCGACCGGCTGGCCCGTGAAGCAGGCGGGTTCGACGAACACCAGACGCGCGCCGCGGGGTGCGAGGCGCTGCACCTGGTTCATCAGATCGTGGATTTCCGCGGCCGGCAGGTGATGCAGCACGCCGTGGAACAGATAGGCGTCGGCCACCGGCAGATCCTGCGGGCCCGCCAGCGACTGGAAGTCGATGCGGGCGCCCGCGGGCACTTCGGTGGCCCGGGCCAGCGCGATCTGCGCGGGCGAGAAGTCCAGTCCTGTCACACGGGCACGCACCCGCCGGGCCAGCGCACGCGCGATCCAGCCATTGCCGCAGCCGTAGTCGATCACGTGCACGGCGTCGTGCAGGAAGTCGGCGATGCGCTGCACGTAGCGCTGGCGCGCCAGCGGTTGCAGATCGGGTGGCAGCACCCAGTAGAAGCGCTCTTCGATCCAGGCGTAGGTGGCCCACCAGCGGGCTTCGCGCGCGCGTTCAGCGGGCGTGGTGAACTCGTTGCGCGCCAGGGCGGGCCTGGGGCGCGTCGGTTTGCGCGCAGTGCGCAACGGCGGGGCAAGCATGTCGGGACAGCCGGTGGTTTCCGGGGGGTCGTGGCGGCCGCGGCGCGCAGGTCGTGGCCGCAGCGCTCAGCTCGTGGCCGCAGCCGACGCTTGCTGGCGCGCGGCACGACCCAGTCCGCGCAGCCGCTCGATCGATTGCTGCACCACGGCCACCAGCTCGGGCGCTTCGGCGTGCAGTTGCAGGGCGGGTTCGCCGCTCTGCAAGGTCTCGAGCAGGCTCAGGCAGGTCGGAGCATCGCCCTGGCCCAGTGCACACATCGCCCGAACGTAGGTGGCCGCCCCGTGTGACGGTCTGATCCGAAGCGCATGTTCGGCAAAGATCATGGCTGCGGGCTGGTCGCCGGCGCCCAGCGCCAGCGTCGCAAGGTCCGACAGCGCGTCGGCATCTTCCGGATCGGTGCCGAGCGCCGTCTGCAGCAGCGAGATGGCTTCGTCGATGCGGCCGGCGGAGCCGGCAACGTAGGCGGCGTGGCGCAATTGCGGATTGGTCCGGCCCGGTACCGGAACCGCGCTGGCGGCAGTCGCACGGACGGCGGTCTCGCTGGCAGTGGTCGTGCCGGCCGACAGCGCGGACAGCGTGATGAACGGCTCGCCGAACAGATGCAGCCACAGGCGTTCGTAGATGCCGTCGCAGTCCGGGTCGGCGCGCGCCAGGATCTCCATCTTCCCGAGATGACGCCGGCCCGTCTGCAGGAAGCCTGCGATACGGCGGTTGCGCACCGCGAAGATCGCGCCGTACGAGAAAACACCGATGTCGGCTGCGCCCGCTTGGGCGGCCAGTTCGTCCAGGCCGACGAATTCGAGGAAGTGCCGGGCGAGGTTGCTGCCCTCGGGCAGCAGGTGCTTCTGGCGATAGGCGCGCCCGTTCTCCCGTGCGACGTCGTCGTCGAAGGCCAGCGGTGCCCAGGTGCCCAGGCTGAAGTGCTCCGGGCGCACCGGGAGGTCATCGATCCAGTCGCGCTGGTCTTCTTCGGCAAGCCTCGCGGGTGGGATTCCGGTCCCGGACGGCCGTTGCAGCGCCAGCGGTTGCACGTCGCGCCACCTCTGCGACACCTCGATCAGGTCGAGGAAATGTGGTGCGCACGCGAACGGATCGCCCCCGGTGAAGACGGTGAAATCCTCAGCCGCGCCGGCGTCGAAACCGGCCATCATGTGCTGCAGATAGGTGCCGGACTGGCGTCCCGCATCCTTCAGCGCGATGACCTGCACGTCGTTGCGCCGCAGGATGCCGGCTTCGATGGCGGCCCCCCTGTTGTACACGAAGATGCGCGCGTCGGCGGGCAGCTGGTTCACCCAGCCGATGTCTTCCTCGAAGCGGGCGATGACGAAGGTGAGCATGCGTGTTCTCCTGGCGAAGGGGGCTCGGCGGGCAGCGTCTGCGGGGGCAGGCCAGCGCGCCAGCGCGCGGTCATGCGCTCGAACAGCGCGCCCAGCTCGCGCGTGAAGCGCGGGGTGTCGAACAGCGGCAGGTCCATGCGGCGCGTTTCGAGATGGGTGCGCACGCGCTGCAATTCGGCGCGGTCGCTGAACAGCACCACGGCCATCGCTTCGTAGTGCCCGGGCGTATCGCACACCAGCTCGGGCAATTCCGCCGCCTGCAGCAGGCTGGCCGCCACGCGCGACGAGAACGAGCGGCCGCGCAGCGCCAGGACCGGCAACCCCATCCAGAGCGCGTCGTTGCAGGTGGTGTGCGCGCCGTACGGAAAGGTGTCGAGAAACAGATCCGCCTGCGGCAGACGCGCCAGGTGCTGTTCGGGTTGCACGAACGGCGCGAAGACCAGCCGTGCCGGGTCGATCCCGCGCCGCTGCGCTTCTTCGCGCAACCGCTCCTGCGCATCGACCTGCGGGATCAGCAGCCAGAGCACGCTGCCGGGCGTGCGCTCGAGGATGCGGCACCACACGTCGAACATCTCTTCGGTGAGCTTGTAGCTCTGGTTGAAGCAGGCAAACACGAAGGCGTCCTCGGGCAGGCCGCACTCGGCGCGCCCGAGCCTGGCCGGACGCTCGCGCAGCCGGTCGGTGGGTGCGTAGCACACGGGCAGCTGCGCGATGTGCTCGCTGAAGTCGTCCCGATGCGCCAGTGGCGTGAGAACGGGGTCGCCGATGACGTAGTCCATGAAGTCCGACCCCGTGGTGCTCGGGTAGGCCAGCCACAGCACCTGGATCGGCGCGGGACGCAGCGCGAACAGGTCCACGCGCGAACCCAGCGTGAAACCGTTCAGATCGACGAGAATGCCGATGCCGTCCTTGCGCACCTGGTCGGCGTGTTCGACCAGATCGAGCTCGGCCGTCTCGACCACCTGATCGGCCAGCGTCATCATGCGCCTGCGCAGCGCCGTGCCGTCGTCCCTGCCATGCGAGTACAGCACCACCTCGAAGCGCGAGCGATCGAGCAGTTCGAGGACCTGTACCAGCAGGGTACTCGTGGCGTGGGTGCGAAAGTCGCTCGACACCAGGCCGATGCGGATGCGGCCATTCACGTCGATGCCCGGGTAGGCATCCGGTCCGACGACCAGGCGCTCCCACAGCGGGCGCCAGGACGCCGCGTCGGGCAGCGACCGCATGTGGCGCGTGATGCGGCGCGCCTCGAGCGCGGCTGCCCAGCGGTGCAGGGCTGCGTCGTCGTTCATCGACAGCAGGCAGAACGGGCTGAATGCCTCGCCGTTGCCCTCGTTGCCGATGAGCGCGCGTGCCTTCCCGAGGCGCTCCATGTCCTGCCTGAAGTTCACCCAATCGCACGACCAGCCGGCGTAGTGCGCCGCATACACCGCCGCCACGAACGACTTCGGCTCGAGCATCACGATGGTGCGATAGCACTCGGCCGCTTCCGGGTAGCGTGCCAGCTGCGCCATCGCGGCACCCAGTTGTCCATAGGCCTCGATGTCGGCCGGTTTCGTGGTGAGCACCTGCAGCGCGGCCAGCGCCGCCTCCTGCCAGAGCCCCAGTCCGGCGTACGCCACCGCCACGAGCCGGTGGTAGTGCAGGTCGCGCGGCGTGGCCGGGTCGAGCATCTGCAGGGTCTGCAGCATCTCGGTGTGGCGGCGGTTGCGGCGCAGCAACTCGGCCGCCAGGTGGCAGGCAAGGATGCTGCTGCGATCGAGTTCGAAAGCGCGGCGTGCGGCGCTCATCGATTCAACGGTGAGTCCGAGCTTGCTGGTGACGCTGGCGAGGTTGAGCCAGTAGAGCGCCGTGTGCGGGTCGTCACGCACGGCCTGCCTGAACATCCGTGCTGCGTCGTCCAGGCGGCCGTGGCTGCCGAGTTGCACGCCTCGCTCCCAGGCCCGGTGTGCGGCGGCCTGTCGGCTGCCGCGTCCCGCGCCCGGGCTTGCGCCGCTCTTGCGGATTCCCGGCTGCCTCGATGCGCCGGACTTTCCGTCGCGGGAAGCGCCGGCATACGCGAGCACGGCCTGAGTGCCCTGGGGTGCAGCAGGATCGGCATGCGAAGCGATGCGAGGCGAAGCCATGACGCGGACCTTCTGGCGAATCCGGGTGCGGGCACAATCGGGCCGCACCGCCGAGGTGTGCCCCACTCTAGGGGCAAGTGCCGCGCAGCCAGGCGTCGAGAAGCGGGTTGTTCGAGCCGCTTATCGCAGGCGTTGTCCGTGCCGTGCGTGATCCCGGGTGCTTGCACGATCCGGGCCGCCCGCCGGACAATCGCCGCGATGACAGCGATCCTGCGCGCCGTACTGGCCGACATCACCACGCTCGACGTCGATGCGATCGTCAATGCCGCCAACACCACGCTGCTCGGTGGCGGCGGCGTCGACGGGGCGATTCATCGCGCGGCCGGCCCCGGCCTGCTCGACGAGTGTCGCGCGTTGGATGGTTGTCGCACCGGGGACGCGAAGCTCACCGCCGGCCACCGGCTTCGTGCCCGCCACGTCATCCACACCGTGGGTCCGGTGTGGCGCGGCGGCGCGCATGGGGAAGCCGGGCTGCTGGCGTCGTGCTACCGGCGCTCGATCGAAGTCGCGGGCGCCGCCGGGCTGCGCTCGCTGGCCTTCCCGTCGATCAGCACCGGCGCTTACGGCTATCCGCGCCAGGCTGCGGCGGCGATCGCGGTCGAGACGGTGCGCGCATCGGTGGGCACCTTCCCGGCGATCGAGGAGGTGGTGTTCTGCTGCTTTTCCGCCGCAGACCTCGACGCTCATGCGATGCTGCTGCACTGATTCCACGCTTCCCGCGCGGCGGCGCACATCCGACGGACCCGCGATGTCATGAACCACGATCCCGTGCTCTGGAAACTCGACCCGCGCGGTGTCGCGACGGTCACGCTCAATCGCCCCGAGGTCAACAATGCCTACGACGCCGGCCTGCTCGACGGCATCCTGGCGGCCATGGATGGGCTCGGCGCACAGCCTTCGCTGCGTGTCGTGGTGCTTGCCGGCGCCGGACGGCACTTCCAGGCCGGGGCCGACCTCGGCTGGCTGCAGTGGGTGGCGCAGGGATCGCCGGAGGACAATCTCGCCGCCTCGCGACTCACCGCGCGCGCGGTACAGCGGCTGAACGCGCTGCCGGTACCCACGGTGGCGCTGGTGCAGGGTGCCTGTTTTGGTGGTGGCACCGGGATCGTTGCCGCCTGCGACGTGGTGCTCGCGGCCGACAACGCGCAGTTCTCGATCGCCGAAACCCGCTGGGGGCTGATGGCCGGCATCATCCTTCCGCAGTTGGTCGACGCGATCGGCGCGCGCCAGGTCCGGCGCTACGCGCTCACCGGCGAGCGCTTCGATGCGCAGGAGGCACGCCGCATCGGGCTGGTGCACGAGGTCGTCCCTGCCGCTTCGCTCGCCGCGGCGGGCGCGCGCATCGTGGACCAGTTGCTGCACAACGCCCCGCAAGCCAATGCGCAGACCAAGGCGCTCGCGCTCGAACACGCCTGGGGCGACGTGCCGCAACAGGTCTTCGAGCGTCTCGTCGCGCAGCACGCGCTCCGGCGTCAGTCGGCCGAGGCGACCGAAGGCTTCGCGTCGTTTCGCGAGAAGCGACCGGCGAACTGGTATCCGGGCCCGGCGCCCGAGAGCACCTGATCCTGCCCGCACCGCGCGTGGACGTGCCGACATGCACCGCAACGGCCCGAACCGCAGCGTGCGCTTCTTCGACCGCCAGTTCCGGGACCAGGTCGAGGCGGGTGATTTCCATCTCAATCCGTTCGAGCGGTCGGCGCTGCCGCACCTGCGCGGGCGCGTACTCGATCTCGGCTGCGGCCTCGGCAACCTGTCGCTCGAGGCCGCGCGGCGCGGGTGCCGGGTACTGGCGCTCGACGCCAGCGAGACGGCCATCGCCGCGCTGCGCGCGCGCGCCTCGACCGCCGGGCTCGACGTGGACGCGCGCGCGGTGGACCTGGCGACCTGGACCATCGACGGCGAGTTCGACGCGATCGCCTGCATCGGTCTGCTGATGTTCTTCGATTGCGATACCGCGGACCGCGTTGCCCGCAACATCCGCGAGCGCGTGCGGCCTGGCGGCGTGGCGATCGTCAACGTGCTCTGCGAGGGGACGACCTTCCTGGAGATGTTCGACCCCTCGGCGTACTGCCTGTTCGGCAGGGACGATCTCGTGCGGCACTTCGCTGCCTGGCGGATCGTCGAGTCGCGAATCGACGGCTTTCCGGCGCCGGGCGGCACCTCGAAGTGGTTCTCGACGGTGATCGCCCGCAGGCCGCCGGGCTGAACGCCGCGCTCAGGCGAGCTGGGCGCGCCGGATCTCCATGAGCCGCAGGATCATCGGCGTGAGGATCAGCTGCATCGCCAGATCCATCCTGCCGCCCGGCACCACGATGGTGTTGGCGCGCGACATGAACGATTCGCCGATCATCGACAGCAGGTAGGGGAAGTCGATGCCGCGCGGGTTCCGGAAGCGGATCACGGTCATGCTCTCGCCGGCGGTCGGGATGTCGCGCGCGATGAACGGATTCGAGGTGTCGACCACCGGCACGCGCTGGAAGTTGATGTCGGTCTCGCCAAACTGCGGGCAGACGTAGTGGATGTAGTCGTGCATGCGGCGCAGGATCGTGTCGGCGACCGCCTCCTTCGAGTAGCCGCGATCCTTCGTGTCGCGATGGATTTTCTGGATCCACTCCAGGTTGATGATCGGCACCACGCCGATCTTCAGGTCGACGTGGCGCGCGAGATCGACTGCGCCGGTCTTCACGCAGCCGTGCAACCCTTCGTAGAACAGCAGGTCGGTATCCACCGGCGTGTCGTGCCATGGCGTGAAGGTGCCCGCCTCCTGGCCCCACGGCGCGGCTTCCGCCTCGTTGTGCAGATACAGCCGCGTGCGGCAGCGGCCGTCGCGCGCATAGGCGCCGAACTGCTTCTCCAGTGCGGACCATTCGTTCGCGTCCGGCCCGAAGTGGCTCATCGGCCGGCCTTCGCGGTCGGCCGCGGCGATCCGCTCCTTCATCTCCCTGCGCTCGTAGCGATGGAAGGCGTCGCCCTCGATCGTGGCGGCCGTGATGCCCTCGCGGCGGAAGATCGTCTCGAAGGTGCGCTTGACCGTGCTGGTTCCGGCGCCGCTCGATCCGGTGACGACGATGATCGGGTGTTTTCTGGACATGGCGGTGCGGGTCCGGGGCGGCTCAGGCACGCACGAACAGCGAGCGCGAACCGAAGAGTTGCCACGACACGTTTTCGTTCGGATCCTCGTGGTAGCGCACGATCAGGTCGACTTCCTCGCGCGAGCCGACGATCACCGGCACCCGCTGGTGCAGCGTGTCGGGCACGACGTCGAGCAGCGGGCGGGTGCCGGTCACCGCACCTGCGCCGGCCTGCTCCATCAGCCAGGCGACCGGAGCGGCTTCGTACATCAGCCGCAGCCGCCCAGGCCGGTACGGCGTCTTCGTGTCGCGCGGGTAGAGGAACACGCCGCCGCGGCTCAGGATCCGGTGCACCTCGGCGACCAGGCTGGCGACCCAGCGCATGTTGAAGTCCTTGCTGCGCGGGCCGCTCTCGCCGGCCAGGCACTCCGAGACGTAGCGCTGCACCGGCTTTTCCCAGAAGCGCTGGTTCGATGCGTTGATCGCGAATTCGCGCGCCTGCACGGGCACCTGGATCGCGTCGCGGGTGAGCCGCCAGCGGCCGTCGCGACGATCGAGCGTGAACGCCGCCACGCCGTTGCCGCAGGAGAGCACCATCACGCAGGCCGGGCCGTAGATGACGTAGCCCGCCGCGACCTGCCGGCGCCCCGGCTGCAGGAAGCCGGCCGCGCCGGGCGAGGTGCCGCGAAACGGGTGCGGCAGGATCGAGAAGATCGTGCCCACCGAGATGTTGGCGTCGATGTTGGACGAGCCGTCGAGCGGATCGAACACCACGAGGTATTCGCCGGTTTCGGCGTGCCGTTCGGAGATCGAGGGTTCGTCGTGCTCCTCGCTGGCCCAGCCGGCGACGTGCCGGCAACTGGCCAGCGCGCCGGCGATGCACTCGTCGGCATACACGTCCAGCCGCGTCTGCTTCTCACCCTGGCTGTTGCACTGTCCGATGTCGCCGAGCGTGCCGGCGAGCTCGCCCAGCGCGGCCGACTCGGCGATGCGCGCGCACGAGCGCGCCAGCGTCTCGATGGTGGCGGCGAGCGCGGGCGTCGCGGTGGTCAGCCAGTCGTGCAGGTCGGTCGGCGTCATCGGGGTCTCCCGGTGATCGGACGGGATCGGTCGCCGGATCCCGCTTCGGTGGTGACGGATGCCGCGAGTGCGGCGAACACGCGGCTGGCGCGGATGTCGGCTTCGGTGATGGTGCACAGGTCGTCGAGCGAGAGTTCGCGATCGCGCTCGGCGAACAGCCGGCTCGCCTGGCGCAGGCGTGCGCGATCCAGCGCATTGCGCACGCTGCGCGCATTGGCGAAGTGCGGCTGGCGCACGCGGTGCGCGAGGTATTGGGCAAAGGCCTCGCGCGCGCCGGCGCCGAAGCGGTAGTTCTGTTGCGCGAGCAGCCGCTCGGCAATCTCCAGCAACTCGCTCTCGGCGTAGTCGGGAAAATCCAGGTGATGGGCGATGCGCGAGCTCATTCCCGGATTGCTGCGGAAGAACGTGTCCATGCGTTCGGCGTAGCCGGCCAGGATCACCACCAGGTCGTCGCGCTGGTTCTCCATCACCTGCAGCAGGATCTCGATCGCTTCCTGCCCGTAGTCGCGCTCGTTTTCGGGGCGGTACAGGTAGTAGGCCTCGTCGATGAACAGTACGCCGCCCATCGCCTTCTTCAGCACCTCGCGCGTCTTCGGCGCCGTGTGACCGATGTACTGGCCGACCAGGTCGTCGCGGGTCACCGCCACCAGGTGGCCTTTGCGCACGTAGCCCAGCCGATGCAGGATCTGCGCCATGCGCATCGCCACGGTCGTCTTGCCGGTGCCGGGGTTGCCGGTGAAGCTCATGTGCAGCGACGGCGACTGGGCGGCGAGCCCCAGGTTCAGGCGCAGCTTGTCGATGACCAGCAGCGCGGCGATGTCGCGGATGCGCTGCTTGACCGGCGCGAGCCCCACCAGTTCGCGTTCCAGCTCATCGAGCACCGCCTCCACCTGGCTGCTCGCGAGCACTTCGGCGACGGTGCGCGGTGCCGGCGACGCGGCTTCGCCCGATGTTGCGCCGGAGGTCGACGGCGCCCCGGCCGGCGATGCACCCGTCGCAGGCGTGGTGCCGGGGATGCGGTACAGCGGGGCAGTCATCGTCGGCCCGATCGGCGGGAGCGGAGCGTCGCGCCCACGCGTCAGTAGCGCTGGTTCTCGGGCCGGTCGGCAGCGTAGGCGCGCACCGCGTAGCGCTGCGTGCGTCCGACCGTCTCGGTGCGATCGAGCGCGAAGCCGGGTTCCTCGGCCGGCCGGTTGACGATGAAACTCATCGCGATCGACTCCACCCCCGCGGACGAATCGAACGCCAGCATGCGGATGTAGTGGTTCGGGAACGCCTTGCGGCAGCCTGCCAGTTCCATCATCACGCCGGCCGCGTCCTTCAGGTCGAACATCGGCTGGCCGTGCATCTCCCAGTAGGTATTGCGCGGGTGCGGGTCGTCGGTGTACTCGACGCTCCAGGCGTAACCCCTGTTCAGCCCGTACTCGATCTGCATCGCGATCTCGGCGTCGGTGAGGTCGGGCAGGAAGCTGAATTGTCCCTGCGTCAGGCGACCGGTGGGGTTGGTCATCATGGTTCGGTGCTCCCGGATGTCGTCGATGCCGGTAGGGCTTCGTGGTGTCAGGTGGCGGCGGCCGGCGTGACCGCGTAGTCGCTGGTGTCGGTCGAGGCGTAGTTGAAACTCACGTCCTTCCAGGTGTCGAGTGCCGCCTTCAGCGGCCCGCAGTGCGCCGCGGCCTGCTGCAGGATCGCCGGCCCCTCCTCGGGGAGGTTGCGACCCTCGTTGCGCGCCTTCACCATCGCTTCGAGCGCCACCCGGTTGGCCACCGCACCCGCCTGGATGCCCTGCGGATGCCCGATCGTGCCGCCGCCGAACTGCAGCACCACGTCGTCGCCGAACAGGTCGATCAGCTGGTGCATCTGGCCCGCGTGGATGCCGCCCGAGGCGACCGGCATCACCTTGCGCAGGCCGGCCCAGTCCTGGTCGAAGTACAGGCCGCGCGGCAGGTCCATCTTCGTGACGCTGTCGCGGCAGACGTTGTAGTAGCCCTGCACCGTCAGCGGGTCGCCTTCGAGCTTGCCCACCGCGGTGCCGGTGTGCAGGTGGTCCACGCCTGCCAGGCGCAGCCACTTGGCGATCACGCGGAAGCTCACGCCGTGGCTCTTCTGGCGCGTGTAGGTGCTGTGGCCGGCGCGGTGCATGTGCAGGATCATGTCGTTCCTGCGTGCCCAGTTCGCCATCGACTGGATCGCGGTGTAGCCGATCACGAGATCGATCATGACGATCACCGAGCCGAGTTCCTTCGCGAACTCGGCACGCTCGTACATGTCCTCCATCGTCGCGGCGGTCACGTTCAGGTAGCTGCCCTTGACCTCGCCGGTGACCGCGCTTGCCTTGTTCACCGCCTCCATCACGTACAGGAAGCGGTCGCGCCAGTGCATGAACGGCTGCGAGTTGATGTTCTCGTCGTCCTTCATGAAGTCGAGGCCGCCCTTGAGGCCCTCGTAGACGACGCGGCCGTAGTTGCGGCCCGACAGGCCGAGCTTGGGCTTGACGGTGGCGCCGAGCAGCGGCCGCCCGTACTTGTCCAGGCGTTCGCGCTCGACCACCAGTCCGGTGGGCGGGCCCTTGAAGGTCTTCACGTAGGCCACCGGCACGCGGATGTCTTCCAGGCGTAGCGCCTTCAGCGGCTTGAAGCCGAAGACGTTGCCGATCAGGCTCGCGGTCATGTTGGCGATCGAGCCTTCCTCGAACAGCGACAGGTCGTAGGCGATCCAGGCGAAGTACTGGCCCGGGCCGTTGGGGACCTGCTCGACCTTGTAGGCCCTGGCGCGGTAACCGTCGCAGGCGGTCAGCCGGTCGGTCCAGACCACGGTCCAGGTCGCGGTCGAGGATTCGCCGGCCACCGCCGCGGCCGCCTCGACCGGATCCACGCCCTCCTGCGGCGTGATCCGGAACAGGCAGATCACGTCGGTGTCCTTCGGGACGTAATCGCCGTCCCAGTAGCCCATCTGCCGGTACTTCAGCACCCCGGCGGCGTAGCGCTTCTTCGTGTCGGTGATCAGGCCTTCGTCGACGATCTGGTTCACGGTGGCGTCCCCGCTTGGATTCCTTGCCGGCCCGCTGGCCGCGGCGTGATGGCATGACAATAGGTGGCTTCTCGAATA
Organism: Burkholderiaceae bacterium; assembly: GCA_021463505.1. Classification (GTDB taxonomy): domain Bacteria; phylum Pseudomonadota; class Gammaproteobacteria; order Burkholderiales; family Burkholderiaceae_E; genus Zeimonas. The sequence goes on along the minus strand of JAJTYR010000016.1, from coordinate 43,699 downwards.
AGAAAAATTCAGATATTATTTGTTCGTACTTCAGGTATGACTGAATGAGCAACGTCACCTTCCGGCAACTCAAGGTGTTCGCCGAGGTGGCGCGCCACCTGAGCTTCGCACGCGCGGCCGAATCGATGCACCTGACGCCGCCGGCAGTCACCATGCAGGTGAAGGAACTCGAGGACCGGATCGGCCTGGCGCTGTTCGAGCGCGAGGGTCGCAGGGTTTCGCTCACGACCGCGGGCGAGTACTTCCTCGTCTACGCGCGCCGGCTGATTGGCACGCTGAAGGAAGCCGACGATGCAATGGCGCGCTTCAAGCGCCTCGAGACCGGCCTGCTCACCATCGGCATGGTGAGCACCGCGAAGTACTTCGTGCCGCACCTGCTGGCGCGCTTTCGCGAGCAGCATCCGGGGGTGGACGTGCGTCTGCGCGTCACGGCCAACCGCGAGCAACTGGCGCGCCTGTTGCAGGCGAGCGAGGTCGACCTCGCGGTGATGGGGCGCCCGCCCAGGGAGGTGGCGGCGCGCGCCGAACCGTTCGCCGCGCACCCGCTGGTCTTCGTCTGCCCCCCGGAGCACCCGCTGCTGCGCATCGGTCATCCGCCGGTGCATGCGCTGGCGCCGTACCCGTTCATCGTGCGTGAAGCCGACTCGGGCACCCGCAGCGTGATGGAGGCGTTTTTCAAGGCGCACCAGTTCGAGCCGCGCATCACGATGGAGATGTCGAGCAACGAGACGATCAAGCAGGCGGTGATCGCCGGGATGGGGATCAGTTTCCTGTCGCTGCACACGATCGGACTGGAGGTGCGCAGCGGGTTGCTGCACGTGCTGGCGGTCGAGGACACGCCGGTGATGCGCGGCTGGAACGTCGTGCACCTGCTCTCGAAGGTGCTCTCGCCGGCGGCCGAGGCGTTTCGCTACTTCATCATCGAGCACGCCGAGGAGTTCCTGGTGGCCCACGACACGCCGCTGCTGAAGGACGTGACGACCTGAGCCGGAGTGATCGATGCGCCTGCGCAAGCAATTCGGCCTGTTTGGCGCGACCGGCAACGCGCTGTTCGCGAGGCGTCGATGAGCACAGCGGTGCGCTCGCCCAGGGTGCGCGAGGACGAGATCGGGTTCACCGCGATCCGTGCCCAGGGCGCCGGTGGCCAGAACGTCAACAAGGTGTCCAGCGCGGTGCAGATCCGCTTCGCGATCGGCCCTTCGTCACTGCCGGCGCGTGTGAAGGAGCGCCTGCTCGCGCTCGGGGACCGCCGCGTCTCGGCCGAGGGCGTGGTGGTCATCAAGGCGCAGCGCTTCCGCAGCCTGGAGCGCAACCGCGAGGACGCGATCGCGCGGTTGCAGGCGCTGGTCGACCTGGCGGCGCATCCGCCTCGCGTACGCGTGCCCACGCGCCCGGGCCCGGCCGCGCGGGCGCGGCGCGTGGACGAGAAAGTGCGGCGCGGACAGGTGAAGGCGCTGCGGCGCCGGATCGAGGAATAGGGCCGGGCCCGGGTACGGCGCGCATCGGCGGTTTCGCCGAATCCGGCCGGCCGGGTGGCGTCGCGGTCCAAGAGCCGCGACAATGCAGGCAGGGCACACATCACGACAACCCGCAGGGGGGATTGCAGATTGGCAAAACCGAACTACGCATTCGCAAAGAGGCAGCGCGAGCTTGCCAAGAAGCAGAAGAAGGAAGACAAGCTCAAGCGCAAGGCCGAGCAGGCCGAACAGACGGCACAGGGCGACGCCCCCGGGGAGGCGGCGGCCGGCACAGACGAGGTCGGGGCGGAAGAAGCCGGCGAGAAACGGCCGAAGGGCGATTGAGGCCTGGCCCGCGGCGGCGCGACCCGGCTGGCTACAGCCGGGCGAGTCGCCCGAGTGCCTGCCGCAGCGTTTCGTCGGCCTTGGCGAAGCAGAAGCGCACCGTGCGGTTCCCGGTGGGCTGTTCGTAGAACGCCGACAGCGGAATCGCGGCCACGCCGATCTCGGCGGTGAGCCATCGGGCGAATTCGGCCTCGTTCAGGTCGGAGATCGCGCTGTAGTCGACCACCTGGAAGTAGGTGCCCTCGCACGGCAGCAGCCGGAAGCGGGTTGTCGCGAGTCCGGCGCGGAACAGGTCGCGCTTGCGCTGGTAGAACGCCGCCAGTCCGCGCCACGGTGCCGGATCGCGCATGTACGCGGCCAGCCCGTGCTGCATCGGCGTGTTCACCGCGAACACGTTGAACTGGTGGATCTTGCGGAACTCGCTCGTCAGCGCTGCGGGCGCCGCGCAGTAGCCCACCTTCCAGCCGGTCACGTGAAAAGTCTTGCCGAACGACGAGACGACGAAGGTGCGTGCGGCCAGCAGCGGGTAGCGGCTTGCCGACTGGTGCGGTTCGCCGTCGTACACCATGTGCTCGTAGACCTCGTCGGAGACGACGAACAGGCCGTGCCCGACGACGATCGATTCGAGTGCCCGAAGGTCGGGGTCGCGCAGGATCGTTCCGCTGGGATTGTGCGGCGAGTTGACGAGAATCGCGCGGGTGCGCGGGCCGATCGCGGCGCGCACCGCCGCCCACGAGACGCGGAATTCCGCGTCCATCGGCACCGTGACTGCCTTGCCGCCGGCCAGTTCGATCGCCGGCAGATAGCTGTCGTAGCCGGGTTCGATCACGATCACTTCGTCGCCGGGACGCACGATCGCCAGCACTGCGGTGAAGATCGCCTGCGTAGCGCCCGCGGTGATGGTGATTTCGTGATTCCAGTCGTAGCGCGCGCCGCAGGTCGCGGCGATCTTGTCGGCCACTGCGCGGCGCAATTCGGCCACACCGGCCATCGGCGCATACTGGTTCAGCCCCGCGCGCATCGCGTCGGTCACGGCGTCGGCCAGGCGCGGATCACAGTCGAAATCGGGAAAGCCCTGCCCCAGGTTGACCGCGTTCTTCTCGGCCGCAAGTGTCGACATCACGGTGAAGATCGTCGTGCCCACCTTCGGCAGGCGGGTTCCGATCGGCGGCGGTGCGGGCTCTTGCGCGGCATCCATGGCGGGGTCGTTCCTCCGTGCCCGATTATAGGTTCGCGCGCCGCGTCGACAGGCCCTGGCCCACCGACAGCGCAACCTGCAGCGCCGCGGCCTCGGGGCGCACGATCGACAGCGCGTGCGCCCGGTCGGCGCGCCGCGCCAGGGCGAGCAGGGCCTTGTCGCGGGTGACGAGCCAGGCCGCGCGCTCGGCCACTGCCAGGTCGACGAACTTCTGGTCGTCGCGGTCCCGGCAGGCCAGCGTGCAGGTGGGCGCACGTGCGCACCGCCGTACCCAGCGATCCCAGGTTGCCGCGGCGGCGGCGCGCGCGGCGTCGTCCAGCCGGAATACCGGCCGCACGATCACGTCGAGCCACTCGGCACGGGTCTCGTCGCTACCGAGCGGCGTGAGTGCGCCGCTTTCGACGCTGCGAGCGATCGGCGCGACCGTGGGTTCGGCGAACACCAGCCAGTCGAGCCAGATGTTCGTGTCGAGCACCGTCTTCATGAGTCCGCAACGGCGATCGACTGCCGCCGCATCGGGATCGCCGTCATGGCGCCGGCCCCGGAGCCGCCGGCGTCGCGCTCACTGCGCCGGGTAGACGTCCACGCGCCGCGCCTCGCGGTCGTCGCCGCTGCCGGTGGTTTCCTGCGGCTTGACCATCACGATGCGCTCGGCGGGGATGCCGGCGGCGAGCAGCGCCGCGCGCGTCGCCATCGCGCGACTGCGCGCCAGCATCGCGTTCGCAGCCGCGTCGCCATGCCGGTCGTGGAAGCCCGAGATGCCGATCCTGGCCGACGCATCGCCGCGTGCCCACTCCGCGATCGCCGCAAGCTGCGCAGTCGCATCGGGCGGAAGTTCGAATTTCGCGGTCTCGAAGTGGAAGCGAACCTGCGCCGGATAGCCCGGGCCGGTCGCCAGCGCCGGAGCGATGTCGACTTCGGTCGCCGCGCCGCGGACGGCGCCGGTCTGGAGGGTCGCGGGCAGCGTGGCTTGCGCCGGGGCACCCGATCCGCCGACTGTCGCGGAGACGATGCCGATCAGGATCGAGACGGCCACCGCGATCGTCACTGCGATGCCGAGGATCCAGGCCAGCAGCACGTGGTGCTCGTTCTGGTGTTCGTCGTCCATGTCTGCCCTCGCAGCAAACTTTCAATTATAGCGGGCGCCCATGGCACGGCCGCGCGGCGGGGGCGTTCAGACGACGACGGGCTCCGGTTCCAGGTCGATGCCGAACTGCCGCCTGACCGACTCGCGGATGCGTGTGGCCAGCGCGAGGATCTGCGCGCCGCTCGCGTGACCGTGGTTCACCAGCACCAGCGCGTGCCGCAGGTGAACGCCGGCGTCGCCGTCGCGATGGCCCTTCCAGCCGCAGCGGTCGATCATCCAGGCCGCCGAAAGCTTCGCCGTGGCGGGTGAGCTGCCCGGGTAGAGCGGCAGCCCGGGGTGGGCCGTGGCGAGTTGGCGGGCGCGCGCGCGCTCGACCACCGGATTCCTGAAGAAGCTGCCGGCGTTGCCGATTTCGGCCGGATCGGGCAGCTTGCGGCGGCGAATGGCGCAGACCGCGTCGGCGACTTCGCGCGCCCCGGGCGAGGCGATGCCGCGTGCGCGCAGCTCGTCGCGCAGCTCGCCGTAGTCGAGCTGCAATTGCGGTGTGCGCGTCAGCCTGAAGCGCACTGCGGTAATCAGCCACTGCGGACCCGCGTCGCGCCTGAACACGCTGTCGCGATAACCGAAACCGCAGTCGGTGGCGTCGAAGCGGCGCGACGTGCCGTCGCGCAGCGACACCGCATCGAGCGAATCGAAGCGCTCGCAGACCTCTACACCGTACGCGCCCACGTTCTGCACCGGCGCGGCACCGACGCTGCCCGGAATCAGCGACAGGTTCTCCAGCCCGTTGAGACCCTGCGCCAGCGTCCAGTCGACGAAGCTGTGCCAGTTCTGGCCCGCCGCGGCCTCGACCAGCACTTCGCCGTCCCGTTCCCCGAGGAGGCGGCGCCCGCCGAGCATCACCCGCAGCACCGTCCCCGGCGGATCACGGCTGAACAGCAGATTGCTGCCGCCGCCCAGCACCAGGACGGGCGGATGCGCGTGCAACAACGCGATCGTGGCCGCCAGATCGGCCACGGCGCGCAACTCGACGAGGCGTCCGGCACGCGCGTCGATGCCGAACGTGTTCAGGGCTTTGAGCGAGACCGCGTGGCGGACGATCGGCGCCATCGGGCGGTGACGCTCAGCTCGGCGGGTAGGCGAGCCGCACGTAGATCGGCGCGAAGGCTTCGGCCTGGGTGATCTCGATCAGCGATTCGCGCGCCAGTTCGAGCAGCGCGATGAAGGTCACGACCACCACCGGAACGCCGCGTCCGGGGTCGAACAGCTCCTCGAATTCGGCGAAGCGCCGGTCCTGCAGCCGGCGCAGCACGAAGGTCATGTACTCGCGCACCGACAGTTCTTCCCGGCTGATGCGGTGGTGCTGCGTGAGCCTCGCACGGCGCAGGATGTCGGCCCACGCGCTTTGCAGGTCGGCCGCGTGGACCTCGGGGAGCCGCGTGGTCATCGTCTGCTCGATCCACGCCTGCGCGCGCAGGAAGTCGCGCCCCAGCTGCGGCAGGGCGTCGAGCTGTTGCGCGCCGAACTTGATGCGCTCGTATTCGATCAGTCGGCGCGCGAGCTCGGCGCGCGGATCCTCGACGTCCTCGCCGCTGTCGGCTTTCTTCATCGGCAGCAGCATCCGCGACTTGATCGACATCAGCAGCGCCGCCATCAGCAGGTACTCGGCCGCGAGCTCGAGGTTGCGGTTGCGGATCTCGTCGATGTAGGCGAGGTATTGCCGCGTCACCTCGGCCATCGGGATGTCGAGGATGTCGAAGTTCTGGCGCCGGATCAGGTAGAGCAGCACGTCGAGCGGTCCCTCGAACGTGTCGAGGAAGACTTCGAGCGCATCGGGGGGGATGTACAGGTCTGCCGGCAGCCGTACCATCGGCTCGCCGTACAGCCGCGCGACCACCTTCAGTTCGAGTTGCTCGGGCTCGTCGTGCTGCGCCGGTTCGTCCGCCGGCGCCGACAGCGCCAGTGCGACGCCGGGGTCGGCGGTGGTTGCGCTCAAGTGTAGTCTTTCGGGTAGTAGACGTAGGGCTGCTGCGGTACCTGCGACTCGCGATAGCGGCGCGCGGCGTCGGCGTCCTGCGGCCGGTCCCAGAGCAGCGCGCGTCCTTCGCGCTGCGAGGCCTCGAGCCGGGGGTTCTCCTGCCTGAGTTCGGCAATGAAGCGGGTGATTGCGGATTCGTACATGGCGGGACTCTCCAGCGCCGGATTCTAAGCGATCCGCCGATCCGGGCGCGCCGCGCGCTCAGTCTGCGCCGCGCCCGGTGGTGACCGCAGTGAGTGCGGCGTCCAGTTCGTCGAAGACCGAGCCCTCGCCGATCTCCTCGACGAAGCCCGAGCGCTGCATCAGCGACAGCGGCTGCTCGTTCGGTGCGGCGATCACCAGGCGACCGCCGCGCCGCTGCAGCATCCGGTGCAGGCTGCGCAGCGCCTCCAGTCCGGTGGTGTCGAGGTTGATCACCTGGTGCAGTTCGAGAACGATCACGTCGGCCAGCGGCTGCGCCGGGTCGAGCAGCTGCTCGAGCCGGGTGACCGAGCCGAAGAACAGCGAACCGAAGATCCGCCACGCCGCCACCCGCTTGCCCGACGCGGTGACCTCGTAGTCGGTCGGCAGCAGAATCGGCTCGACACGCGTGAGTGTCGAGATGCGGCGGATGAAGAACAGGCTCGCGAGCACCAGGCCGATCTGCACCGCCACCGTGAGGTCGAAGATCACGGTGAGCAGGAAGGTCGCCAGCAGGATCGTCCGGTAGCTCAGCGAGAAATAGCGCAGCCGCGAGAACTCGCGCCACTCGCCCATGTTCCAGGCGACGAACAGCAGGATCGCCGCCAGCGAAGCGAGCGGGATGTCGTGGGCCAGCGGCGCCAGTGCGAGCACGATCGCCAACAGCGTGGCGGCGTGCACGATGCCCGCGATCGGCGTGCGCGCGCCCGCGCGCACGTTGGTCACCGTTCGTGCGACGGTGCCGGTGGCCGCGATCCCGCCGAAAAACGGCGCGACGAAATTGGCGATCCCCTGCGCCATCAATTCCTGGTTCGGGTCGTGGCGATCGTGGATCAGCCCGTCGGCCACGCGCGCGCACAGCAGCGACTCGATCGCGCCGAGCAGCGCGATCGACAGCGTCGGCATCACCAGATTCTGCGCGCTGGCCCAGTCGAATTCCGGCAGGCTGAAGGCAGGCAGCGCCTGCGGAATGCCGCCGAAACGGCTGCCGATCGTCTCGACCTGCAGCCCTGCCGCCGACACGGCCAGCGTGCCCAGCAGCAACACGACGATGGTGCCGGGCACCCGGGCAAGGCGGCGGCGCCAGGCCGCCGTGTCGGCGTCGTACGCCTTCGGCCAGCAGACGACGATCACCAGCGACACCGCGCCCAGCGCGAGCGCGGCCGTGTTCAGCGTGGCGCGCGCCTGCCACAGCGCGTCGATCTGCGAGAAGAAGTTGGCCGGCATCTTCGCCAACGACAGGCCGAGGAAGTCCTTCACCTGTTGCAGCCCGATGACCACCGCAATGCCGTTGGTGAAGCCGATGACGATCGACACCGGGATGAACCGGATCAGGTTGCCCAATCGCAGCGCGCCCATCGCGAACATGAGCACGCCGGCCATGAAGGTGCAGATGAGCAGGTTCGCCACGCCGTAGCGCTCGACGATCGCGTAGAGCAGCACGACGAAGGCGCCGGCGGGTCCGCCGATCTGCACCTTCGAGCCGCCGAGCGCAGCGATCAGGAAGCCGGCAATGACCGCGGTGAAGATCCCCTGCCCGGGTTCGACCCCACTGGCGATGGCGAATGCCATGGCCAGTGGCAGCGCCACCACGCCGACGGTGACGCCGGCGGCGACGTCGGCGCGCAGGTCGTCTTTCGTGTAGCCGCGCAGGGTGTCGACGAGGCGCGGACGAAACGGGAACCCGCCGGGCCTCACTGCACCTTCATGCCGGGCTGCGCGCCCGCGTCGACGTCGAGCAGGAACAGCGCCGCGGGCTGCGCCGGATCGTCGGCCGACGCCGACAGCACCATGCCCTCGGAGACGCCGAACTTCATCCTGCGCGGCGCGAGGTTCGCCACCACCACCGTCATGCGGCCGACCAGGCCGGCAGGGTCGTAGGCGGCCCTGATGCCCGAGAACACGTTGCGCGTACGCGCTTCGCCGAGGTCCAGTTCGAGCCGCAGCAGCCTGTCGGAGCCCGCGACGGTCTCGGCCGCCACGATGCGCGCGATGCGCAGGTCGAGACGCTCGAATTCGTCGATCGAGACCGCTGCGGGTGCGTCGGACGCCCCCGCCGGGGACGCCGCAACGGCGCCTTCGGGGACAGGCGCCGCCGCCCCGGTGGCGGGCTCGACCGTCGCGGTGGGCGACTCGAACAGCGCGTCGAACGATTTCGGGTCGACGCGGGTCATCAGGTGCTCGTAGCGGCCGATGCGTTGCGCCGGCGACGCCGTGCCGGCGCGCACGCCGAGGTCTTCCCAGCGCAGGCCGGGCGTGCCGAAGAACGCCTCGACCCGCGCGGCCGTGGCCGGCAGGATCGGCGCGAGCAGGATCGTCATCCGGTGAAACGCGAGCAGGCAGCGCGAGCACACCTCGTGCAGTGCATCGCGCCGTGCCGGATCCTTCGCGAGTTCCCACGGCTTGCGCGCGTCGAAGTACTGGTTGACCTCGTCGGCGTAGGCCATGATGAGCCGGATCGCGCGGCCGAACTCGCGTCCCTCGTAGGCAGCGGCCACCGCGGCTTCGAGTCCGGCCACACGCATCGTCAGCGGGTCGGCCGGGTCGCCGGCCAGCACAGCGAGCCTGCCGTCGAAGTACCGGTTCACGAAGTTCGCGGCACGGCTGGCGATGTTGACGTATTTGCCGATCAGGTCGCTGTTGACGCGCGCGACGAAGTCGTCCGGATTGAAGTCGACGTCCTCGACGCGGGCGTTGAGCTTGGCGGCGATGTAGTAGCGCAGCCACTCGGGGTTCATGCCGATCTCGAGGTAACGCAGCGGCGAGATGCCGGTGCCGCGGCTCTTGCTCATCTTCTCGCCACTCACGGTGATGAAGCCGTGCACGTTCACGCGGTCGGGCGTCTTGTGCCCGCCGAACTTCAGCGTGGCCGGCCAGAACAGCACGTGGAAATAGATGATGTCCTTGCCGATGAAGTGCACCTGCTCGGTGGTCGGGTCGGCCAGCAGCGCGCCGAAGTCGATGCCGCGCTTCGCGCAGTGTGCCTTCAGCGACGCCAGGTAACCGATCGGCGCGTCCAGCCAGACGTAGAAGTACTTGTCCGGCACGTCGGGGATCTCGATGCCGAAGTACGGCGCGTCGCGCGAGATGTCCCAGTCCGCCAGCGAACCGCCTTCCTCGCCGCCGCCCAGCCACTCCTGCGCCTTGGCCAGTACCTCCGGCTGCAGCCGCAGCTCGCCGTGCCGGTCGGTGCCGGCGGTCCATTCGCGCAGGAATGCCTGGCAGCGCGGGTCCGACAGCCTGAAGAAGTAGTGGTCCGAGGCACGCAGCTCGGGTTGCGCGCCCGAGAGTGCCGAATACGGATGCTTCAGCTGGGTCGGCAGGTAGACCGAACCGCACACCTCGCAGGCATCGCCGTACTGGTCCCGCGCGCCGCAGCTCGGACACTCGCCCTTGATGTAGCGATCGGGCAGGAACATGCCCTTGACCGGGTCGAAGAACTGCTCGACGCGGCGCACGTCGATCAGGCCGTGGGCTTTCAGGCTGCGGTAGATCGACTGCGACAGCTCGGTGTTCTCGGGCGAGTCGGTGCTGTGCCAGTGGTCGAAGCTCAGGTGAAAGCCATCGAGGTAGGCCTTGCGGCCGGCGGCGATGCGCGCGACGAAGTCCTGCGGACTCAGCCCCTCTTTTTCGGCGGCAATCATGATCGGCGCGCCGTGCGCGTCGTCGGCGCCGACGAAGTGCACCGTGTGGCCACGCATGCGCTGGAAACGCACCCAGATGTCGGCCTGGATGTACTCCATGATGTGGCCGATGTGGAACGGTCCGTTCGCGTACGGCAGCGCGGTCGTCACGAAGAGCGTGCGGGCAGGGGCAGTCATGGCGTGGCGCAGGAGCGGGTCCGCGAAAACATGCCAGTCTAACAGGCGGCCTGACGCCGTCCGGGGTATGCCGGCGAACCCTTGGCGCCTTCGATTAGACTTCCCGTTTCCCGAATTCCCCACATCCAGAGTGCACCCATGAGCGTGACTGTCGAGCAGGTGAACGAAGCCCTGAAGGCCATCGTCGATCCGAATACCCGGAAAGACCTGATCGCGAGCCGCGAGGCTCGCAACGTGCGGGTCGAAGGCGGCGAGGTGGCGGTCGACGTCGAGCTCGGTTATCCGGCGCGCAGCCAGATCGAGCCGATCCGCCGGCAGGTGGTCGCGGCACTGCGCGCGCTGCCGGGTGTCACCAGCGTGTCGGCCAACGTCTTCCAGAAGATCGTCTCGCACTCGGTGCAGCGCGGCGTCAAGACGCTGCCCGGCGTGAAGAACATCATCGCAGTCGCCTCGGGAAAGGGTGGGGTCGGCAAGAGCACCACCGCGGTGAATCTGGCGCTCGCGCTGGCCGCCGAAGGCGCGAGCGTCGGCATGCTCGACGCCGACATCTACGGCCCGTCGCAGCCGACGATGCTCGGCATCACCGGGCGCCCCGAGTCGCGCGACGGCAAATCGCTCGAGCCGATGGAGGGGCACGGCATCCAGGCCAGTTCGATCGGCTTCATGATCGACCTGGACACGCCGATGGTCTGGCGTGGCCCGATGGTCACGCAGGCGCTCGAACAACTGCTGCGCGACACCAACTGGCGCGACCTCGACTACCTGGTGATCGACATGCCCCCGGGCACCGGTGATATCCACCTCACGCTCGCGCAGAAGATCCCGGTGACCGGCGCGGTGATCGTCACCACGCCGCAGGACATCGCGCTGATCGACGCGCGCAAGGGCCTGAAGATGTTCGAGAAGGTCGGCGTGCCGATTCTCGGCGTCGTCGAGAACATGGCGATCCACGTCTGCTCGAACTGCGGACACGCCGAGCACATCTTCGGGCAGGGCGGCGGCGAACGGATGTCGAAGGAGTACGACGTCGAGTACCTCGGCGGACTGCCGCTCGACATCCGCATCCGCGAGCAGGCCGACTCGGGCAAGCCCACGGTCGTGGCCGACCCCGATGGCCAGGCGGCTGCGATCTATCGGCAGATCGCGCGTCGCGTCGCGGTCAAGATCGCCGAGAAGGCGCGCGACATGAGCCTGAAGATCCCGTCGATCGTGGTGCAGAACACCTGATCGTGCTCCCGGCGGCCGAAGATCCCCGGCCGCCCGGGCGAGCTGCTTTTCGCGCCGGCGCATTGCTTGCGCCCGGCACATGCCTTTGCTGTACCGCGGCAGTTCCCGGGTCGATCGGTACCGCGTCGTCAACTACATCGAAAGGAAGGCGTCCCGATATCCGGCGGCAATGCCGCCGAGGCGCATCCCTGCGGTTTCAAGCGGGTGATCGAAGCCAGGAAGCACCGCAAGGCGAAGCGGATCGTCGTCGATCCGCGCTTCAATCACTCGGCCTCGGTGGCCGATTTCCACGCGCCGATTCGTCCGGGCGGCGACATCGCGCTCCCCGGCGGTGTCATCCAGTACCTGCTGACGAACGACACGATCCACCACGACCACGTCAGGAACTACACCGGCGCGGCGTTCCTCGTCGACCCGGGCTTCGGGTTCGACAGCGGTTTCTTCTCCGGCTACGACGCCGGGAAGCGCGCGTACGACAGATCGACCTGGCAGTATCAGAAGGACGAGCACGGCTTTGCCAGGGTCGATCCGACGCTGCAGGATCCGGATTGCGTCTTCCAGCGGATGAAGAAGCACTACTCGCGCTATACGCCCGAGATGGTGACCAGGGTGACGGGCACGCCGAAAGAGGCTTTCCTCCGCATCTGCGGGATGGTTCGACAGCCTGACCACGGAGTTGCTGTCTTCGGGTGAACTGGCACGCAGCGGGAGCTGGCTGCATCTGCCCGGGCATCGCGCCGCGCTCGCTGCCACGGATGCAGACCTGTGGCGCGCACTGAAGCCGCTGCCGGAGGCGGTGCCGTGCAACCCGCCACGGGTGCGCGACGAGCATCCCCTGCGGGCGGGCACCGAGGAGAGGCAATGGATCATCTGAACACTGGAAGAGATCGCACCCCGGTGGAGCGCCCGGTCTTCAAAACCGGGAGGGGCGGCCAAGCGGTCCCTGGCGGGTTCGACTCCCACTCTCTTCCGCCATGCACAACATGGCCACCGAGAATTTGCGCGGGCAGATGCCGTCCGACCGGCTCCATGACACCCGATACGACGTGTGGGTGCGGCGCGAAGGCGGTGAAGTCGTCATCGGCGCGACCAGCTTCGGCTTGCACCAGGCCGGCGAGGTGATCGGCTTGGCGAAAACCGTGGTCGCGGTGCATGCGCCGGTGGCCTTTCGCCCCGGGTGCGCCAACGAGGATGTCGAGCAGCGGCCGGAGAGCATCAACCGCGATCCCTGCGGTGACGGGTGGATGGCGCGCGGCGAGCCGCTCGACCGGGACAACGATGTTGCGCGCCTGGTCGATGCCGCGGCGCCCTTGCTGTACGCGGTGATGGCTGGTGCGCTGGAATCCGTCGCCCAACCGCGAACGCTCGATCTACGAGTTCATGCGCGACGCGGCGCAGGTCGGTGCTGCCTTCCATGGTTGCCACATGGCGCTGCGCGTCCACGGTTTGGTCGACCGCCCGCTCATCCCGGAGTACTCGGGGACGACCGGTGCCACGGTCTTCGTGACGCGCGCCCTCGACGCGGAATGGAGCACCCTGGTTTTCTGGATTTCGCTCAGCTTGCCACCGCGAGAATCACGTCCGGAGCCTTGACCAGCGCGGTGGTGCGCCCCCCGGGGGCCAGTCCCAGCTCCCTGGCGCTCGCTTCAGTGACCATCGCCACGATCTGCCCGCCGCTGTCGATGTCGAGCGTCACCTCGGCGTTCACCGCGCCCGGTTTGACCAAACGCACGGTGCCGTGCAACTGGTTGCGGGTCGACAACTTCGCCTGCCCGATGTCGGTGGCCAGCACCACGTTGGCGGCCTGGATCAGCGCGACCGCAGGCTGCTGGATGCGCAGTCCCAGCGCATCGACGCTCTCGCGTGCGACGATCGCCACCAGGCGCGTGCCGCCGGGCAGCGTGAGTTCGACCTCGTCGTTGACGGCGCCCGAGCGCATCGCGGTCACCGTCCCGGTGAACTGGTTGCGGGCGGTGGTCTTCAGGTTCAGGACATCGAGCACCGAGAACGGGTGCGACAGGTCGAAGGCCTCGTCGGTGAGCAGCTTCACGAAGCGCTGGTGCACGGCGTCGACCTGTGCATAGCGCTCCAGCAGGCGCCGGCCGTGCTCGGTGAGCCTTGTCGAGCCGCCGCCGCGGCCGCCGCTGCTGCGCTCGACCAGGTCTTCGCCAGCGACGCGGTTCATCGCGTCGATCGCATCCCATGCCGCCTTGTAGCTGATTCCGAAGGCCCTGGCCGCCTGCGTGATCGAGCCCTGCTCGGCCACCGCGCGAAGCAGCGCCATGCGGCCGTGACCGCCCAGGCTTTCACCGTTCGCGGTGATCCACAACGAACCCCTGGCTTCGAGCCGCGGTGTCCTGCTACGCCTGGACATGGCACGCTTCCGGCACAGCCGAATCCTCGACGACGCGGCCGCGCTGCAGGTGGACGACTTCGGCGCCCAGCGCGCGCACGTCGTCGAGATCGTGCGTGATCAGCAGCAGCGGCAGGCCGAGCTGGGCCTGCAACTCGGCGAGCTCGCTGCGCAGCCGCTGGCGCAGCCCCATGTCCAGTGCGGCGAACGGCTCGTCGAGCAGCAGTGCGGACGGCTCGTTGACCAGCGCCCGCGCCAGCGCAGTGCGCTGGCGCTGCCCGCCCGAGAGCTGGTGCGGATGATGGTCGGCCACGCCTTCGAGGTGAAACACGGCGATCCAGCGCTCGACCGCTTCGTCGGTGTTCGCACGGCCGGGGTTGAGCCAGCCGGTGCGACGACCGAACGCAATGTTCTGGCGCACGGTCAGGTGCGGGAACAGCGCGTAGTCCTGGAACAGGTAGCCCAGGCGCCGCTGCTGCGGCGACAGCCGCAGCCCGTGGACGGTATCGTGCAGCACCCGGCCGGCCACGCAGATGCGTGCGGCGTCGGGGCGCACGATGCCGGCGATCGTCTTCAGCGTCAGCGTCTTGCCGGCGCCCGACGGGCCGAAGAGCGCCAGCCGCGGCGCGTCGCTGGCGAAGCGCACGTCGAGTTCGAAGCTCGTGTCGGCGTGCCGGAGCAGCTTGCGCAGCGCGATGTCCCAGATCACGGTGCGCGCCTCACGCTCGTGCCGGCACGCGCCCCGGCACCAGGCGGCCTGCGCTCAGCAGCACGGCGATGCACGTGATCGAGGTGACCGCGACCAGGAAGTTCGCGACGTCGTCCCGGCCGGCCTGGACCGCTTCGTAGACCGCGATCGACAGTGTCTGCGTCTTGCCGGCGATGCTGCCGGCCACCATCAGCGTGGCGCCGAACTCGCCGAGCGAGCGCGCGAACGCCAGCAGCAGGCCGGCCAGGATCCCGCGCCAGGCCAGCGGCAGCGAGACACGGAAGAACACCGCGGTCTCGCCGGTGCCCAGCGTGCGCGCTGCGTCCTCCAGTTGCGGATCGACCTGCTCGAATGCCGCGCGCGCGGCCTTGAACACCAGCGGGAACGACACCACCGCCGCTGCGATCACCGCTGCCTGCCAGGTGAAGATGAGCCGGATGCCGAAGTGCCCGAGCAGCCACGCTCCGAGCGGGCCGTGGCTGCCGAGCAGCACCAGCAGGTAGTAGCCCAGTACCGTCGGAGGCATCACCATCGGCAGCGTGAGCGCGGCGTCGAGCAGGTCGCGCCCCGGAAAGCGGCCGTGCGCCATCGCGTAGCCGACGCCGATGCCCAGGATCAGGTTGATCGCCGTGGCCCAGCCTGCCACCTTCAGCGTGAGCAGCAGGGCGATCCAGGCACCGTCCATCGTATCGGGTGAGGCGATCAGGGTTTGCCGAAGCCGTATCGGGCCAGCACCGCCTGCGCTTCCGGACTCACGAGGAACTCGGCGAAGCGCTGTGCCATCGCGGCGTTCGGCGCGGCCGCGAGCGGTGCCACCGGATAGAGAATCGGTCGCGCGGTGGGCACCGTCAGCGCGACCCTGACCTTGCCGGGCATCAGCGCGGCGTCGGTGGCATAGACGAAGCCGGCGTCGACCTCACCGCGCGCCACGTAATCGAGCGCCTGGCGAACGTTGTTCGCACCGATCATCTTCGGCTCGATCGCGGCCCACAGGTGGGCCGCCTCGAGCTCGCCCCTGGTGTAGCGGCCCACCGGTACGCTGGCCGGCAGGCCGATGGCGATGCGCGCATACGCCGGGCCGGCCAGATCGGCTACGGCTGCGGGCACCTTCGCCGCGGTGGCCGGGACGATCACTGTGAGGGAATTGGAGACGAAGTCACGCCGCTGCGAGGCCTGTACCAACCCTTGCCTGTGCGCCTGATCCATGGTCTCCTGGTCGGCGCTGGCGAAGACGTCGACCGGCGCACCCTGGATGATCTGCTGCAGCAGGGCGCCCGAGGCACCGAAGTTCAACTGCACCCGGGTGCCCGGGTTTGCGCTTTCGAACAGCGGTGCCAGATCCCGGAACGCGTTGGTGAGGCTGGCAGCGGCCGAGATCGTCAGGTCGGCAGCGATCGCGGCCGCCGGCAGCATCGACGCGAGAACGAGCGCGGGAATCCGATGGAATCGGGCTGCCATGCGAGTCACCTTCGGGAGAGCGGGCCGGGCGGAACCGGCGATGGTCGTATTAGATTATATATGACGACTGCCGTGAACGAGTGACGGCCAGTCTGCGTGATGGAGCGCGCAGTTCACTCGATGTGCCGAGGGAGGTATCGGCAGAGGCGCTGACAGGGATCCAGGCAGGGGTGCCGACGGACCTGCGACCGACTGATCTGCAGGCACGAAATATATCGATGGATATGACGTAGCGTGCCGCTGCGGCTACCCGCTGTGGCTAGCGATACCAGGGCAGCGTGCGCCTGAGCGAGACGATCTCGCCGGCGCCCTGCGCCGAATAGCCCGCCAGTCGGGCGACCTGCTCGCGCCAGCCGTCCGAGGCGAGCAGCGACACCAGCGCGTGCGCGGCCGGCGTGTCGAGCGTTTCGCGCTCGCAGACGAGGAAGTAGTCTTCGACCACGAGTGGGACGAAGTCGATGCTCTTGCCCGTTGCGGCCGCCCGGATGCCGAAGCCCGCGTCGGCGGCGCCGGATGCGACCGCCGCCGCGACCGCGAGGTGGTTCGCTTCCTCGTGATTGAAGCCGCGGATCGACGCCGGGTCGATCCCGTGGCGCGAGAGCAGTTCCTCGAGCAGTGCGCGCGTTCCGGTGCTCGGCGCACGGTTGACGAATCGCAGTCGTGCCAGATCGTCGATGCCGCGCACGTCCAGCGGGTTGCCCTGCGCCACGAACAGCCCCTGCGTGCGGTGCGCGACGCGGATCAGCTTCTCGCGCCCCAGCCGCAGCAACGGGCCGAAGGCGCGCTGCACCTTCGAGCCGCGCTGCGCGAGCTCGGGCCGCGACAGCGGCAGGTGGATGCCTGCGAACGCGCAGTGCCCCTGGCGCAGTTGCCGCAACGCCTCGAGGCTGCCCTCGTAGCGCAGGTCGAGCAGCAATTCACGCTCGGTCTGACACAGGCGCTTGAGCAGCGGCAGTGACAGGTCGTGGCTGGCCACGCAGCTGGCGATCTGCACCGCGTCGTTGAAAGCGATCGACAGCTCTCGGCCGATTTCGGTGGCGAGGTTCTCGATCTGCGGTGCCAGGCGCGCCCGGATCCGCGTCTCGGCCCACAGCAGCTTCTCGGCGAACTCGGTCAGGCGCGCCGCGCGCCCCTTGTCCCAGTGCACCAGCGCGCGATCGAGGCGCTTCTCCTGGTCTTTCAGGTACCCCCACAGGTGGCGGTACGACCAGTCGAGCTTGCGGGCCGCGGCTGCGATCGACCCTTCGTGGCGGATCGCGCCGAGCACGTCGAAGAACGGGTTGCGCAGGTGGCCCCTGCCGGATGCCGACAGCTCGTAATGCAGTTCGATGTCGACGATGCCGGACGATTTATGCATGGGGTTTCATATCGATTCGGGCGGGCATTCTGTCTATTCTCCCAGATTGCATGGCGGAATCGGGCCGTGCGTCCGGTCGGCTGCGCTGCGTGCGTCGCACCGCGCTTCTGACGGCGTCGATGTGGCAGCGTCAGGCCCGCGTACCTGGAGGAACGCTCGATGATCCCTGTTCGCGCTCACGCGGCCCGAACTCGGCGTGCAGACGGACAACCTGCTCGGGCGCATGCTCGATCCCGGCGTGCGCGTCGGCACCTCGACCCCGAAGGCCGACCCGTCCGGCGACTATGCGTTCGAACTCTTCGGCAAGGCCGAGGCGCTGCAACCCGGGGCACGCCGCACGCTCGAAGGCAAGGCGCTGAAGCTCACCGGCGGACCCGACTCGCCGCCCCCGCCGCCGGATCGCAGCGTCTATGGCGACCTGGTCGCGCGCAAGCAGGCCGACATCTTCCTCACTTACTGCACCAATGCGCTGCTCGCGCGTCGCGACTTCCCCGATCTCGTTTCCGTGCCGACGCCGCCGGCGTTGTCGGTCGGCGCCTTGTACGGGTTGACCGTGCTGCGCGGCGCACCGGAGCCGGCGTGGCGCTTCGCATGGTTTATCCTGTCCGACGATGGGCAGGCGATTCTCACCCGGCACGGATTCGGCGCGTTACGCTGACGCCTGCGGCGCGCACCCGGCAAGGCCCGCGAACTTTCGCTCGCGAAGCGGTGAAGCGCTGACCTGGCCGTGGGTGGCTGGCGCGCTGGCGCTGGCGCTGCTGGCGTCGACGCTCTATGCGCTCGGCAGCGGCCGCTTCCATCTTCCGCTCGACGACGTGCTGCGGATGCTCGCCGGCGTTCAGGATGCTCCGTCGGCCGCGCAGGCCGTGCTCTGGCAGATCCGCGGTCCGCGCGTGCTCGCGGCCATCGTCGTCGGCGCCGCGCTGGCTGCTTCGGGCGCTGCGCTGCAGTCGGTGTTCCGCAATCCGCTCGCGGCGCCCGACCTGCTCGGGGTATCGGCGGGCGCCGCGTTCGGGGCGGTGCTCGGCATCTTCTTCGGATGGAGCACGTTCGCAATCCAGGCATCCGCATTCGTCGGGGGCCTGGCGGCGGTGGCGCTGGTCTATGCCGTGGGCACGCTGCTGCCGCTTCGCGACCGCACGCTGAGCCTGGTGCTCGCGGGGATCGCGATCGGCAGCATGCTGGGTGCATTGATCGCGCTGGTGAAGACGCTGGCCGATCCCTACACGCAGTTGCCGGCGATCACGTTCTGGCTGCTGGGCAGCTTCGCGTCGATCACCGCGGTCGACCTCGTGCTGCTCGCGGCGCTGGCGCTGCTCGGTCTGGTGCCGCTCGCACTGATGCGCTGGCGGGCCGACGCGCTCGCGCTGTCCGACGACGAGGTGCGTGCCCTGGGCCTGCGGCTTCCGATGTTGCGCCTGGCGCTGGTCTGCGGCGCGACGCTGGCCACCAGCGGCACGGTTGCCGCGGCGGGGATCATCGGATGGATCGGCCTGGTGGTGCCGCACGCAGCGCGGCTGATGGTCGGGGGTTCGTTCGCGCGCGTGCTGCCGGTGGCGATGCTGCTCGGTGCGCTGCTGATGCTGGTGATCGACACTCTGGGCCGCAGCATCGGGCAGTCCGAGGTGCCCCCGGGGGTGCTCACCGCGCTGGTGGGCGCGCCGGTGCTGTTCGCGTTGATGCTCCGGCGCAGCGACGCCTGAGCGCTCGCGCACCCTGTCGATGGCCGAACTTCTTCGCACGCGCGGGCTGTCGTTCGGCTACGACCGGCGCGCGCTCACCGCGCCGATCGACCTGAACCTGCATGCCGGCGAGATCGTCGTCGTGCTGGGGCCCAACGGATCGGGCAAGAGCACGCTGTTTCGCACGCTGCTGGGTGCCGTGGCGCCGCTGGCCGGGACGGTCCACTGGGGCGAACGCACGCTGGCGGAGCTTGGTCCGCGCGAACTCGCACTGCGGGTCGCGTGGGTGCCGCAACAACCGGGCGCCGCGTTCGAGTTCAGCGTCGAGCAGTACGTGATGCTCGGGCGCCTCGGTCGGCTCGCGCCTGGCGCCGCGCCGGGCCGCGCCGATCGCGAAGCGGTGATGCGCGCGATCGAGCGGCTCGGGCTCGCGCAGTTCCGCACCCGGTCGCTGTCGAGAATGTCGGGCGGCGAACGACAGCTCGCCGCGATCGCGCGTGCGCTCGCACAGCAGGCGTCGACGCTGCTGCTCGACGAACCGACTGCGAGCCTGGACTTCGGCAACCAGGGCAGGGTGCTCGACACGCTGCGCAGCCTCGCAGCGGATGGCCTCGGCATCGCCTATGCGACGCACGATCCGAATCATGCGTTGCGCGCCGGCACCCACACGCTGGTCTATCTGCCGGACGGTGCGATCGCGTTCGGGTCGATCGGGGACCTCATCGAGCCCGAGACGCTGACGCGCGTCTACGGGGTGCAGGTCGAGTCGGCCCGTACTGCGGACGGGCGGCCGGTCTTTGTCCTCGCCGCAGCGGCTGCGTCGCGCGACGCGGACTGACTCGCGCGGCCAGCGCCGATTCGTGCAGGCGTGTCCGTCAGGCGCATTCAGCCAGTCGCGAGGCAGGCTTCCTCGTCCTGGGGTGCCTTCTTCTGCACCGGCTCGACGCCGTTCTTCACCGACACGATCTCGGCCAGGATCGCCACCGCGATCTCGGCCGGCGTGCGGCTGCCGATGTGCAGCCCGATCGGCCCGTGAAGGCGCGCGATCTCGCCGGGCGAAAGTTCGAACAGCGCCAGTCGTTCGCGCCGCTTCGCGGTGTTCCTGCGCGAGCCGAGCGCGCCGACGTAGAAGGCCGGCGACTTCAGGGCTTCGATGAGCGCCAGGTCGTCGAGTTTCGGATCGTGCGTGAGCGCGACGACGGCGGTGTGGACATCGGGTCTGAACGCGGCGATCGCGTCGTCGGGCATGCCGGGCAGCCAGGTGACCTGCGGGAGTTCCAGCGTCGTGTAGTACTCCTCGCGCGGGTCGCAGACGAAGACCTGGAAGTCGAGCGCCTTGGCCATCTCGGCGAGCACGCGCGACAGTTGCCCGGCGCCGATCATCAGCAGCCGGTAGCGTGGGCCGAACACCGCGCGCGCGGTCTTGCCGTCGAACGAGAACGCTTCGCCGCGCTGTGCGGGCGCCAGCGTGGCCCGGCCGGTTTCGAGGTCGAGCGTGCGCGTGACGACCTCCTGGCGCGCGGTGCGCCCGAGCACCTCTTCGATCCACTTCGTGTCGGTGACTGGCTCCTGCAGCAGCCGCAGCGTGCCTCCGCACGGCAGGCCGAAGCGCGCGGCCTCTTCCTTCGCCACGCCGTAGACGATCAGCGAGGGTTTGCCGACCCGCTCGCCGGTCTGCACCCGCTTGATCAGGTCGTCTTCGACGCAGCCGCCGGAGACCGAGCCGACCACCAGGCCGTCGTCGCGCAACGCGAGCAGCGCCCCTGCGGGGCGTGGCGCCGAGCCCCAGGTCTCGACCACGGTGACCAGCCACACACGGCGCCCTTCGGCGAACCAGTCGCGCGCATGCTCGAGGACTTCACGATCGAGACTGTCCATCTGGCCCTCCTCAACGCAAGAGGTAAGAGACGAGCGCGGCCGCCAGCAGCGCGACGACGATCCAGATCAGCCAGCGCCGTCTGGCCGCAGCACTCGCGGGCGCGCCGGCAGCGCGACCGGCCGGCAGCGCTTCGGGCGCTGCTGCTGCTTCGGCGACGGTGGGCGCAGGCGCCAGCCGTGCTTCGAACGCGGTGAAGAAGTCATCGGTGATCTTGGCTGCCGCGCCTTCCACCAGCCGCGACCCTACCTGCGCCAGTTTACCGCCCACCTGCGCCCTGGCGGCATAGGTCAGGCGCGTACCAGTGGCTTGCGGAGCGAGCCGCACGTCGGCCGAGCCCTTGCCGAAGCCGGCGACACCGCCCTGGCCGTCGAAAGCGATCGTGTACGAAACCGGCGGCACGACGTCCTGGAGCTTCAGCCGGCCCTTGAAGCGCGCGTTGACCGGGCCGATCCGCATCGCCATCGTGGCGAGGAACTCGTCGTCGGCGACGCGATCGAGCGTCTCGCAGCCGGCGATGCAGGCCTTCAGCGTCTCGGGGTCGTTCAGCGCGGCCCAGGTGGCGTCGGGGGTGGCGGCAATCAGGCGTTCGCCCTGAAGGTTCATCGCGGGTGCTCCGTCAGGCGAGGGCGCCGGCCGGGGCGCTGCGCCGGCTGGCGCAATGCGACCGCCAGATCGGCGAGGCTCGCGAGGTTGTGCATCGGCAGCATCCGGTCGACGTGCCGCAACAACGCACGCACGCCGGCCGCGCGTGGCGTGAAGCCCTCGTAGCGCAGCAGCGGATTGAGCCAGACGAGTTCGTGCGAGAAGCGCGCCAGGCGCGCCGCCTCGGCCGACAGCGAGCCGTGCTCGTCACGATCGAGCCCGTCGGTGACCAGCAGCAGCGCCGCATTGCCGGTGAGCACGCGCCGTGCCCAGCGGCGATTGAACTCGGCCAGATTCGACGCGATGCGCGTGCCGCCGCGCCAGTCCTGCACCAGCGCGTCGGCGCGCTCGATGGCCACGTCGGGGTCACGGTGTCGCAGGCAGCGGGTGATGTCGGTCAGGCGCGTGCCGAACACCAGCGTGTGCACGCGGTGGTGGTGCTGCGTGAGCCCGTACGCGTAGTGCAGGAACGCGCGTGCGTAGCGGTCCATCGACCCCGAGATGTCGATCATGATCACCAGCGGGGGCGGCCGCAGCCGCGGTGCCGAGCGCGGCAGGTCGATCGTGTCGGGCGAGCGGGCCATCCGGCGCAGCGCGCGGCGCACGTCGATGTGTCCGCGCGGCGAGGCCGCGTGTCGGCGCGTGCGCAGCGGGCGCACCGGCAGCGGGACCGTCTCGGCCAGCCGGCGCGCGATCGCGAATTCGCGCGTCGACATGCTCTCGAAGTCGGCGCGTTGCAGGCGCTCGCGCTCGGAAAAGCTCATCATCGCGTCGATCGTGCGCCTGTCCTGTTCGTGCGCGGGCGCCGGCGGCGGCGTGGTGGAGGGCGGCGACAGCGCCTCCTCGACGCGCCGGGGACGCTGCGGCGGCTTGACGGCGCCCGGCCGTCCCGCCACCCTCGGCAGCAGCAGGTACATCAGCCGCTCGAGCAGCTTCGGGTCGCGCCAGAACGCGGCGAACGCGGCGTCGAAAACCGGCTGCTCCTCGTGCCGGCTCAGCATGACCGCGGCCAGCGCCGCGTGCACGTCTTCGCGGCGATCGAGCCCTACCAGCTCTACCGCGTTGATCGCGGCAAGGATGCGGTCGGACCCCACCGGCAGGCCAGCGGCGCGCAGCACCCGCGCGAAGTGCACGATGTTGTCGGCGACGCGACCGCTCACGAATGCGGTTCCAGGATGCCTTCGGCGTGCAGTTCGTCGAGGATCGCCTGCGCGGCACCGCCCTCCATCTGCGCCACGTCGTCCTGGTACTTGAGCAGCACGCCGAGCGTGTCCGAGACCGACTGCGGGTCGAGCGACATCGCGTCGAGCGCCAGCAGCGCGTTGACCCAGTCGATGGTTTCGGCCACGCCGGGCGCCTTGAACAGGTCGAGGCGGCGCGCGCGTTGCACGAATCCGATCACCTGCGCGGCCAGCCGCTCCCCGGCGCCGGGCGCCTTGCGCCGGATGATGTCGAGTTCGCGCGCCGCGTCCGGGTAGTCGACCCATGCGTACAGGCAACGGCGCTTGAGCGCGTCGTGGATCTCGCGCGTGCGGTTCGAGGTGAGGATCACGATCGGCGGATGCTCGGCGCGGATCGTGCCCAGTTCGGGCACCGACAGCTGCGACTCGGCCAGCACTTCGAGCAGAAAGGCCTCGAACGGCTCGTCGGCACGGTCGAGTTCGTCGATCAGCAGCACCGGCGAGGTGCGCTGCGTGAGGGCCTGCAGCAGTGGCCGCTCGATCAGCATCTCCCGGGAATACAGGCCGGCAAGCAGCTTCGCACGGCTGGCTTCGTGTCCGGCCTCGGCGATGCGGATCTCGAGCATCTGGCGCGCGACGTTCCATTCGTACGCCGCCGACGCGACGTCGAGCCCCTCGTAGCACTGCAGGCGGATCAACGGCGCGGCGAGCGCGCGCGCGAGCACCTTGGCCAGTTCGGTCTTGCCCGTGCCGGCCTCGCCTTCGAGCAGCAGCGGCCGGCCCAGAGCGAGCGCGAGGAACACGGCAGTCGCCAGCGGGCGGCTTGCCAGGTAGTCCTCGCGCGCGAGCAGTTCGAGGGTCTCGTCGACGTTGGCCGGGCGTGGCATGCTCGATCAGCCGGCGAGCGCTTTCTCGACGGCGCGTCGCGCCATCACTGTGACCATCGCGGCACGGTACCCGGCCGATCCGTGCAGGTCGCTGTTGCAGCCGGCCGCGTCGATGCGAATGCCATCGAGCGCCTGCGGCCGGAAGTCGCGGGCAAGCGCCTGCTCCATCTGCGGCACGCGGAACGCGTGCGAGCGCGCGCCGGTGACCGCGACACGCACGCCGGACGAACCCTGGCTCACGAAGACGCCGACGAGGGCAAATCGCGACGCGGGCTGCCTGAACTTCACGTAGGCGGCGCGCTGCGGGGCGGGGAACGTCACCGAAACGATCAACTCGCCGGCCTGCAGCGCCGTGGTGAACAGATCCTTGAAGAAATCGTCGGCGGCGATCGTGCGGCGGTCGGTCTGGATCGTGGCGCCCAGCCCGAGCACGGCCGCGGGATAGTCGGCAGCCGGATCGGAGTTGGCGATCGAGCCGCCGATCGTGCCCATGTTGCGCACCATCTGGTCGCCGATGCCGCCAGCGAGGTCGGCGAGTGCCGGGATCGCGGCGCGCACGTCGGTCGAGCGCGCGACTTCGGAGTGGCGGGTCATCGCGCCGATTCGCACCGACGAGCCGTCGCGCGCGATGCCGCGCAGGCCGTCGATGCCGGCCAGGTCGACCAGTGTGCTGGCCGAGGACAGCCGCAGCTTCATCGACTGCACCAGGCTCTGCCCGCCGGCGAGGTAGCGCGCCTCGCCGCCGGCCGCGCCGACCGCCTTCGCGACGCTGTCGGGACGCTGGTATTCGAATGCGTACATGTTGTGGTCTCCTCGATCAGGCGATCTTGTTGGCGATGCGCCAGACGCGTTCCGGCGTGGCGGGCATCGGCACGTCGCGCACTCCGAGCGCATCGGTGAGCGCGTTGATGAAGGCGGCCGGCGAGCCGATCGCACCGGCCTCGCCGCAGCCCTTCACCCCGAGCGGGTTGTGGGTGCACGGCGTGACGTTGGTGCCGACGGTGAACTTCGGCAGGTCGTCGGCCCGGGGCATGGTGTAGTCCATGTACGAGCCGGTGAGCAGCTGCCCCGATTCGCGGTCGTAGGCGCAGGCTTCGAGCATCGCCTGGCCGAGGCCCTGCGCCAGTCCGCCGTGCACCTGGCCCTCGACGATCATCGGGTTGACCACGTTGCCGAAGTCGTCGACGGCGACGAACTGCAGCACCCGGGTCTTGCCCGTCTCGGGATCGACCTCGACCTCGCAGACGTAGGAGCCGGCCGGGTAGGTGAAGTTGGTCGGGTCGTAGAACGCGTTCTCGTTCAGGCCGGGTTCGAGCTTGTCGAGCGGGTAGTTGTGCGGCACGTAGGCCGACAGCGCGATCTGCGCGAACGGCACCTTCCTGTCGGTGCCGGCGACCTTGAACTCGCCGTTGTCGAACTCGATGTCGGTGTCGGCCGCTTCGAGCAGGTGCGCAGCGATCTTCCTGCCCTTGGCGATCACCTTGTCGACCGCCTTGACGATCGCGGTACCGCCCACCGCCAGCGAGCGGCTGCCGTAGGTGCCCATGCCGAACGGAATCCTTCCGGTGTCGCCGTGCACGATCTCGACGTTCTCGACCGGGATACCGAGCTTGCCGGCGACCACCTGCGCAAAGGTGGTTTCGTGTCCCTGGCCGTGGCTGTGCGAGCCGGTGAACACCGTCACCGAGCCGGTGGGGTGCACGCGCACTTCACCCGCTTCGAACAGGCCGGCGCGTGCGCCCAGCGCGCCGGCGATGTTCGACGGTGCCAGCCCGCAGGCCTCGATGTAGCAGGAGTAGCCCAGGCCGCGCAGCTGGCCGCGCTTTGCGGCCTCGGCCTTGCGCGCCGGGAAGCCGGCCACGTCGGCCATCTTCAGCGCCTTGTCGAGCGTCGCGGCGTAGTCGCCGGTGTCGTAGGTGAGGCCCACCGGCGTGGCGTAGGGGAACTGCGTGACGAAGTTGCGCCGGCGGATCTCCGTCGGCTCGATCTTCATGTCGCGCGCGCACTGCTCGACCAGCCGCTCGACCACGTAGGTCGCCTCGGGGCGGCCCGCGCCGCGATACGCGTCGACCGGTGCGGTGTTCGTGAACACCGACTTGACTTCGACGTAGATCGCCGGCGTGCGGTACTGCCCGGCCAGCAGTGTTCCGTAGAGGATCGTCGGCACCGAAGAGGCGAAGGTCGACAGGTAGGCGCCGAGGTTGGCGGTGGTCTTCACGCGCATCGCCAGGAAGCCGCCCTGCGCGTCCATCGCCATTTCGGCCGTGGTCACGTGATCGCGCCCGTGCGCGTCGGTGAGGAACGACTCGCTGCGCTCGGCGGTCCACTTGATCGGCCGGCCGACGCGCTTCGACGCCCAGACCAGCGCCGTCTCCTCGGCGTACAGGAAGATCTTCGAGCCGAAGCCGCCACCGACGTCTGGGGCGATCACGCGCACCTTCGACTCGGGCAGCCCGAGCACGAACGCGCTCATCAGCAGCCGCTCGACGTGCGGGTTCTGGTTGGCGACGTACAGCGTGTAGCTGTCGTCGTGCCGCGAGTACACCGCGTTGGCCGCGCGCGGCTCCATCGCGTTGGGGATCAGCCGGTTGTTGACCAGGTCGAGCCGCGAGACGTGCGCCGCCTTCGCGAACGCGGCGTCCACCGCGGCCTTGTCGCCATGCCCCCAGTCGTAGCAGACGTTGTCGGGCGCCTCGTCGTGCACCGCGGCCGGCGCCTTGTCGGCGGTGGCCGGGTCGATCACCGCCGCCAGCGGCTCGTAGTCGACGTCGATCCGTTCGGCGGCGTCCTTCGCCTGGGTCAGGCTCTCGGCGACGATCAGCGCGACCTGGTCGCCGACGTGGCGCACCTTGCCCTGCGCCAGCACCGGGTGCGGCGGCTCCTTCATCGGGCTGCCGTCCTTGCTGTGGATCAGCCAGCCGCAGGGCAGGCCGCCCACCTTGGCCTCGGCCAGGTCGGCACCGGTGAAGATCGCGACCACGCCGGGCGCCTTCAGCGCCTGCGACGTGTCGATGCTGCGAATCCGCGCATGTGCATGCGGCGAACGCAGGAACACTCCGTAGGTCTGGCCGGGCATCACCACGTCGTCGGTGTACTGCCCGGCGCCGGTGAGGAAGCGGTGGTCTTCGCGCCGCGGCAAGGACTTGCCGATCGGCGTATTCGACATGTCGGTCATGGCTCGTGTCTCCCCGGTGTCAGCCCTGCGCCGCGACCTGCTCGATCGCGCGCACGATGTTGTGGTAGCCGGTGCAGCGGCAGATGTTGCCTTCGAGCCCCTCGCGGATCTGCGCCTCGGTGGGCTTCGGGTTGTCCTGCAGCAGCTGGATCGCCGACATCACCATGCCGGGCGTGCAGAAGCCGCACTGCAGCGCATGGCACTCGTTGAAGGCCTTCTGCATCGGGTGCAGCTCGCCGTTGGCCGACAAACCCTCGATCGTGGTGATCGTGGCGCCGTCGGCCTGCACGGCCAGCATCGAACAGGCCTTGACCGCGCGCCCGTTCAGATCGATCGTGCACGCGCCGCATTGCGCGGTGTCGCAGCCCACGTGGGTGCCGGTGAGCTGCAGGTTCTCGCGGATGAACTGCACCAGCAGGGTCCGGGCGTCGATGGTCGCCGTCACCTGCCTGCCGTTCACCGTCATCGTCACGGTCCGGTCCATGAATCGCCTCCTGGTTCGACGTTCTTGTTGCCGCCGGCGGCGGCGCGATGAAGTTCGAGCCGTGATGATGCCACCTTCCGGGCGCCGCCGAAGCCTTGCACGCGTGATCCGGGGGGCCGCATCCCCTGCCGCGGGGCCTGCGCCGCCCGGTCGACGGTATCTGCGCCCGGTTGTTGCAAGGCAACATGGCGGGCGGCGCACTGGGGGGCCGGCGTACTAGAATGCCGCGATTCGCGGCGCGGTGGGCGCCGCTTCCAGGGACACGATGAGCATCAAATCCGACCGCTGGATCCGTCGCATGGCGGCGCAGGGGATGATCGAGCCTTTCGAGGCCGGCCAGGTGCGCGAGGTCGACGGCAAGCGCATCGTCTCGTACGGCACCTCGAGCTACGGCTACGACCTGCGCTGTGCCGACGAATTCAAGATCTTCACCAACATCAACGCGACGATCGTCGATCCGAAGAACTTCGACGAGAAGTCGTTCGTCGATTTCAAGGGCCCGATCTGCATCGTCCCGCCGAACTCGTTCGCGCTGGCGCGCACGGTCGAGTATTTCCGCATCCCGCGCAGCGTGCTCACCGTGTGCCTGGGCAAGTCGACCTACGCGCGCTGCGGGATCATCGTCAACGTGACGCCGCTCGAACCCGAATGGGAAGGCCACGTCACGCTCGAATTCTCGAACACCACGCCGCTGCCGGCGAAGATCTACGCCGGCGAAGGCTGCGCGCAGGTGATCTTCCTCGAGTCCGACGAGGTGTGCGAGACCTCGTATCGCGATCGCGGCGGCAAGTACCAGGGGCAGACCGGGGTCACGCTGCCGCGCACCTGAAGGCAACGCGCCCGGGCACTGCCCGCGCCAGGCGCCTTCATCGGTGCATCGAGCGGCACACCGCGTGGCGCACCGGGCGGTTGCGTGCGCTGCACAAAGCCGCTATATTTTTTCGATGACACCTCGCTTCGGCCTTCGGCCCGCGTCACTTGCCGCGACCCTCTGCGGGTCGTGCGGCGGCCTGCACCTCCTTGCGGTGCTGGGTCCGCTACTGCGCCCCGCGCGCTGACACCCCTTACCCCTCCACTACCGTCGCAGTCCTTCATGCCTTCCGCCACGAGCGGAACCGGCACCACCGGAGTATTCAGATGGCCGACAAGCTGATCATTTTCGACACTACCTTGCGCGACGGCGAGCAGAGCCCGGGCGCCTCGATGACCCGCGAGGAGAAACTGCGCATCGCCAGGCAGCTCGAGAAGCTGCGGGTCGACGTGATCGAGGCCGGGTTCGCAGCGTCTTCCAACGGCGATTTCGAGGCGGTGCGCGCGATCGCCGATGCGATCAGGGATTCCACCGTCTGCTCGCTGGCGCGCGCCAACGACCGCGACATCTCGCGGGCCGCCGAGGCGCTGAAGGGCGCGAAGTCGATGCGCATCCACACCTTCATGGCGACCTCGGCGCTGCACATGGAGAAGAAGCTGCGCATGACGCCCGAGCAGGTCTACGAGCAGGTCAGGCTGGCGGTGCGTTTCGCGCGCAGGTTCACCGACAACGTCGAGTTCTCGCCCGAAGACGCCAGTCGCTCCGACCCCGACTTCCTGTGCCGGGTGCTCGAGGCCGCGATCGCCGAAGGCGCCACGACGATCAACATTCCCGACACGGTCGGCTACGCGGTGCCCGAGATGTTCGGCAACCAGATTCGCACGCTGCGCGAGCGGATTCCGAACTCGGGCAAGGCGATCTGGTCGGTGCACTGCCACAACGACCTCGGCATGGCAGTGGCCAACTCGCTGGCCGCGGTGAAGATCGGTGGCGCGCGCCAGGTGGAATGCACGGTCAACGGTCTGGGCGAGCGCGCCGGCAACACCTCGCTCGAGGAGATCGTGATGGCGGTGAAGACCCGCCGCGACTACTTCGACCTCGAGGTGGGCGTGGACACCACGCAGATCGTGCCGGCCTCCAAGCTCGTCTCCAGCATCACCGGCTTCCCGGTGCAGCCGAACAAGGCGGTGGTGGGCGCCAACGCTTTCGCCCATGCGTCGGGCATCCACCAGGACGGCGTGCTCAAGCAGCGTGACACCTACGAGATCATGCGCGCCGAAGACGTGGGCTGGACCGCCAACAAGATCGTCCTGGGCAAGCTCTCGGGCCGCAACGCTTTCAAGCAGCGCCTGCAGGAACTGGGCATCGAACTCGAGTCCGAGCAGGAGGTCCACGCGGCGTTCCAGCGCTTCAAGGATCTCGCCGACCGCAAGTCGGAGATCTTCGACGAGGACATCCACGCGCTGGTGTCCGACCAGGCGGTGCATCACGAGGCCGACGAGCACTACCAGCTGGTGTCGATGGCACAGACCTCCGGGACCGGCGAGCGCCCGCATGCGCGGGTCACGCTCATCGTCGACGGCGGCGAGCAGACCAGCGAGTGCGAGGGCAACGGACCGGTCGACGCGACCTTCAAGGCGATCGAGGCGAAAGTCGGCAGCGGTGCCGAGTTGATGCTGTACTCGGTCAACGCGATCACCACGGGCACCGAATCGCAGGGCGAGGTCACGGTGCGGCTGGCCAGGTCGGGCCGGATTGTCAACGGCGTGGGGGCCGACCCGGACATCGTCGTCGCATCGGCGAAGGCCTACGTGAACGCGCTGAACAAGCTGCATTCGCGCACCGAACGGGTCAACCCGCAGGCCGGCGTCTGATGTCGCGCCACGGGCGCCGCCGTCTGGCCGGTGCCATCGGCGCCTCGGCGCTGCTCGGCGCCGTGCGTGCCGGGACGGCCATCGCGCAGACTGCGGCGGCAGGCGCGGCGGTTTCGCCCGAACCGATCCGGCTGGCCGTCATCGAGGGCTTCTCCGGCCCGTTCGCAAATGCCGGCGACTCGGTCTGGCGCAACCTGGCCTTCGCGATCGAGCGCGCGAACGCGCGCGGCGGCGTGCGTGTCGGCGACACGGCGCGTCCGCTGGCGCTGTTGCGCCTGGACAGCCAGGGCCAGGTCGAAGAGGCGATCGCGATGCTGCGCAAGGCCGCCGATCAGCGTGTTCCGTTCATCCTGCAGGGCAACAGCTCGGCGGTCGCGGCTGCGCTGATCGATGCGGTGTCCGCGCACAACGAGCGTGAACCCGGCAACCGGCTGCTGTTCCTGAACTACGCGGCGGTCGACCCGACGCTCACCAACGAGCGTTGCAGCTTCTGGCACTTCCGGTTCGATGCGCACGCCGGCATGCGCATGAGCGCGCTCGCTGACGCGCTGGCGCAGAACCCGCGCGTACATCGCGCCTATCTGCTGAACCAGGACTACAGCTTCGGCAAGCAGGTAGCCGCGCTTGCGCGGCAGATGATCCTCGCCAGGCGCCCCGACGTCGAGATCGTGGGTGACGAGTTGCACCCGCTCGGGCGGATCAAGGACTTCGTGCCCTATGCCGCCAAGATCAAGGCGGCCGGCGCCGACACGGTGGTCACCGGGAACTGGGGCAACGACCTCACCTTCCTGGTGCGCTCCGCGCGCGAGGTCGGCCTCGTGGCCGATTTCTACACGTTCTACGGCAACGGGCTGGGCGCGCCGGCGGCCATCGGCGAGGCCGGCGTGGGGCGCGTGCGCGCGGTCGCGGAGTGGCACCCGAATGCCGGCGTGCCCGGCGCCGAGCGCATCTACCTGGCGTTCCGCCAGCGGCTGCGCGACCCGCGCGACGACTACTTCAACATGCGCCACGTCGTGATGATCGACATGCTCGCGGCAGCGATCGAGGCGGCCGGCAGCACCGAGGCCGCGGCCGTCGCGCGTCAGCTCGAGGGGCGCACGCACCGCGCGCCGCCGTACGCCGCGGCGATGCGCGCCGCCGACCACCAGGTACTGGCACCGCTCTACGTGTCGGTGATGGAGCGCGCCGGCCCGCAGGCCGGCGAGGGCGCACCGAAATACGATCTCGAAGGCAGCGGACTGGGCTTTCGCACCGAGCGCTTCGTCGATCTGCAGGCGTCGGCCCGGCCCCAGGCGTGCGCGATGCGCCGTCCCGACGGCTGATCCCGATTCCGGCTATAATTCGCCGGTTTCGCGGTCGCACGGCTCGCTCGTTGGTCGAGCGCCTGTGGCGGCGCACAGGCACGGCATCGCGACCCGGCGATGCCGCAAGTGGAAGTCTCTTCACAGGGGAAACTCATGGCCGTCGCCAACATCGACAAGGCGAAGATCGTCGCCGACTACCAGCGTGCCGCCAAAGACACCGGTTCGCCCGAGGTCCAGGTCGCGCTGCTCACCGCCCGCATCGTCGAGCTGACCGAGCACTTCAAGGTGCACGCGAAAGACCACCACTCGCGCCGCGGCCTGCTCAAGATGGTGAGCCGCCGGCGTAAATTGCTCGATTACCTGAAGGGCACGAACCCTTCGAGCTACAAGGCGCTGATCGAGAGACTCGGTTTGCGCGGCTGACAGAACAGACCCGGAACCCGCAAGCGAACCTTGCGGGTTTCTTGTTTGAAAGGAATCGAAGTGTTCGAAATCGCAAAGAAAACGTTCCAGTGGGGCGGCAACACCGTCACGATCGAAACCGGTGAGATCGCCCGCCAGGCGTCGGGCTCGGTCGTCGTGAACATGGACGACACCGTGGTGCTGGCCAGCGTCGTGGCGGCGCGCAGCGCCAAGCCGGGCCAGGACTTCTTCCCGCTCACCGTCGACTACGTCGAGAAGTTCTACGCCGCCGGCCGCATCCCCGGGGGCTTCTTCAAGCGTGAAGGCCGCCCCACCGAGCGCGAGATCCTGATCTGCCGGCTGATCGACCGGCCGATCCGGCCGCTGTTCCCCGAGGGCTTCTACAACGAGGTCCAGGTCATCGTCCAGGTGATGTCGAGCAACCCGGAAGTCGACAGCGACATTCCGGCCATGATCGGCGCCTCGGCGGCGCTCGCGCTGTCGGGCATCCCGTTCGACGGCCCGATCGGGGCTGCGCGCGTCGGCTACGTCGACGGCCAGTACGTGCTGAACCCGAGCGCCACGCAGATGGACGACTCGAAGCTCGACCTGGTCGTGGCCGGCACCGACGCGGCCGTGCTGATGGTCGAGTCGGAGGCTCACGAGCTGGCCGAAGACGTCATGCTCGGCGCGGTGGTCTACGGCCACGAGCAGATGCAGGTCGCGATCAAGGCGATCGACGAACTGGTCGAGATGGCCGGCAAGCCCGCCTGGGACTGGTCGTCCGCCCCGAAGAACGACGCCCTGATCGCCCGCGTGAATGCGCTGGCCGAGGCGGACATGCGCGCGGCCTACGCGCTGCGCAACAAGCAGCAGCGCGTGACCCGCATCGGCGAGATCGAGAAGACGACGATCGCGCGCATCGTCGAGGACGCGGCGGCGCAAGGCCATCCGGCGCCCGACGCCAACGACCTCGGCAACATGCTGTTCGACCTGCAGTACCGCATCGTGCGCAGCCAGATCCTCTCGGGCGAGCCGCGCATCGACGGTCGCGACACGCGCACGGTGCGCCCGATCGCCATCCGCACCAGCGTGATGCCGCGCGCGCACGGCTCCGCACTGTTCACCCGCGGCGAGACGCAGGCGATCGTGGTCGCCACGCTCGGCACCTCGCGCGACGAGCAGATCATCGACGCGATCACCGGCGAGTATCGCGAGCGCTTCATGTTCAACTACAACATGCCGCCGTTCGCCACGGGCGAGACCGGTCGCTTCGGCTCGCCGAAGCGGCGCGAGGTCGGCCACGGCAACCTCGCCAAACGCGCGATCCGCCCGCTGCTGCCGGGCGCCGAGGAGTTCGCCTATTCGCTGCGCGTGGTCTCGGAGATCACCGAGTCGAACGGCTCGTCGTCGATGGCGTCGGTGTGCGGCGGGTGCCTTGCGCTGATGGACGCCGGCGTTCCGGTGAAGGCGCACGTGGCAGGCGTCGCGATGGGTCTGATCAAGGAAGGCGGGCGCTTCGCGGTGCTCACCGACATCCTGGGCGACGAGGACCATCTCGGCGACATGGACTTCAAGGTGGCCGGCACCACGGCCGGCATCACGGCGCTGCAGATGGACATCAAGATCCAGGGGATCACGAAGGAGATCATGCAGGTCGCGCTCGCGCAGGCGCGCGAAGGACGCATGCACATCCTCGGGCTGATGCAGCAGGCCATCGGCGGCGCCCGCGAGGAACTGTCCGACTTCGCGCCGCGCATGTACACGATGAAGATCAACCCCGAGCGCATCCGCGACGTGATCGGCAAGGGCGGCGCGACGATCCGCCAGATCACCGAAACCACCGGCACGCAGATCGACATCAAGGACGACGGTTCGATCACGATCGCCGCGGTCGACGGTGCCGCCGCCAAGCGCGCGCAGAAGATCATCGAGGACCTCACCGCCGAAGTCGAAATCGGCCGGGTCTACGAAGGCACGGTGCTGAAGATCCTCGACTTCGGCGCGATCGTCCAGGTCATGCCGGGCCGCGACGGCCTGCTGCACGTCTCGCAGATTGCCAACGAGCGCGTCAACCAGGTCTCCGACTACCTGAAGGAAGGCCAGGTGGTGCGCGTCAAGGTCATCGAGGCCGACGACAAGGGCCGCCTGCGCCTGTCGATGAAAGCCGTCACCGCCGAGGAAGCCGCCGCGCAGTCGGGAGGTTGATCGGACACCATGGTCGGCCCGCCAGGACGCGGGCGACCATGGGCATCTAAGCCGGTTCCCAGCGCGAGGACCGCTCGTCCAGCGTCGCGCGTTTCTCGTCGCGCAGCTTGAGCAGGTGCGCGGTGAGCGAGCGCGTCGCTACCGGGTACAGGATCGGATCGACGTCGTCGTAGGCGAGCTTCACCAGTTCGGCGAGCGTGCCCCCGCCGAGGCGATCGAGCGCCGCGACGACCCTGGCCTCGCGTGCCATGCGATGCGCGATCAGCCGCGCGACCTCGGTCTTTGCACGCGCGATCACGTGGCCGTGCGCCGGCAGGATGTACTCGAACGGTTCGGCCGCCAGCCGCTCCAGGGACGTCACGTAGGCGCGCATGTCGCCGTCGGGCGGGTCGATCACGGTGGTCGAGCCGTTCAGGATGTGGTCGCCGGAAAACAGCAGCCCGTCCTCCTCGAGCAGCAGGCAGACGTGGTGTTCGGCGTGCCCGGGCGTGTGCAGCACCCGCAGCGTCGAGTCGCCCACGCGCAGGCGCGCGCCGTCCCCGAGTGTTTCGTCCGGCCTGAACGTCCAGGCCGGATCGAAATGCGGTCCGCTCGGGCGGCCCGCGATCCGTGCGCCCGTGCGCTGCTGCAGCGGTGCGGCGCCGGGCGCGTGATCGGGGTGCGCATGCGTGCAGACGATGGTCTTCAGGCCGTCGCCGACGACCGCAGCGATGCGATCGATGTGCGCCGCGTCGTCGGGTCCGGGGTCGATCACCAGCCAGTCGCCTGGCCCGCCGACGAGGTACGTGTTGGTACCCGGCCCGGTCATCCGCCCCGCGTTCGGCGCGGTGAGCCGATGCACGTGCCGCAGCAGCGGCACGACCCGCTCGGACTGCCAGTCGAGCGAGTGCCGGATACTGCCGTCCGGGCTGACGAGTTCGAGTTCGCCGAACGGCAGTTCCTCCTCGCCAAAGCGCTCGATGCGTCCGCGCAGCCAGCCGCCGCGCGGGCAGGAGATGCTGATACGCTTCTGACTGCTGGCGTGCCCGATTACCTCGTCGACGCTGCCGAAGCGGGTGAGCCGGCGCAGCGTGCGGATCGTCGGGAAAATGATGTCGAACGTGCCCTCCTCGTGGCGCGCGAGCCCCTCGGCGGGCGTCACCCAGGTCGGCTCGAATTGCTCGCCCTCGTCGGCAACCGGTTGCTGGTGTTCGGGCATGCGGGCCACGAAGAAGCGCGCGTCGAAGCGTTTCGGCAGGTCGCGATCGGTGACCCAGTGGCTGAGCCAGTGCACTTCGTCGAGGGCCAGACGCAGCCCGTGCTGCGCAATCTGCGCAAACAGGTCGGCGTCGTGGCCGCGGTCGAGCCGCTGCGCCAGTGCGGCCACCGCAGCGGCATCGACGCTGCCGCGCGCCAGCAGGATGCCCAGTTCTTCGAAAGCCTCGCGCACTGCGGCCGTGGCGTACGACAGAATCGTCTCGTCCTGATCGGTGCGGCGCGTGGCACGCTCGCGCGCCCGTGGCGAGGCGTCGCGCGCATCGACCGTGCCGCCCGGAAACACGTACGCGCCGGGCGCGAAGCTGGCCCTGGTCGAGCGCCGCGTCATCAGCACCTGCGGACCGTCGGTAGTGTCGCGCAACAGGAGGATCGTCGCGGCCGGGCGCGCGGCGACCGGTTCGCGCCAGGCGTGCAGTCGTTTTTCGGGGCGAACGGTGGTGATCACGTGCGAAACCTGCGGCAAGGTTCAGTTCGATGCACCATGACGGCCCGCTCCCGCGGCGAAGCGTGACGCGCCGGCCAGCGACTCACCGTCGGCCAGCGTGCGCATCCCGAGCGCGAATTCGTGGGCGAGTGCCTCGTCGATCGTCAACCCGGACTGTTCGTAGGTCGATCGCCGGTCGCTGCGCAGGCAGGTCTGGGGGAGCCCCGCGAGCGCATGCGCGAGTGCCACTGCAGCGGCGCGCGAAGCGCCGTGCGGGACGACGCGATTGGCCAGGCCGATCCGCAGCGCCTCATCGGCAGCCACCGGCCTGCCGGTGAGGATGAGATCGAGCGCGTGCGACAGCCCGATCAGTCGCGGCAGCCGAACCGTGCCGCCATCGATCAGCGGCACGCCGAAACGGCGGCAGAACACGCCGAGCGTGGCCGACTGCTCGACGACCCTCAGGTCGCACCATAGCGCCAGCTCGAGGCCGCCGGCCACCGCAAAGCCCGAGACTGCGGCGACGACCGGCTTCGACAGCAGCATCCGGGTCGGGCCCATCGGTGCGTCACCGTCGGCCTCGAGTCGGTTGCGGCGCGCCGCGTCGGTCAGCGCTTTCAGGTCGGCGCCGGCGCAGAAGTGGCCATGTGCGCCGTGAAAGACCGCGACGCTGCTCGCCGGATCGGCGTCGAAGCGCGCGAACGCCAACGCGAGCGCCTCGGCGGTGGGGCGGTCGACCGCATTGCGCGCGTGTGCGCGCGACAGCGTGACGATCGTGACCGCGCCGTCGTGCTCGACCGTGACGGCGTCGCGCGGTTCCGATGCATTGGCCGGTGGCGTGGCAGGCATCCCGGGCTTCCCCTCCTACAGCGGCGTGTCCTGTTCGGCGTGCTTCGACAGCAGTTCCGGTGGCGCGAAACGCTCGCCGTAGCGCTGTGCGAGCGCCTGCGCGCGGGCGGCGAATGCGCGCACGCCGACGTGATTGACGAACTGGATCGTGCCTCCCGTCCAGGCGGGGAAACCCCAGCCGAAGATCGAGCCGATGTTGGCGTCGCGCGTGGACTCGAGCACGCCTTGCTGCAGGCAGCGGATCGTCTCGATCGCCTGCACGTAGAGCATGCGGTCCTTGACGTCCTCGAAGGGGATCGACCGCCCGCCGCGCTCGAAGACCGTCAGGCCGGGCCACAGCGTCTTCCCGCCATGCTGCGGATAGTCGTAGAAGCCGCCGCCGTGCGCGCGCCCCATGCGCCCGAACCCGTGCGCCATTTTCTCCAGCACGTAGACCGCGGACTCGGGGATGCGGCGGCTCTTCACGTTGTGCGTGTGCCGATGGCCTGCGGACGATCCGGTCCGTTTCGTGTGGCCACTGCCGTGGTGGTCGTGTCGATGTGCGTGTGCGTGTGCGTGGCCGTGGGCATGTCCGCCGTCATGATCGTGCTCGTGTGCGCAGCGTTCCCGTTCCAGGTCGGCCAGTTCCTGGTGCAACACGTCGTCGGCCAGTTTCAGCGAGACCTCGTCGAGCACCGCCAGCGGCCCCACCGGCATGCCGATCTGCCATCCGGCGTTTTCCACCACCGCGGCAGGCACGCCTTCGCCGAGCAGCGCCATGCCTTCGTTGACGAAAGTGCCGAACACGCGGCTGGTGTAGAAACCGCGCGCGTCGTTCACGACGATCGGCGTCTTGCCGATCTGCAGTACGAAGTCGAACGCCCTGGCCAGCGTCTCGGCCGTTGTGCGCTGGCCCCTGATGATCTCCACCAACTGCATGCGGTCGACCGGCGAGAAGAAGTGCAGGCCGATGAACTGGCCGGGGCGCGTGGACGCCTCGGACAGGCCGGTGATCGGCAGCGTGGAAGTGTTCGAAGCGAAGATCGCACCGGCGTCGAGCACTGCCTCGGCCTCCCGCGTGACCTGCGCCTTCACCTCGCGGTTCTCGTACACCGCTTCGATCACCAGGTCGCAGCCCGAGAGATCGGCGACGTCGGCGCTCGGGGCGATCGCCGCGAGCACCTTCTCGGCCTCGGCTGCCGGGGTGCGCCCCTTCCCGACGCGTCCGGCGAGCAGCCGGGCGGAGTAGTCCTTGCCCTTCTGCGCCGTCGCGAGGTCCACGTCCTTCAGCACGCAAGGCACGCCGCGACTGGCGCAGGCCCACGCGATGCCGGCGCCCATCATGCCGGCCCCGAGAATGCCGACGCGTCCGGCACGCCAGCGTGGCAGGCCGGCGGGGCGGCTCTTGCCGGCCTTCACGTCGTTCAGCTGGAAGAACAGCGTCCCGATCATGTTCTTCGCGACCTGTCCGGTGACGAGCCGGGTCATGTAGCGCGACTCGATGCGCATCGCCGTGTCGAAATCGACCTGTGTTCCTTCGACCGCGGCGGCAAGGATCGCCTCGGGTGCCGGAAAGTTGCCGCGCGTCTGCTGGTGAAGGATGGCCGGGGCGATCGGAAGCACGCCGGCGACCGCGGGGCTCGATGGCGTGCCGCCGGGAATTCTGTGCCCGGGCTCGTCCCAGGGTTGACGCGCGTCGGGGTGCGCGTCGATCCAGGCGCGCGCACTCGCGAGCAACTCGTCGCGATCACGGACCAGGCCGTCGACGAGGCCCATCGCGCGCGCCGTGGCCGGTGCGAGGCGGCGCCCTTCGCTCAGCAACGGCAGCGCATTCTGCAGGCCGAGCAGGCGCACCGTCTTCACCACGCCCCCGGCGCCCGGCAGCAAGCCGAGCGTGACCTCGGGAAAACCGATCTCGATCGCAGGGTCGTCGATGCACAGGCGCGCGTGGCACGACAGCGCGAGCTCGAAGCCTCCGCCGAGGGCGCTGCCGTTGATCGCCGCCACCACCGGGCGCCCCAGTTGCTCGATGCGGCGCAGGCACGCCTTCAGCGCCTCGAGTTCGCGGAAGAACGCCGCCGCATCCGTGGCGCGGACGGCCATCAGCGCCCTGAGGTCGCCCCCCGCGAAGAACGTGCGCTTGGGCGACGCGAATATCACTCCGCGGATCTGCTCCCGCTCGGCCGCGAGGCGATCGACGACTTCCCGCAGGTCGGCCTGGAAGGCCGCATTCATCGTGTTGACCGGCTGGTCGGGGGCATCGAGAAGCAGCGTCACGACGCCGGTGGCGTCCTTCTCGTAGCGGATGCTGGACATGCAGTCTCCGGACGGGGCGGAAATGATTGGAAGCGTCCAATCATAAACCGTCGGGAGGGGCGGCCCGCGGGCGAGACGGCGACAGCGCGTCGCCGACAACGGATCCGGGCGCGCTCAGATCGGAATCGTGACCCCCGGCGCCACACGGCGCGAACCGGTGGCGCTGCCGGTGATGATCTCCGAGGTCTCGCGGTCATCGATCAGCGGGACCGGATTGGAAACCGCGAGCAGTCGTTCGCGATCCAGGGGGCGACAGACCCCGTAACCCTGCGCGTAGTCGACCTGCAGTTCGATCAACGACCGGACGATCGCCGCGTTCTCGGCCCATTCCGCCACGCAGCCCATGCCGAGTTCGTGTGCGAGATCGACCACTGCCCGCGTGATCGCCTGGTTCTCCCGGTTCAGGTTGACGTCGCGAATGAAGTTGCCGTCGATCTTGACGAGATCGCCACGAAGCTCCTTCAGGTAGCTGAACGACGTGTAGCCGGCACCGAAATCGTCCAGTGCGACCATGGCTCCGAACGACTTCACCCGATCGACGAAGCGACGGGTCGTCTTCAGGTCGTACAGTGCGACGCTTTCCGTGATTTCGAAACAGATCTTCCTGCTCGATTCGGGATGCGCACGGATCAGCGCAATCGTGTCCTGAAGGAACTTCTCGTCGTTCAGCGACGCGCCGCTCAGGTTCAGGGTGCAGAAGTCGACGCTGTCGCGGTGCGCGGGCTGCGTGTCGAACCACTCGAGCGTGCTGCGCAGCACCCAGCGGTCGATCTGCGTCATCAGGCCGTTGCGCTCGGCCGCCGGGATGAAACGTCCGGGCGGGACGACCTTGCCCCCGGAATCCCGCATCCGGATCAGCACTTCGTAGCAGAGGGTCGACTCCGGATTGCGCAGCGACACGATCGGCTGGAACTGCGTGAAGAATTTCTCGACCGGCAGGCGCTCCTTCATGCCTGCCACCAGCCTGATTTCGTCGAGATAGCTGATCAACTCGCTGCTGCTCGAATCGTAGGCGACGACCGTCGAACCCCCCGAGGCCTTCGCTTCCTGGCAGGCCCGATCGCTCGCAGTGAGCGCATCGGCAGGGCGCATCCCGTCGAG
The DNA here is from genome assembly GCA_021463505.1 of Burkholderiaceae bacterium. Lineage (GTDB taxonomy): Bacteria > Pseudomonadota > Gammaproteobacteria > Burkholderiales > Burkholderiaceae_E > Zeimonas. The sequence continues at coordinate 4,014 of JAJTYR010000016.1, read as the reverse complement.
AACCTTGATCACGCCGATGCTCGAGGTGACGTTGAACGCCTTGTCCTGGTACTGATAGGTGCGGTTGCTCAGATCGTCGCGCAACTTCTCGCAGAGCGTCCGCGAAGCGTCGAGCGACAGTCCGTCCATGATCACCACGAACTCGTCGCCGCCGACGCGGGCCGCCACATGCGGCGGCTGGATCACCTCGCGCATGCGGGTGGCCATCTGCCGAAGGATCTGGTCGCCAGCGGCGTGTCCGAACAGGTCGTTCACGAGCTTGAAGCGGTCGAGGTCCACGTAAGCGAGGCACACCGGACGATTGCTGGATGAGGCAACTGCTGCGAGCAGGCGCAGTTCGAAGCCGCGCCGGTTCAGCAGCCCCGTCAGGGAATCGTGGTCGACCAGGAACTTGAGCTGGCCTTCGGCTTCCTTGCGGGGGGTGATGTCCTCGATCCACCCTTCGAACCGGTCCACCTTGCGCACAGCCCGGAGATGGACCCAGCGCCGCCGGCCATCACTTCGCTCGATCGTGAGTTCCGTGTCCATCATCCGGTTCCCCGCCGTCAACTCCTTGATCGACTTAAGTGCCTCGCCGTTGGTGAGTTCGATCCAGCGCGCCCCGATCTTCGAGTGTTCACGCCCCGTGTCCTTGAACATGTCGGCGAAAGTCGGGTTGTGCTCGATGATGGTTCCGTCGAGCTTCATCGCGAAGATGCCGACCGGCATCGCGTTGTAGTTCTCGCGGAAGCGCTGCAGGGCGTTGACTGCGCTGCGCTGGGCCGAGATGCGGGCTTGCCGTTCAGCGTGCATCCTTTGTGCGAGCGTTACGCCGAGCATCAGAGCTGAAGCAACCGAGGTTATCTGGCTGTTCGTAATGTCAGAGAAGCCGCGAACAAGGCCCATCGAGAAGGCAATCTGTGCTATCGAGCCTGCGAGAGTAATTACCCAAGATCCGATGTACCAGCTCAGTGCCCTAGAGGGAGCTTTGATGACTAGAAGTGAGAGCACCACAAAGACGACGAGAATTGTGATGCCGCTGAGAACCCATAGTAGTTTGATGGATTGATCAGCCTGGAGGAGCACTGCCGGCAGGAACATCGATGCTGTCCCAAGGTGCAGTGCCTTGATCGGGGGCCTCAGCCGAGCTCTCTCGAGTTCCTTACCAAACAGCGCCTCAAACAGCGCCAGCGAAATCAGGCTGTGCGCCACATATGTCAGCCTCAGAAAAAGCTGAAGCGAATCGCCGCTTAGTGGGACGCCGAGCCAGTATGGATCCCAATCGCCGTTGTAGGCGGCAATTCGAAGGCTCGTAATGAGCCAAGCGGAATACAGGAAGAAAGTTCTGTCGCGGATGAAGACCGCAACGACTAGACTGAAGAAGGAGACCATCAAGAGCGCGCCGATAAGCAGGCCGCCATTGCGCTCGAACAGGAAGTCACGTGACGCGATTTCTGATTCCGACCTCAGTGAGATCTGGACCCGATTAATCGAGATAGGTTGAATTCGCCCAATGATGCTGAGCCGGTTGCCACTATCCTGAGGAAGTTGAATTGCTACGCCGTTTCGAAGAACGGACCATTCGAGACCGGATGCGATGATTGCGCCACTGGAATCAACTGCCCAGAAGGTCGCCGTACGAGCACGCAAAGACTCGAGGGATAGCTTCTTGGCTTGAACGGATGCCTGTCCGTCGAGATCAACGCGAATCCAGACGGTCCGGAATTTCAGGCTCCCGCCTTTTTCCAGACGGATCGCTCGGGAAGTTGCGAACCCAGCCTCCGCTTCACCGAAGTCGAGCCGACCGTCCGGGTCTGGCAGGAGCATTCCGAATGAGTCAGGCAGGTATTGTGCTTGCTTGCCATTCGAGACGATGTAGGCCACGGCAAGGCAGGCTATGCCCAGCACGACGACGGCGGTAACGAAACTGAAACGAGAAAGCACTCGGTCAGTCCACACCGCGAATCGTCTTTGGCTGGGGAGTCTGAGTCTGCTTGTCGAGCCCATGAAACCCGCGCGCCTCGGGGAAGTCCGGGGTTTCCCGCGAAGTTACCGTTAGGCGTCTATGGCGACTGCGCCAGTCGGACAGGCGGCATTAGAGCGAGGGTGGGCGGCGTTGCGTGGTGAATACGCCCGGGTTTCGGCTTAGGAGCAGAGGGTGGCGTGCGCCGATGATGAGGCCTACCGTCTTGGCCTAGACCGCCATGATCTGCGCCGCTTCCGGCCAGTTTCCCTCACGAGCGGAGCGGTAAGCTCTTGATTGCCTGGGATTGGCCCACGAACTGCTGACGGATGTGAAGATCTCGATGTCGGGGTGTGCCTTGCGGACCATGAAGTCGTACAAGGGGTGGCGCGCCTCACGCCATTCGCGTTCAGCCTCCAGAACGCTAAAAAAGAGAGGCCGGACATCGACGTCGCCGAAATCCTCTGGGCGCCGTAGTTTCATTCCGGAGGGCAGGATGTCGAGAAACCCGAGTCGCACTAGGTCACGGTCTACTGGCTCGCGAGCAACGGCAAGGATCCAGGAGATTTGAGTTGCCAGACAGTAGCGATAGAGTGCTTTGAACAACGCCAACTTGACCGACGATCCATTCGGGCCCTTGACGACTGCCAGACGAGTCACGTATGCGATTCCCGCACCCTTGAGAAACGCCGGCAGCGTGATAGCTCTTTCAAGGTACGTCGGACCTTGGAAGTTCGTGTGGATACGAAGCGTACCAACGGCCTCACCTGTAACCTTTGACTCGGCCAGCATAACCAGGGAACCACGGCCCACGTCATCTGCTTCGATCACACGAAGGGCATCGCCGAACCCCGGCGTGTGGCGACCGTACGCGTCTGCGCGCACCTTGATCGCCTTGCTGAGTTGGTCATCAGTTCTGACGACCCTGATTCGAAAAGGCAAGGGGTCACCGGGGCGAATGTACTGGTCTACGACATCAACTTGCCTGGCACCGTGCTTGGCCTCGCCGGTTCGTTGTGTTCGATCTTCGCGCGATCGCAGCATTTCCTCTCCAACAGCGACTACGAATCGACCTGTCACCTGTGGGCAAAAACTTGCAGTTGAAAGGTGCGCGAGTCCGCAAGACTCAAGTGGACTAGGTCTGAAGGCTTATCAAGGGTACCCACGAACAACATATCCTTCAAGATGTTATGCGCCAACTATGTCAATAGCCGAAGATCGCCTGTCAGTGCAAGTGTCGATTCATATGGCCTCTTTGAAGTGTATCGGCAGACTGGTTGACCTTTGCGTGCTGTTGCCGAGCGGAATACGCGTCCGAAGCGCGCGATCGTCTTGCAGGCAGAGGTAAGAATCATTTTGGGAGTTGCTGTAACGGAGACGGATCGTCTGACGTATGGAAAGGGTGGCAAATGCGGAACGCTGTGAGGATGCCAAGTCAATTTGTCGAGTCCGCCGCGGAAGCCGATTTCCTCGCAGAATTCAGGCAGTCCGGCTTGCGATTGGCAAAGATCGCGTTTGTGGTTGCCGCAGTAACGGCTCTTGCGTTCTGGCTGGTGCTTGCGATTGCACCAGAGGCCAGTCAAGCGTCAGCTTCACGTCAGACCGTGCGCTTGACGTTGTTCGTCATTCTCACTGGTGCTGCCCTGCACCTTCACTTCCGTGAGGGTGAGGCGATACGGTCGTATCGCATCAGTGTCGGCGTGCCGATGGCAGTGGCCTGCTCCGTTGTCGGCTTGATGGGGTTGCTTCCACTGGATTCTGGCGGGCTTGGCCTCAATCGCTTTCCAGTTGCGATGTCGCTGACATGTTGGCTCTGCTATGGATTCGCGAGGTTACCTGCCCCCATGGTTGCGTTTGCATGTGTTCCCGCGTCAACGATAACGCTCGCTGGGTCCTCGATGCAAGGCGATGATCACGTTGTGGCGTTAGGTATCTATCTAGGCGTGGCCAACCTCATCGGCTGGATCATGTCTGTCGAGATCGAGCGGCGCGAGCGGGCGCTCTTCTGGAGTTCGCGGCAGTTGGCCGAGGCGACGCGGTCGCTCGAGCGAATGGCCCACGATGCTGCCGAT
>JAJTYR010000015.1 GCA_021463505.1 Burkholderiaceae bacterium | reverse complement strand
CTGGCTGGCCGAAGCGCGTATCCTCGCAACCAGGCTGGCAGCGTAGATCATTTCGTCTACACCCTCTGAGCGGCGCGCCGGGCCCGGCAGGCGGCGCGCGCAGGCGCGTGCCCGACCGGCTACGCAGCTCCGACGCGCCCCGGGGCGCCCGCCACAGCCCAGGCGAGCGCGTCCTCGAGTCGATCGTCACCCCAGAAGATCTCCGTATCGTGCACGAAGGTCGGCGATCCGAAGATGCCCAGTTCGCGCGCGCGCCCCGTCTGCGACAGGTACTCGTCGCGCACCTCGGGCGCATTCGCCTGCGCGATGCAGGCCTCGGCGTCCTTGCCGAGACCGGTCAGGATCGCACGCAACGGCTCCGGGCTCCCCGGATCCTGCTTGCGCAGGTACCAGGCATCGTAGGCTGCCTGTACGAACACCGGGCACCAGCCTTGCATCGCCGCGAGCGTGGCCACGCGGTTGGCGAGTTCGTCAGGATCGATCGGGTAAGGGGGCACGCCGGTGAACGGGACGCCGAAGCGCGCAGCACGCCGCTCGATGTCGCGCCACATGTAGCGCAGCTTGAACGGCTTGCCCACGAAGGGGCTGTTGTTCTGCTCGCGCATCAGCGTGCGCACGCTGAAGGGGTGCCAGATGAGCTCGACCCTTTGCGCCCGGGCGAGTTCGGCAGCGCGGCTCACCGACAGGTAGCTGTAGGTACTGCCAACGAAGAAGAAGAACTCCAGACTCGCGGCCATGATCGCTCCCCGGCAACGGGCTGCGCACAACATACTCCTTTGCCCGATGTCCGTGAAGTGCCTGCTCGAAGCGACGCGATGCGGCGCGGCGCGGCGCGGCACCGATATACTGGCGCCCTGCACCGGTGTCGAACAGCCTCATGAAAGACGGCTTCATCCTCACGCTCTCCTGCCCGGACCGGCCGGGCATCGTGCACGCGGTCTCCGGGTTCCTGCTCGGGCACGGCGGCAACATTCTCGAGGCCGCGCAATACGACGACCGCGACACCGGCCTGTTCTTCATGCGCGTGCACTTCGAATCGTCGACCGATGCGTCGGTCGCGTCGCTGCAGGACGCGTTCGCCCCGGTGGGCGAGGGCTTCCGCATGCGCTGGGCCTTCTTCGACGCCGCGCGGCCGGCGCCGACCCTGATCCTGGTCTCGAAGCTCGGCCACTGCCTGAACGACCTGCTGTTTCGTCATCGCTCGGGGCTGCTGCCGATCGACATCCGCGCGGTGGTGTCGAACCATCGCGACTTCTATCAGCTCGCCGCCTCGTACGACATCCCGTTCCATCACGTGCCGGTCACGGCGGCCACCAAGGCCCGGGCCGAAGCGCACCTGATGGAGATCGCAGCCACCGAAGGTGCCGAACTGCTGGTGCTGGCGCGTTACATGCAGGTGCTTTCGGAAGACCTCTGCCGCAACCTCGAGGGCCGCGCGATCAACATCCATCACTCGTTCCTGCCGAGCTTCAAGGGTGCCAGGCCCTACGGCCAGGCGCACGAACGCGGCGTCAAGCTGATCGGCGCGACCGCGCACTACGTGACCACCGCCCTGGACGAAGGACCGATCATCGAGCAGGACGTCGAGCGCGTCGATCACTCGATGGACGTGGCCACGCTCACCGCGCTCGGCCGCGACGTCGAGAACGTGGTACTTGCGCGCGCCGTCAAGTGGCACGCCGAGCACCGCATCCTGCTGAACGGCGGCAAGACGGTGGTGTTCCGGTAACGCACGCACAAGGCGTTCCAGGAAGCGCAGCGGCGAGCGAAGCCGCGTCAGTGCGCGTCACCGAGCACGAATGCCGCAGCGCGCTCGGCAATCATCACCACCGGCACGTTGGTGTTTCCGGAGACCAGCGTCGGCATGACCGAGCAGTCGACCACGCGCAGTCCGCCCACGCCGCGCACCCGCAGTTGCTGGTCGACCACCGCGAGCGCGTCCGCGCCCATCCTGCAGGTGCCGCTCGGGTGGAAGATCGTTCCGCCGTGGTTGCGCACGAATTCGAGCAGGTCGGCGTCGCTGGCCGCCTGCGCGCCCGGCGCGTATTCGTCGATGACGAACGGTGCGAGCGCCCGCGTCGCGACGAGCCGGCGCGCGAGCTTCACACCGTCGACGGCGGTGCGGCGGTCGTTGTCGGTCGACAGGTAGAACGGCTGCATCGACGGCGGCTCGAGCGGGTCGGTCGAGCGGATGCGCACCTGGCCGCGCGACTCCGGGCGCAGCTGACAGACCGACATCGTGAAGCCGGAGTGCGCGTGCACCGGCGAGCCGGCCATGTCGGACGACAGCGTCGCGACGTGGAACTGCACGTCCGGCCGGGTCAGCTCCGGGCGCGTGCGCGCGAAGATACCGCCCTGGTTGATGCCGATTGCCATCGGGCCACCGCGCATGAACACATACTCCATGCCGATGCGCAGCCTGCCCCACAGCGAGGCGAGCTGGTCGTTGGTGGTGATCGGCCGGCTGCAACGGAACATGACGCGTGCCTGCAGGTGGTCCTGCAGGTTCTCGCCGACGCCGGGAAGTTCGTGCACCACGGGGATGCCGAACGATTGCAGCAGCGCCGCCGGACCGACGCCGGAGAGCTGCAGCAATTGCGGCGACTGCAGCGCCCCCGCGCACAGGATCACCTCGCGACGTGCGCGCACCTGCACCGGCGGGCCTGCTTCGACGGTCACGCCCGAGGCCTTCGTGGTGCCCGCGTCGCGCCGATCGGCGCGCGCACCTGGCCGGTACTCGACACCCACCGCGCGCCGCCCTTCGAAAACGATGCGCGTGGTCTGCGCGCGCGTGAGCACGCGCAGGTTCGGGCGCCGGCGCGCCGGGCGCAGATAGGCCACCGCGGTGCTGCAGCGAAAGCCGTTGCGGGTGCTCAACTGGTAGTAGCCGGCGCCCTCCTGGCGCGCGCCGTTGAAATCGGGGTTGCGGGGAATTCCGGCCTCCTCGCAGGCGGCGATCACCGCGTCGATCAGCGGATGACGCACACGGATGTGCGAAGACCACAGCGGCCCGTCGGTGCCGCGCCAGGCGTCGGCGCCCAGCGTGTTGTGCTCGAGCCGGCGAAACCACGGCAGCACCTGCTCGAACGACCACTGCGCGTTGCCCTGCGCCGCCCAGTCGTCGTAGTCTTCGGCCTGTCCGCGGATGAAGATCAGGCCGTTGATCGCACTCGATCCGCCCAGCGTCTTGCCCCGCGGCCAGTAGACCTGGCGCCGGTTCATCCCCGGGTCGGCGTCGGTGCGGAACATCCAGTTCAGCACCGGGTTGAACATCGTCTTCGCGTAGCCGATCGGAACGTGAATCCACGGATCGCGGTCGCTCGGCCCGGCCTCGAGCAGCAGCACGCGGTGGCGTCCGTCCGCGCTCAGTCTCGCCGCCATCACGCAGCCCGCCGATCCCGCTCCCACCACGATGTAGTCGTACTCGTCCATAGCCGCGTCCGTGCCGGTTGACCGCGCACCCGAACCCCGGGACGCGACGTGACGGGAATTGAATCGGAAGCGCCGAGCGGATTCAATCGGGCGGAATTCCATTTCACATTTTTCGGAACGCCCGGTCGATCCCGGACGTTGTCGGCGCGACGCGCCCGGTGATAGCGTCTGCCGTGCTCCGGATGACCGGGTGCGGCAGCCCCGGCACCGGCGCCCCGGAATCACCGAATCGAAACAGCGTGGAGGAGAGATGAAACCCTGGCTTCGCAAGCTCGCCGCGACGGTACTCGCCGTCGGCGGCCTCACGATCGCAGGCGGCGTATCGGCGCAACAGAAAGTCCGCATCCAGACCGCGGTTCCGACTGCGAGCATCTACTTCGAACTGATGAAACGCTACGCCGAGCGCGTCGACCGCATGACCGCCGGCAAGCTCAAGATCGACGTCCTCCCCGATGGCGCGGTGGTGCCGGCGTTCGAGATCCTCGACGCGGTGGACAAGGGCATTGTCGAAGGCGGTTTCGCCTGGACTCACTACTGGTCGGGCAAGCACCCCGCCGCGGGCCTGTTTTCGAACCCGATGGCCGGCGCCGGTTCGGGGATGGATCAGCTCTCGCACATGGCCTGGCTGGCCGAAGGCGGCGGCCAGGCGCTGTATGACCGTCTGTTCAACGAGGTGCTCAAGGTCAAGGTCGTCGGCATGATGCTGCAGCCGATGGGTCCCGACCCCCTCGGATGGTTCAAGCAGCCGATCAACAGTGTCGAGGACTTCAAGAAGATGAAGTACCGCTCGCCTCCCGGGATCACCGGCGAGATCTTCAAGGAGATGGGCGTCTCGGCCGTGGCGATGCCCGGCGGCGAGATCGTCCCGGGCGCACAGCGTGGCGTGATCGACGCCGCCGAGTGGATCGGCCCGGCCGACGACGTGAACCTGGGGCTGCACCGGGTCTGGAAGCACTACTACCTGCAGGGGCTGCACCAGGCGACCGACGTGGGCGAGGTGATCTTCAACAAGGCCTGGTTCGACCGGCAATCGCCGGAGATCCGGGAGATCCTGCGCACTTCCGCCATGGCCACGATCGCCGAGACCTACGTGTTCAACGTCGCGCGCAACGCCTTTGCCCTGGAGAAGCTGAAGAAAGACTCGCAGGTCGTCGTGCACGACACGCCGGCCGACTTCTTCCCGGCGTTCATCAAGGCCACCAACGTCGTGCTCGACCGGCACGCGGCGAAAGACGCGTTCTTCAAGGAAGTGCTCGAGTCGCAGCGCATGTTCGCGAAGACGGTGGTGCCGTACTGGACCAAGATCAACGCGCTGTACACCAACATGGGCAACTCCGCGCTGCAAGAGAAGAAATGAGCGGCGCGCCCGCCGGCACGGAGCGGCTCGCCCGCTTCGTCGCCGCCCTCGACGCCGTCGCGCTCTGGTCGGGGCGCGCGGTGTCGTGGATGCTGATCCCGATGGTTGCGAGCCTCGTCTACGAGGTCGGGGCGCGCTATCTGTTCAACGCGCCGACCACCTGGGCGTACGACATGACCTACATGCTGTACGGCAGCTTCTTCATGCTCGGCTCGGCGTTCACGCTGATGCGCAAAGGGCACATCCGCACCGACATGTTCTATGCCGACTGGTCGGTGCGCACCCAGGGCACGGTCGACGCCACCTGTTACCTGCTGTTCTTCTTCCCCGCCATGATCGCCTTCCTGGTGGTCGGTTGGGACTTCTTCTGGGCTTCCTGGGTGCGCGAGGAACGCATGGTCACCAGCCCCTGGATGCCGATCGTCTGGCCGTTCAAGCTGTCGATCCCGCTGGCCACCGCGCTGATGCTGCTGCAGGGCGTCTCCGAATTCGTGAAGAGCGTGGTCGCAGCGCGCCGGGGCGTCTGGCTGTGAGCCCGGAGATCATCGGGCTCGTTGCCCTGGCAGTGCTGTTCGTTGCGATCTTCATCGGTTTTCCGATCGCGTTCACGCTGATCGCGATCTCGCTGGGGGTCGGGTATTTCGCGCTCGGCGACCTGGCGATCCACCTGATGACGCTGCAGGTGTTCTCGGTGATGCGCGACCCGACGCTGGCGTCGGTGCCCTTCTTCCTCTTCATGGGCTACCTGCTCGAGGAGTCGGGGCTCATCCAGCGGCTGTTCCGTGGCGTGCAACTGCTGCTCGCAGGGGTCAACGGTTCACTCTATCTCGCGGTGATCATCACGGCGACGATCTTCGCCGCGGCCACCGGCATCGTCGGCTCCTCGGTCACCCTGCTCGGCGTGATGGCGGCCCCGGCGATGATGAAGAGCGGCTACGACGTGCGCATGAGCGCCGGCGCGATCACCGCGGGCGGCACGCTGGGGATCCTGATTCCGCCATCGGTCATGCTGATCGTGATGGGGCCGGTGGTGGGCGTGCCGGCCACCGACCTGTTTGCCGCGGCGGTGTTCCCCGGGCTGCTGCTGTCGGGACTGTTCATCGTCTACACACTGGCACGCAGCTACTGGAACCCGAGCCTCGGCCCGGCACTGCCGGCATCGGAGCGCCGCCCGTTGCCGGAGGTGCTGCGCGAACTCGTGCTCGGTGCGGTGCCGGTCGTCCTGGTCATCATGGCCACGCTCGGCGTGATCCTGGCCGGCATCGCAACGCCGACCGACGCCGGCGCGGTCGGCGCCTTCGCGACCCTGCTGCTCACGCTGGCCTACCGGAAAATGACCTGGCCGGGCCTGCGCCGCGCGATGATGTCCACCGTCGAGGTCTCGTGCATGATCCTGCTGCTCGTGGCCGCGTCGAACTACTTCGGATCGGTGTTCTCGCGGCTGGGCAGCGCCGACTGGATCGCCAACCTGCTGCTCGGCTTCGAGTTCAGCCCCACCATCATGCTGCTGATGATGCTGGCGCTGATCTTCGTGCTCGGCTGGCCGCTGGAATGGGTACCGATCGTGCTGGTGGTGGTGCCGATCTTCCTGCCGATCATCCAGAAGCTCGGCATCGACCTGGTCTGGTTCTGCACCCTGGTGGCGGTGTGCCTGCAGACGGCGTGGATGTCGCCGCCGGTCGCCTTGTCGGCGTACTTCCTGAAGGGCGTGGTGCCGCAGTGGGATCTCGGCGACATCTATGCCGGCATGCTCCAGTTCATGGTGCTGCAGGTGATCGGCCTGCTGCTGGTGCTGTGGTTCCCGGCGATCGCACTGTGGCTGCCGGCGGCACTGCGCTGAGCAGTTCGGTCACGGCCCGGACGCTGGCCCTGCTGTCCGAGCTCGCGCGTCATCCGCAAGGCCTGTCGCTGCACCGGATGACGCTGCAGCTGGGCTGGCCCAAGCCCTCGATCCACCGGCTGTGCGCCCACCTCGAGCAGGCCGGATGGATCCTGCGTACCGGCAGCGAACGCCGCTACCTGCTCGGGCCGGTCGCGCAGCAATTCGCACTGCGCGCACTGCTGCATGGCGCCGCCAACGCCGAACGTCATGCCATCCTGCGCGGTCTCGTCGACCACATCGGCGAGACCTGCAACCTGACCGTGCTCGCCGGCGCCGAGGTCCTCTACATCGATCGCGTCGAGTCGGCATGGCCGCTGCGCCTGCACCTCGAACCCGGCTCGCGGGTGCCCCTGCACTGTACGGCCAGCGGCAAGCTGTTCCTGGCGCACATGCCGAAGGCGCAGCGCGAGCGCCTGCTGGCGGCACGGCCTCTCAGGGCGGAGACGCCGAACACCCTGCTGGAATCGAAGGCGATCGACAAGGAGATGCGCGCGATCGTACGCCAGGGGTACAGTCTCGATCGCGAGGAGTTCCTGCTCGGCCTGATCGCCATCGCGGTACCGGTGTCGGGCCACGACGGCGACGCCATCGCCGCGCTCGCCACGCACGCGCCGATCGGACGACTGTCGCTCGCACGCGCGATCGGCCTGCTGCCGGTGATGCGCGAGGCGGCAGCGGCCCTGGGGGCGACGCTCACACCCTGAAGCCCGGGCCCTCAGTTCTGGCCGTGCCCGCACACCAGCGCGGCGGTGTGCCGCGCGATCACACCCTCTTCGTCGGTCGGCACCACCCACAGTCCGATCGCCGAATCGGCTGCGTGCAGCCGCGGCCCCTGGGCCGCGTTCGCGCCAGCATCGATGCGAGCGCCCATCCAGCCGAGCAGACCCGAGATCGCCGCACGCACCCCGGCGTCGTTCTCGCCGATGCCGGCGGTGAAGACGATCGCGTCGCAGCCGCCCAGCACGACCGCACTCGTCGCGATTTCCTGCGCCGCGCGCTGGCAGAAGGCCTCGATCGCGAAGCGCGCACGCGGATCGTCGCTGGCGGCGAGCACCCGCATGTCGCCGGAGATGCCTGACAGGCCCAGCAGACCCGACTGGTGGTACAGCCCGCGCGACAGCGTGTCGAGGTCCATGCCGAGCTGGCGCTGCGCGAACAGCGCGACGCCGATGTCCACCGCCCCCGGCCGCGTGCTCATCACGAGCCCGTCGAGCGTCGACAGGCTCATGCTGGTACGCACCGAGCGCCGCTCGCGCATTGCGCAGACGCTGGCCCCGCTGCCGAGGTGCGCGACCACGATCCGGGCGTCGGCCAGCGCGCCCAGCAATCCGGGCAGCTGCTGCGCAATCGACTCGAACGACAATCCGTGAAAGCCGTAGCGCCGCACGCCGCGGTCGCGCCAGGAAACCGGCAGCGGCATCGTGGTGTGCAGGCGCGGTTGCGTCGCGTGGTAGGCGGTATCGAAACACGCCACCTGCGGAAGGCTGGCGTCGATCGTCGCCATCGCGTGGATGCCGGCCACGCAATGCGACTGGTGCAACGGCGCGAGCGGTTCGAGCGACTCCATGAGCCGCAGCGCCGTGGCGTCGACCCGGCACGGCGCCACCAGCGCCTCGCCCCCGTGCACCACGCGGTGCCCGACTGCCTCGACCCGGTCGATCCGGCCCTGCTCGCGCAGGTGCGCGAGCACCTCGCGCAATGCGCGGCGCTGATCGGCCGGCGCCGGCAGCACGATCTCGCCGCCCTGCCTGCCATCGGCACGCCAGGTCATGACCGGCGAATCCGGCAGCCCGTGCACCTGTCCACGCAGCTGCTCGCGCAGCCCGCCCGATGCTCCGCAGGGCCCTTCGACCCGGGCGTAGACCGCGAACTTGAAGCTCGACGAACCGCTGTTCAGGACCAGGATCGTCACGGGGCCTGCCAGTCGATCGTCTGCGCCATCGCCTCGGCGGCCGCCTGCATCGCCGGCACGAACTGCGTCGCCTCGGTCAGCGCCAGCCGCGGCACCGGCGCGTGCATGGCCAGCGCGGCAACGACCCGGCCGTCGGCGCCGTGCACCGGCACTGCGACACAGCAGATGCCAGCGAGATACTCCTCATCGTCGGTCGCATAGCCCTGCGCGCGAACGCGATCGAGTTCGGCGGCCAGCGCGCGGGGATCGGTCAGCGTCTTGCGCGTATGCCGCACCAGTGGGCATTGCCGGACGAAGCGCTCGCGCGAGCGCTTCGTCATGTAGGCCAGAAACAGTTTGCCGCTGGCCGACGCATGCAGCGGCACGCTCGAGCCCACGCCCAGTGCGATCCGCAGCGGCCACGCGGTCTCGACCCGATCGAGGTAGATCACCGCGTTGCCGTTCGGGATCGTGAGGTTGCAGGTCTCGCCGGTGTGTTCGACGAGTTCTTCCAGGATTGCGTGCCGCGCCGCACGACCCGGCGAATTCAGCAGCACCTCGCCGGCCAGCGCGCCCAGGCGGCGCCCGCAGTGATACCGCTTGCTGCCCGGCTCGCGGCCCACGAGGCCGGCCGCCTCGAGCGTCGCGAGAATGCGAAACACCGTCGGTTTGGGCAACTCGACCGCCTTGCAGATGTCGGCCAGTTGCGGCGGCACCTCGCTCGACGCGATCACCTCCATCACGCGCATCGCACGCAGGATCGCCGAGCCCGCCGGCGCCGCGTCGTCGGCCGCCAGTTCGGCCGCGATGTCCGGATCCTGGTCCATGGATCACATTATGCAGAAAGTGCCATCGGGTATTCCGGGGTAGTTGCGCCGATGACCATCGGCGACAATCGCGATCGAGCGGGCAGCCTCCTGGCCACCCGAGAACGACGAGGGCACCCCATGAAGACCGCATCGATGCTCTGGCTGGCCGCGATCCTGTCGCTCGGCGCCCCGTCACCGGCTCCCGCGCAGCCCCTGGACGGCAGTCTGCGCATCGTCGTTCCGTATGCGCCGGGCGGCGCATCGGATCGCGCCGCAAGGCTGGTCGCCGACCGATTGAAGGACAGGCTGGGCGTGACCGTCGTGGTGGAAAACCGCACCGGCGCCGGCGGACGTCTGGCGATGCAGCAACTGAAGACGACGCCGGCGGGTCAACACGTGCTGGTGGTGGCCAATCCCGCACTCATGGTGGTCGCGCCGGTTGTCTTTCGCGACGTCGGCTACGATGCGCGGCGTGACTTCGTCCCGGTCTCGCACGTCACCAACTACGACTTTGCGGTTGCGGTCGGCTCGGCGGTGCCGGTGCGCGAATTCAATCACCTGGCAGCCTGGCTTCGGGCCAACCCCGAGAAAGCCAATTTCGGCGTGCCCGCCACGGGCAGCCTGCCGCACTTCTTCGCGCTGATGATCAGCGACTCGATCGGCGTCAAGCCGCAGATCATCGGCTATCGCGGCTCTGCACCATCGATCACCGACCTGATGGCCGGAACGATCCCGGTGGCGGTGGATACGCTGGATGCGTTGCTGCCGCACCTGTCGGGCGGCAAATTGCGCATCCTCGCGATGGCCGGCGCAAAGCGATCGTCGATGGCGCCGTCGATTCCGACGCTGCGCGAGTCGGGCCTCGGGACGGTGGCCACCGGCTGGAACGCGATGTTCGCACCGTCCTCGATGCCGAAAGACGTCGTCCAGCGCATCGGCCTGGCGATTCGCGACGTGATGCGCGAGAAGGAAACGCGCGCGAAGTTCGAAGCGTCGAGCATGGAACCCGTATCGGCCACGCCCGAACAGACGGCGTCGATGCTGGCGTCCTATCGCGCGCAGTGGGAACCGGTGGTCCGGAAATCGGGCTTCACGCAATAACGCCCGGCCTGCTGCCCGGGCGCAGCGCTGAACCTGCGCTGCCGACGGCTCAAGGCAGGCGCGTGACGATCGGCACGCCGCACTTCTGCAGGCAGCCGGCGGTGACGCTGCCGAGGATCGCGGCCTCGAACGGGCGCCGGGCACGCGTGGCCATCGCAAGCAGCACGTCGCGGCGCCCGTCCAGGTAACGCGCGATCGCGTCGGCCGGATCGCCATGCAGCACTTCCCAGCTGGTGCGTACGCCGTATCGTGTCCGATAGTCGTCGGCGCGGGTGCGCACGTACGACGACTCCATCACGTCGCCGGCCGGGATGTCGGCAGCCGGCCGGGCCTCGGGCGTGATCGCCTGGACCAGGTTGAGGTCGGCGCCGAGCCACTGAGCCATCCCGGCGGCCTGCGACGCCATCGCTTCCGAGACCTGGGTGCCGTCGAGCGGCAGCAGCACGCAGTTGACCTTCACTGCCTGCCGTCGCCCCTCCACGGCCACGCCACGTGGCCGGTAGAGAATGACCGGGTCGCCACCGGTGCGCACGATGCGCATCGCCACGCTCCCCATCATCGCTTCCATCAGGCCGCTGTGGCCATGCGACGTCATCGCGATCAGCGTACCCGGCACGCGCCGCGCTTCGGCGAGGATGGTTTCGGCCGGGTCGCCGCGGGCTACGAGCACGCGCCCGTCGGCCCCCATTTCCGATGCGAGCGCCCCGACGTAGCGGGCGGCCTCGGCCTGTTCGTCTTCACGGTCGACCACCTGCAACAGCGACAGCGCCACGCCGGTGGCGCGGACGATGCCGAGTGCGTGCGGCAGCACTTCCTCGGAAAAAGGGGACCCGTCGACGGGCACCAGGATTCGATCGTACATGCGGGACGCCTCCTCGAACGGTGGGTGCTGCAGCGCAAGCATAAGCCAAGTTGCGCCCTGTCGGCATCCGGGTCGCCGCGCGCAGCACGCCCGTCCCCGACGCCTGGTCGCATCTGCCGGCCAGCGCATGCTCACGCGACACTGCGGCGGCAAGGCCCATGAAGCGGCGAAACGGAGGCGGGGAGCACCCCGCATGGGCGCGGCGAGGCGCGGCGGCCCTCCTGTCGATCGCCGCCTGCGCCCAGGCACAGCAACCCCGGCCGGCACGAGGCGCATCCGGCGGGCTCGATCCGGTGACCGTCAGCGCCACGCGCATCGAACAGCGCAGCTTCGATGCGCCGGCGGCGATCGACGCAATCGGCCGCGACGCAATCCGCCAACAGATGCCCGGCATCGACCTGTCGGAGTCGCTCGGCCGCATTCCGGGCATCCGCGCCCGCAAGCGCGAAAACTTCGCCCAGGACCTGCAACTGTCGTCGCGGGGGTTCGGCGCGCGCGCGGCCTTCGGCGTGCGCGGTGTGCGACTGCTGCAGGACGGCATTCCGTTCACCGCCCCCGACGGCCAGGGCCAGACCGGCCTGTTCGACCTGGAAGCCGCCGAGCGCATCGAGGTCCTGCGCGGACCGTTCGCCGCGCTCTACGGCAATGCCTCCGGCGGCCTGGTCTCCGTGTTCACCGGCGATCCGCCGCAGCACCCGACCTGGCGGGCCACGGGACACGGCGGCAGCTTCGGCGCGTGGAAATCCGGCGCCGGCGTCGGCGACACGATCGGCGCGGTCGGTGTGCGCGCGGACGCGTCGCGCTTCGACACCGACGGCTATCGTGAGCACAGCCGTACGCGGCGCGACCTCGCCAGCGCCCGGTTGACCTATGTCGGCAATCCGGACAACCGATTCGCACTCGACGCCACGGTGCTTGACCAACCCGATACGGCAGATCCGCTGGGGCTCACCCGGCAGCAGGTGAAGCAAAACCCCCGGCAGGCCGGTACCGGTGCCATCGCCTTCGACACGCGCAAGAGCGTGCAGCATCGACAACTCGGATTGTCCTGGCAGAGCCGGCTCGGTGCGCGCGACACGCTCACGCTGCGCGGCCATCTCGGCGCGCGTCAGGTCACGCAGTTTCTCGCCTTCAGCGGGGCCGCAGCATCGTCCTCGGGCGGCGTGGTCGACCTCGACCGCAGCTTCGGCGGCGCCAGCCTGCAATGGACGCACTCGGCTGTGCTGGCCGGCGGGCATCTCGACATCATGCTCGGCATCGATGGCGACCGGATGCAGGAGCGTCGCCGCGGCTACGTGAACGCGTCGGGCGTGGCCGGTGCCCTGCGCCGCAACGAAATGGACACGGCGGCGAGCCTGGGCCATTACGCGATCGCCGAGTGGTGGTTCGCCCCCGACTGGAAGCTGTCGGGCGGCGTGCGTCGATCGAGCGTCTCGTTCGACGTGCGAGACGATTTCGTGACTGCATTCAATCCGGACGATTCGGGCAGCAAACGCTACGCCGCGACCAACCCTGTCATCGGCCTTCTGCATGCACTCAGCGACACGGTCGACCTCTATGCGTCGGTCGGCCGCGGCTTCGAGACCCCGACCTTCGCCGAGCTGGCGTACCGTCCCGACGGCGTTCCGGGGCTGAAATTCGCGCTCGAGCCGAGTCGAAGCACGAACCACGAGGCCGGTATCAGGATGATGTTCGGGCGCGCCGGCCGCCTGAACCTCGCAGTATTCCGCACGACGACGCGCAACGACATCGTGCCGGACGTCAATACGGGCGGGCGCACGACCTTCCGCAATGCGGCGCGCACCGCCCGGCGCGGCATCGAGTTGGGGATGGAATCGGAGCTCGGCGCCGGATTCAGCGGCAGCCTCGCGTGGACCCTGGTCGACGCGAAGTTCCGCGATTACCTGAGCACTTCCGGAACCGATCTCTCCGGCAACGCGATACCGGGAGTGCCCAGGTCGTCGCTCTACGCCGAACTGGTCTGGCGCGATGCGGCGAGCGGCTTCGTCACGGGCGTCGAAGGTCGCTGGGCCGCGAAACTGGCCGCCGACGACGCGAACTCGGAATACGCCGGCTCGCATGCGGTGCTCGGCTGGCGCGCCGGATTCGACTGGCGCTTCGGCCGCCTGCGGCTCTCGCCGTTCGTGCGCGTCGACAATCTCTCCGACACCCGCTACGTCGGCTCGGTCATCGTCAACGCCGCCAACGGGCGCTACTACGAGCCGGCGCCGTGGCGCAACTGGCTGGTCGGCGCGCGGGCGAGCTACACGTTCTGACGCCGCCGGTGCGGTCTGGGGAACGTGGCATGGCGAAAGCCGATGCCGGCCTGGCCGAACTGCGCTACGCTTTTCGACCGCCCCGGACGGCGCTCGCGCAAGCGCGCCGCGGTCGCGCAGTCCGGAAGCGCGCGACAACGAACACACCCGGGAGGAGTCCGATGAACATGCTTTCCTTGCGAGGCAGCCGGCCGGTGCTCGCTGCCCTGTTCACGATGCTCGTCGGGTTGCCGCTGGCTGCGCACGCGCAGACCGAGGCGAAGAAGGAGGAGGAGCCGTTCTGGGCCAAGGGCCGACCGGCCACCGACACCGCGATGAAGATGGCGCCGGTACCGGCGTTCCCGATCCCGACACCGGCCGACAGGCTTCCTGTGTCGAAGATGAAGCTGCCGCCCGGCTTCAAGGCCGAAGTCTGGGCCAGCGACGTGCTCGACGCCCGCGGGATGCGCCAGGGCGACAAGGGCACGGTCTTCGTGAGCTCGCTGTTCGTGGCCGGCAAGGTCCATGCGATCACCGACAAGGGCGGCAAGCGCGAGGTGAAGACCCTCCTCGAGAAGCAGATGCTTCCGAACGGCATCGAGTTCCACAAGGGTGCGCTGTATGTCGCCACGCCGAAGGAAATCGTTCGCTACGACGACGTCGAGTCGAACCTCGACAGGCTTCCGGCGCCGGTGAGTCGGAGCAGTACGCGCGAATCTTCCGGATCAACCTCGACGGCAGCGGCGAGGAGACCGTGGCGCGCGGCGTGCGCAACACCGTCGGCCTCGACTTCCATCCGAAGACCGGCGAGCTCTGGTTCGGCGACAACCAGCGCGACTGGCTGTCCGAAGACATGCCCAATGACGAACCGAACCGTGTCAGCCAGCCGGGCAAGCAGCACTTCGGTTTCCCGTATTGCCACCAGGGCGACTTCGCCGATCCGGAGTTCGGATGGGGCAAGAACTGCAAGGACTACACGAAGCCCGCCGCCCTGCTCGGCCCACACGCGGCGCTGCTCGCTGCCCTGGCTGGATGCATACGACGTCGTCGAGCGCGCGAACCTGGTCGATAATACGGGCCCACTCGCGGCATGAGAGCGAGTCGAAGGCATCGGCTCTGGAGAGATCGACTTGACCGGCTTCTGGATCGCGGGCATAGGGATCAACCTGGCTGCATTCATCGCACTCGCGTGGTGGGGCATCAGGAACTGGAAACGATCGTCCGACAAGGCGGACGGGCCCGATCGCGATTCGCGCCCATAAGGTCCTGGACGTCTCTGCGCGGCTGCCGGTCGCAGCATTGCCGCGTGTAAAATCAAGGGTTTATCCGGCCCCGCGCCGGCGACCCCCCCGGATCTCCCAGCACCATGCACGAAAAGTACGATGCCGCCGCGGTCGAAGCGGCCGCCCAGGCGCATTGGGCGGCGATCGACGCCTACCGCGCAATCGAGCACGACCCGCGCTTCCCGAAGGGCAAGTTCTACGCCTGCTCGATGCTGCCCTACCCGTCGGGCAAGCTGCACATGGGCCACGTGCGCAACTACACGATCAACGACGTGATGTACCGGCATCTGCGGATGAACGGGTTCAATGTGCTGATGCCGATGGGCTGGGACGCGTTCGGGCTGCCCGCCGAGAACGCGGCGATGAAGAATGGCGTGGCGCCCGCGAAGTGGACTTGGGACAACATCGCGCACATGAAGTCTCAGATGCAGGCGATGGGGCTGGCGATCGACTGGACCCGCGAAGTCGCCACCTGCTCGGCCGACTACTACAAGTGGAACCAGTGGCTGTTCCTGAAGATGCTCGAGCACGGCATCGCCTACCTGAAGACCGGCACCGTGAACTGGGACCCGGCCGACCAGACGGTGCTCGCCAACGAGCAGGTGATCGACGGTCGCGGCTGGCGCTCCGGCGCACTCGTCGAGAAACGCGAGATCCCGATGTACTACCTCGGCATCACGCGCTACGCCGAGGAACTGCTCGCCGACCTGGCCGGAATCGGCTGGCCCGAGCGGGTCAAGCTGATGCAGGAGAACTGGATCGGCCGCTCGACCGGGGTGCGCTTCGCGTTCCCGCACGAGATCCGCGACGCGCAAGGGACGCTGATCGGCGACGGGCGCATGTATGTGTTCACCACACGCGCCGACACGATCATGGGCGTGACCTTCGTGGCGGTGGCCCCGGAGCATCCGATCGCCGCCGCAGCAGCCGCGAGCGACACCGCGCTCGCCGCGTTCGTCGAGGCGTGCAAGCGCGGGGGCGTCACCGAAGCCGAACTGGCCACGCGCGAGAAGGACGGCCGGCGCACCGGCCTGTTCGTCCGCCATCCGCTCACCGGCGAGCCCGTCGAAGTCTGGGTCGGCAACTACGTGCTGATGAGTTACGGCGACGGCGCGGTGATGGGCGTGCCCGCGCACGACGAACGCGACTTCACGTTCGCGCGCCGGTTCGGCCTGCCGATCCGGCAGGTCATCGACGTGCAGGGCCAGGCGTTCTCCGACCAGACCTGGCAGGCCTGGTACGAAGACAAGGCCAACGGCCACTGCGTGAACTCGGGCCGCTACGACGGCCTGGCGCACGCGGCCGCGGTCGATGCGATCGCCGCCGATCTCGCAGCGAAGGGGTTGGGCGAAAAGCGCATCCAGTACCGGCTGCGCGACTGGGGCATCTCGCGCCAGCGCTACTGGGGCACGCCGATCCCGATCATCCACTGCGACGCCTGTGGCGCGGTGCCGGTCGGCTACGAAGACCTGCCGGTGGTATTGCCCGAAGACCTGGTGCCCGACGGCAGCGGCAATCCGCTGGCGAAGGACGAACGCTTCCTGAAGTGCGCGTGCCCGAAGTGCGGCAGGCCGGCGCGGCGCGAAACCGACACGATGGACACCTTCGTCGACTCGTCGTGGTACTACATGCGCTACTGCGCGCCCGACAACGATCGGGCGATGGTCGACGAGCGCAACGACTACTGGATGCCGATGGACCAGTACATCGGTGGCATCGAACACGCGGTGCTGCACCTGCTGTACGCGCGCTTCTGGACCAAGGTGATGCGCGACCTGAAGGGCGACTTTCCCGGCGACCCGCAGCGCGGACTCGTGTGCTTCGACGAGCCGTTCAGCAACCTGCTGTGCCAGGGCATGGTGCTCAACCACATCTTCTCGCGCAAGACCGACAGGGGTGGCATCGAATACTTCTGGCCCGACGACATCGAGTGGATTCACGACGAATCGGGCAAACCGATGGGCTGTCGCTCGAAAACCGACGGGTTGCCGGTCGACTACAACGGCATCGGGACGATGTCCAAGAGCAGGAACAACGGCGTGGACCCCCAGTCGCTGATCAACCGCTACGGCGCCGACACCGCGCGGCTGTTCGTGATGTTCGCCTCGCCCCCGGAGCAGACGCTCGAGTGGTCGGGTGCCGGGGTAGAAGGCGCGCAGCGCTTCCTGCGCCGGCTCTGGGCCTGCGCGTTCGGGCAGCACGCGGACCTTTCGGCAGCGGCGCCCGAGCCGCTCGAACCGGCGCAACTGTCCGACGCCCACAGGGCGCTGCGCCGCGAAATCCACACGATCCTGCGCCAGGCCAACTACGATTACCAGCGCCGGCAGTACAACACGGTCGTCTCGGCAGCGATGAAGATGCTCAACGCGATCGAGAACGCGAAGCTGGCACCCTCGCGTGAAGCCACCGGGGTGATGCGCGAGGCGCTGTCGATCCTGATCCGGGTGCTCTACCCGGTGGTGCCGCACGTCACCCACGTGCTCTGGAGCGAACTCGGCCTGGCGCGCGGCCACGGCGATCTGCTCGATGCGCCGTGGCCGCAGGTGGACGAGGCTGCACTCGCGCAGGACGAAATCGAGCTGGTGCTGCAGATCAACGGCAAGGTGCGCGGCGCGGTGCGTGTGCCGATGCAGGCCGATCGCACCGCGATCGAGGCCGCCGCCGTGGCCACCGAAGCCTTCGCGCGTCACGCCGAGGGCCGTGCCGCGCGCAAGGTCGTCGTGGTGCCTGGCCGTCTGGTCAACGTCGTCGTCTGAACCCGAACGGCGATGCCTGCTGCGCGACCCGGCGATACGCCGCACCATCCCGGGGCCGGCGCCGCCGCATCGGCACCGCGCACGCTGCGGCGGCGCGCACTCACGATCGCATTGGCATCGATGACGATCACCACCACCGGGTGCGGCTTCCAGCTGCGCCGTTCGGCCGCGCTGCCGTTTCGCACGCTCCACACCGGCTTCGCGCCGACTTCCGCGATTGGCGCCGAATTCCGTCGTCTGGTGCGCGTGGCCGAGGACACGCGGCTCGTCGACGATCCGGCAGCGGCCGAGGCACGGCTCGAGGTGATCCGCGAATCTCGCGAGAAGGAGGTCGTCGGTTTCTCGGGCACGGGGCGGCCGCGCGAATACCAGTTGCGTCTGCGCTTCACGTTTCGCGTGGTCGATCGCGACGGCCAGCCATTGCTCGCACCCACCGAGATCATCCTGCGCCGCGACATCACCTCGAGCGACATCGAGCTCGTCTCGAAGCAGCAGGAGGAGGAGCTGCTGTATCGCGAGATGCAGTCCGATCTGGTGCAGCAACTGCTGCGACGGCTCGCCGCGATCCCACGATGACGCAGGTGCGTGCCGAGGGCCTCGTCACGGCGCTGGCGCGCGGCGTGCCGCCGTTGGTGTGGGTCCACGGCGACGAGCCGCTGCTCCTCCAGGAAGCCGCCGACGCGGTGCGCCGGGCGCTGCGCGACGCCGGCTTCGACGAGCGCCGGGTGTTCGACGGCGGGCGCGGCTTTCGTGCCGACGCATTCGTCGCCGAAGCCGGCGCGCTGTCGCTGTTCGCGAGCCGCCGCCTGCTCGAGTTGCGCCTTCCGGGCAAGGCAAACCGGGAGATCGGCCAGGCGCTCGCCGATGCGGCCGCGCAGGCAGGCGCGGACACCCGGTTGCTGGTCACCGGGCCGCGGCTCGATCGCGCGATCACCGAGACGGCGTGGTTCGCCGCGCTCGATCGGCTCGGTCTGATTGTCCCGGTCTGGCCCGTCGAGCGCGCACAACTGCCGCGGTGGATCGCTGCCCGGCTGGCACGCCAGAACCAGCGCGCCGATCGCGACACGCTGGCCCTGATTGCCGAGCGGGTCGAGGGCAACCTGCTCGCGGCGCACCAGGAGATCGGCAAGCTGGGGTTGCTGTTTCCGGAGGGTGCGCTGCCACCCGGGCAGACCCGTGCCGCGGTGCTCGACGTCGCGCGCTACGACGCCTCGGACCTGGTTGCCGCCATGCTCGCCGGCGACGTGCCGCGCGCACTGCGCACCCTCGACGGTCTGCGTGCCGAAGGTGTTCCCGAACCGCTGGTGCTGTGGATGCTCGCCGATGCGCTGCGCACGCTGCTCAGGCTCGTCGAGTCGCGCATCAGGGGTCGGCCGCTTGCACAGGCGATGCGCGAGGCGCGCGTGTTCGGTGCGCGCGAACACCTGTTCGAGCAGGCGCTGCGGCGTCTCGGCGAGGACCAGATCCGCGAGGCGCTGCAGTGCGCCGCCCGCACCGATAGAATGATCAAGGGTCTCGACGGGGCCGACGCCTGGCGCGGGTTGCAGGAACTGGCCATGACGGTCGCGGGCGCCCCGATCCTTGCAGGGAACTGACGTGGACAGCCATCCGATCGACATCGAGGCCTATGTGGCCGACGTGGGCCGGCGCGCCCGGGCAGCCAGCCGCCTGACTGCGCGCGCCTCCACTGCCGCGAAGGATCGCGCGCTCGTCGCCACGGCCGAGGCGATCCGCCGCGACGCGGCGGCGCTGAAAGCCACCAACGCGAAGGATCTCGCCGCCGCGCGCGCGGCCGGCCACGATGCCGCGTTCGTCGACCGGCTCGCGCTCACCGACGCCGTGATCGAGTCGATGACCAGCGGACTGGCGCAGATCGCCGCGCTGCCCGATCCGGTGGGCGAGATCCTCGAGCTGCGCTACCGCCCCACCGGCATCCAGGTGGGCCGGATGCGCGTGCCGCTGGGCGTGATCGGCATCGTCTACGAATCGCGCCCCAACGTCACGATCGACGCGGCCGGCCTGTGCGTGAAGTCGGGCAACGCCACCATCCTGCGCGGCGGCTCCGAGGCGATCCACAGCAACCAGGCACTTGCCGCGCTGATCCGCGAGGGGTTGCGCTGCGCCGGACTTCCCGAGGACGCGGTGCAGGTGATCGAGACCACCGATCGCGCTGCCGTCGGCGCGCTGATCTCGCATCCGGAATGGGTCGACGTGATCGTGCCACGCGGCGGCAAGTCGCTGATCGAGCGCATCGCGCGCGACTCGAAAGTGCCGGTGCTCAAGCACCTCGACGGCGTCTGCCACGTCTACATCGACGACGACGCCGACCCCGACATGGCGGTACGCATCGCCGACAACGCCAAGACGCAGCGCTATTCGCCGTGCAACACGATGGAGACGCTGCTGGTCGCCGAAAGTGTCGCCGCCGAAGTGCTGCCCAGGCTCGGGCGCATCTACGTGGACAAGCAGGTCGAACTGCGCGGCGACGGCCGGGCGCGGAAGATCCTGTCCGTTGCAGGCATCGCCTGCAACGAAGCCACCGAGGCTGACTGGCGCACCGAATACCTCGCGCCGATCCTGTCGATCCGCGTGGTCGCCGGCCTCGACGAAGCGATGGACCACATCGCCGCCTACGGCTCGCAGCACACCGACGCGATCGTCACCGAGAACCACACCCGCGCGATGCGCTTCGTCCGCGAAGTCGACTCCGCCTCGGTGATGATCAACACCTCCACGCGCTTCGCCGACGGCTTCGAATACGGTCTGGGCGCCGAGATCGGCATCTCCACCGACAAGCTGCACGCGCGCGGACCGGTCGGTCTCGAAGGCCTCACTTCCCTCAAGTACGTCGTGTTCGGCCACGGCGAGATCCGCGGCTGACCGATGCCCGGACCGATCCGCCGCCCCGGGGCTGGCACACCCCGGTTCGCACGCCGCCGCCCACTCATCGCCCGGCTCCGGAGCGTGTGATGTCGACGGGTTATCTGTGGGTGAAGGCGTTTCACATCGTCTTCGTGACCAGTTGGTTCGCGGGGCTGTTCTACCTGCCGCGGATCTTCGTGAACCTGGCGATGGTGGAGGGGGCGGGCGCGGAGCGCGAGCGGCTGCTGCTGATGGCGCGCAAGCTGTGGCGCTTCATGCAGCCGCTGATGTGGCTCGCCATCGCGCCGGGACTGTGGCTGTGGCTCGGCTACGGCGTCGGCGGCGGGTGGATGCACGCCAAGCTGGCGGTAGTGGTGCTGCTGCTCGCCTACCACTACGGCTGCGGGCGTCTGCTGCGCGGCTTCGAGCGCGGCACCCAGCGGCGCTCGCACGTCTGGATGCGCTGGTTCAACGAACTGCCGGTGCTCGCGCTGCTGGTGATCGTCGTGCTGGTCGTGGTCAAGCCCTTCTGATGGTGCCACAGGCCGGGGCGTTGTTCGCCGCCTGCCCGCGCGGGCTCGAAGACGCGCTGGCCGCCGAACTGACCGGCTTCGGCGCGCGCGAGTGCCGGGCACTCGCCGGCGGCGTGCTGTTCGACGGCGATCGTGCACTCGCCTACCGTGCGAACCTGTGGTCGCGGCTCGCCAGCCGCGTGCTGCGCCGCGTCGGGCAGCGGCGTTATCGCGACGACGACGATCTCTACCGCCTCGCGCTCGGGGTCGAATGGGAGCGCTTCTTCGACGCGCGCCATTCGCTGCGCGTCGACCTGAGCGCGGTGCGCGCGCCACTGCGCAGCCTGAACTACGCGACGCTGCGCGTGAAGGACGGCGTCGTCGACCGTTTGCGCAACCGCACCGGCGCGCGCCCGTCGATCGACACCCGCGCGCCCGATGCACGCGTGTTCGCGCACCTCGAAGACCGGCAGGCAACGCTTTACCTGGATCTGAGCGGCGAGGCGCTGTTCAAGCGCGGCTGGCGCCCGGGCCGCGATGACAAGGGCGCGGCGCCCCTGAAGGAGAACCTCGCAGCCGGCCTGCTCGCGTTGTCGGGCTGGACGCCCGAGGTGCCGCTGTACGACCCCTTCTGCGGCTCCGGAACCATCGCGATCGAGGCCGCGCAACGCGCGCTCGACGTTGCACCCGGCCTGCAACGCCCCTTTGCGCTCGAGAAACTGCTGGACCACGATGCATCGCTCTGGGCGGCGCTGCGCGCCGAGGCGGCCCGCCGCGCGCAGGCCGCACTGCGCCGCGACGCACCGATGCCGCGCCTCGCGGCGTCCGACATCGATCCGCGCGCGGTCGAACGTGCGCGGCGCAACTTCGAGCGCGCGGGCCTGCCGGCGCAGGCGATCACGACGCGCGTGCTTGCCGCGGCGCAGGCACGGCCACCGTTCGACACGCCCGGCTTCATCGTGACCAACCCGCCCTACGGCGAGCGCATCGAGGCGGGCCGCGCGGCGGCCTCCGCGCCTGGCGCGCCGCGTGACGCGAGCGGCCACGATCAGGCGATGCGCGCGTTCGGCGCGAACCTGCGCGCCCGATTCACCGGCTGGCAGGCATGGCTGCTCAGCAGCCGCCGCGAACTGCCCGCACAGCTCGGCATGAAGGAGCGCCGCCGCACGCCTTTGTACAACGGTGCGATCGAATGCCGATTGTTCGGATTCGAGATCTTCGCCCGCGCCGACGGCTTCAGTGAAGATGACGCGCCGTGCAGGCCAGCACCCGCCCGAGGCACCGCCAGCCGGCGATGAACGCCACACGGCCCGCCGCAACCACCGTGGCGGCCAGCACCGATTGCAGCCCATGCGTGCCGAGCGCGCCGACGACCGCTCCAGTCGTCACCGACAGGGCACCCGGGAATCGGTGCAGGCAATCGGCACTCACGGCAAGCGACGCACGACATCCGTGCAGCGCCCGGCACGCATGGCGCGCTCGAACGCCACGATCACCAGCGCTTCGCCGCCGGAACCACCCGGTGGTCCGGCTTGCGGCACCAGGTAGCCACGCACCACGGCGAGTACCGGGTTACCGGGATTCTCGCTGATCGCCCGTTGTGCGTCGTCGAGCGCCGCGCGTGCAGCCGCAAGCCGGCGCACGGCCTGCGGCGCGCCGCTGGCGGGCGCTGCCTCAACCACCGGCAGGCGCCGCCCGGTCAGGCAATCGCCGAACACCGCAAGGCCGTCCTCGCGCAGATAGCTGCCGGCCAGCCGCAGCGGCCCCGCCAGCGGATCGACCTGCGGCGCACGCACCAGCGTCGCATTGCGCAGACCGCGAATCCCGCGTCCTTCGTTGTCGACGATCTCCAGTCCATCCGGAGTCACGCGGCGCAGCCGTCGCGCACCCTCGGTGTTGCCGCGCAGCACGAGCGTGTCGGGCGCATCGGCTTCCGTGTTCCAGCGCCCGATGTCGTAGGCGACGCGCATCCCGGCACCTTCCGCGTCCGCCTCGCGCATGCGAAACGTGCCATCGGAGAAGATGGTCAGCGTGAGCCGCCGCGCCGGGCAGCCGGCGCACTGCAGCGCCCCCGAATAGGTTCTCGCTCCGGCGTAGACGACGCGCGCCGCCGCCTCGTCGATGCTCGGTGCGGCCGCTGTCTCGGCCGCGGCGGCATCGCGGACTGCGCGCGCCTCGTCGCGCACCGGCACGGCCGCAGCTTCGCCACCTGCACGCGACAGCGACGGCGCCTGCGCGCACGCCGCCACCAGCAGCGACGCGACAACGCATGCCGCAGGCACCGCGCGCGTTCGCACCGATCGATCCTCACCAGGCATAGCCGAGCCCGACCAGCCAGGTCGCGTCGCCACTGCGCCGTCCGGGCGAGGGCTGGCTGTCCCAGTCGAAATTGAACTGCAGCGAAGCGGTCAACCCCGAAGCGAACGGCACGCGCAGGCCGGTGCGACTGCGCAGCGTGACCTGCGACGGGTCGCCGAGGTTCAGAAAACCCTGCTGATCGTGGAACAGCTCGCCAGGCCACGCGTCGAGCCGATAGCCGAGGTTCGCGCCCCAGCCCAATGCCGGCCAGGATTCGTCGGAACCGGCAATGCGATGGATCTCGATCGCGTCGAGTCCGCCGCGCAGCGACAGCTTCGTGCGTCCGGTCTGGACGAGTTGCACGCCGAGCCCGGCACCGGCGGTGGCGCGAACGGAGATGTCACGGAAACGGTCGCGCTCGACCGAGCCGCGCAGGTAGCCGAAGCGTCGGTCGTCGAGAAACCGGTCGAGATTCCCGCCCACCAGCCAGTTCGACGCGGTCGTGGCCGCGTCGCCGCGCTCACGGTTCAGTTTCGCCGTCGATGCGTAGCGCCAGTCGCGCGCGCGCGCCTCGAAATCACCCTCGGCATACGCCCTGTCGCCAGTGCTGTTGCCGCGTACGAGCGTGCCCGCAAGCGTGACCCGTCCCTCGTAGGACGCGCCCTCGCCGCTCTCCTCGGGCCGGGGTTCGAGGTAACGCACCCGCGCCAGCGGGATCGTGATGGCGGGCTGCGGCTGCGCGGCAAGCAATTCCGGACCGGTCGGCACGGGCACGTCCGGCTGCACCCACCCGGCACCATCGACGCCGCCGCTCGGGGAAGACGCCTCGGGTGTGAGCGCGACCTGCCCGGGTGCCGCAGGCCCGAGCGTCATCGACTCGGTGTGCTTCGAGCGCTCGCGCAACACGCGCACCGGTTTGTCGGTTTCGATCGCCCGGATCTCGTAGCGTGGAATGCGCAGTTCGCCGGCCCAGGTGGTCTCGAAGACGAGCGTCGATGGCGACATGTGCAGCACGCGCCCGGTGAGACGATCCCCGTTGTGCAGCGTGATGGAGTCGGCCCGCGCTGTCGGTGGTGCCGCCAGCGCGCAGGTAACGGCCAGCGCCGCCAGGCAGGGAACTGGGCGGCCGACGAAGCGGAAAGCAGGCATGCCGCGGTTCTGCAACGATGAGTCGGAGAAGACCGACGTGGCGGGTCCGCCCGCCGCGGGCCCGGCACGTCGGATAGCGAGTATAATCGCAGGGCTTCGGCAACATTCCCTCCGCATCGCTGATCGCCAACGCGGCGGCAGCGCAACCCCTGCGAAAACGTCGGTTCGCTGCCGCTCGAGCGGCACGGCGCGGGTACCGTGTGTCCGCGCGAACCAGGAGGCCAGCATGGCAAAGGAAGAACTCATCCAGATGGAAGGCGTCGTCGCCGAGGTGCTGCCCGATACGCGATTTCGCGTCACGCTCAGCAACGGCGTGGAAGTCTCCGCCTACGCGTCCGGCAAGATGAAGAAGCACCGCATCCGCGTGCTGCCCGGGGACCGGGTCACAATGGAGCTCTCGCCGTACGACCTCACCAAGGGCCGGATCAGCTTCCGGCACAAGGACTGACCCGGCGAGCCGGGCCGGGCACCGCCGTACCCGCGGTGACTCAGACGATGTCCAGGTGCTCGAGACCGCGGGTGAGGTCGCGCTCCGAGCGCTTGCTGTTCAGCTTGATGTTCAGCCGCAGATCGTTGACCGAGTCCGCATTGCGCAGCGCGTCCTCGTAGCTGATCCGCCCGTCCTCGAAGAGGTCGAACAGCGCCTGGTCGAACGTCTGCATGCCGAGCTCGCGGCTCTTCTTCATCACCTCCTTGATCGCGCCAACCTCGCCCTTGAAGATCAGGTCGGCGATCAGCGGCGAGTTCAGCAGGATCTCCACCGCAGGGACCCTCCCCTTGCCGGCGGCCATCGGAATCAGTCGCTGCGAGACGATCGCCTTCAGGTTCAGCGACAGGTCCATCAGCAGCTGCGCGCGTCGCTCCTCGGGGAAGAAGTTGATGATCCGGTCGAGCGCCTGGTTGGCGCTGTTCGAGTGCAGCGTGGCCAGGCACAGGTGACCCGTCTCGGCGAACGCAACCGCGTGCTCCATCGTCTCGCGGTCACGGATCTCGCCGATCATGATAACGTCGGGCGCCTGGCGCAGCGTGTTCTTCAGCGCCACTTCCCAGCCTTCGGTGTCCACGCCGACTTCGCGGTGCGTGACGATGCAGTTGCGATGCGGATGCACGAACTCCACCGGATCCTCGATGGTCACGATGTGACCGTGCGACATCTCGTTGCGGTGACCGACCACGGCCGCCAGCGTGTTCGATTTGCCCGATCCGGTGGCACCGACGACGATGATCATGCCGCGCTTGGTCAGTGCCAGTTCACGCAGCACCGGCGGCAGCTGCAACTGCTCGAAGGTGGGGATCTCGGTGTTGATCGTCCGCAGCACGATGCCGACCCGGTTCTGCTGCATGAACGCGTTCACGCGGAACCTGCCGACGCCGGCCGGGCTGATCGCGAAATTCACTTCCTTGTGCGCTTCGAACTCGGCGGCCTGCCTGTCGTTCATCAGCGCACGCGCAAGTTCCACCGTGTGCTGTGGCGTCAGCGGCGCGGTCGACACCGGCTGGAGCTTGCCGTCGATCTTGAACGCCGGCGGGAACTCTGCCGTCAGGAAGAGGTCCGATCCGTTGCGCGCGATCATCAGGCGCAGCAGGTCGTGCAGGAACTTGGAAGCCTGTTCGCGTTCCATGGCGCAGTCCGGTGGGTGTGATCGGCCAGGTTGTCGGGGTGTCCCCGGCTGACATGTCAGCCCGGGAAGTTCTCCTTCACCGCGGCGACTGCGCGGGCTTCGGACATCGACACGTGGTTCTTGCGTACCAGGTCCGTCAGGCACTGGTCCAGCGTCTGCATGCCCATCGACCCGCCAGTCTGGATCGCCGAGTTCATCTGGGCCACTTTCGCCTCACGGATCAGGTTGCGGATGGCGGGGGTGCCGATCATGATCTCGTGGGCCGCGATGCGGCCGTTGCCGTCCTTCGTCTTGAGCAGCGTCTGCGAGATCACCGCGCGCAGCGACTCCGAGAGCATCGCGCGCACCATGTCCTTCTCGGCGGCCGGAAACACGTCGATGACGCGGTCGATCGTCTTGGCGGCCGACGAAGTGTGCAGCGTGCCGAACACCAGGTGGCCGGTCTCGGCAGCGGTGAGTGCCAGGCGGATCGTCTCGAGGTCGCGCAACTCCCCCACCAGGATGATGTCGGGGTCTTCGCGCAGCGCCGAGCGCAGCGCGTTGTTGAACGACAGCGTCATCGGCCCGACTTCGCGCTGGTTGATCAGGCAGCGCTTCGACTCGTGGACGAACTCGATCGGATCCTCGACCGTGAGGATGTGCCCGTAGAGGTTCTCGTTGACGTGGTTGATCATCGCCGCGAGCGTGGTCGACTTCCCCGAACCCGTCGGGCCGGTGACCAGCACGAGGCCGCGCGGCGTCATCGCGATCTCGGAGAAGATCTTCGGCGTGTTCAATTCTTCGAGCGTCAGGATCTTCGACGGGATCGTGCGCATCACCGCCCCGGCCCCGCGTTGCTGCACGAACGCGTTGACGCGGAAGCGCGCCAGGCCGGGAATCGCGAAGGAGAAGTCGCACTCGAGGCTCTCCTCGTACTCCTTCCGCTGCGAGTCGTTCATGATGTCGTAGATCATGCCGTGAACGTCCTTGTGTTCCATCGGCGGCAGGTTGATCCGGCGCACGTCGCCGTGCACGCGGATCATCGGCGGCAACCCCGCTGACAGGTGCAGGTCCGAAGCCTTGTTCTTGACCGCGAACGCCAGCAGTCCGGCAATGTCCATCGCGCATTCCTCCATCGGCTGCGACGCCGCAAAGGCGGCGCCGTCATTCATTCCTGCTATCTTCTGAACCGACGGGTTCCCCGGCAGCCCCGCCGGGGCGAAACGGCGATTTCCGCGATGAACGGCAACCACGCGTTGCGCCAAAGCTACGAGCAGGTCCTCGAGCGGATCCGCAGCGCCTGCGAAGCGGCCGGCCGGCCCGTCGGCTCGGTGCGCCTGCTCGCCGTCAGCAAGGCGTTCCCCGCCGGCAGCGTGCGGGCGCTGGCGACCCTGGGCCAGCGTGCGTTCGGGGAAAACTACCTGCAAGAGGCGCTGGACAAGATTGCCGCGTGCAGCGACGAGCGGTCGCGCGTCGCCGACACGGGGGCGCCGCCCGCCAGCGTGCGGGCGGCGCCCGGGCCATCGTTCGAGGGGCCGCTCGAGTGGCATTTCATCGGCCCGATCCAGTCAAACAAGACCCGTCCGATCGCCGTGCACTTCGACTGGGTCCACTCGGTGGACCGGGAAAAGATCGCGCGGCGCCTGTCCGAACAGCGCCCCGCGCAACGGGCTGCGCTGAACCTGTGCGTTCAGGTCAACGTGTCGGGCGAGGCGAGCAAGAGCGGCGTGACGCCCGGCGAGGTCGTTGCGCTGGCACTGGCGGTGGCGTCGCTGCCGCGGCTGAGATTGCGCGGACTGATGGCGATTCCCGAACCGACCGAAGACACGGCCCTGCAACGCGCCCGCTACGCCACGCTGCGCGAACTTCACGCACGCGTGCGCGCCGCACTCGCCGGCGCTGGCGCGGCGCGCGATTTCGATACGCTCTCGATGGGGATGTCGGCGGACCTGGAATCCGCGGTGATGGAGGGTGCGACGATCGTTCGGGTGGGCAGCGCGCTGTTCGGCGCCCGTCCGGCGCCGGAACCGGAACCCGGCCCGCCGCCCGATGCGTCGCTCAGCTCAGCGCTCAGGTCATCGACTTGACGGCAGCGGCGAGACGACTCTTGTAGCGCGACGCCGCATTCTTGTGAACGATCTTCTTGTCGGCGATACGGTCGATCACGCTTTGCGCGGACCGCAGCGTGTTCGCCGCCGCTTCCTTGTCGCCAGCCAGGACGGCCTTGCGGACCGACTTGATCGCGGTGCGCAGACGCGAGCGCAGGCTCGAATTGTGCAGGTTGCGCGTGACCGCCTGGCGGGCACGCTTGCGGGCAGAGGCAATGTTGGCCATGAGAGAATCTCGCTCAGTTCGAACTCCGGTACCGTGGTTTCCCGCCTGTGGGTCGGGCACCGCCGCGGCCTCGGAAAGCGTCCCGGAAAGCCTTGAATAATAACCGATTTCGCATCAAGCCCGCAAACCTGCACGACGGCTGCCGCCAGCGCCGCAGCCGCGCATGAGCCTGCTGCGGGCCGCGGCCACCGTCAGCAGCCTCACCCTGCTGTCGCGGATCACCGGCCTCGCGCGCGAGAATCTCACCGCCGCGATCTTCGGCGCATCGGCTTTCACCGATGCCTTCTTCGTGGCGTTCCGTCTGCCCAATCTGCTGCGACGCCTGTTCGCCGAAGGGGCCTTCTCCCAGGCCTTCGTGCCGATCCTGGCTGCATCGCGCACACAGGCCGAAGCGCGCGACGGCGCCGACCCGCAGACCGCGCTGGGCGAAACGAAAGCGCTGGTCGACCGAGTGGCGACCGCGCTCTTCTGGGCGCTGGTGGCCGTGTCGCTGCTGGGCGCAGCGGCCGCGCCCGCACTGGTCTGGGCGATCGCGTCCGGGCTTCGCGGGCAACCGGGCGTGTTCGATGCGGCGGTGGTCATGACCCGCTGGATGTTCCCCTACATCCTGTTTGCTTCGCTGATTGCGCTGTCGGCCGGGATCCTCAACACCTGGCAGCGCTTCGCGGTGCCCGCATTTACGCCAGTCATGCTGAACCTGTGCTTTATCGGTGCGGCACTGGGCCTGGCGGGGCGCTTCGATCCGCCGGTCTATGCGCTGGCCGCAGGCGTCGTGCTCGGCGGCATTGCCCAGCTCGCGATCCAGATTCCGGCGCTGCGGCGCATCGGCATGCTGCCGCGCATCGGGTCGAACCTGCGCCAGGCGCTGACCGACCCGCACACGCGCCGCATCCTGCAACTGATGGCGCCTGCGGCGCTGGCGGTATCGGTGGCACAGGTCAGCCTGCTGATCAACACCCACATCGCGTCGCGCCTCGCCCCGGGCAGCGTCTCGTGGATCTCCTACGGCGATCGGCTGATGGAATTCCCGACCGCGCTGCTCGGCGTGGCGCTGGGCACCGTCCTGTTGCCGACGCTGGCGAACGCACGCGGTCGCGGCGACGACCACGCATACAGCGAACTGCTCGACTGGGGCCTGCGCCTGTGCGTCCTGCTGGCCCTGCCATGCATGGTGGGCCTGGCGCTGATGGCCGAGCCGCTGACCGCGCTGCTGTTTCACTATGGACGCTTCGACGCGCACGACGTCGAGATGACCCGGCGCGCGGTCAGCGGCTACGCCTTCGGGCTGGTCGGACTGATTGCGGTCAAGGTGCTCGCGCCCGGCTTCTATGCCCAGCAGGACGTGCGCACGCCGGTGAAGATCGCACTCGTCGTGCTGGTGGTGACGCAGTTGCTGAACCTGCTCACCGTGCCCTGGCTGGCGCACGCCGGACTGGCGGTGTCGATCTCGTTGGGCGCACTCGCGAACGCCGGCTTGCTGCTCAGGGGTCTGTGCCGTCGACGCGTCTGGCGACCGAGCCCGGGCTGGGCGAAATTCCTCGCCCAGACGCTCGTCGCAACTGCGCTGCTGGCCGCCACCCTGGCCATCGCGGTGCCGCAATTCGACTGGATCGCGCTGCGCGCAGCGCCGCTCGAACGCATCGGACTGGCGCTGGGACTGGTCGGCGGCGGAGTGCTCGTCTATCTGGCCGCGTTGCTCGCCCTGGGCGTGCGGCCGATGCAGTTCGTGATGCGCGGGCGCCGAAGCGGACAGGGTTCGTGAACGGCTGACCGGCAGCCTGCGCGCGGCCACCATCGATCCCGATCCTTGCAGTCTTCCGACGGAGTGCGGCATGCAGATCACATTCATCGGCGGCGGCAACATGGCTGCCGCACTCATCGGAGGGCTGCTCGCACGCGGCGCGGCACCCGCTTCGATCCGCGTGGTCGAACCCGTCGCGGCGCAGCGCGAGGCGCTGCATGCGCGTTTCGGCGTTGCCGCCTTCGAGCGCGCCAGCGCCCAGGCCCTGGCCGATGTCGACCTGGTGGTACTCGCGGTCAAGCCTCAGCAGATGCGCGAAGCCGTCGCAGCGCTGCAACCGCTGCTGCGTGACGCGCTGGTGGTCAGCGTGGCTGCCGGCATCCGTATGAGTGATCTGTCGCGCTGGCTGGGCGGTCACCAGCGCATCGTGCGGGCGATGCCGAACACGCCGGCACTGATCGGCATGGGTGTGACCGGCCTGGCCGCGCTGCCCGGCACCCGCCCGGCCGACCGCGAGACAGCCGACCGGATGCTCGGCGCGGTCGGCCCGACGGTGTGGGTCGACGCCGAGCCACTGCTCGACGCGGTCACCGCGATCAGCGGCAGCGGACCGGCGTATGCTTTCCTGTTCATGGAAGCAATGCAGGACGCGGCACTGGCAATGGGCCTGGATGCGCGCCAGGCGCGCAACCTGGTCCTGCACACCTTCGCTGGAGCCGCACAGCTGGCGCTGCGCTCCGATGAAGGCCCTGCCACGCTGCGCGAGCGCGTGACCTCGCGCGGGGGCACCACCGCCGCTGCGCTCGCCGTGATGGAGGGAGGCGATCTGCGCGGACTGGTTGGCCGGGCCATCGAAGCGGCGTATCGGCGCGGCATGGAGATGGGCGACGAGTTCGGCGAAGCCTGAACCGGGCCCGGCGGCAGTGCCATCGCGCCGGCATTCACCTGCGGGCGCGGCGCTCAGCCGGCGAGGTAGCTCGCGAACACACCGCCGAATACGGCGGCGCCGAACCAGTTGTTGTGGTTGAACGCCCGGAAGCATCCGTCGCGGCCGCGCTCGCGAATCAGTGTGTAGTGATAGGTCGCGATGCCTGCCGCCACCGCCAACCCCGCGAAGTACGCCGCTCCGAGCCCCTCGATGCGGCCGACCGCGGCGAGCAGCGCGACGGTGGCCGCGTAGCAGATCATCACCGCGACGACGTCGAAGCGGCCGAACGTGATCGCCGCGGTGCGAATGCCGATCTTCAGGTCGTCGTCGCGATCGACCATCGCATACTCGGTGTCGTAGGCCAGTGCCCAGAAGACGTTCGACACCAGCATCGTCCAGGCCGCCACCGGCAGTTCGTTGCGGACCGCCGCGAAGGCCATCGGTATGCCGAACCCGAACGCAATGCCGAGATAGGCCTGCGGCAGCGCGAGGAAGCGCTTGGTGAACGGATAGCTGACGGCCAGGAATGCCGCCACCGCTGCGAGCGCCCAGGTCAGCGGGTTCATCGGCACGACCAGCATCAGTGCCACCAGCGAAAGCGCGACGAACACCGCCACTGCCTCCCAGGGTTCGATTGCACCGGCGGTGAGCGGGCGGTCGCGCGTGCGCGCGACGTGCCGGTCGAAGTCGCGGTCGGCCCAGTCGTTGATCGCGCAACCGGCCGAGCGCATCAAAAGCGTGCCCAGCGAGAAAGCGAACAGCAGGTACGGATCGGGCCAGCCGCGCGAGGCAATGAACAGCGCCGCAAGCGTGGGCCACAGCAACAGCAGCGTGCCGATCGGCCGGTGCATCCGCGTGAGGCGCCAGTACAGGCCTGCGCGCTGCCTGAGTCCGGGCGGGCGCTGCGGATCCCCTGACGCCGGCATGCCGGCACGGCGGTCGAAGTGAAAAGGCATGCGCGGCGTCGCGTGTCGCGCCCGGTACGCTAACGGCGTGCCGCGGCCGGCTGGCCGGTATAGGTGGGCACCGCGTCGGCGCGTCCGGACGGCCCCACCCGGAGACCGGCTTCGCGCATGCGGCGCAGGTTCGCGTCGCCGATGCCGCGCACCCTCGTCTTCAGGTCTTCCAGATCGGTGAACCGCCCTGCCCGACGCGCCTCGACGATCCGCGCCGACAGGACCGGGCCGACGCCGCGAATGGTCTGCAACTCGTCCCGGGTGGCGGTGTTGACGTCGAGCGCCAGCGGCGCGCCGGCACAGGACAGGCCGAGCAAGGCGGCAGCGATCGCACGCCGCACGGCGGCGGTCTTCACGCAAACAACTCCTGCGGTGTGACCGCCGCGGTACCCAGCTTGCCGACGACGATTCCGGCGGCGCGATTGGCCAGCGCGACTGCCTGCGCAATCGGTCGACCGGCCGCGAGCATCGACGCCAGTACCGCCACCACGGTGTCGCCCGCACCCGAGACGTCGTAGACCTCGCGCGCCTGCGCGGGCACGTCGAGCACGCCATCGTCGGAGAACAGCGTCATGCCTTCCTCGGAGCGGGTCAGCAGCAGGTGGCGCACCCCGAGCGAGCGGCGCAATGCCTGCGCGCGCGCGGCGAGATCGGCTTCGTCGCGCCAGGTGCCGACGACTTCGCGCAATTCGCCGCGGTTCGGCGTGAGCACGGTGACGCCGGCGTAGCGCGCGTAATCGTCCCCCTTGGGGTCGGCGATGACGATCCGCCCGGCCACGCGTGCCAGCGCAACGATGCGCTCGATCTGCACCAGCACCCCCTTTCCATAGTCGGACAGCACCACCACGTCCGCCTGGTCGATGGCGGCACGCGCTGCCTCGAACGTCTGCGCCAGCGCCTCGGGCCCGGGCGCCTGCTCGAAGTCGACGCGCAGCAGTTGCTGCTGGCGACCGATCACGCGCAACTTGATCGTGGTGGCCAGTTGCGGGTCGTGCGTCGCTCGCAGGGCGATGCCGTGCTCGCGCGCCAGCGCTTCGATGCGCCGGCCCGGTTCGTCCTCGCCGATCGCGCCGACCAGCACTGCGCGCACGCCCAGGCAGGCCGCGTTGAATGCAACGTTGGCCGCACCGCCGAGCCGCTCGTCGCTGCGCGTGACGCGCACCACCGGCACCGGCGCCTCGGGGGAGATCCGCTGTACGTCACCGAACCAGTAGCGATCGAGCATCAGGTCACCCACCACCAGCAGGCGCGCGCGCGTGAAATCGATGCGCGGTTCTGTCTCAGCCACGTTCGAGCTCCTCGCTGCGCCTCGGTGCATAGGTGTCCCAGCGGTTGCACCCCGGGCACTGCCAGTAGAACTGGCGCGCCTTGAAGCCGCAATGGCTGCAGACGTAGCGCGACAGCCGGCGCGCCTGCGCCTGGATCAGCCGCTGCGCCAGTTCGACCTCGGCTTGTTCGTCGCTGCGCCGCAACGCGGCCTTCATCGCCAGCAGCCTCTCCAGCCCGAGCAGCGACGGCGCCGCCTGCAGGGCCTGCTCGGCCCATGCCACCGATGCGGCGCCACCATCGCGCTCGGCGCGGGCTGTCGCCAGTGCGGTGAACGCGTCGATCGACGGATGCTCGCGGTGTACCGCTTCCAGGGCGTCGATGCCCTCGTCGCGGCGACCGAGCGCGGTGAACGCCGCCAGCCAGCCGGGCGCGACCAGCGCCAGCCATTCCGGGCTGTCGCGCTCCACGCCGCGCCATGCCTCGATCGCCGCCGCGTGATCGCCTTCGGCGGCCGCCACCTCGCCGCGCAGCAACCGGGGCCGCGGGTGGCTCGCGTCGACCTGCTGCGCCTGGTCGAGTTCGCGCCGTGCATGATCGAAGCGCGATCCCGACTCGCCCGCCAGCGCACGCGCTGCGAGCTCGCAGCGAAAATGCGCGATGTCGCGCGCGCGATTCTCGCCGCGGTCGCGCTGCAGGCGCTCGGCCAGCCTGATCGCGAGCGGCCAGTCGCGCACCATCTGCGCGATTTCGAGGCGATGGTGCAGTGCCGGCGCGCCGTAGCGGGTACCCTCGAGGCGCACGAACGCGTCTTCCGCGCGGTCGAGCAGGCCGGCCTTCAGGTAGTCCTGGCCCAGCTCGAACAGCGCGTGCTCGCGCTGCAACGCATCGAGACCGCCGCGCTCGACGAGGTTCAGGTGCACACGGATCGCGCGGTCGGTCTCGCCGCGGCGACGAAACAGGTTGCCGAGCGCAAAGTGCAGATCGACGGTCTCGGGGTCCAGGCGGACCACGTCGATGAACGCGTCGATCGCCTTGTCCGATTGCTCGTTGAGCAGGAAGTTCAGGCCGCGGAAGTAGGCGTCGGGCAGCCCCGCGCCATCGCGGCGCCGCCCGCTGCGCCCGAGTGCAGCCTCGTAGCGCGCAGCGAACCAGCCGAGCCCGAAGAACAGCGGAATCGCCAGCAACCACCAGGCCTCGAACTCGAGCATGAACGCACCCGCGGGCTCAGCTAGACGCCCAGGCCGACCGAGGCGCCGCTGGCGGGGTCGGCCACCGGCGGCGCAGGCGCCTGGGCGGGTGCGGCGGGCCGGCCGGCGTG
This sequence comes from Burkholderiaceae bacterium, assembly GCA_021463505.1. GTDB lineage: Bacteria > Pseudomonadota > Gammaproteobacteria > Burkholderiales > Burkholderiaceae_E > Zeimonas. The sequence goes on along the minus strand of JAJTYR010000015.1, from coordinate 35,556 downwards.
GCGCAACTCCTTCGTCAACCGCGCGATCTCGCGACGCTGGCGAAACAGCGACGGCACCGCGCCGAGCAGACCGAGCACGACCCCGGCCGCCAGGAAGATCAGCAGGAAGACGACCAGCGGGGCGCGCCACACCAGCTCGCCCGGGAGAAACCGCAATTCGACGGTCGCGGTGTTCGACAGCGCGAACCCCAGGGCGAGCAGGAACAGCATCAGGTTGAAAAGCCAGGTGACGACTCGCATCGACGGCTCCGATCGGTCCAGGCAGAACGCTATTCTGACCGACGGGAGCGTCGGAGTGGCAAGCAGGAGGATCGGCCCGGCGCCTCGGCCGCAAGGCCATGGCTCGTGCGCAGGCGCCGTCGCCAATCAGGCTGCGTCTTTCGGGGAATTGCCGTCGACCCGCTCGCGCAGTTCCTTCCCCGGTTTGAAGTGCGGCACGCGCTTCTCGGGCACCAGCACCCTCTCGCCCGACTTCGGATTGCGCCCGACGCGCGGCGGACGATGCGACAACGCGAAACTGCCGAAGCCGCGGATCTCGATGCGCCGACCGTCGGCGAGCGTGCGCGCCATTGCGTCGAGGATGGTCTTGACGGCGAACTCGGCGTCCTTGGCAACCAGTTGCGGATAGCGCTCGGCGAGCCGCGCGATCAGCTCCGACTTGGTCATCGTCGGTTGCGCGGCCTCACCCGCAAGGCTGCCGTCGTCAGACCGGATCTCCATGGGCCCCATCCGCCTCCAGCACCCGTGACCGCGTCAGGCCGCGGTACCGGGCGCGCCTCACCGCCGGACGCCGGCGGGACGCACCCCGGTACCCGCGGCGGTTCTCACTCCTTCGGCGTGTCGAGCTTGGCGCGCAGCAGCGCCCCGAGGTTCGTCGTGCCGCTGGCCGCACCGCTTTCGGCCTGGATCCGCTGCAGCGCCTCGGCGGTCTCGGCCGTGTCGCGCGCCTTCAGCGACAGGTTGATCGAGCGATTCTTCCGGTCGACGTTGACGATCATCGCCTCGACTTCCTCGCCTTCCTTCAGGTGGTTGCGCGCGTCTTCCACCCGGTCGCGCGAGATCTCGGAGGCGCGCAGGTACCCCTCGACGTCGCCGCCCAGGTCGATGACCGCACCTTTCGGATCGACGCTCCTGACGATGCCCTTGACCACCACGCCCTTCTCGTGGGTGGCGGCATAGTTGCTGAACGGGTCGCCTTCGAGCTGCTTGACGCCCAGCGAGATGCGCTCGCGCTCGGTGTCGATCGCCAGCACCATGGCCTCGACATCGTCGCCCTTCTTGAAGTTGCGCACCGCCTCTTCGCCCGGGCTGTGCCACGACAGGTCGGACAGGTGCACCAGGCCGTCGATGCCGCCGGGCAGACCGATGAACACGCCGAAGTCGGTGATCGACTTGATCGTGCCGCGCACCCTGTCGCCCTTGCGATGGTTGTCGGCGAACTCTTCCCACGGGTTCGGCCGGCACTGCTTCATCCCCAGCGAGATTCGACGACGATCTTCGTCGATCTCGAGCACCATCACTTCGACCTCGTCGCCGAGCGCGACGATCTTGCCCGGATTGACGTTCTTGTTGGTCCAGTCCATCTCGGAGACGTGCACCAGCCCTTCGATGCCCGGCTCGATCTCGACGAACGCTCCGTAGTCGGTGATGTTGGTGATCTTGCCGAACATGCGCGTGCCCTGCGGATAGCGCCGGCCGATGCCGACCCACGGATCGTCACCGAGTTGCTTGACGCCGAGCGAGACACGGTTCTTTTCCTGGTCGAACTTCAGCACCTTGGCGGTGACTTCCTGGCCCACCTGCAGCACCTCGGACGGATGACGCACGCGGCGCCAGGCCATGTCGGTGATGTGCAGCAGCCCGTCGATGCCGCCGAGGTCGATGAACGCGCCGTAGTCGGTGATGTTCTTGACCACGCCGTGGACGATGGCGCCCTCGTGCAGCGTCTCGAGCAGCCTGGCGCGCTCCTCGCCCTGCGTGAGCTCGACCACCGCGCGGCGCGACAGCACCACGTTGTTGCGCTTGCGGTCGAGCTTGATGACCTTGAACTCGAGGGTCTTGCCCTCGTAAGGGGTGGTGTCCTTGACCGGGCGCGTGTCGATCAGCGACCCCGGCAGGAACGCGCGGATGCCGTTGGTCATGACGGTGAGGCCGCCCTTGACCTTGCCGGTGATGGTGCCGTCGACGTGCTCGCCGGACTCGAGCGCCTTCTCCAGGCTGATCCAGGCCGACAGGCGCTTGGCGCGGTCGCGCGACAGACGCGTCTCGCCATAGCCGTCTTCGAGCGCCTCGATCGCCACCGACACGAAGTCGCCGGCCCGGACATCGAGTTCGCCGCGGTCGTTGTGGAATTCCTCGATCGGAATGAAGCTCTCGGACTTCAACCCGGCGTTGACCACGACGAAGTTGTGGTCGATGCGCATCACCTCGGCGGTGATGACTTCGCCCTGGCGCATTTCCTGGCGCGACAGGGATTCTTCGAACAGCTGGGCAAAACTTTCGGCCGGAGCCGATATTGCGGTTGCGGTAGTCAAAATGGTTCCCGTTCTTCAAGACACGCCGGATGGCCGATTCCGGCGCACGCACCGACGATGAGTTCGCAGCGCGCGCCGGGCGGCAACCCAGCGGAGTTGACGCTGATCCCGCCGCGAGCGGCGGGCCCCTTCCGCCCGGGAACCCGGTTCCCTCGATCCGTGGCGGTCCGGATCACGTCGCCGCCAGCCCGTGCGGGCCGATCAGCGTCGCACACGATGGCGATAGACCCTGAGCACCTGCGCGACCGTCTCGTCGATGTCCAGGTGCGTGGAGTCGATCACCACCGCGCCTTGCGCGGGCCTGAGCGGTGCGACGGCGCGCTTCGAGTCGCGTTCGTCGCGTTGTTGCAGATCCCGTAAAAGGTCGGCGAGATTAGCAGAAAACCCCTTTTCGATCAACTGCTTATGCCGCCGCTCGGCGCGCGACCCGGCGCTCGCGGTGAGAAAGATCTTCACGGTCGCATCGGGAAACACCACGGTGCCCATGTCGCGTCCGTCGGCCACCAGCCCGGGCGGGCGCCGGCAATCGCGCTGCAGACCGAGCAGTGCGGCACGCAGCGCCGGCAGCGCGGCAATCCGCGACGCTGCACTGCCCACCGCCTCGTCGCGAATCGCCTCGGTCACGTCCTCGCCGCCGAGTTCGAGCCCGCCATCGCCGAAGCGCACCGGCAGCGCACCGGCGAGCGCCGCGAGTCCCGCTTCGTCGTCCAGCGCAATGCCGCCGCGCAGCGCCGCCAGCGCGCACATCCGGTAGAGCGCCCCGGAATCCAGGTGGGCCCAACCGAGCGCGTGCGCGACCCGTTGCGCGACCGTGCCCTTGCCCGAGGCGGTGGGGCCGTCGATCGCGATCAGCGGCGCCAGAGCCTGCAACCCGCTCACGCCTGCGGGCGCCCTTCGATGCGCAGGCCCGCCGAACGCGCCAGCGCCTCGAACCCCGGGAACGACGTGGCCACGTTGGCGGCGTCGTGTACGACAAGTTCGCCCTCGGCGCGCAGCGCCGCGATCGCGAACGACATGGCGATGCGGTGATCGCCGTGCGCCTGCACCGCGCCCCGCACGAACGCCGATGCGCGCTCGCCGCGGCCTTCGATCACCATGCCGTCGGGCGTCGGCGTCGCCTCGACGCCGAGCACGCGCAGGCCCTCGGCCATCACCGCGATTCGATCGGACTCCTTGACGCGCAACTCGGCAGCGCCGGTGATCACGGTGCGCCCGCGCGCACAGGCCGCTGCCACGAACAGCGCCGGAAACTCGTCGATTGCCGGCGCAACCAGTTGCGGCGGCACCACAGCCCCGTGCAGCGGCGCGGCACGCACCCGCAGGTCGGCGACCGGTTCGCCGCCGACCTCGCGCTCGTTGCACACCTCGATGTCGGCGCCCATCAGCCGCAGGATGTCGATCACGCCGGTGCGCGTCGGATTCATGCCGACGTGCTCGACGATCAGGTCGGAACCGGGAGCGATCGATGCGCCCACCAGGAAAAACGCCGCCGACGAAATGTCCGCCGGCACGTCGATCGCGGTGGCGCGCAATGGCTGGCCGCCGCGGACGCTGACCGCCGCACCGTCGCGCTGCACCACGACACCGAAGCCGCCGAGCATGCGCTCGGTGTGGTCGCGCGTGGGAGCCGGTTCGATCACGGTCGTCACACCGCGGGCGTAGAGCCCTGCCAGCAGCAGTGCCGACTTCACCTGCGCGCTGGCCATCGGCATCGGGTAGCGCAGCCCGTGGAGCGCCGCGACCGGCAGGATGCGCACCGGCGGACAGCCGTCACGCGTCTCGATGCGCGCGCCCATTGCGGCCAGCGGCTCGGCGACGCGGCGCATCGGCCGCTTCGACAGGCTCTCGTCACCCACCAGCGTCGATTCGAAGCGCTGGCCCGCGAGCAACCCCATCAGCAGGCGCATCGCGGTGCCGGCATTGCCGCAATCGAGGGACGTCCCCGGCGCACGCAGTCCGTGAAGGCCCACGCCGTGCACCGTGACGCGGCCGGCGCGCGGGCCGTCGACGCACACGCCCAGCGCACGCACGATCTGCATCGTCGAGATCGCGTCGGCGCCCTCCAGGAAGCCCGTGATTTCGGTCACGCCGTCGGCGATCGCACCGAGCATGACCGCACGATGCGAGATCGACTTGTCCCCGGGCACACGGAGAATTCCGGACAGGCTGCCGCCCGGGGCGACATGGAAACTGCGGGACATGAAGTTTTTCCTGTGGCGCGCCGCGCGCCGGAGCTAGATTGCGCTCGTGAACGACGAGGCAACCATGATTCTACAGAGCACCGACAGGCGCGCCGAACGCCTGTTCACGTCGCTGCCCCGCGCATTGCGGATGCCCGCCACGCGAGCGCAATTTCCGCACGTGCTCGCGCGCATCGCTGCCGAATGGGAGGTGCCGAGGCGCTTTCTGCAGCTGATGGACGAGTTGCTGATCGACCAGCGCGGCGGGCGCGCGGGCTTTCCGTTCGAATGCACCCTTGAAATGGCCAACCTGCGCGAGTACTACGTGAAACAGGTGCAGCGGGGCCAGGCGAGCCGCTCCCGGTCCATCCCCGCATCCGACTGGCGCTGACGGGCGCGCAACGCCCGGCCGGTGCGTGCCGCAGACGCGGCCGCTGCCCCGGCCGTGAGGCTTGCACGGGCGAACCTGGCCGGGCTGGTTGCACCAGCCGCTCAGCCAAGCTGGTTGCGCCAGCGACTGGCCGTCGAGAGAATCGCCAGCAGCGCGTCGCGGTCGCGCGCTTCGAGCGCAGCGACGATCGCCTCGTTACTCGCGCGAAAGCGCGCCGCCGAGGCCAGGCAGGCGTCGCGATTGTCGAGCAGGATGTCGGCCCACATCGCAGGCGCGGACGCACCAACCCGCGTCGTGTCGCGCAGGCCCGCCCCCGAGAATTCGAGCGCCTGCCCGGCCAGTTCGCCACCCGCGATCGCCGCCGACAAGCCGAACGCGACCGCATGCGGCCAGTGCGACGCCTCGGCGAACACCTTGTCGTGCAGTGCCGGATCGAGCGTCGAGACCTGGGCGCCGACCGTCCCGAGCAGACGCTTCACCGCTTCGCAATGCTGCTGCGGGGTGCTGTCGACCGGACACAGCAGCCAGCGCCGGCCGCGAAACAGACCCGGGTCGGCCGCCTGCGGTCCGCTGCGCTCGGAGCCTGCGATCGGGTGCCCGGGCACGAAGCGCAGGAAGGCGTCGCCGAGCACACGCCGCGCCGCGTCGATCACGCTGCGCTTGGTGCTGCCGCAATCGGTGAGGATCGCCTGCGCCCCGAGCACGTCGCGGACCTGTGCGAACAGCTCCGGCATTGCCGTGACCGGCGCGGCGACCACCACGAACGCGGCGCCGGCGACCGCCTCGGCGACGCTGTCGCAGGCCACGTCGAGGTGGCCGAGTGCGCGCGCGACGCGCGCGTCATCGTTGGGTGAATAGCCGACCACCTGCGCCACCGCGCCGGCACGCCTGAGCGCCGCAGCCAGCGAGCCGCCGATCAGTCCGACGCCGAGGATCGCGATCCGCTGGGCCAGCGGCGACACCGCCTGCACTTCAGCGTCCCGTCACGCGGGCGAATGCCTCGAGGAAAGCCTCGTTCTCCGCGGGCAACCCCACCGTCACGCGCAGCCATTGCGGCAGGCCGTAGTTGTCCACCGGGCGCACGATGATGCCGGCGCGCAGCAGCCCCTCATAGACGGCACCGGCGTCACCGACGCGCACCAGCACGAAGTTGCCGTGCGAGGGGACATACTCGAAGCCCATCCGCGCGAACGCCGACTGCAGCCGCGCCAGTTCCTGCCGGTTCAGCTCGTAGCTGCGCCGAAGGAACTCCACGTCGCCGAGCGCCGCGATCGCCGCGGCCTGCGCCACCGTGCTCACGTTGAACGGCTGGCGCACGCGATTCATCAGATCGGTCAGTTCGGCCTGCGCCAGACCGAAACCCACCCGCAGGCCGGCCAGCCCGTAGGCCTTGGAGAAGGTGCGCGAGATCACCAGGTTCGGATGGGCACGCAGCCAGCGCGTGGAGTCGAAGCGCAGCGCAGGATCGAGGTACTCGTTGTAGGCCTCGTCGAGCACCACGACCACGTCGCGCGGCACGTTTTCCAGGAATGCGGCGATCGCATGGGACGGCAGGAAGGTGCCGGTCGGGTTGTTCGGGTTCGCGATGAACACCAGCCGCGTGTCCCCGGCGATGGCCGCGCGCATCGCGTCGAGATCGTGGCCGAGGTCGCGCGCCGGCACCACGATCGCCCGCGCACCGGTCGCCTGGGTGGCCAGCGCGTAGACGGCGAACGAGTACTGCGAATAGACCGCCGAGGCGCCCGGTTGCAACAGCGCGTGTGCGGCCAGTTCGAGGATGTCGTTCGAGCCGTTGCCCAGCGTGATCCATTCCTGGGGCACCGCAAAGCGCTTCGAGAGCGCCTCCTTGAGCTCGAATCCGTTGGCGTCCGGATAGCGCCCGAGGTCGGCCGCCGCAGCAACCATCGCGTCGCGCGCCGAGCCGGGAATGCCCAGCGGATTCTCGTTCGACGCCAGCTTGACGATGCGCTCGGGTTGCAGTCCGTACTCGCGCGCCAGCTCGGAGATCGGCTTGCCGGCCTGGTACGGAGCAATTCCCCTGACGTACTCGGGTGCCTGGATGCTCATGGAATTCGATGCCTGCGAATGCCGCCGCCGGTGGGCCCGGCGACTGGCGTGCAAGGATAACCGACCCGCAGGCGCGAGCGCCGTCAGGTCGCGCGCGGATACGAGCCGATCACCTTGCAGAGTGCGGCCTGCGACTGCAGTTCGGCCAGCGCCGCGGCCACCGGCGGGTCGTCGCGATGGCCGATCAGGTCGATGTAGAAGTAATATTCCCACAGACCCTGGCGTGCCGGGCGCGATTCGAAGCGCTTCATCGACACGCCGTGGCGCGCGAACGGCTCGATCAGCGCATGCACTGCCCCCGCCCGATCCGGCACCGACAGGATCAGCGAGGTCTGGTCGGCCCCCGAAGGCGCGCAGGCATGGCGGCCGAGCACCGCGAAGCGGGTCCGGTTGTTGGCGTCGTCCTGGATGCTGCGCACGACGATCTGCAGGCCATAGCGCTGTGCCGCATGGTCGCCGGCGATCGCGGCGGTGCCCGGGTCCGCAGCCGCGAGGCGCGCAGCCTCCGCGTTGCTCGCCACCGGCACCCGCTCGATGCCCGGCGCATTGCGATCGAGCCAGCCGGCGCACTGTGCGAGCGACTGCGGATGCGAGACGATCCGGCGCACGCCGTCCAGGCCGGCGCCGAGCGTCATCAGGTTCTGGCGCACCGGCACCGACACCTCGCCGCTGATCACGAGCGGCGTGAGCAGGAACAGATCCAGCGTGCGGTTGACCGCGCCCTCGGACGAGTTTTCGACCGGCACGATCCCGAAATCGGTGGTTCCCGCCTCGGTGGCGCGAAACACCTCGTCGATCGTCGGGCAGGCGACCGCGTCGACCGAAGACCCGAAGTGACGCAACAGCGCCTGCTCGGAGAAAGTGCCCGTCGGGCCGAGATACGCCACGCGCAGACGCCGTTCGAGCTCGCGGCACGCCGAGACGACTTCACGCCAGATCGCCTCGATCGCGTCGCCCGACAGCGGGCCCGGATTGAGTTGGCGCAATCGCGACATGATCTGCGCTTCGCGCTCGGGCCGATAGACCGGCGCGTCGGTGCGCTGCTTGAGTTCGCCGACCTGCCGGGCCAGTGCGGCGCGCCGGTTCAGCCGCTCGATGACCTCACGGTCGATCGCGTCGATCGCCGCGCGCAGCGCATCGAGCTCGCCGTCAGCGGCCGCGGGCTGTGGATGGTTTTGCTCGGCCATGGCGGCGCTCGTCGGACGGATCGGTGGCGGGGATCGTATCAGGCGTCGCCCGCCTCACCGGCTGCGGGCGCCTCTGCGCTGTCGCCCTCATGGCCATTCTCGGCGGCGTCGCGCTCGACCACTCTCTGCACGCCGGTGAGGGTGGCCCCCTCGTCGATCGTGATCAGCGTGACGCCCTGCGTGGCACGGCCCATCTCGCGGATCTCGGCGACGCGGGTGCGCACCAGTACCCCGCCAGTGGTGATCAGCATGATCTCGTCGCGTTCATCCACCAGCACCGCCGCGACCACCCTGCCGTTGCGCTCCGAAGTCTGGATCGCGATCATCCCCTTGGTGCCACGGCCGTGCCGCGTGTATTCGACGATCGGGGTGCGCTTGCCGAAGCCGTTCTCCGTGGCCGTGAGCACCGATTGCTGCTCGTCACCCGCCACCAGCATCGAGATCAGCTGCTGGCCGTCCTCGAGCATCATGCCGCGCACGCCGCGCGCCGCGCGGCCCATCGGCCGCACGTCGTTCTCGTCGAAGCGCACCGCCTTGCCCGCATCCGAGAACAGCATCACGTCGTGACTGCCGTCGGTGACCGCGGCCCCGATCAGGAAATCGCCGTCATCGAGGTCCACCGCGATGATGCCGGCCCTGCGCGGGTTCGAGAACTCGGACAGCGGCGTCTTCTTCACGGTGCCCAGGCTGGTGGCCATGAACACGTAGTGCGCCTCGTCGAACGACTTGACCGGCAGCACGACGGTGATCTTCTCGCCGTCGGCCAGCGGGAACAGGTTGACGATCGGCTTGCCGCGCGAGGTGCGGGTGCCCTGCGGCACCTCCCAGACCTTGATCCAGTAGACGCGGCCGCGGTCGGAGAAGCACAGGATGAACTGGTGCGTGTTCGCGATGAACAGCTGGTCGATCCAGTCTTCTTCCTTGGTGGCCGCGGCCTGCTTGCCGCGCCCGCCGCGGCGCTGTGCGCGGTATTCCGAAAGCGGCTGGCTCTTGACGTAGCCCGAGTGCGACAGCGTGACGACCATGTCCTGCGGCGCGATCAGGTCTTCGGTGTCCAGGTCGGTGGCGTTCAGCTCGATCACCGAGCGGCGCGCATCGCCATACTCGGCCTTGATCGCCTTCAGCTCGTCGCCGATGATCTGCGTGATGCGCTCCGGCCGCGCCAGGATATCGAGCAGGTCGACGATCTGCCCGATCACCTCGCGGTATTCCTGCACGATCTTGTCCTGCTCGAGCCCGGTGAGCCGCTGCAGCCGCATCTGCAGGATCTCCTGCGCCTGCGCATCGGAGAGGCGGTAGACACCACCCGACAGGCCGACCGACGGGTCGAGCCCCTCGGGCCGGAACTCGGCGATGTCGCTGCCCGCGCGCTCGAGCATCTCGCGCGCCACGCCGGCACTCCAGCCGCGCGCCATCAGGCGCTCCCTGGCGATCGGCGGCGTCGGCGAGGCCTTGATCAGCTCGATCATCTCGTCGACGTTGGCGATCGCCACCGCCAGACCTTCGAGAATGTGGCCGCGCTCGCGCGCCTTGCGCAGTTCGAACATCGTGCGCCGCGTGACCACCTCGCGCCGGTGCGCGAGGAACGCCTCGAGCATCTGCCGCAGGTTGAGCAGCCGCGGCTGGCCGTCGACCAGCGCCACCATGTTGATGCCGAACGTGTCCTGCAGCTGTGTCTGCTTGTACAGGTTGTTCAGCACGATCTCGGGCAATTCGCCGCGCTTCAACTCGATCACCACGCGCATGCCCGACTTGTCGGACTCGTCGCGGATGTCGGAGATGCCGTCGATCTTCTTGTCGTTGACCAGGTCGGCGATGCGCTCGAGCAGCAGCCGCTTGTTCACCTGGTACGGCAGTTCGTCGACGATGATCGCGCTGCGGTTGCCGCGATCGATCTCCTCGATGTGCGTCGTAGCCCGCATGACCACGCGACCGCGCCCGGTGCGGTAGCCCTCGCGCACGCCCTGCACGCCGTAGATGATGCCGGCGGTGGGAAAGTCGGGTGCAGGAACCAGTTCGATCAGCTCGTCGATCGTCGTCTCGGGCCGGCGCAGCAGGGCCATGCAGGCCTCGACGACCTCGCCGAGGTTGTGCGGCGGGATGTTCGTGGCCATGCCGACCGCGATGCCGGCCGAGCCGTTGATCAACAGGTTCGGGATGCGCGCCGGCAGCACCGTCGGCTCGCTCTCCTTGCCGTCGTAATTCGGCTGGAAGTCGACCGTCTCCCTGTCGATGTCGGCGAGCATCTCGCCGGCCAGTCGCTGCAGCCGGCACTCGGTGTAGCGCATCGCCGCCGCGTTGTCACCGTCGACCGAGCCGAAGTTGCCCTGGCCGTCGACCAGCAGGTAGCGCAGCGAGAAATCCTGCGCCATGCGTACCAGCGTGTCGTAGATCGACGCGTCCCCGTGCGGGTGGTACTTGCCCATCACGTCGCCGACGATGCGCGCGCACTTCACGAACGGCCGGTTCCAGACGTTGTTGACTTCGTGCATCGAAAACAGCACGCGCCGGTGCACCGGCTTCAGGCCGTCGCGCACGTCGGGCAGCGCCCGCCCGACGATCACGCTCATCGCATAGTCGAGGTACGAGCGGCGCATCTCCTCTTCGAGGCTGATCGGGAGGGTTTCTTTGGCGAAGGAATCCATGCGGAGGGATCTCGGCGAGGGCGCGCGGCTGCCGCTAAACCTTTGAATTTTAACACGCACACCGACCGCGTCCGGGCACCGCGCCACCGATCGCTCGCGTGTGCTTAAATCGCGCAGGAAGCCGCTCGCGTCACTGGCCCGTCTTCGCCCGACTCCCGGAACCGCCCTTGCCGAACCCGCTCCTGATCGCGCCGCAGTGGATCGTCCCGGTCGACCCCGCTGCGACGGACCCCCGTGACCACGACCGCGCGCCTCGTGTGCTCACCGACCACGCGCTGTTGATCGAGGCAGACCGCATCGCTGCGCTGCTGGCGCTCGGCGAGGCGCGGCAACGCTATCCGCACGCCGAAACCCTGGCGCTGCCCGGGCACCTGCTTGCACCCGGCTTCGTGAACCTGCACGCACACGCAGCGATGGCGCTGCTGCGCGGCGTCGGCGACGACCTGCCGCTCGAGCGCTGGCTGCAGCAGCGGATCTGGCCGCTCGAATCGCGACTGGTCGGCGCCCAGTTCGTTCACGACGGTGCGCTGCTCGCCTTTCACGAGATGCTGCTGGGCGGCATCACCTGTGTGAACGACATGTACTTCTTCCCCGAGGCGGCAATCACGGCAGCCGCCGCGTTGGGGATACGCAGCGTCCACGGCATCATCGTGATCGATTTCCCGTCGGCCTGGGCGAGCGACGCGGCCGACTACCTGCGCAAGGGCCTGCAGTTGCGCGACCGCATGCGCGACGAACCGCTGGTGAGCTTTTGCCTCGCACCACACGCACCGTACACGGTGAATGACGGGGCGCTGCGCCGGATCGCGACCCTGTCGCGCGAACTGGGGCTGCCGATCCACACGCATGTGCACGAGACGCGCGAGGAGGTCGAGGCCGGCATCGCGCAGCACGGCATGCGCCCGCTCGAACGGCTGGCCGAGCTCGGCGTGGTCGGCCCGGAGCTGATCGCGGTGCACGCGGTGCACCTGAGCGAAAGCGACCTGCGCCTGCTCGCCGACGCCGGAGCCTCGGTCGCACACTGCCCGCACTCCAACCTCAAACTGGCCAGCGGCATCGCGCCCACGGCGCGCATGCACGAACTGGGCATCACGGTGGGCCTCGGCACCGACGGCTCGGCGAGCAACAACCGCCTGGACCTGCTCGGCGAAGCGCGCACCGCAGCGCTGCTCGCCAAGGGAGACTCGGGCAGCGCCGAAGCGTGGCCCGCCGCGCGCACGCTGCGCGCGATGACGCTCGACGCGGCGCGCGCGCTCGGCATGGACGACCGGATCGGCTCGATCGAAGTCGGCAAGCAGGCCGACCTGGTGGCGCTCGACCTCTCGGGCGCCGAACTCGCCCCGGTGTTCGACCCGGTCTCGCACCTCGTCTACTGTTGCGGGCGCGAGCACGTTCGGCATGTCTGGGTCGCTGGCAGACATGTTGTCAACAAGCGACAAATCGCTGACGATTCAGCCAGAGTCGTGATCCATGAGGTGGTTGGCCGAACCGCTGTGTGGCACAATCGTGTCGGCGAAATTTTGTCAGGTCAGGTCTGATTCCGGGCCACGTCGAACCTGTCAGCGTCGAACCCAGAATTGCGTTCTACCGAAAGGAGAAACATGAACAAACCGGTCAAACTGGCCTGCGTCGTCGCTGCGGCGATGCTGGCGGCCCCGTTGGTGTCGTATTCGCAGACCGCACCTGCCGACAAGGCGGGTTATGTCGTCAGCCCCGACCGCACGGTCGTGAAGAGCGGTGCCGGCCTGTGCGTACACACCGGCTACTGGACGCCAGCCGACGCCTTCGTGGGTTGCGACGACGATCTGCTGCCGAAACCGGCGCCCGCGCCGGCGCCCAAGCCGGCCCCGGCGCCTGCCCCGGCACCTGCCCCGGCCCCGGCGCCCGCCCCGGCACCCAAGCCTGCGCCCGCGCCGGCACCCACGAGCGAGAAGGTCACCTTCGCAGCCGATACGTTCTTCGACTTCGACAAGGCCGTGCTCAAGCCCGAAGGCAAGGCGCGCCTGGACGATCTCGTCGGCAAGCTCGCGGGTGTCACGCTCGAGGTGATCATCGCGGTCGGCCACACCGACAGCGTCGGCACCGACGCCTACAACCAGAAGTTGTCGGTGCGCCGCGCCGAATCGGTCAAGGCCTACCTGGTGAGCAAGGGCATCGAAGCCAATCGCGTCTACACCGAAGGCAAGGGCGAGAAGCAGCCGGTCGCCGACAATCGCACCCGCGAGGGCCGCGCGAAGAACCGTCGCGTGGAAGTCGAGGTCGTCGGCACGCGCACGCGCCGCTGATCGTGCCGACCGGCCGGCTCGTCCGGCCGGATGGCTGTCACCCCGCTTCGGCGGGGTTTTTTTCGTCCCGTAGAATCACAGGTTCTCGCACGCCCGCACGCCACCCGCCATCGTGACTGCCGCTCCCGCCGCCAACGTCGATCCCGCCGAACTGGAGAAATTCCAGGCGCTCGCGGCGCGCTGGTGGGATCCGCATTCCGAGTTCCGGCCGCTGCACGAAATCAACCCGCTGCGGCTCGACTGGATCGATCGAATCGCGTCGCTGGCAGGCAAGCGCGCCGTCGACGTCGGCTGTGGCGGCGGCATCCTTGCCGAAGCCATGGCGCAGCGCGGCGCACAGGTCCGCGGCATCGATCTCGCCGAACGGTCGTTGCAGGTGGCCGAGTTGCACGCGATCGAGAGCGGCGCAGCAGTCGAATACGAGCGCATCGCTGCCGAAGACCTGGCGGCGCGGGAGCCCGCCGCCTGGGACGTGGTCACCTGCATGGAGCTGCTCGAGCACGTGCCCGACCCCGAGTCGATCGTGCGCGCCTGCGCAAACCTTGCACGCCCCGGCGGCTGGGTTTTCTTCTCCACGATCAACCGCAATCCCAAGGCGTTCATGCTGGCGATCGTCGGCGCGGAGTACCTTCTTCGCCTGCTGCCGCGCGGCACCCACGAATACGGGAAATTCATCCGGCCCTCCGAGCTGGCTGCGGCGGCGCGCCGCAGTGGCCTCGACGTGATCGCGATGAGCGGCATGACCTACAACCCGATCACGCGGCAATATCGACTCGACGCGCGCGACGTCGACGTCAACTACCTGGCCGCATTCCGGCGCCCCGCCTGAACCCGATGACGGTCGAGCGCCCGCTTGCCCTGTTCTTCGATCTCGACGGCACCCTGGCCGACACCGCCGAAGACCTTGCCGCGCCGATCCACGCGATGCGCGCGGAGCGCGGCCTTGCCCCACTCTCCGACGAGGCGTTGCGCCCTTATGCGTCGATGGGCGCGCGCGGCCTGATCATGAAGGGTCTGGGCGTGACGCGCGAGGACGCCGGTTTCGAGCCGCTGCGCCGCGATTTCCTGCAGCGCTACGAGGCGGCAATGCTGGTGCGCACCCGGTTGTTCGACGGAATGCCCGAGGTGCTGGACGCGCTGGACGACGCCGGCATCCGCTGGGGCGTGGTGAGCAACAAGTTCGAGCGATACGTGCGCCCGATCCTCGCGGGGCTCGGCCTGCTCGGGCGCTCGGCCTGCGTGGTTGGCGGCGACACCACCGGTTATTCGAAACCGCACCCCGAACCGCTGTTGCACGGCGCCCGCCTCGCCGCAGTGGATGCGCACCGCTGCATCTATGTCGGCGACGACCAGCGCGACATCGAAGCGGGTCACGCTGCGCGAATGGCTGCGATCGCCGCCGCGTACGGATTCTGCGGCGGCGATGCACCGCCGCATCAGTGGGGCGCCGACCATCTGATCGGCGAGCCGCTGGATCTCCTCGATCTGCTCGGGTTGCGCTGATACACCGCGGCCTGCCCGCCGTCGAGCCAGCGCGCGCACCGCCCCCGTCGCCTGCTCAGAGAAATCGATCGAGCAGCTTTCGGCTGGGGCGGTCGAGTGCGGCGATGTCGCGCACGAGGTAGTGGATGCCGTGGGTATCGGCAATCAGCAGCGTCGAGCGCGACAGCCGCCGGATCGCCTCCTCGCCGGGGAGCACGAAGCGCGTCGGACCCCGGTCGGTGATCACCTCCCAGGTGCAGGGGGTCACGAACCCCGACACCGCGCGGATGCCGCGGATCTCGGGCATGAACTCGCGCCGGGCGAGTTCCTCGTCGAGCAACGCACGCGTGGCCTCGGGCAGGTCGGCGAGCCGCGGGATCCAGACCAGTTCGTGTCCGTCGACGTCGACCAGCGACACACCTTCGACGGGCGCCGAAATCGGAAACGCGCGCACCGCGACGGCGCCGACGTGGACCGTGCCGTCGGCCAGTCTCGCCACCAGCCGGCCGAATGGATCCCGGCCGAGCGCGAATCCGGGCGCTGCGAGCACTGCCGGCGCGGCGGCAGCCTGCGATGGCTCGCGCGCGTTCGAAGGCTCGCTCACGCCTGCTTCGCTCCGCCGGCGATCGCCGGCGCAATGGGCGGTGACCCGGCTTCGGCGTCACGCCCGGGCCGCGCGGCACCTTCGTCGAGCCGATCGGCCTCGGCACGACGCTGTTGCGCCTGGTAGAGACGATAGTAGGCGCCTTCGCAGGCCATCAGCTCGTCGTGCGGACCGACCTCGGCCACCTGCCCGCGATCGAGCACCACCAGCCGGTGGGCCTTGCGCAACGTGCTCAGGCGATGCGCGATCGCGATCGTGGTGCGGCCCTGCACCAGGTTGTCGAGTGCCTTCTGGATTTCCTTTTCGGTGGCCGTGTCGACCGCCGACGTGGCCTCGTCCAGGATCAGGATGCGCGGGTCGATCAGCAGCGCGCGCGCGATCGAGATCCGCTGGCGTTCGCCGCCCGACAGCGCCTGGCCGCGCTCGCCCACCAGCGAGTCGTAACCGTGCGGCAGCCGCAGGATGAACTCGTGGGCGTGAGCGGCGCGCGCAGCGGCGACGATCTCGTCGCGGCTCGCTCCCGGCTTGCCGTAGGCGATGTTCTCGGCGATGGTGCCGAAGAACAGGAACGGCTCCTGCAGCACCAGTCCGATGTGGCGCCGGTACTCGGCGTTCGGCAGCGAGCGGATGTCCACGCCGTCGACCAGGATCGAACCCTCGGAGACGTCATAGAAGCGGCAGATCAGGTTGACCAGCGTACTCTTGCCCGAGCCGCTGTGGCCCACCAGACCGATCATCTCGCCCGGCGCAATCCCGAGGTCGATGCCGCGGATCACCGCCCGGTTGCCGTAGCGAAAGCCGATGTTGCGCAACTCGATGCGCCCGTCCACCCGCGACAGGTGCACCGGCTGCGCCGGCTCGGGAACACTGGAAACGTGGTCGAGGATGTCGAAAATGCGCTTGGCACCCGCGGCCGCCTTCTGCGTGTGCGAGACGATCCGGCTCATCGAATCGAGACGTGTGTAGAAGCGGCCGATGTAGGCGAGAAAGGCGGTGAGCACGCCAACGGTGATGCTGCTGCGGGAAACCTGCCAGATGCCGAACGCCCAGACAACCAGCAGGCCGACCTCGGTGGCCAGCGTCACCGACGGCGAGAACAGCGACCAGACGCGGTTCACCCGGTCGTTGACCGCGAGGTTGTGTTCGTTGGCCGCCCGAAAGCGCGCCGCCTCGCGGCTCTCCTGCGCGAACGCCTTGACGACGCGAATGCCCGGAATCGTGTCGGCCAGCACGTTGGTCACTTCCGACCAGATACGATCGACCTTCTCGAAGCCGTGTCGCAGGCGATCGCGCACCAGGTGGATCAGCCACGCGATGAACGGCAGCGGCAGCAGCGTCACAGCCGCGAGCCACGGATCGATCGAGATCAGGATCGCCGCGGTCATCGCGATCATCAGCACGTCGGTGGCGAAATCGAGCAGGTGCAGCGACAGGAACAGGTTCAGGCGGTCGGTCTCGCTGCCGATGCGCGCCATCAGGTCACCGGTGCGCTTGCCGCCGAAGTACTCGAGCGACAGCCCGAGCAGGTGCTCGTAGGTGGCGGTACGCAGATCGGCGCCCAGCCGTTCGCTGACCAGGGCCAGGATGTAGGTTCGCGCCCAGCCGAGTACCCAGGCGAGCAGCGCAGCGCCCAACAGCCCGCCCAGGTAGGCGCCCACCAGCCCGGCATCGATCGGTTTGCCGTTCTGGAACGGGATCAGCACGTCGTCCATCAGCGGCATCGTCATGTACGGCGGAACCAGCGTCGCAGCCGTGGACGCCAGAGTCAGGAGAAATCCCGCCAGCAGCTGCCGCCGGTACGGACGCGCGAAGCGCCACAGCCGCAGCAGCGTCCAGGTCGATGGCGGCTCCTCGCTCTCGCCAGCGCCTTCCGCTTCGACGGGTCCCGGCCGGGCACAGCGCGGGCACGGCGCACCGGACACGGGAAGTAGTTCCTGACATTGCGGACAGCTCGCCGTACGCAGGACTCCGACCGTTGCGCCACCCTCGCCCAGGTATTCGAATCGCTCGACCAGTCGCTGTGCGGCCGCGTGCTGGCCGAGGGTCAAACGCCAACCGGTGATGCGTGCCGCAGCGCTGCGCAATTCGAGCGCGGCCACGCCGCCCTGGTCGCTCAGCTCGAGCGCCAGTCCGGGCTCCAGTGCCCAGTCGTGCCATGATGTCTGGTCGGCAGCGGCAGCCAGCAGCCGTCGCGGGGTGAGCAGCAGCAACCCGGGCGCGAAGCGCAGGCGCTCGTCGAGGTCGAGTTCGACCCAGGCCAGCGGCGCCTCGCCGGATTCGAGTCGGGCGTCGACCTCGCTGCGCCATGCAGCGGGAAGTGATGGGTCGGCGGTCCGGGGCGTTGCTGCGGCTGCGGTCATGGACATCCTGCCGCGACGCGGGGCCGCGGGCCGGCAAGCTTACCGCATCCCGCGGTGGTCCCGCGGCACGCCGGCGATGCCGGCGCCGGCCTGCCGTCAACCGAAGCCGGCCTGCTGCGTTCAACAGCGAAGCAACTTCCGGAACCTTACATGCCCGCACCCCGTCCGCAGGGATCCACCGTAACCGCCCTCCCCCGGAAGGACATCGAGATCCTCGAGTACCGGTTCATCCGCGGGCCGGGTCGCTGGACCTACCGGCCGGTGCTCGAGGCGGTCGTCGACATCGGCGCCCTGGAAGACTTTCCTTCCAACCTGATTCCCGGGTTTCCCGAGCGGCTGGTGTCCTGGTTGCCGACGCTGGTCGAACATCACTGCAGCTACGGCGAGCGCGGCGGGTTCGTGCGCCGGTTGCACGAGGGCACCTGGCCGGCACACATCCTGGAGCACGTCGCGCTCGAACTCCAGAATCTCGCCGGCATGCCGGTCGGTTTCGGTCGCGCCCGCGAAGCGTCCCGGCGCGGGGTCTACCGCGTGGTCATCCGCGCGTTCCAGGAAGAAGTGGCGCTGGCGGCGCTGTACGCGGCGCGTGACCTGGTCATGGCCGCGATCGAAGACCGGCCCTGCGACGTCGCAGGCACGATCGAGGAGTTGCACGCGCTGTCAGACGAACACTATCTCGGCCCGAGCACGCTGTCGATCGTCGATGCCGCCGACGAGCGCTCCATCCCGGCAATCCGCCTGAATGACGGCAACCTGGTACAACTCGGTTACGGCGCCCGCCAGCATCGCATCTGGACCGCGGAATCCGATCGCACCAGCGCGATCGCCGAAGGTATCTCGCGCGACAAGGACCTCACCAAGCAGTTGCTGCAGGCCTGCGGCGTGCCGGTCCCCGAGGGTCGGCTCGCCCGCAGCGCCGAGGATGCCTGGGAGGCGGCCTGCGAGATCGGCGTACCGGTGGTCGTGAAACCCTACGACGGCAATCATGGCCGCGGCGTATTCACCAACGTCATGTCCCGCCAGGAAGTCGAGGCGGCCTGGGCGGTCGCGATCGAGGAAGGCAGCGGCGTCATCGTCGAGCGCTTCGTGCAGGGCAAGGAGCACCGGTTGCTGGTGGTCGGCGGCCGAATGGTCGCCGCCGCGCGTGGTGAACCCGCGTACGTCCTCGGCGACGGCCGTTCCAGCGTCACCGAACTGATCGACCTGCAGTTGAACAGCGATCCGAGTCGCGGCAGCACCGAAGACCGTCCGCTGAACTTCGTGCGCATCGACTCCTCGGCACGCATGGAACTCGCGCGTCAGGGCTACGACGCCGAGTCGATTCCGCCCCCCGGCGAGCGCCTGCTGATCCAGCGCAACGGCAACGTCGCGATCGACGTCACCAGTCAGGTGCATCCGAGCGTCGCCCACGCGGTGGCGGTCGCCACCGACGTGGTCGGCCTGGACATCGCCGGCGTCGATCTGGTGGTCGAGGACATCTCCCGATCGCTGTACGAGCAGCGCGGCGCGATCGTCGAAGTGAACGCCGGCCCCGGGCTGCTGATGCACCTGAAGCCGGCTGCCGGCACCGCCCAGCCGGTGGGCGCGGCGATCGTGAACAACCTGTTCCCCGCCGGCGACTCGGGTCGCATTCCAATCGTCGGCATCGCCGGAACACGCAGTGGCACCGCGATCGCGCGACTGTTGGCCGAATTCATCCGCCTGACCGGACGATGTGCCGGCCTGGCCTGTGGCGAAGGCCTGTACGTCGGCGGACGTCGCCTCGCCGACGGCGATCGCGCCCGGTGGGAACCCGCTCGCCGGCTGCTGATGAACCGGCGCGTCGAGGCAGCCGTGATCGAGAACGACGGCCTGGCGATCGCCTCCGAGGGTCTCGCCTACGACCGCTGCCAGGTTGGCGTGGTCACCGGCATCGATCCGGAGGCGGCGATTCCGCAGTTCGACATCGCGAGCGCCGAGCAGATGTACGCGTTGCTGCGCACCCAGGTCGACGTCGTGCTGCCGGGGGGCGCCGCCGTGCTCGACGCCGCCGATCCCCTGGTCGCGAAGATGGCGTCGCTGTGCGATGGCGACGTGCTGTTCTACGACACCGGAGCCGGCAGTCAGGTCGTCGATGCTCACCTCGCCAACGGACGGCGTGCAGTGGTCGTTCGCGGCGGGCGGATCGTGCTGGCCACCGGCGAGCGCATCCTTCCGGTGGCGGAACTGTCGCGCCTCGCAGTCGGCGACGCAGGCGGGCGCCGTCTGGACGACCTGCTTGCCGCGATTGCCGCAGCCTGGGCACTGGACATCAGTGCCGACCTGATCCGCACCGGTATCGAGACGCTGTACACGGTGCAAGTCGAGGCGAACGAAACCGTCGCTGCCTGACCGCTCCTCGCGACACGCCCAACCGGCCAGCCCGTCATGGACATCTCACGCATCCGCGCGCTGCGCGGCCCGAATCTCTGGTCACGGCGCACGGCGATCGAAGCCATCGTCACCTGTGACGAGCCCGAACGCTGCATCGACCTGCTGCCGGGCTTCGAAGCGCGCCTGCGCGCGCGTTTCCCCGCGATCGGGCCGCTGCAGCCGCTCGGCCAGTGCCAGGGCGGATCGATTGCCCACGTGCTCACGGCGGCGGCGCTTGCACTGCAGGCGCAGGCCGGCTGCCCGGTGAGCTTTTCCCGCACGACCCCGACCACCGAGCCCGGCGTCTACCAGTTGGCCGTCGAGTACACCGAGGAGTGCGTGGGCCGCTTCGCGCTCGAACTGGCCGCGGCCCTGTGTCGCTCGGCGCTCGACGACGCCAGCTTCGACCTCAGCGATGCGCTGGCGCGGCTGCGCGACATGGACGAGGAGGTGCGCCTGGGACCGAGTACCGGCGCCATCGTCCAGGCTGCAGTCGCGCTTGGCATCCCCTATCGACGCCTCACCGAAGGCAGCCTGGTGCAATTCGGCTGGGGCAGCCGGCAGCGGCGCATCCAGGCCGCCGAAATCGACGCCACCAGTGCGGTGGCCGAGCAGATTGCGCAGGACAAGGAACTCACCAAGCAGTTGCTGTCGGCGGTCGGTGTCCCGGTGCCCGAGGGGCGTGCGGTCGGCGACCTCGACGAGGCGATCGCCGCATTCGAGGCGCTCGGCAGCCCGGTCGTGGTCAAGCCGCGCGACGGTAACCAGGGCAAGGGCGTGTCGGTGAACGTGCAGACGCGCCAACACCTCGAGGCGGCCTGGGCGGCAGCCAACGAGATCAGCTCCGACATCCTGGTCGAGCGCTTCATTCCCGGGCACGACTTCCGCGCACTGGTGGTCGGCGGCCAGCTGGTGGCTGCAGCCCGGCGCGAGCCCGCGCACGTGATCGGCGACGGCATGCACACGGTCCACGAACTGGTCGACGAAGTGAACCTGGATCCGCTGCGCGGCGAGGGCCACGCGACCCCGCTCACCCGCATCCGCCTGGACGAGGTCGCGCTCGCCCAGCTCGCCACGCAAGGCTACGGCACGCAGTCCATCCCGCCGCGCGGCGCACGCGTGCTGCTGCGCCACAACGCGAACCTGAGCACCGGCGGCACGGCCACCGACGTCACCGACGATGTGCACCCCGAGCTCGCGGCACGCGCGATCGAGGCCGCCCAGACCATCGGTCTCGACATCTGCGGCGTCGACGTCGTCTGCGAAAACATCGGCCGGCCGCTCGAGGAACAGGGGGGCGGGATCGTCGAGGTCAATGCGGCGCCCGGTCTGCGCATGCACGTCGCGCCATCGTACGGCAAGGGCCGCCCGGTGGGCGAAGCGATCATCGGTACGCTGTTCGCCGACGGCGACGATGGCCGCATTCCGGTGATTGCGGTCACCGGCACCAACGGCAAGACCACCACCGTACGGCTGATCGCCCACCTGCTGGCGGGCACCGGGGCACGGGTCGGCATGACCAACACCGACGGCGTCTATGTCAACGGCCAGTGCATCGACACCGGCGACTGCAGCGGACCGCGCAGCGCGCGCAACGTGCTGATCCATCCGCACGTCGATGCCGCCGTCTTCGAGACCGCGCGCGGCGGCATGCTGCGCGAGGGCCTGGGCTTCGATCGATGCAAGGTGGCGGTGGTCACCAACATCGGCGTCGGCGACCACCTGGGCCTGAACTTCATCACCACCGTCGAAGATCTCGCGGTGCTCAAGCGTGTCATCGTGCAGAACGTGGCACCCGACGGCATGGCCGTTCTCAACGCAGCCGATCCGATCGTCGCGAAGATGGCCGCCGCGTGCCCGGGCTCGGTCACCTTCTTCGCGGCCGACGTGCAATTGCCGCTGATGGCCACGCATCGCGCGAAAGGACATCGGGTGGTCTACGTCGACGGCGACGCGATCGTCGCTGCGCAGGGCGACTCCGAGCGACGCATCGCGCTGGTCGACGTCGCGATCACGCGACGCGGCACGATCGCCTTCCAGGTGGAGAACGCAATGGCTGCGGTGGGCGCGGCCTGGGCGCTGGGGCTCGACTGGCACGCGGTGCGCGCGGGCATGCGCAGTTTCGTGAGCGACGCGAGCACCGTGCCCGGGCGCTTCAACGTGTTCGACCACCGCGGCGCAACCGTCATCGCCGACTACGGCCACAACCCCGACGCGATCGCCGCGCTCACGCGCGCGGTCGACGCGATGCCGGCCCGACGCCGCCTCGTCGTGATCAGCGGCGCAGGTGACCGGCGCGACGAGGACATCCGCCGCCAGTCCGAGATCCTCGGCACGGCCTTCGACGAGGTCATCCTCTACGAAGACCAGTGCCAGCGCGGCCGCCGCGACGGCGAAGTGGTTGCGCTGCTGCGGCAGGGGCTGGCCGGTGCAGCGCGCGTCACCCGCGTGCACGAAATCCGCGGTGAATTCCTGGCGATCGACACGGCGCTCGGCGGGCTCGAGGCCGGCGACCTCTGCCTGATCCTGATCGACCAGATCGACGAGGCGCTGGCACATATCGCCAGTCGCGTCGCGCTGGCGCGCGCTGCAGCCGTCCCGCAGCCCGCCTGAGGCTCCGGTCGGCGAGCGCGCGACCGTTCAGGCCCTGGGCGTGGCCCGCGCGACGATCGCCGCGCAATCGACCCCGCGCGGCAGCGCACCGTAGTTGTGATGCCCGCTGGCGGCCAGGCGCGATGCGCAGAACGCGTCGGCGACCGCGGCCGGCGCGTGCTGCACCAGCAGCGCCGCCTGCAGCGCGAGCGCCATCCGGTCGACGACGTCGCGCGCGCGATATTCCAGATCAGCCAGGTCGCCGAACTCCTTCTGCAGTGCCGCCACGTAGCGGTCGAGCGCGGCATTGGCACCGCGCGACTTCGCCAGCTCGGCGAAGAATGCGCCGACGACCGCCGGCGTCTTCTGCATCGCGCGCAGCACGTCCAGGCACTGCACGTTGCCGCTGCCTTCCCAGATCGCATTGACCGGCGACTCGCGAAACAGCCGCGGGAACGGGCTGTCCTCCATCACGCCGCTGCCGCCGATGCACTCCATCGACTCGTACGCATGGCCGGGCGTGCGCTTGCAGATCCAGTACTTGCCCACCGCGGTGCACAGGCGCACCAGCAGGTCTTCGTGCTCGTCGTCGCGATGGTCGAGTGCACGCGCGATGCGCATCGTGAGCGCCACCGAGCCCTCGCTCTCGAGCGCCAGGTCGGCCAGCACGTTGCGCATCAGCGGCTGCTCGTTCAGCACCTTGCCGAACACCGAACGCAACGAGCAGTGGTGTAGCGCCTGCGCGACGGCCGCACGCTGCCCGGAGGCCGAACCGACCATGCAGTCGAAGCGCGTCATCGCCACCATCTCGATGATCGTGCGCACGCCGCGCCCCTCCTCACCCACCATCCACGCGAGCGCGCCACGCAATTCGGTCTCGCTCGACGCATTCGAGACGTTGCCCATCTTGCGCTTCAGGCGCAGCACCTGCAGCGCGTTGCGGCTGCCGTCGGGGCGCCAGCGCGGCATCAGGAAGCACGACAGCCCGCCGGGCGCCTGCGCCAGCGCGAGGAACGCATCGCACATCGGCGCCGACACGAAGTACTTGTGGCCGACGAGTTCGTAGGCCTCGCCCGGACCCTGCGCGGCGCCGACCGGGAACGCGCGCGTGGTGTTGGCGCGCACGTCCGAGCCGCCCTGCTTCTCGGTCATCGCCATGCCGATCGTCAGGCCGCGCTTGTCGGCGTCGGGCACGTTGCGCGGATCGTAGACGCGCGCGGTGATCTTCGGCTCCCAGAGGCTCGCAAGGCGCGGCGTGGTGCGCAGCGACGGCACTGCCGCGAACGTCATCGTGACCGGACACTGGTGGCCGGCCTCGACCTGCGAGTGCAGGTACACGCGCGCGGCACGCGCCACATGCGCTCCGCTCCCCGGATCGGACCACGGCGAAGCGTGCAGCCCGTGTTCGATCGAGGTTTTCATCAGCGTGTGATACGCAGGGTGAAAGCGCACCAGGTCCGCGCGGTTGCCGAAGCGGTCGTGCGTGTCGAGCTCCGGCGGATGGCGGT
Source organism: Burkholderiaceae bacterium (assembly GCA_021463505.1). Taxonomy (GTDB): domain Bacteria; phylum Pseudomonadota; class Gammaproteobacteria; order Burkholderiales; family Burkholderiaceae_E; genus Zeimonas. The sequence goes on along the minus strand of JAJTYR010000015.1, from coordinate 11,330 downwards.
TGGCGAGCACCCCGAGTTCGAGGTAGTCGGCTGCGCCGAGCATCGCGCCGAAAGCGGCCAGGTCGTCGTGTGCCCAACCCGCGCCCTCGCGTCGCACGGCCTCCTGCAACGCCGCGTCCTGCAGATAGAGGTTGTAGTCGACGAGGTCGCGCGCGACATTGAAGACCTCGTGGGTCTCGGCAAGGTAGAGCGAATCCTTGCGCAGCGATTCGGGAGCGTTCATGACGCGATCTCCAGCGTTGCAGTGGGGGCCGGCCGCGGCGCGCCGCGTGCCGGGCGGACCCGATCGGATGCGGGACGAACCCGCGTGCTCGCGCGGCGACCGGTGCCGTCGCGCAGGAACCGGTGCCAGATTGCATGCCCGGCCGCATCGAACCGCAACACCGCGCCAAGGAAGTCGCGGCGTGCGTCCACGTCGATCAGTGGTGCAGGCAGCAGCGGGTCGAAGACCAGCTGGCGAATCGCGGCATCACCGAGCACGAATGACTCGCGGGCCGCAACCTCCAGCGCGAGCGCACCAGCCCGGGCCAGCCAGCCTTCGAGGCGCGCACGCGTTTCACGGTAGGCGAGCGTGAGCGCGCGGCCGTTCCACAGCGCAACCGCACGCCGCGCGCGGATCGAATCGAAATCGTGCGCGACGAACACCGCGGCCTCGGACTGAAGCCCGAGCCGCAGCAGGCGTTCGCGCACGGCTTCGACGCCACCGGCGAGATTGTCGGGGCGCAGGAACAGGCCACGGTCGAGTTCGCGCAGGCCCAGCATTCCGAGCGCGCGAGCGCGCGCTCGCAGCGCGACGCGATTGCTGCGGCCGAGATCGCCGACGTAAGCGACGATCCAGGCGCCGTCCCAATTGCGCACGCGAGACTCGGCGCTGCGCCAGATGGCCACCTCGTCGGCGAGTTGCGCGGCCCCGGGTCCGAGGCGATATTCGCCGCGGTCGGCGGCTTCGAGCAGGCCGGCTGCCGACAGCCGCGCGAGCGTCACGCGCACACTGTTCTCGCGGATGCCGAACAGCGCGCAGGCGACGACCGCCTCACGTGCAGCGAGCCGCCGGTCGGCAGCGCCCAGCAGCAGGTTCAGGATCAGGTGGCGGGGCTCGGGTTGCATCGCGGTCACCACTGCAAAGATTACGCCAATCGTCTGTTATTGACAATTGATGTAAGTATTGTTGCCGGCCAGATGGGCACCGGCCACCTCGTCGATACCGCCGGGCGACACCCCACGCTCCAGCGCGCCTGCAATTCCAGAGACCATCCTCCAGAGGTCCTTGCCCTTGAAACCACCGAACCGGCCTATACTTGCAGGCATGCGCGAGTCGTCGCGCAGTGTTGCGAAGCACCAGATTTCGGGGCCGACCTGGTTTCGACGTGGGTAGCGAAGCGGCACAGGGCATGCCGAGGCGCCTTTTCCTCGTAAATCCATTGGCAAAACCACAAACGCCAACGACGAGCGTTTCGCTCTGGCCGCTTAAGGCCTGAGCCGCTGCACCGGGTCGCCGATAGCCCGGGTTCCGCAAGGAACAGCAGCGTCATTCATGTCGGATCGTGCCGCGCCGGGTCACTTGTCGCGGAGCTAGAACCAAGGTGACTGGATGCAAGTCGGCCTGTCGACCGGCCAAGCCTGCATCGAGATCCAAATAGATCGACTAAGCATGTAGAACTGGTCGTAGAGGACTTGCGGACGCGGGTTCGATTCCCGCCGGCTCCACCATTAGACCATCCAGCAACATCCGCTGGAGTCCGAGAACCCGCCTAAGTGCGGGTTTTCTTTTGGTTTTTTCGTCCGACTTGGGGTAACATCGTCCAGTACCATCCGGCACTCGGGCGGGGTAACTTTCTGGGGTAACTCGGAAACTCGCCTGAGAGTTACCCCAATTTGGACTTACCCCTATGCCGCTGACCGACACGGCGATCCGCAACGCCAAGCCCGGCGCGAAGCCCGCCCGGCTGTTCGATGAACGCGGGCTGTACTTGGAAGTGACGCCGAGCGGGGGTAAGTGGTGGCGGTTCCGATACCGGCTTGGGGGTAAGGCCAAGCTGCTGTCGATGGGCACCTACCCCGATATCGGGCTGGCGAAGGCCCGCGAACGGCGCGACGAAGCCCGCAAGCTGCTGGCCGACGGGATCGACCCAAGCGAGCATCGGAAGGCGACCAAGACGGCGCGCACCGACCGGGCGGCGAACAGTTTCGAGGTAGTGGCCCGCGAGTGGTACGGTAAGTTGGCCCCGACCTGGAACGCGGCGCACGGCGACCGGATCATCCGGCGGCTTGAGCGGGACGTGTTCCCCTGGGTCGGGGGCCGGCCGGTAGCGGAAGTGACCGCGCCGGAGCTGCTGGCCGTCCTGCGCCGGATCGAGGCGCGCGGGGCACTGGAAACCGCGCATCGGGCGCTCGGAAACTGCGGGCAGATTTTGCGCTATGCGATTGCGACCGGCCGGGCCGCGCGTGACCCGTCGGGCGACCTTCGCGGCGCGCTGCCGCCCGTCAAGGGCGAACACTTCGCGGCCGTGACCGAACCGAAGCGACTCGCCGAAATCCTGCGGGCGCTCGATGGCTATCAAGGCACCTTCACGGTTCAATGCGCGCTGCGGCTCGCCCCGCTGGTGTTCGTGCGACCCGGCGAGTTACGCAAGGCCCGATGGGCCGATATCGACCTGGACGCGGCCGAGTGGCGCTATACCGTGACCAAGACGGACACGGCGCATATCGTCCCGCTGGCAACGCAAGCCGTTGCGATCCTGCGCGAGCTTCACAAGCTGACCGGGCATGGCGAATTCGTCTTTCCCGGCGCGCGCACGAACGGCCGGCCGATGAGCGACAACGCGATCCTTGCTGCGATGCGCCGGCTCGGCATCCCGAAGGAAGAAATGAGCGGGCATGGCTTCCGGGCCGTGGCGCGAACGATCCTCGATGAAGTGCTCGGCGTTCGCCCCGACCTGATCGAGCATCAGCTAGCCCATGCGGTACGCGACCCGAACGGACGTGCGTACAACCGCACGGCGCACCTGCCCGAGCGGCGCAAGATGATGCAGCAATGGGCCGACTGGCTGGACAAGCAAAAGGCCGGGGCCGACGTGATCCAGCTACACGGCGACGTGGCTTGACGACTTAGCCGCGCCTAGCCCGACGGGGCGAAAACCGGGTTCCCTTGCCCGGCTGGCGCGGCTTCCCGATCAAGGAGCGCAGAGGGGCGCGCGATGGTTGAACGGGACTACTACCGGCTGACCGAGCTGGCTGAACGGTGGGAATGCACGGTGCACGACCTGCTTCACATGGGCTCGCGGGATCGGGCGCAAATATGCGCGAACGCCTACGGAATGGTGAAGGCGAAGCATATGGTGCGGATAGTCGATGAGCCAGAGATCGACGAGTCAGACTTGGACGACTTGGACAAAGAGGGAGCCGAGGCGCTGCGTGCCGAATTCGACAAATGGAAGGCCCGGACTACTACAGACATGCCGGCCGGTTTCTACGAAATCGAAATCGACGACCTGCGGTTCTGTGAGATGCCGGACGCCTTCCCGCTCGAAATGCATAGCGCGATGCGATTTGATCGGGGTGCCTGGTGGCAATGTGAATTCGATCCGCCCATCCAAATCGACATCGGGCATTTGTTCATGCTGCGCGAAGAGGTCGAAAGGCTCGACCGGGAGACTTTCGGGCGAGCGCCCCGAACAACCGAACGTGCAGGCACAACTGGCACAACTGAGCGGAATACGCTTCTGCGAATAATCGCGGTACTGGCGGTTCGCGGGTATGGCATCGACCCGAAGGCGAGCAGGATCGAAAAGCTTGGCGAAGTGCGGCGCGACGCCGAGGAACTCGGCTTGAGTGTTTCCGATGACACTTTGCGCGCCAAGCTGCGCGAGGCGTTCGACATGATCGAAAAGAGCGCGCCGACGGCCCGCTAGAATTGGTCGCAAAGCCGCGCCGGGCTTGGCCGACCGGCCGAATTCGGTTTCGTCATTCCCGAATTCGGCCACGCGGTGAGATGATCGGCCGAGGATTGCAGCGTCTCAACTCGGACGCGAGCAATCCACAATGCACACACTTCCCGAAACTGGCTTCCTGCGCCTGCCGCAAATCATCGGCAATCCGCGCGCGAAGCCGCCCGTTCCCGCAATCGTCCCGATCAGCAAGTCCGCCTGGTGGGGCGGCATCAAGTCGGGCCGCTACCCCAAGCCGGTGAAGATCGGGCCGCGCACAACGGCATGGCGCATCGAGGATATCCGCGCGTTGATCGCGCAGGCCGGCAATTGAGGGGGCCGCAATGACGATCCCCACAAAAGACGAGGGCCGCGCAGCTACCGACCGCGCGACCCCGGAAGTTACCTCAAGCAGCCCCGATTCTATCGCGCCTGACGCTGGCGCGGCGCGGTTCGCGCCCATCGGCGACGTGCTTCCCAGGCTCACGCTGAATGTTGACTTCGCGCTTGCGGAGGTAGATGGCGAACTCTGCATTGCCTTCCGTCGGTGCCCATGCTGCGGGCGCAAGCCGCGCTCGAAGAAGATCGCACTGATGATGTTCGATCATCCTGCGCTGGTTCGTCCTTTCGGCTACCTGATGGACTACCGATGCGGGCGCAAGCTGGACGGCACTTCAGCCCGATCATCCCAGGCGGCGCAGGTTGTCGGCACGTTCGTTCTCGCGGCGGTGGTGGCCGTCAAGCGCCTAGCGGGCGAAACGCTGCCGGATGCGTTGATCGTTTCCGATCCAGCAACTATTGCCCGCGGATCGGGAAGCGTCCAATGATCGACGCGATCATCAGCGGGCCGCTGACCGGCGAGCCGACCGAGCGCACTGCATCAAACGGCAATCGCTACTGGACCGCATCGGCGCGCGTGGCCGCAGGCACCGAGTCGCTATTTGTCGGGATTGCAGTGTTCGATCCGACGGCCGGCGAGCGCTTGATGCGGCTGCACAAAGGGTCAAGCATCGCAGCCGCCGGCACGTTGGAGGTGACGAGCTGGACGGACAAGACGGGGGCCGAGCGCAAGGGCTGGCGACTGCTCGCGCACGAAGTCCTGAGCGTCTACCAAGCTCGCAAGCGGCGCGATGCCGGCGAAGGGGCGCACGATGCGTAACGCGCCCGAACAGTTCCGCGAGGCGATGCGCGCGGCGGGGCTGAACCCGCCCGACGTGATCGAGGCCGACGGCAAGCTGCGGCGCTTCGGCACGAACGGCAAGCGCATCGATGATGCCGGCTGGTACATCGCGCACGACGACGGCATCCCGGCCGGCGCATTCGGCGACTGGCGCACCGGGCTTTCGCAGACGTGGCGGGCAGACGTTGGCCGCACGCTGACGCCGGCCGAGGAAGCCGCCCACCGTGAGCGGGTAGCGGCGATGAAGGCGCAGCGCGAGGCCGACGAATCCAAGCGCCGAGCCGAGGCCGCACGCAAGGCGCGGGCGCTGTGGGCGGCGGGCACGCCGGCCGGCGCGGATCATCCCTATCTTGTCCGCAAAGGCGTCGCGCCGGTGGCGACGCTACGCGAGATGCAGGCCGCCGATGTGGCGCGCATCATCGGGTACGAGCCGCAAGCGAAGGGCGAGCGACTCGCCGGGCGAATCCTGCTCGCGCCCGTGAAGATCGGCGGCAAGCTGTCCACTGTCGAGATGATCGACGGCGACGGCCGCAAGTCGGCACTGGCAGGCGGGGCGAAGGCGGGCGGATATTGGGCCGCTCAGGCGCTTCCGGACGACGACGGCGCGGGGTTGTGCATCCTGATCGCCGAGGGTGTGGCGACCGCGCTATCGGCGCGTGAGGCGACAGGCCATCCGGCCATTGCCGCGCTATCTGCGGGCCAGCTAGCGGCGGCGGCCCGAGCGATGCGGGAACGCTATCCGGGCGCGCTGCTGGCGATCCTTGCCGACGTGCTGAAGGCGAGCGGCGAACCCGACCCGCACGCCGTCGAGGCGGCGCGCGACGTTGGCGCGGCGCTGGCCGTGCCCGACTTCGGGGCCGAGCGGCCCGAGGGCGCGACCGACTTCAACGACATGGCCGCGCACCGGGGCCGGGAAGCCGTGAAACGGGCCGTAGACGCCGCGATTGCATCGGCGAGGGCCGATGTTGCATCCGGCGACGATAGGCCCGCCAGCGTCGATTCTGACCGCGAGGAAGCCGGCGAGGCCGCATCGCCCGCCGTAACGTCGGAAACAGCCGTAACAGCCGTAACAGCCGTGCAAGCAAGCACTGGCGCGGTTTCCCCTGTTACGGCTGGCGATTCCGCTGCCGTAACAGGCGTAACAGCCGGCGCGATTCCGGGCGTGGACGAACGGCCGCGCTTTGTCGCCCTGGACGATTGGGCGGAAAGCGACGGCAGGAAGTACCGGCCGGGCGTCTGGTACTTCGGAGTGAAACACGGTCGCAGGCCCGACGATCCGCCGATGCTCATCGAGCAGTGGGTGTGCTCACCCCTGCACGTCGAAGCCGTGACGCATGACGGACGGGAAGGCAACTTCGGCCGGCTGCTGCGGTTCGTGAACACGAACGGGCGCAGGCGCGAGTGGGCAATGCCGATGGAATTGCTGCGCGCATCGGGCGAGGAATTGCGCGGCGAGCTGCTGGCAATGGGCGTGGTGATCGACCCGAACGCGCATCGCCTGCTCGGTCAATACCTTCAAGCCCTGACCCCGAAGCGGCGCGTCCATTGCGCGCTGCAAGTCGGCTGGTGCGGTGCGTCGTTCGTGCTGCCCGACGAAGTGATCGGGCCGGCCGGCGCGGGCGTGATCTTCCAATCCGGCGAACGCGGGCATGACGAGTACACGCGCGGCGGAACGCTCGAAGGGTGGCGAGCCGACATTGCGGCGCGGGCCGTGGGTAATCCGCTGCTGACGCTCGCAGTTGCGGCATCGTTCGCCGGGCCGCTGCTGGCGCGCTGCAACGCCGAGGGCGGCGGCGTTCACCTGGTCGGCGATTCGTCGACGGGCAAGACAACGGCGATTGAAGCCGCGTGCGCGACCTGGGGCGGGCCGAACTACCGGCGAAGCTGGCGGGCGACGGCAAACGGCATCGAGGGCGCGGCGGCGCTGTTCAATGATTGCCTGCTGGCGCTGGACGAAATCAGCGAATGCGACCCGCGCGAAGTCGGGGCCATCGTCTATGCGCTCGGCAACGGGCGCGGCAAGCAACGGGCGAGCCGAACGGGCGCGGCGCGAAGCGTGACCCGCTGGCGCTGCGTGGTGCTGTCGAGCGGCGAGCGGGCGCTGGCAACGGCAATGGCCGAGGGCGGGCGAGCGGCGAAGGCGGGCCAAGCCGTGCGACTGTTGGACGTGCCGGCAGCGCGCCGATACGGCGCATGGGACACGTTGCACGGCTTCGCCGACGGGCCGGCGCTATCGGACGCGATCAAGCGGGCGGCGGCGACGCACTACGGACACGCGGGCCGGGCGTTCCTGCATCGGCTGACGCATGACGCGCGCAACCTGGCCGAACTGCTGGAACGCATCAAGCCACTACCCGACTTCGCGGCCGACGGCGCCGAGGGTCAGGACAAGCGAGCGGCGGCGCGCTTCGCCCTGGTGGCGTTGGCCGGTGAACTGGCGACCGAATACGGCTTGACCGGCTGGCCCGAGGGCGAAGCGATCAAGGCGACCGCCGAAGCGTTCCGGGCGTGGCAGGGGATGCGCGGCCGTGGCAACGACGAGCGGCGGCAGATTCCCGAGCGAGTCGCCGAATTCATCGAGCGGCACGGCGATAGCCGATTCTCGGATGCCGATGCAGGCGGCGGCGATGCCGTGCGGATCAATCGGGCCGGCTGGTGGCGCAACACGCCCGGCGGGCGCGTCTACCTGTTCAACGGCGCAGCGATGCGCGAAGCCCTGTCGGGTTTCGACTTCAAGCGGGCGCTCGGCGCTTTGCAGGAAGTTGGCGCGCTGCCAGCGAGCAGCGGCGAACGCTCGAAGCCCGAGCGCATCGGCGGGCGTCTGGTTCGCCTGTACGCGATCCACGCCGACAGGCTGCGAGGCGACGATGGGGCTTGATGCACTGTTGTCGCGGCTGGAAGGCCACGCTGTTACGCCTGTTACGGCAGCCGAAACCGCAGACGTAACAGCGAAACCCGCGCCCGCATTGGTTTGCACGCTTGTTACGCCTGTTACGGCACCTGCGGACGTTACGGCACGCGCTGCACTCTGGCTACTGCACTTCCCGAACTTGGACCCGGTGGCCGTAGTGTTCGCGCCGGCTGTCGATCATGCCGGGGCGCTCGCCAGCTACCCGGCCGCCATCGCGGCCGAGCCGATACCGGAACCGCCGGCCGTGCCGGTGCCTGCCGACCTGGCGGCGCTATTCGATGCGTGCGCGAAAGCCGGGCTGTATGACGACGCCGACCGTACAGCGCTGCCGGCAATGCTCGCGCTCGATGCCGACGGAACGCGCGGGCTGATCGAGGCCATGCACGCGCGCATCGGGCGCTGCCGGCGCTGCAAGCACTTCCGCCGGCCGGGGCTGTCCGATGGCCATTGCACCGGGCGCGACGATCTGCCGCACGTCTACGGGTTCATGCACGCGCTGCCCGACGACGGCGGGGCGCGGTGTGGTGCGTTCGATGGGTAGGGGGGTGCGAATCCTTCGGGCAACGCTTGACGGAAACCGCGCCTGATCCCATGCGGAGATTTTTTTCCAGCGCACTGATCAATTCAATTCGGACTGACGCATGAGCACGAAGCGCAAGACCGGCAAACCGGCGCAACCGAAGCGCACGGCCGTAGCGAAGTTTCCCGAGCCGACCGACAAGGAAGCGGCCGACGCGAAGGCAAAGATTGCACTGCGGGCGAGCGTCCAGGGCGCGGTGCTGGCGCACGAATACCTGAAAGCACCATTCGGCGACCTGGACATGGGCGCGCTTGTCGAATGCCTGAGCGACGGCGCGACGGATATCTGGGCCGGCGACATGAAGCGCGCCGAGGCGATGCTCTACGGGCAGGCGACGGCGCTGCAAGCGATCTTCACGAGCCTTGCTCGCCGGGCGCACTCGCAGGAATACTTGAAGCAAATGGAAACGTTCCTGCGGCTCGCATTGAAGGCGCAGAGCCAGTGCCGGGCGACGCTCGAAACGCTGGCGACGATCAAGGCCGGGCCGGCGATCTTCGCGCGCCAGGCGAACATCGCGCACGGGCCGCAACAGGTGAACAACGGGACCGCGCCGGCTGTCTCGCGCGCGGGCGAAAACGATTCCGCGACAACCGAACTTCTGGGGGTGAGCGATGGCGAACGGCTGGACACCGGAACGACGAGCGCGAGCGGCCGAGGCGATCCGGCGCTGGAAACCGTGGGAGCAATCGACCGGGCCGCGCACGGCCGAGGGTAAGACACGCTCGAAGATGAACGGCTATCGCGGCGGGCACTGGCGCAAGCTGCGCGAACTGTCCAAAGCGATGAACGCGCTACTTCGGGCGCAGCGCGACGGGCTTGGCGAACTGTAGCGGGTCCTCCCCAGAAGCGCCCCATACGGGTAATTCGAACCCCGATCCCGCGCTAGTGGCCGCCCTTCCCGTTTGGTTGTCGCTTCGGTTGACGCGGCCGGCGCGGGCGGCGGGATTCTGCGGACGGCGGCGAACCGCACCGGGCCGCGCTGCCCTGCGGCTTGGGTTGCGCGTTAGGTTGTCCGTTCGCCTGACCGATTGCCTTGACGCCTGACGCCTGCTGATCGAGCCAGGCGAGCATTTCGCGGGCGCATCGTTCGTTGATCGCATCGTGATCCATGCAGGGATCGTGCGCCGGCTCGGCGGGCGACGGTATCGGCTTGGTGGCTTAGGACGAACGGCCCGCGAGCGCATGAAAAAAGGCCGCAATAGGTGGGGCAGCAAGCCGATTCAGAGGGTAACTTTGGGGGTAACTCACTGGATGCCGGCTACGAAGAACAAGCAATCATGCGGGTTTCGGCGTGTTGTTCGGTAGACGCCGGCCCACCAATAACAAAACCCCAACCGTTCTCGGTTGGGGTTTTTTCTTGCCCGATCGCGCCGGTTCCCGCGTGTTCTTGGGGGTTCCTGCGGAAGCCTGCGGACTTCGCCAGCCGCCCGAATTGCCCGTTTCGGGCCACATTCCACTCTCTCCTGGCCATTCCTCGCTCCGGCCTCGCTCCCTGAAACTGGCCCGAAGTCCGCAAAGGCCACAAGTCAGCGCCATACAGATCAAAGAGTTACGCGCGGACGAATCAAGCGGTTGGATTGCAGCATCGGGGAGCAAAGCAAACCGCCTTTGTTGTGTTTTGTCGGTACATATTGACAACTACCGACGTAATACAACATCATGGCAGCATGGTAACTTCGCACCAGACCATTCTCGATCTCGCCGCCCAGCGCGGCCTCATACGCCCGCGAGATCTCGACGCGCTGGGTCTGCCCAGTGTCGCCCTCACGCGGCTGGTTCGGCAGGGCCTGCTCGTCCGCGTGGGTCGCGGTCTGTATGCCCGTCCCGATCGCCGCGTATCCGAGCATGGCACGCTGGCCGAGGTGGCCCGCAAACACCCGCAAGCCATCGTCTGCCTGCTGTCGGCACTGCGGGTGCACGACCTCACCACGCAGTCGCCATTCGAGGTCTGGCTGGCGATTCCCAACAAGGCGCGTGCACCGAAGATGGACTATCCGCCGCTGCGCATCGTGCGCTTCTCCGGCGCTGCGCTGACCGATGGGATTGAAGAGCACCGGATCGATGGCGTGACCGTGCGCGTGACCAACGTCGCCCGCACCGTGGCCGACTGCTTCAAGTTCCGCAACAAGATCGGCCTCGATGTCGCGATGGAATCCCTGCAGGAAGCCTGGCGAGCCAAGCGCGTAAGCATGGACGAACTCTGGCGCTATGCATCGCTGTGCCGAGTGGCCAATGTGATGCGCCCCTACATGGAAAGCCTGTCATGAACCAGCGCAACACGGCCGCTTCGGTGCGGGCCCGCCTGCTCACCCGCGCCCGCGAGACCCGACAAGACTTCAATCTGGTCTTGACCCGCTGTGAGTGACGGCCAAGAAGCGCGGCTATTTGCCGCGGAGTTCGAGCCGAGGTCGACGTTGATGTTGGTTCTTGCTCTGGATTTCTATCTCTGATGTCCTCCGGGGCGCCCGTAGGGTGCCCCCCCGGAAGGACCAGTAGCGGCATCGAGTGCAGTCGCCCGGTGTCGCGCGGGCGGATCGACGCGGCGATACTTCGGGCAGCCGAAGCAAAGCAAGCGCGGCGACGCCCCGATCCTGGCAGTCCGGACGCCGCCGCGCCCCACCCCCGGGAGCCCTGGAAGGGCTTGCTCCGCAGGCGCGTGCAGGTATTGCATCGGCCGCCCGCGGCGTCCATCGCACTTCGGCTCTTCGCCGAGGTGGCCCGATGCGCGAGGCG